>NZ_JBVJLY010000032.1:380-83387 GCF_055584485.1 Amycolatopsis sp. NPDC102522 | reverse complement strand
CCTCAAACGCTACATAGCCCGCGAAATCCACCGAGCACTCACCACAGACCTCACCCACACCCCTTGACATCAATAGGAGCATCTTTCGGGACATCTGATGTCGCGAAAGTGGCTTTCGCGACACGGCCGCTGGACAACCGTGAAGGGGGCCAGCGCTCCCAGCAGGGAGGATGCCCCCAATGTGGCGTTGGGGGCGCTCAAGGTCCCCAACGCCACATTGGAGGCATCACGGTGTGGTGAGGGGTTGCGTCGCCGCGCCACTCACGACCGCGGCCGGACGGTTCCGGAGCGGCCCGGGCTCCCGTGACCGAACACCGCCGGTGGGTCGTGAGCGTTTCGGGTCGCTCTAACGACACTTACCCCTCACGACCGCAGCCAGGCGATTCCGGAGCGGCCACTCACGACCGCGGCCGTCCAACCGTCCGCGTTGAGCGGCTGGACGCCTTCCTCAGGCGCCGACTTCCTGGATGAGGCTCTTCGGCCGGAGGTCCGTCCAGTTCTCCTCGACGTAGGCGAGGCACTCCTGGCGGGGGGCTTCGCCGTGCACACGGGTCCAGCCCGCGGGCACCTCCGCGAAGGACGGCCACAGGGAGTGTTGGCCCTCGTCGTTGACCAGCACGAAAAAGGAACCGGCTTCGTTGTCGAACGGGTTCGTCATCGTTGTGTCCTTTCACCTTCCGGGCGGTGCCGGAGTTTTTCGGCGACGATGGCTCCAATCTGGCCCAGCGCCGCGGTTTGCACCATGTCGTAGTGGTTGGACGGGACGTCGTGGGTCTCGATGGCCCCGCTGGTGAAGTCCTTCCAGCTGGCCTTCGCCACCGAGACGGGCAGATGCTCGGGACGGTCCACAGTGGCCACGAAGAGCAGGATGTCGCCGTCGAAGGGCGACGAGACGTGTTTCGGCCCGACGTCCCAGAGGTTGCGCATGACAGCCTCCAGGCGCGACCGGGCGGCCTCCCCCTTGACCAGTTGACCCGCGAGATCCAGGTCCGCCTGGTTCCGCTTCGACAGGGCCGCTTCTTCGCTCGCGGCGCCGGTCGTCTTGCGTCCCATGTAGACGGGATAGGCGTCGAGGAGGGCCAGCAGGCCGACCTTCTCCCCTTCCGCCTCCAGCACCTTGGCCATCGCCTGCGCGATGCGGCCGCCGAGCGACCAGCCGAGGAGGTGGTACGGCCCGGTCGGCTGCACGGCGCGGATCTGGCCCAGGTAGTCGGCCGCCATCTCCTCGACGCTGCCCGGCAGCGGTTCGGTCCGGGCCAGGCCGCGTGCCTGCACGCCGTAGACCGGTTGATCCGCCGGGAGGTACCGCAGCAGCGGCTCGTAGTTCCAGCTCAAGCCGCCGCTCGCGTGCACACAGAACAGCGGCGGCCGGTCGCCGTCGGCCCGCAGCGGCAGCAGGATCTCGAAGTCGCCGGTCTTCACCGAAGTGCTCGCCCGCCGCCGCTCGCCCACGACGACCAAGGTCTTCGCGGGGGTCTTCCGGGCCAGCAGGCCCGTGCGCAGCATCTGGTGCCCTTCCTCCCCGAACGGACACGGCACGGTCGGCAGCTCGGCCGGTCCCGCGTCCACGGCCGGGCCGACGACGTAGAGATCGCCGACGGTGCCCGGAGCGACGGGACGCAGCCTGTCGTCCAGCACGAGCGCGCCGACCGGGTCGTCCCCGGCGAGGTCGGCGACCACCTGGGGCACAGCCCCGGCCCACCGCGCCGGGGCGATGGGCGGACGGCCGCGTTCGAAGTCGTCGAGGAAGAGATCCAGGTCGCTGATCCGCCGTTGCGGATCCTCCGCCACCTGTTCGAGGACGCGGACCAGCCGCCGGGCCACCGACTCGGCCGTGGCCTGGTCGAACAGGTCGGTGGCGAAGTGCAGCGCGCCTTCGAGACCGCCGGGGTTGTCGTCGTCATCGAAGCGCTCGGTGAGCTTGATCGCGAGATCCAGCTCCATGGCCTCGGTCCCGCCGGGTTCGACGCTGGTGCGCAGGGCGGGCAGTTCCGCCGCCGACCAGCCGTCGATGTCCTCCTCGTCCACCCGCAGTCCCACCTGGAACACGGGATGCCGCGAAAGCGAGGCGGGCAGGTCAAGCAGCTCGACGATCCGTTCGAAAGGCACGTCCAGATGCTGTTCCGTGGCCTGGAAGGCTTCCTGCACCCTGCTGACGACCTCCAGGAAGTCCGGGTCGCCCGAGAGATCCGTGCGCAGGGCGAGCGGCCGGGTGAACGGTCCGACCATCGGTTCGAGGTCGAAGAGCTCCTCGTCCCTGGGCAGCGTCGTGCCGATCACCAGGTCGTGGCCCGCCCCGTAGCCGGTCAGCAGCATGGCGAGCGCGGCGTGCACCAGCTGGTGCGTCTCCGCGCCCGTCGACTCCGCAGCCGCCGTCAGCCGGGCGTGCGGGCCGGCGTCCAGCCGCAGCGCGACCGTATCGGCGCGCCGCGAGGGGACGGCGGGCCGCGGCCGGTCGAACGGGAGCACCGTCTCCCCGTCGATGCCCGCCAGGTTGTCCCGCCAGAAGGAGATCTGCTCGTTGATCAGGCTGCCCGGCTCGTCCTCGTCTTCGAGCAGCCGCCGCTCCCAGAGCGCGTAGTCGGCGAACTGCAGGGCCAGCGGCGCACGCTGCGGGACACGGCCTTCGCGCCGCGCGCCGTACGCGGCCGCCAGATCGCGGAAGAACACGTCCAGCGAGTCATCGTCCGCGAGGATCCGGTGCACCTGCAGGTGAAGGACGTGCTCCTTGTCCGACAGCGCGAAGAGGTCACATCTCCACGGCAGATCCTTGGTGAGGTCGAAGGCCGACTCGCGCCGCTCCGCGAGCAGCCCGGGAAGGTCCTCCTCGGTGGCCGGGACCGGCGTCGGCTCGACCGCCGGGGCGTCGTGGACGTGCTGGTGCACGCTTTGCACGTCGCCGGGGAAAGTCGTGCGAAGGAGCTCGTGCCGGGTCGCGACGTCGCCGAGCGCCGCCGTCAGCGCGGGCACGTCCAGCTTGCCGCGCAACCGCAGGGCGACCGAGGTGGTCAGACCCGCCGTCTCGCCACCGGGATCGGCCAGCAGCCAGGCGCGCAGCTGCCGGGCGGTGAGGGGCACCCGGTCCGGCCGCTGGGCGACTTCGAGGACGGGGCGGGACTTCGCGGCCAGAGCCCTGGCCAGCCCGGCGGGCGTCGGCGAGGAGAACAGCTGCCGGATCGGCAGGTCCTCGCCGAGTTCCTCCCGGATCCGCGCGACGAGCCGCATGGCCAGCGCCGAACTGCCGCCGAGGTCATGGAAAGCGTCGTCGACACCTACCTGCTCCACGCTGAGGATCTCGCCGAACAGCGCGCACAACACCTTCTCGGTCTCGTTCTCCGGCGCCTTCTCCGACGCGCGTCCCACGAGATCCGGGGCGGGCAGGGCCCGGCGATCCACCTTGCCGTTGGGGGTGACGGGCAGGCCGGGCAGGGCGACGACCGCGATCGGGACCATGTAGTCGGGCAGGACCAGCGCCATCTGCCGCCGGATCTCCTCCGGCCCCGCGTCGCCGCCGTCGGACACGAAGTAGCCGACAAGGCGCTTCTCGCCCGGCTGGTCTTCCCGCGCCAGGAGGACCGCTTCGACCACTCCCGGCTGGGCCGCCAGCACGGCCTCCACTTCGCCGAGCTCGACCCGGTAGCCGCGGATCTTCACCTGGTCGTCGGCGCGGCCGAGGAACACGATCTCGCCGTCACGGGTCCAGCGCGCCCTGTCCCCGGTGCGGTACATGCGTTCACCGGCAAGGAAAGGGCACGCCACGAAGCGGTCCGCCGTCAGGCCGGGGCTGTTCAGGTACCCCCGCGCCAGCCCGGTGCCCGCGATGTACAGCTCACCCGCCACCCCCGGCGCGACCGGGCGCAGGAAGGCGTCGAGGACGTAGATCCGGCGGTTGGTCATCGGATGGCCGATCGGCAGCTCCCGGTCGAGCACGTCACCGGGTTCGATCGGCAGCCACGTCGCGCACAGCGTGGTCTCGGTCGGCCCGTAGGTGTTGCGCACGCGCAAACCGGGCTGGGCCCGCCGCAGGTTCTCCACCGACTGCAGGGGAACCACGTCGCCGCCGGTCCCGATCTCGACCAGGCCGTCGAAGCATTCCGGCGACGTCTCCGCCAGCGCGCGGAAGCTGCCGGCGGTGAGGTGGACGAAGGTCGCGCCGCGTCCCACGGCCTGCCGGACCCCGGCCGCGTCCAGCGCCCCCGGCTCGGTGAGCAGGACACGGGCGCCCGAGACGAGCGGCACCCACATCGCGTAGAGCGACGGGTCGAAGACGTGCGTCGCGTGCATCAGCACGCCGTCGTCGGGCCCGATCTGCCAGCCCGCGTCACCCGCCAGACCGGCGACGGCCCCGTGCGGGATGCCCACGCCCTTCGGCAGGCCGGTGGATCCGGAGGTGTACATGACATACGCCAGATCGCCCGCGTGCGGCCGGATCTCCGGCGCCGCGCAGTCGTTGATGGCAGCGCGCGTCGCGGGCGCGTCGAGCACGATCGCGTTCTCCGGCGCGACAGCGCTGGTGGCTTCCGTGCACAGGACGGTCGAGACGCCGGAATCGCTGAAAATGAACGAGATCCGCTCGGCCGGGTACTCGACGTCCACCGGGACGTAGGCGGCGCCCGCCTTCCAGATCGCCAGGAACGCGATGACCAGCTCCGGCGAGCGTTCCATGGCCACCCCGACACGGTCGCCACGACCGACGCCGCGACCGGCGAGGTAGCCCGCCAGCCGATCCGACGCGCCGTCGACTTCGGCGTAGGTCAGGTTCGCGCCGTCGGCGGCGGTGATCGCGACCGCTTCCGGCGCCGCGGCCACCCGCCGGGCGAACAGCTGGACGACGGACTCCCCCGGCACCGGGCCCGCGGTCGCGTTGAAGTCGTCCACCACCAGGGCGCGCTCGGCCTCGCTCGCCAGGGTCAGACGGCCGACGAGGACGTCGGGCTCGGCGACAAGCCGCTCCAGCAGGCGTGCCATCGCACCGACGACCGATTCGGCGGCCGTGGCGTCGAACAGGGTCCGGTCGTAGTCGAGGATCAGCGGCATCCGCTCGCCGGGTCCGGTGATCAGCGTGAACGGGTAGTGCGACGAGTTGCGCCCGCGCTTCACCGGGATCAGGGTCAGGCCCTCGTCCGATGCCCGGCCGAGTCCCTTGCGGGGGAAGTTCTCGTAGATGACGAGCGTGTCGAAGACCGCGCCGGGTCCGACGACGGCCTGCACGTCCTGCAGCCCGAGGTGCTGGTGGGCCATGAGCGCCGACTGGTCGCGCTGCAGCCGCGCGAACAGCTCGACGGCGCGAAGCCCGCCGTCGAGCCGGACCCGCACCGGCAGGGTGTTGAGCAGCTGGCCGACCATCGCCTCCACGCCGTCCAGGTCGGCGGGCCGCCCGGAAGCGGTCGCGCCGAACACGACGTCGTCGCGGCCCGCGAGTTGCGCCAGCACGACGGCCCACGCGCCCTGCACGACGGTGTTCAGCGTGAGGTCGTTGCCGCGCGCGAACCGCGCCAAGCCGTCCGTCAGCTCCGTGGACAGCTCGACCACCGTCGTGTGGATGTCCGGTACGCGGCCCGGATCGGGCGCGGCGACCGTGGTCGGCGTGTCCGGCCCGACGAGCTCGTCCCGCCAGGCCGCGCGCGCCACTTCCTTGTCCTGCTTGCCGAGCCAGGCGAGATAGTCCCGATAGGACACTGTCGGTGGAAGGCCGGACGCGTCCCCGCCCGCCGCGTAGATCGCGGCGAGCTCTCGGTGCAGGATCGGCATCGACCAGCCGTCGACCAGCACGTGGTGCAGTGTGTGCACGAGCTGGTGGCGCTCCGGGCCGAGCCGGATCAGGTGCAGTTTCATCAGCGGCGCCGCCTCGATGCGCAGCCGCTCGGCGAGCTCGTCGCCCGCCAGCCGGTCGACCTCGCTGTCGGCGACGTCGTCCGGCAGCCCGGCGAGATCCGTTTCACGCCAAGGGATTTCCGCGTCCCGCGCGATCACCTGCACCATCTGCGCGCCGCTGACATAGCGGAAACAGGCCCGCAGTGCGGCATGCCTGTCCACGAGTGCCTGCCAAGACACCCTCAGCAGACCGGCGTCCAGCGGTCCGTCGATGGCGTAGACGGTCTGCACGGTGTAGGTGTCACGACCCTCGTCGTCGAGGGCGGTGTGATAGAGCATTCCCTCCTGCAGCGGGGAAAGAGGCCAGACGTCCTCCACGCTGGAGCGACGCTTCGCGCGAGTGTCGTCAACGGTCACAATGTGCTCCTTAAGGCGGTCATTCGGCCAGCCCGGCCTCGAGTAGGTCCATCTGGTCCGGGGAGAGGGCGACGAGCGTGCCCCCGGCGGGTTCCGGCGCCGCGGCGGTCTCGTCCTCACCCGGGAGTTCCCGGGCGATCGCCGCCAGCCGTTCCGGTGTCTTCTCGTCGAACACCTGCCGCGGGGTCAGCTTCAGCCCGGTGCCGCGAGCCCGGACCGAAAGCTGCATCGAGGTGATCGAGTCGCCGCCGAGTTCGAAGAAACTGTCGTCGGGCCCCACCTGCTCCAGGCCGAGCACTTCCGCGAACAGTTCGCACAACCTCGCCTCGGCGGGGGTGCGCGGGGCCCGTTTCGAGGACAGCGCGGCGAAGTCGGGGGCTTGCAGTGCCTGATGATCGAGCTTGCCGTTCGGGGTGAGCGGCATCTTCTCCAGCGCCACGAACGCCGCGGGCATCATGTAGTCCGGCAGGCGTTCGGCCGCCAGCTCCCGCAGCGCGGCGGTCAGCGCGCCGTTCCCGTCGGCGGCTTCGGCCGACGGCACGACGTAGGCCACCAGCCGTTTGTCGCCCGGCCCGTCCCGGCGGACGGAGATCACGACCTGGCCGACCCACGGATGCTCCGCGAGCACGGCCTCGATCTCGGCGGGCTCGACCCGGTATCCGCGCACCTTGACCTGCGCGTCGATCCGGCCCGCGAACAGCAGCTGGCCTTCCCGGGTCCAGCGGAACAGGTCGCCGGAGCGGTACATCCGCTCGCCGGGGGCGAACGGGCTGGCGACGAACCGTTCCGCCGTCAGGCCGGGCCGCCCGAGGTAGCCGCGAGCCAGCCCGACGCCGGTGATGTACAGCTCGCCGACCACGCCCGGCGGCACCGGCCGCAGGAACGCGTCGAGCACGTAGTGCCGCACGTTGTGGATCGGGCCGCCGAGCGGGACCTGGTCGTGTCCCGGCGACAACGGGGCGCTCATCGTCGAGCAGATGGTCGTCTCGGTCGGCCCGTACGCCTGGATCACCCGGCGGCCCGGCGACCAGCGGTCCACCAGCGCGGCGGGCAGGGCCTCGCCGCCCGTCAGCACGGTCCGCAGCGTGTCCGGCAGGTCGTCCTCGCTCGCGAGCACACTCGGCGACACGGTCAGGTGGGTGATGCCCGCCTGCCGGATCGCGTCGCCCAGCGTCATCCGGGGAGGCATGCTCGCCGCGTCCGGCAGGACCAGGGTCGCGCCGGCCAGCAAGGCCATGTAGAGCTCGGAAACGATGGCGTCGAAGCCGATCGCGGACAGCTGCAGGACCCGCGAGGACGACGTCACGGCCATCCGCTCGATATGCGCGTAGCCCAGGTTGACGAGCCCGGAGTGGGTGACCAGGACACCCTTGGGCACCCCTGTCGACCCGGACGTGTAGATCACGTACGCCGCGTCTTCCCTTGCCACCGGCGGCAATTCGACGCCCGGATCGGCGGCGGGCAGTTCGTCCAGCATCAGCACCGTGCCCGCGAACCCCACGGGCACGACCTCCCGGGTCGCCTTCGTGCACACCAGCACCTCGGGTGCCGAATTCGCCAGCATGAACTCGACACGCTCACGGGGATAGTCCGGGTCGACGGGCACGAAAACCCCGCCCGCGAACGAAACCGCCATCAGGGTCACGGCCAGCTCGGCCGAGCGACCGACGACCACGCCCACCCGGGTCTCCCGCCGCACGCCCAGCCCCACGAGCAGCCGGGCCAGCGCTTCGACCTCGCCGAGCAGTTCGCCGTACGTCAGGCTCCGCGTCCCGTCCTGGACGGCCACCGCGTCCGGCGTCCGCTCCGCCTGTTCGCGGACCAGCACCGGCAGCGTCTTCTCCGTGAGTGGCGCGTCGGTCCGGTTCCACTCGTCCACCACCAGACGGCGCTGCTCCGGGCCGAGCAGGCCGATCCGGCCCACCGGCGTCCGGGGCTCGGCCAGCACCTGGTCGAGCGCGCGGAGCAGCGACGCGACCATCTCCTCGGCCCCGGCCCGGTCGACCACGTCCGGCCGGTAGATGAGTTCGCCGCGGACGGGGCCTCCCGCCACGGACGCTCGCAGGGACAGCGGATAGTGCCCGTCGTCGTCCGAATTCCCCGCCGGGCTCAGGACGAGCGCGTCGGGACCGTCGAACCGGGGCGGCGGGGGCGGATAGTTCTCGAACACCACGATCGTGTCGAACGCGGCGCCGCGGCCGGCGGACTTGGTGATCTCGCTCTGCCCGAGGTGCTGGTGCGGCAGCAACGCGACCTGCCGTTCCTGCAAGCCCTTCAACAGATCGACGACCGGTTCGGCGCCGATGAGGCGGGCCCGGACCGGAAGCATGTTCATGTACAGGCCGATCGAGACCTCCACGCCGGGGATCTCGGGCGGGCGTCCGGCCACAGCGGCGCCGAAGACGACGTCCTCGCGTCCGGTCAGCCGGGCCAGATGCAGTGCCCAGAGCCCCTGGAAGAGCGTGTTCGGCGTGACGCCGTGACGGCGGCTGAACTCCGCCAGGAGCCTGCTCGGCTCGTCGCCGAGTTCGAACCGGACGCGTTCGGGCGCGAGCGGCGTGAGGATCGACTCCGGCGGCACGACCTGCGTCGCCTCGTCGAGGCCCGCGAGTTCGGTCCGCCACGCCTCCTGGGCGGCCGTCTTGTCCTGACGGGCGATCCAGGCGAGATAGTCGCGATACGACGCCGCGGCGGGCAGCGCCCGGCCGTCACCGCCCGCTTCGTAGGCCGCCAGCACGTCGGCGGCGATGAGCGGCAGGGACCAGCCGTCGACCACGATGTGATGCGACGTCACGATCAGCCGGTGCCTGCGTTCGCCGAGGCGCACCAGGTGCAGGCGCAGCGGCGGCCCCTGGGCCAGATCGAACCGCTCCGCGTGCTGTTCGTCCGCGAGCCTGCCGAATTCCGCCAGGGCCTCGTCTTCGGGCCGCCCGGAAAGGTCCGTCTCCCGCCAGGGCAGCGTCACCTCGCGGGCGATCGCCTGCACGGCCGTCCCGGACCGGAGCTGGAGGAAGCTCGCCCGCAGGGCGGCGTGCCTGTCGAGCAAGGCCTGCCAGGACGCGCGGAAGCGGGCGACGTCCAGCGGGCCGTCGAGGGCGAGGGTCCGCATGCTCGCGTAGACGTCCGGGCCGTGCTCGTCGGCGGTGTGGAACAGCAAACCTTCCTGCAGCGGGGAAAGCGGCCAGATGTCGAGCAGATCCGGCGCGACGGCCTCGACCTCCGTCACCTCTCGCTGCGTCAGCGCGGCGAGCGGGAAGTCGGACGGCGTGTGTCCCCCGGCACCGCCGCCGTCGACGTGGGTGGCGAGGCCGGTCAACATGGCGAGCCACGCGTCGGCGAACGACTCCGCCTCGGCGTCGTCGAGGATCCGCCGGGCCCAGGTCACGGTCAGGCTGAACTCGGGTCCGTCCGGGCCGTCCGCCACGACGGCGTCGATCTCCAGGGCGTGCCGCAACGGCGTGTCCTGCTCGGCCGCGCCGCCGACGATTCCCGTTATCTGCCAAGGGCGCGTGGCACCGTCGGAGCCCGACGAGAAGCGGCCGAGGTAGTTGAACCCGATCTCCGCCTTCGGCAGCGCCGCGAGGACCGGCCCCGTCTCGGCGTTGAGGTAGCGCAGCATCCCGTAGCCGAGCCCGCCGTCGGGCACGGTTCGCACGTTTTCCTTGACCTGCTTCAGCAATCGGCCTGCCGCGTCGCCGCCCGCGCTCACCTCGGCCGGGTCTGCGCCGGTGACGTCCAGCCGGACCGGATGGACGTCGGTGAACCAGCCGAGCGTCCGCGAAAGGTCCATCTCGCCAAGGGGCTGACGGCCGTGGCCTTCGACGTCCACCACGACGGCGGTGCCGCCGCGCCAACCGGCCACGGCGCCGGCCAGGGTGGCCAGCAAGACCTCGTGGACACCGCAGTGGAAGGCCGAGGTGGCCTTCTCCACCAGCGTGCCCGCGGGCACGGTCCAGGACCGGCGTCCCGCGCTCGACACGGTGTCGCGCAAGGGATCGAGCTCGCCCAGCCGCGACCGCGCGCCGTCGAGGATCGCCGTCCACGTCGCCAGCTCGCCGGTCCGGAGCATCGCCTCGTCGGCCAGCGTCCGCGACCAGCGCCGGAACGAGACGTCCGGCGGATCGAGCGACGGCCGCAGGCCCGCGATCGCGGCTTCACAGGCCGTCTGCAGGTCAGGCAGCAGGGTTCGCCACGACACCACGTCGACCACGAGGTGATGCGCGGCCACCACGAGCCGTCCGGCGTCCACCAGGACCGCCCGCACCATCACGCCGCCGACGGGATCCAGGCGTGCCGCCGCGTCACTCGCGATTTCGTCGAGGTCGCCCCCGGTGGCCCGTTCGACCAGCGTCGCCGCGTCGACCGTTCCCCTTTCGGCCACGACGAGCCTGGGCTCCGCGCCCTCGGTCTCGACGATCCGGCCCCGCAGCAGATCGTGCGTGTCGAGCACCGCGCCCAGTCCGGCCGCCAGCGCGGGCACGGAAAGGTCTGCGGGCACGTCGACGATCACCCACTGCGCCATGCCTTCCCGGGTCAGCCCGAGCGGATCGCGTTCGAGCAGCGCCCGCACCACCGGCGTCAACGGGACCTCACCGACACCCTCGGTGTCCTCGGCCCGCGCCTGTCCGCCGTGCTCGGCGACCGCCGCGATCCCAGCGGGCGTCTTCTGCTCGAAGACCTGCTTGGCCCCGAAGACGAGATTCTCGCGGCGCGCGCGGGCGGCCAACCGCATCGAGAGGATCGAGTCCCCGCCCAGCTCGAAGAAACCGTCGTCGGCGCCGACCCGGTCCAGCCCGAGGAGCTCGGCGAACAGGTCGCACAGCACCCGCTCGGTCTCGGTGCGCGGTTCGCGACCGGCTGCCCTCGGCGTGAACTCGGGGGCGGGCAGCGCCGCGCGGTCGATCTTTCCGTTGAGTGTCAACGGGAAGCCGTCCAGCACCAGCACCACCGAGGGCACCATGAACTCCGGCAGCCGGGCCGCGAGATGCTCGCGGACCGCGTCGGATTCCAGTCCCTGTCCCGATTCCGCGGTCACGTAGGCGACCAGCCGCTTTTCGCCGGGACGTTCTTCCCGTGCCACTACGATCGCCTGCGCGACGTCGGGGACCTCGGTCAGCGCCGCCTCGATCTCGCCGGGTTCGACCCGGTAGCCCCGGATCTTCACCTGCGAGTCGGCACGCCCACCGAACAGCAGTTCGCCCCGCTCCGTCCAGCGCGCCAGGTCGCCGGTCCGGTACATCCTCCCTGGCCCGAACGGGTTGGCGATGAACCGTTCCGCGGTCGACGCGGTGTTGCCCAGGTAGCCGTGCGCCAGTCCCGCTCCGGCGAGATAGAGCTCGCCGGGCACGTTCGGCGCCACCGGCTGCAGGAACGCGTCGAGCACATAGGCCTGACGTCCGGCCAGCGGACCGCCGATCGGCAGGATCCCGCCCGTCTCGTCCCCCGGTTCGAGGACGAGCCACGTGGCGCAGAGGGTGATCTCGGTCGGGCCGTAGAGCTGCCGGACCCGGACGTCCGGGCAGGCCAGGCGCATCCGTTCGACGGAGGCGAGGGGGACCGCGTCCCCGCCGGTCAGGAGCTCCCGCAGGCCGCGGAAGGACTCCGGCGCTTCCTCGGCCACCGCACGGAAAGCGCCCGCCGTCAGGTGGACGGTGGTCACGCCGCGCGAGATCGCCTCGCGCAGCCGCTCCGCGTCGACAGTGCCCGGTTCCGCGACCACCACGCACGCTCCATTGACCAGCGGCACCCAGATCTCGACCAGCGACGCGTCGAAAGCATGCGACGCGTGCAGCAGGACACGATCGCCGGGGCCCTGCGACCACCCCGGGTCGCTCGCCAGCGCCGCCACACTTCCGTGCGGCACCGCGACACCCTTCGGCACGCCTGTCGATCCCGACGTGTACATGACGTACGCGACGTCGTGCGCTCCCACCGAGACGAGCGGCGTGGCGCCGATCGCCGGGGCGTCCACGAGCACCGGCTCGACCCCGTCCGGCACCGCCTTGCGGCTCGCTTCGAGGCAGACCGCGACCGAGACCCCGGCGTCGGCCAGCATCCGCTCGATCCGTTCCGCCGGGTAGTCCACGTTCACCGGGACCTGCGCGGCACCCGCCTTCCAGACCGCGAGCAGGGCGACCAGCAGGTCCGCGCCGCGCGCCATCACCACGCCGACGCGGTCACCACGCCGCACGCCGAGACCGGCCAGCTGTCCGGCCAGCCGGTCAGATTCCCGGTCGAGGTCGGCGTAGGACAGGGCTCGTTCCCCGTCCACGACCGCCACCGCGTCCGGCGAAGCGACAGCCTGGCGGCGGAACAACTCCGGCACCGACGTCGTGTCGGCCGCTTCTCCCGTCGAGTTCCAGCGTTCCACCACCGACTCGCGGGCCGGTTCGCTCGTCACGCCGAGGCGGCCCACCGGCAGCGAAGGCCGCGCCACCACCTGTTCCAGGACCCGTACGACCTGCCTGGCGACCTCGGCGGCCGCTTCGGCGCCGAGCCTGTCGGGCCGGTAGGACACGTTGATCCGCAAGCGATCCCCGAGGCTGACGTTCATGGTCAGCGGATAGCTGGTGCCGGTCCGGGTGACCACGGAGCTGATCGCGACCCCGTCGTCGTCGCCGAGACCGTCGGCGGTGTGCGGGTAGTTCTCGATCATCACGATGGTGTCGAAAACAGCGCCCGCGCCTGCCGCCTTCTGGATCTCCGGCAGCCCCAGGTACTGGTGTTCGGTCAGCGCCGCCTGGCGCCCCTGCAGGTCCTGGAACAGCTCCAGCACCGGCCGAGCACCGTCGAGCCGCACGCGGACGGGGACGGTGTTGATGAACATCCCCACCATCCGCTCGACGTCCGGCACCTCCGCCGGCCGCCCCGACACCACCGACCCGAACACCACGTCCGTCCGGCCCGCCAGCCGCGCCAGCACCAGCGCCCAGGCGGCCTGCAGGATCGTGCTGGTCGTCAAACCGTTTCCCCTGGCGAGCTCGGTGAGCGCGCGGGTTGTCTCCTCGGACAGCACTTCGGCGTGGTCCCCGGGCATGACCATCGCCTTGCCCGCGTCGACGTCCACAAGGGACGGTTCGTCCGCGCCGGCGAGCTCGGCCGCCCATGCCGAGCGCGTCCGGTCGTCGTCCTGACGACCCAACCAAGCCAGATAGTCCTTATAGGACGGTGCCGACGGGATCTGCCCGCCCGCGTAGGCGGTCGACACCTCGCCCACGATGAGCGGCGTGGACCAGCCGTCCAGCACGACATGGTGTGACGTCAGCACGAGCCGGTGCCTGTCGGCGCCGAGGCGGATCAGCGTCAGCCGCAGCAACGGCGGCTTGGTCACGTCGAACCGCTGAGCCTGATCTTCCGCGAGCAGCCGTTCGACCTCCACGGCCGCGGCGACCTCGTCGAGGTGCGACAGATCCGCCTCGCGCCAAGGGATTTCGGCCACGGCCGAGACGACCTGCACCGTTTCGCCGGAACCCAGCTGGTGGAAGCCGGTGCGGAGCGACGCGTGCCGGGCGAGAACCTGGTTCCAGGCCGCGCGCAGCCGTCGCGCGTCGAGCGGTCCGTCGAGGTCCAGGATCCGCTGGCTCTGATAGACATCGACCCCGTCGGCGTCGAAGGCCCGTTCGAAGAGCATGCCTTCCTGCAGCGGCGACAGCGGCCAGATGTCCGCCAAGCCCGGCGTCGCGGCCTCCAGCTCCGTCACGTCCCGCTGTGTCAGGCCGACGAGCTCGAAGTCGGACGGCGTGTGCCCGCCCGCGTCGGGATCCCCGGCGAGCGCGGCGAGACCGATCAGCGTCTCCAGCCAGGCCTCGCCGAGCCGCTCCACCGTGGCGAAGTCGGATTCCCGGGTGTCGATGGCCAGCCCCAGCCGGGGTCCGTCCGGTGTGTCCTGGACTTCCGCGCTGAACTCGACGGCGTGGGCGAGGACCATGTCCGGGCCACCACCCAGCGGCCCCTCGCCCCCTGGCTGCCACGCGGTGTCCTGGGGAGCGAGGACGGTCCGGCCGAGGTAGTTGAAGCCGATCCGCGAGGACGGCAACCCGGCCAGCCTCGCTCGAGCGTCGGGATTGAGATGGCGCAGCAGCCCGTAGCCGGATCCGTCGCCGGGAACGGCGCGGATCTGGTCCTTCACGGTCTTCAGCAGTTGTCCGGCGGCAGCGAGGTCCACATCGGACAGTTCGAGGCGGACCGGGTGAACACTGGTGAACCAGCCCACGGTGCGCAGCAGGTCCTCGCCGTCGGCGGCTTCGCGGCCATGCCCTTCCACGTCCACCAGCAGCCCGGCGCCGGTACCGCGCACCCGCGCCACCGCACCCGCGAGACCCGCCAGCAGGACGTCCTGGATCCCGCAGTGGAACGCTCCCGGCAAGAGCGCCACCAGGTTCCGTGCCTCGGCCCCGGAAAGGCGCGTGGACCACGAGTGCGACTGCCCGGCATGCTGCCCGGTGTCCTGCTCCAGTGCCGGGTCCGCGCCCTCCAGCACGGCGGCCCAGTCCTCGAGTTCGGCCACGGTGCTCTCGCCGATCGCCTGTTCGGTCAGCCGTCGCGCCCACTGCCGGTACGACGTCGTGGGAGCTTCCAGGGTGGGGGTTCCGCCGGAGCTCGCCGTGTCGTAGGCCGCCTGCAGATCCGGCAGCACGATCCCCCACGAGACCGCGTCCACCGCCAGGTGATGCGCCACGAAGGCCAACCGGCCCGGCTCGGCGTCCCCGGCGTCGACCCACACGACCCGCGCCATGATCCCCGCCGACGGGTCCAGCGTGCCCGTCGCCGCCCGGACCTCGCGCTCGGCGACCTCGTCGAGTTCCGCCGTCCCTGCGGCCACCCGCGTGACCAGGCCGGCCGCGTCCACCGCACCGCTTTCGGGCACGATCAGCCGACCGTCCGGCTCCACCCGGACCCGCAGCAGATCATGCGCGTCCAGCACCGCTTGCACGGCGCTCACCAGCGCGTCCAGCTTCAAGCCCGCCGGGGTGACGACGACCCGCACCTGCGCGAAGCCGGGGCGCGTCGCGTCTTCCCCGAGGGCGAGCATCACCGGCGTCCGCGGGATCTCCCCCACGCCGGTGACGACCTCGGCGCGCGGCGCCGTGCCCGCCTCCTGCGCCAAAGCCGCGAGGCGCTCCGGGGTTCGCAGCTCGAAAACCTGACGCGGGGTAAGGGAAATCCCCTCGCGCCGCGCACGGGCGGCGACCTGCATCGACGAGATCGAGTCGCCGCCGAGTTCGAAGAAGCTGTCCTCGATCCCGACGCGGTCGAGGCCCAGGACTTCGGCGAACACTCCACAAAGGACTCGTTCGGCGTCGGTGACCGGTTCCCGGCCCACCGACTTCGACGCGAAGTCCGGTTCGGGCAGCGCCCGACGGTCCACCTTTCCGTTGACCGTCAACGGCAACTCGTCCAGCACCAGCACCACGGCCGGGACCATGAACTCGGGCAGCGTCTCGGCGAGCTCTTCGCGCAGCCACGCCGGGTCGACGTCGCGTCCCGCTTCGGCGACCACGTACCCGATCAGGTGCTCGTGCCTGGCCAGCACCACGGCCTGGCCGACCCCCGGCAGACCGGCGAGGGCCACCTCGATCTCGCCGGGTTCCACGCGATAGCCGCGGATCTTCACCTGGTCGTCGGCGCGCCCGCCGAAGGCCAGCACGCCCTGATCCGTCCAGTACGCCAGGTCCCCGGTCCGGTACATGCGCCCGGCGGGAACGAACGGATCGGCCACGAACCGCTCGGCCGTCAACCCGGGACGCTCCAGATAGCCTTGCGCCACACCGGCTCCGGCGACATACAGCTCGCCCGCCACCCCGGCGGGCACGGGCCGCAGGAACGCGTCGAGGACGTAGACCCGCCGCCCCTGAAGCGGTCGTCCGATCGGCAGCACCGATCCCGTCCGGTCACCGGGTTCGAGCAGCCACCACGTCGCGCACAACGTGGCCTCCGTCGGACCGTAGAGATGGCGCACCCGCACGTCCGGGCACACTCGCCGCACGCGCTCCACCGCCGCCAGCGGGACCGCGTCGCCACCGGTCAGCACCTCGCGCAGACCGGCGACCGACTCCGGCGATTCCTCGGCCAGCACGCGGAAAGCGCCCGCGGTCAGGTGGGCGGCCGTGACGCCACGGGCCACGTGACCCGCCAGCGCCTCGCCGTCCACCGCGCCCGCTCCGGCCAGCACCACGCGCGCGCCCGACACCAGCGGCACCCACAGCTCGAACAGCGAGATGTCGAACGCGTGCGAGGCGTGCAGCAGCACGGCGTCGCCGGGACCCACTCGCCACCCCGGTTCGCCGACCAGCGCCGCGACGTTGCCGTGCGACACCGCGACACCCTTCGGCGTCCCCGTCGAACCCGACGTGTACATCACGTAGGCGAGGTCCTGGGCGCTCGTGCCCGCCGACAGGCGAGTGGACTCCGCCACCGCCTGCCGCGTCCGGGGATCGTCCAGGACGATCGGATCGAGGCCGACGTCCAGCACGGCTTCCCGGTACGTTTTCGCGCACACCACCGCCGCGGGCGCGGAATCCGCCAGCATGAACTTCACGCGCTCGACCGGGTAGGCGGGATCCACCGGCACGTACGCCGCGCCCGCCTTCCACACCGCGAGCAGCGTCGCGATCAGCTCGGGCGACCGGTCCAGCACCACGGCCACCCGGTCCCCGCGCCGCACTCCCTTGTCGTGCAAGAAACCGGCGAGGCGCTCCGCCTGCTCGGCGAGTTCTCCGTACGACAACGCCCGATCGCCGTCGACCACCGCAACCTCGTCACGGCGGCTGTCCACCTGACCGGCGAACAGCTCCGGCGCCGTCAGACTCGGCGGCGCCTGGGACGACGCTCCCCAGGCGTCGACCACCAAGGCGCGCTCGGCCGCGCTCGTCACCTCGACGCCGGCCACCGTGAGGTCGCCCGCGCCCGCCAGCTGCCGCAGCACGCCCGTGAACCGCTCGACGATGGCGAGCGCGGTGTCACGATCGAAGAGATCGGTCAGATAGTCGAGCTTGAAGTACAGCGACTCGCCGGGGACGGCGACCAGCGTCAGCGGATAATGGGCGGCCACCCGGCCCTGATGCACCTGGATGCCGAAGGTCTCCGCGGAGCCCAATTCGCCGGAATCATGGTGGAACTTCTCGAAGACGATCAACGTGTCGAAGACGGCGCCGGGACCGGCCGCCTGCTGGATGTCCGCCAGCCCCACATACTGATCGGGGATGAGCGCCGACTGCCGCTTCTGCAGATCCGTCAGCAGTTCGGCGACAGGCATCGAGCCGTTCAGCCGCACGCGCACGGGAACGGTGTTGAGGAACAGCCCCACCATCCCCTCCACGCCGGGCAGATCCGGCGGGCGCGCCGACACCGACGCCCCGAACACCACGTCCGTCCGGCCGGTCAGCTGCGCCAGCACCAGCGCCCACGCACCCTGCACCACCGTGTTCAGCGTCAGCCCCTGGCGACGGGCCAGCCCGGCCAGCGCCCGCGTGAGGTCCTCCGGCAGTTCAGCCTCGACACTCTCCGGCTCGGCAGGCGCGCGACCCGGGTCTGCGGGCACCACCAGCGTCGGCTCGTCGGCCCCCTCCATCCGTTCCGCCCAGGCCGAGAGCGACCTCGCCTTGTCCTGACGGCCCAGCCACGCGAGATACTCCCGGTACGACGTCACCTCCGGCAGCTCCCCCGAGCCGCCGTACAGCTTCGCCATCTCGTCGAGCACGATGGGCAGCGACCAGCCGTCCATGATCGTGTGATGGCAGGTCACCACCAGGCGGTGCGTGCGGTCGCCGAGCCGGATCAAGGTCAGCCGCAGCAACGGCGCCCGCGCGAGGTCGAACCTCGTCGTGCGGTCCTGCTCGGCCAACTCTCGGACGGCCTCGGAGGGGTCGGCGTGTTGGGAAAGGTCGACCTCGCGCCACGGCAGGTCCACCTGCTTGGCGATGATCTGCACCGTCTCACCCGACTTGCGCTGCCGAAAGCACGCGCGCAGCGGGGCATGCCGGGTCAGCAGAGTCTCCCAAGCCGCGCGCAGCCGGGTCGCGTCCACCGGTCCGTCCAGATCCAGGATCCAATGACCTACGTAGACGTCAGGCCCTTCGCCGTCGTAAACCGCGTGGAAGAGCAACCCGGCCTGCAAAGGCGACAGCGGCCAGATTTCCTCGATCCGCGACTGGTTCATCAATATCTCCCTCAATCAGCGAAGGGCGTGAAGTTCGCCGAACTCAGCTTGAATTCCTCGACCCGGTTCTGGAACCGGATCGAGGAGAGCGACGTCGTATTCGGAAGATCCCCCGTGCAGGGATCATCCACCTGCCCGGCCTTGCCGGACAACATGTCCAGCCGGGGTTCGATGATGCGGATCAGTCAGGTTTGGCGTGGCGAAACCGATGTCGCGAAAGCCACTTTCGCGACATCTGATGTCCCGAAAGTGGCTTTCGCGACACCCACCCGACCCACGTTTCGCGACACATCGCCTTGCTCCCCATCTTTGCCGCCGCACCGGCGACTCACTCGACGCGGCACCGCCAGCAGGTGTCGCGAAAGCCACTCGCTCGCCCGCGGTCCGAAACCGATGTCGCGAAAGCCACTTTCGCGACGCCTGATGTCCCGAAAGTGGCTTTCGCGACGCTCCCGGCCAGTACCCGAATCGACGGTGAAGGAATTGGGACGTTGAACGTCCCAATTCCTTCACCGTCGCAAGACCACCCCATCCCAGACCTTGATCAACGGAAGATCCGGAACACTCAACGTCCCCAATCCTCCGTCGATCAAGGTCGCGCCCCTCAAACCCTGCGACTAACAACCCAGCCGGGAAAAGCCCCAGCAGGGAAGCAACCAACCCAGGTCCCAGCCGCGTCCAGTTGGTCGTGAGTGGTAACTGTCGTTAGAACGACACTCACCACTCACGACCAACCCGACCAAACCCCACCGCACCCCCCACTACCGGCCGCTCTCGAACTCAGCCTCGAACTCATCGATCTCGTCCTGATCAAGCTCAAGAAGCGCGACATCCGACGAGACATGCTCCACAGCGGCAGGCGAACCCGCGCCCCGTTCCACGACCGCCGCGATCCCCGCGGGCGTCCTCTGCTCGAACACCTCGCGCGCCCCGAAGGCCATTCCCGCGCGGTGGGCCCGCGCCGCCAGTTGCATCGAAAGGATCGAGTCCCCGCCCAGTTCGAAGAAACTGTCGTCCGCGCCGGCCCGCTCCAGGCCGAGCACTTCGGCGAAGAGCGCGCACAGCAGCCGCTCGGCTTCCGTGACCGGTTCCCGGCCCGATACGCGTTCGTTGAAGTCGGGATCCGGGAGCGCGTCCCGGTCCACTTTCCCGTTGGCCGTCAACGGAAGCGCGTCGAGCACCACCACCGCCGCGGGCACCATGTACTCCGGAAGCCGGGCCGCGACGGCCTCGCGGATCACAGCAACGTCCACTGCGGACTCCCCGGCGACGGTCACGTAGCCGATGAGCCGTTTGCCGGACGCGCTGTCGCGGGCCAGCACCACGGCCTGCCCCACCGACTCGTGCGCCACCAGCGCCGCCTCGATCTCACCGGGCTCGATGCGGAATCCCCGCACCTTCACCTGGTCGTCGACGCGACCGGCGAACACCAGTTCCCCGTCGGGGTTCCAGCGCACCAGGTCCCCGGTCCGGTACATCCGATCACCGGAGCCGGATGGATCGGCCACGAACCGCGTCGCGGTCAATCCCTGCCGTCCCAGGTAGCCCCGCGCGACACCCTCGCCGGACACGTACAGCTCGCCCACCGCACCCGGCGGCACCGGCCGCAGCCACGAGTCCAGCACGAACGCCCGGAGGTTCGTCATCGGAGTGCCGATCGGCACCACGTCGCCGGACGGCGGCGCCTGCCCGGGTTCGAGCCGGTATTCGACACACCCGACGGTCACCTCGGTCGGCCCGTATTCGTTGACCACGACGGTGTTCGGGTACGTCCGGCGCCACTGCACGATCGTGTCGACGGACAGTTGTTCTCCGCCGAGCAGCAGATCGCCCGGAACGGCGCTTTCCCGAGACCCGGTGTCCAGCGTCTTCAGGTGGCTCGGCGTGGCCTTGAGGAACAGCGCCGGAGCGCTTTCCACCGTGCCGATCAGGTCTTCCAGCGCGCCGACCTGAACCGCTCCCCCGACGGTGAACGGCGTGAGCATCGCGGTGACCGTCAGGTCGAAGGCGATCGACGAATGCAGCAGCGATCGTCCCCGCAGTCCTGGATACTTCCGTCCACAGTGGAACAGGTAGTTCGCCAGGTTCCGATGGGTGACGACGACGGCCTTGGGGCGACCGGTGGAACCCGAGGTGTAGATGAGGTACGCCGGATGACGCGGATCCAGCGGTCGACTGCGGTCGGCGTCGGTGACAGGCGCGCTGTCGCGGCCCGCCAGGTCGCCCACCGTCTCGGGATCGTCGATCACCACCGCACCGGCGGGCGACGCCGTCAGCGCGGCGGTGGTGATCACGAGCGCCGGGGCGGCGTCGTCGAGGATGTAGGCGACGCGATCGGCCGGATACACCGGGTCGATCGGCAGCCAGGCACCGCCGGTCTTGGTGATCGCCAGCACCGTGACGACCAGTTCCGGCGACCTCGGCAGCATCACCGCGACCAGGCTTTCGGGCCCGGCGCCCCGCTCGATGAGCAGGCGCGCCAACTGGTTGGCGCGGGCGTCGAGTTCGGCGTAGGACAGCGACAGGTCTTCGGAGATCACCGCGGTCGCTTCCGGGGTGGCGGCGACCTGCGCTGCGAACGATTCCGGCAGCGTCCGGTCCGGCACCGGCACCGCGGTGTCGTTGCGCGCCTCCAGCTCTCGCTGTTCGGCGCCGGACAGGATCGGCACCACCGCGAGCGGTGTCCGGGGATCGGCGACGACGGCTTCGAGCACCCGCGTGAACCGGGCCAGCACGGCGGCGGCCTGCTCGGTGGTGAACAGCGCTGGCTGGTGCTCCAGCCGCAGCCGCAGGATGTCGCCCGGGACGACAGCCAGTGCCAAGGGATAATGAGTGGCGTCGGCGGCGGTCATTCCCTGTACCCGCAACCGATCCTGGTCCGCCTCGGCGGTCCCGGCCGGTTTGGGGTAGTTCTCGTAGACGACGAGGGTGTCGAACAGTTTGCCGAGCCCGGCGGTCTGCTGGATGTCGGCGAGCCCGACGTGGTGATGGGCCAGCAACGCGATCTGCTCGTCCTGGACCTCCCGCACCAGCTCGGCGAAGGTGTGCCCCGGCCGCATCCGGACCCGGACCGGGACGGTGTTGATGAACAGCCCCACCATGGTCTCGATCCCGGGCAGTTCGGCCGGGCGCCCGGACACCACCGCCCCGAACACCACGTCGTCGCGTCCCGTGATCGCCGCCAGCACGAGGCCCCACACCGCCTGCAGCATCGTGCTGACCGTGACCCCGCACTCGCGGGCCCGCGCCGCCAACGCGTCGGCGAACACCTCGTCCCGTTCGGCCCACATCTGCCCGGGCACCTGGACCGGAACCTCCCGGTCCGCCGCGACCAGGGTCGGCTCCGGCAAACCCGACAGGGTTTCGCGCCACGCGGAGATCGTCGCGTCCCGATCGGTTTCGCGCACCCAGGCCAGGTACTCCCGATACGGGTTGACCGGCGCCGGCGCTCCGTCGCGGTACAGCGTGAGCAGTTCGTCCACCAGCAGCGGCGTCGACCAGCCGTCGAGCAGGATGTGGTGGTTGGTCAGCACCAGCCGGTGGCTGTCGGGACCCAAGGCCACCACCGTGAACCGCAGCAGCGGGGGCTTGGCCAGGTCGAACGGCCGTGCCCGGTCTGCCGCGGCCACCGCCGCCGCCTCGTCCTCCGGATCCGCCGAACCCGAGACGTCCACAAAGGACACTGGCACTTCGACGGCGCCGGGGATCACCTGATAGGCGGTCCCGGCGGCGGCGTACCGGAATCCGGCGCGCAGGTTCGCGTGCCGGTCCACAAGCCCGCGCACAGACTTCCGCAGCTGCCCGAGGTCCAGCGGACCGGTCAGCTCCAGCACAGCCTGCGCGGTGTAGACGTCGACGCCGTCACCGCCATAGCCGGCGTGGAAGGCGAGCCCGTGCTGCAGCGGCGAAAGCGGCAGCACGTCGGCCACCCCACCGGCGTCGGCGTATTCGGCCTCGAGGGCCTCGATCTCGGCCTGCTCCAGGTCGACGAGGGCGAAGTCGGACACGGTGTGCCCGCCCGCGGCGGGATCGTCCGCCTGACGGGCCAGCCCGGACAGCATGTCGAGCCATCCTTGGCCCAGCTGCTCGACCTCGGCCTCGTCCAGCACACCGTCCTGCCACTCCAGCATGAGCGTCAATTCGGGACCATCAGGAAGATCCTGGACGATCGCGTTGGCTTCGAGCGCGTGCGGCAGGCCCATCCCGGCTTCCAGCGAACTGCCGATGTCGCCGACAGGCTGCCAAGCTCGCACACCGCTCTTCTCACCGGCGGCGAACCTGCCCATGTAGTTGAACCCGATCCGCGGCGACGGCAAGTCCGCCAGCACCGGGCCCGTCACGTCGTTGAGGTACCGCAGCAGGCCGTAGCCGAGCCCGTCGCCGGGCACGGCCCGCGACTGCTCCTTGACCAGCTTCAGCAATCGCCCGGCCGCCGGGCCACCGGCGAGCGCGTCCGCCAGATCGGTCCCCGCCACGGCCAGCCGCACCGGATGCGCGCTGGTGAACCAGCCCACCGTCCGGGACAGATCCGTGCCGCCGACCGGGTGCCGACCATGGCTTTCGACGTCCACCAGCACCGCGTCCCCGCCGCGCCGGCGCGTCACCGCTCCGGCCAGCCCCGCGAGCAGGACCTCGTTAACCCCGCAGTGGAACGCCACCGGAACCCGCCCGACCAACGCCGACGCCTTGGGCACCACCCACGACCGCGAGCGAACCTCGCCTTCCGAAGCCTTGCCGGCCGGCTGATCCTCTTGCCCGAGGATCGCCTTCCACGCCGCCAGCTCGCCGACCCGCTCCGGGGAGACCGCCCACTCCTTCAGCAGTCCAGCCCACCGCCTGAACGACACGCCCACCGGTTCCAGCACCGGCTTCCGTCCCGCGGCGGCCGCCTCGCAGGCCACCTGGAGATCCAAGAGCAGAACCCGCCACGACACCCCGTCGACCGACAGGTGGTGCGCCACCACCAGCAACCGCCCCGGCTGATCCGGTCCGGCGTCGAGCCACACAGCCTGCGCCATCACCCCCGCCGACGGGTCCAACCGGCTCACGGCGTCTCGCGCCGCGTCCTCCACAGCCTCGTCGGGCGAACGACCGTCGAGCCTGACGCGCGTGACCAGCCCGGCCACGTTCACCGACCCGCGCTCGCCCACCACCAAGCGACCGTCGATCACCCGCGCCCGCAGCATGTCGTGCGTCTCCACCACGGCCGAGAACCCGGCCAGCAACGCCTTCTCCGTCAGATCCGAAGGCGCTCCCACGACCATCCACTGCGCGAAACCCGGCCCCGCGACGCCGTCACCCAGCAGCCGCGTCACCGGTGTCCAGGCGACCTCGCCCACGCCATCGGTCTGCGGGGCACGACCTTGTTCCGGCGGCGCGGAAACCTCCGCCAGCTGCGCGATCCGCTCCGGGGTCTTGCCGTCGAAGACGTCCGCCGCGGTGAACGTCAGTCCCGAACGCCGCGCCCGTGCCGCCAGTTGCATGGAAAGAATGGAATCCCCGCCCAGATCGAAGAAACTGTCGTCCACCCCGACCTGTGCCAAGCCGAGCACGCCGGCGAACAGGTCGCACATGGTCCGCTCGGTCTCGGTGGCGGGCTCCCTGGTGGGCGCGCCGGTGGCGAAATCGGGATCGGGCAGCGCGCGCCGGTCGATCTTCCCGTGCGCCGTCAGCGGCAGGACGTCCAGTGCCACCACCGCCGCGGGCACCATGTACTGGGGCATGCGCGACGCGAGATGCGTCCGCACCGCCTGCGTGTCGATGTCGCCCGGCGTCACGTAGGCGAGCAGGCGCTCTTCGCGAACGGTCACCGTGGCCTGGGTGATCCGCGGGTAGGCGGACAAGGCGAATTCGATCTCGCGCGGTTCGACCCGGAAGCCGCGGATCTTGACCTGGTCGTCGGCCCGGCCGGCGGACACCAGTTCGCCCTCGTCGGTCCAGTACGCCAGGTCCCCGGTCCGGTACATCCGCTCGCCGGGGGCGAACGGGTCGGCGATGAACCGCTCGGCCGTCAGCGCCGGACGGCCCAGATAGCCGCGGGCCACGCCGATCCCGGCCAGATACAGCTCACCGGTGACACCGGGCGGCAGCGGACGCAGGAACGAGTCCAACAGGTAACCGCGCACTCCCGGGACAGGCCCGCCGAACGGGATCGGCTGCTGCCCCGGCGACAACGGCATGCTCATCGTCGCGCAGATCGTGGTCTCGGTCGGCCCGTAGGCGTTGATCATCCGCCGCTCGCCGGACAACCGGTCCACCAGGCCGGGCGGGCAGAGTTCCCCCGCCGCGACCACGGTCTGCACCCGGTCGGGGAACACGTCGACGGTGGCCAGCACCGACGGCGGAGCCTTCACCTGCGTGATGGCCCACCGTTCCAGCGTTTCGGACATCGCCATCCGCGGCGGCAGTTCCTGCTCCGGCGGCACCACGAGCGTCGCTCCCGAAAGCAGCGCCATCATCACCTCGGACACGATGGTGTCGAAGCCGAGCGCCGCGAACTGCAGGACCCGCGACGCCGGGGTCACCCCGAACCGGTCGATATGCGCCAGCGCCAGGTTCCCCAGCCCGGTGTGGGTGACGACGACTCCCTTCGGAGTACCCGTCGACCCCGACGTGTAGATCACGTACGCCGCACTGCGCGGATCCACCTGCGGCAGCTCGGCTTCCGGACTCGCCGGCAGCTCGACCTCGTCGATCACCAGCAGCCGGTCCGCGAACTCCGCGGGCACCGCTCCTCGCGTCGCTCCCGCGCACACCACCAGCGTCGGATCCGCGCTCCGGAAGATCGTTTCCTTGCGCTCGTCCGGATACGCCGGGTCCACCGGCACGAAGGTGCCGCCCGCGAGCATGACGCCCAGCATGCCCACCGTCCACCAGGACGACCGGCCGACCACGAGGCCGACCCGGGATTCGTACCCGACTCCTTGGGCGCGCAACACGGCCGCGAACTTCAGCGACCGTTCCCACAGCTCCGCGTAGGACAGCTCGCCGGCGCTGTCCACCAGCGCCACGCCGTCCGGCCGCCGCGCCGCCACCTGTCCCACCAGCGTCGGCAGCGGTTCCCCAGCCACCAAGGGCGGGGCCCACTCGCGCACCTCGGCCGTGCCCACGCCGATCCGCCCCACCGGGGCCGCCGGATCCGCGACCACCGCGCCGATGGCGCCGACGAACCAGTCCAGCAGCGAGTCGGCGACGGCCTCGGGGACCTGTCCCCGCCAGTAGCCGAGCTGGATCTTGAACCGGTCCCCCGGGGTGATGCCGAGGGTCAGCGGATAGTGCGTGCCCTCGATCGTGCGCAGGTACGTGTACTGGCCGGCGTACTCACGCGGGTAGTTCTCGACCACCAGCAGCGTGTCGAAGGTCGCGCCGGGTCCGGCCGCCTTCTGGATCTCCGGCAGCCCCAGATGCTGATGCGGCATGAGGGCCATCTGACGGCCGTGCAGGTCGGTGAGCATGTCCGCGACCGCTTGCCCGCCGTCCAAGGTCACCCGGACCGGCATCGCGCTCATCAGGAGGCCCGGCATCGACTCGATGCCCGCCAGTTCCGCGGGCCGGGTCGCGACCATGGTGCCGAACACCACATCGGTCCGCCGCGTGAGCCGCGCCAGCACCATCGCCCAGGCGGCGTGCACCACCGTGCTCGGCGTCAGCCCGCGCTCGCGGGTGAACTCCAGCAGCCGGGTGTGCAGCTCCGGCGACAGGTGGGTGACGCGGTAGTCGTAGTCCGTCGCGGGGGCCGCCGACGCGATCAGCGCGGGCTCGTCGAGGTCGGAAAGTTCCGCCCGCCAGGCCTCGCGTGCCGCGTCCTTGTCCTGCCGGTCCAGCCAGGCCAGGTAGTCGCGATAGGAGGCGCCGCCCCGGAGTCCCGGCAACGGGCCGTCCGACGTGTACGCCTCGAAAGCCTCGTTGAGCAGGACAGCGACCGACCAGCCGTCGACCAGGATGTGGTGGATGACGACCAGCAGCCGATGCCGGTCCTCACCGACCCGGACCAGCACCAGCCGGACCAGCGGCGCCGCGGCGAGGTCGAACCGCTTCGCCTGTTCCCGGACGGCAAGGGCCTCGAAGGCCGCGTCGACGTCTTCGGCGCCGGTCAGATCCTCCGTCTGCCAGGGCAGGGTGACGTCACCGTGGACGGCCTGCACCGTCTTGCCCGACTCGAGCCGGTGGAAGGTCAGCCGGAGTTCGGCGTGCCGCCGGACGATCGCTTCCCACGCGGCCCGCAGCCTGGTCTCGTCCAGTGGCCCGTTCAGCTCCAGGATCACCTGCACCTGGTAGATGTCGGGACCCTGGTCGTCGAGGATCGCTTCGAAGAGCAACCCCTCCTGCAGCGGGGACAGCGGCCAGATCTCGTCGGCGCCCGGAGCGGCGATCGCCAGCTCCGCCTCTTCCGCTTCGGTCAGGGTGAGCAAAGGACCGTTGTCAGGCCTGTCGGACGTGTCGGCCGGGAGGTCGCTCGCCACGGCCGCGAGCCGGGCGGGAGTCGTCTCCTCGAAGATCTGGGCGGGCGTCACCAGCAAGCCCGCCTTGGCCGCGCGTGCCGCCAGGCGCATCGCGAGGATCGAATCCCCGCCCAGTTCGAAGAAACCGTCGTCGACACCGGCCCTGTCGAGCCGGAGCACCTCGGCGAACAGTCCACAAAGGACACGCTCGGCCTCGGTGCCGGGTTCACGGCCCGTGGCGCTCGCCGCGAACTCGGGCGCGGGCAGCGCCGCCCTGTCCACCTTGCCGTTGCCGGTCAGCGGCAACGCGTCCAACGTCAGCACGACAGCCGGAACCAGGTACTCCGGCAGAACCGCCCGGAGGCGTTCGCGGACGAGAGCGGGATCCACGTGCTCGGCCACCACATAGCCGACCAGCCGTCCGTCGATCGCCGCCACCACGGCGTCCTGGACGTCCGGCTGGGCGATCAGCGCGGCCTCGATCTCGCCGGGTTCGATCCGGAACCCTCGGACCTTGACCTGATCGTCGGCCCGGCCCGCGAACAGCAGCTCACCGTCGGCGGTCCACTGGGCGAGGTCCCCGGTCCAGTACATCCGCTGCCCCGGTTCGGCCGGATCCGCCACGAACCGCTCCGCCGTCAGCCCGGCGCGGTCGAAGTAGCCCTCGGCCAGACTGCCGGAGAGGTACAGGTCGCCGACCACACCCGGCTTCACCGGCCGCAGCGACTCGTCGAGCACCCGGACCCCGCGACCCGACAACGGACGTCCGATCGGCAGGACCGAACCCAGGACGTCACCCGGCTCCAGCAGATGCCAGGTCCCGCACATCGTCGCTTCCGTCGGGCCGTACATATGCCGTACCCGCGCTCGGGGGCAGGCTTCCCGCACCCGCTCCACCGCGTGCACGGGCACCACGTCACCGCCGGTCAGCACTTCGCGGAAGGCGGCGAACGATTCCGGCGATTCCTCAGCCACCGCACGGAAACTCCCCGCGGTCAGGTACGCCCTCGTCACCCCGGCCGCGGCTGCTTCCCGCAGGCGCCGGGCATCGACCGCACCCGGCTCGGCGATCACCACCCGCGCGCCGGACGCCAGCGGCGTCCAGACCTCGAACAGGGACGCGTCGAAGGCGTGCGGCGAATGCATGAGGATCGCTTCGCCGGGCTCCATCGCCCAACCGGGATCCCGCACCAGTTCCGCGACGCTGCGCTGCGAAATCGCCACGCCCTTCGGCGTGCCCGTCGAGCCGGACGTGTACATCACGAACGCCAGGTCCTCCGGGCGCACCGCGTCGGCGGGCACGTCGCCCGCGTCCTCGTCCGTGACGGCGTCCGCTTCGAGCGACGCCGTCCCCGCCGGGACGGCGGCCCGCGTGGCGGCCGAGCACACCGTCAGCGCGGCCGCCGAATCCGTCACCATGAATTCCACGCGCGGCGCGGGGTAGGCGGCGTCCACCGGAACGTACGTCGCCCCCGCCTTCCACACGGAAAGCAGCGCCACCACCAGATCCGCGGAACGGCCCATCATCACCGCGACCCGGTCGCCGCGGCGGATGCCCCGGCAGGCCAGCCGCCCGGCCAGCCTGCCCGCGTCCTCATCGAGCTGCCGGTACGTCAGAACCCGGTCACCGTCGACCACGGCCACCGCGTCGGGTGTCCGGTCCACGTGCGACGCGAACAGCTCCAGCACCGTCCGAGTGGTCCGCGCTGCGGAATTCATCGTCAACCTCCGAAACCCATGTATTGGATCGCCGGTTCGGGCTCTTCCACTTCGGCTTCTTCGAGCTCCGGCTTGGGCGCGTCGCGGTCCGGGTTGGCGAACTGCGTGCGGTAAAGCTCGGCGTAGAGACCACCCGCCGCCAGCAGCTCGTCGTGTGTCCCGCTCTCCCGGACCCCGCCGCCGTCGATCACGAGGATCTGGTCGGCCTCGCGGATCGTGGACAACCGGTGGGCGATCACCATCGAGGTCCGGTCGCGCAGCGCGGTCTTGAGCGCCCGCTGGACGGCGGCCTCCGATTCGGAGTCCAGATGAGCGGTGGCTTCGTCGAGTACGACGATCGAGGGCGCCTTCAGCAGCAGCCTGGCGATGGCCAGCCGCTGCTTCTCCCCGCCAGACATGCGGTAGCCGCGATCACCCGAGACCGTGTCCAACCCGAGCGGGAGAGACTCGATCAGGTCCCAGATCTGGGCCCCCTTGCACGCCTCGACCAGCTCTTCCTCGGTGGCGGTCGGGCGGGCGTAGAGCAGGTTCTCCCGGATCGTGTCGTGGAAGAGGTAGGCGTCCTGGCTGACCACGCCCACCGTGTCGCGGAGCGAATCGAAGGTGAGATCCCGCAGGTCGTGCCCGCCGACGCGAACGGTCCCGGAGTTCGGGTCGTACAGCCGGGAGACCAGGTGGGTGATGGTGGACTTCCCCGCGCCGGACGGGCCGACGAGCGCGGTGAGGGTGCCGGCCCGCACGTGGAAGCTCACGTCGCGCAGGACGTCCGGCGACACTTCGCCGCGCTCCCGCTCTGTCCGCAGGTGCTCCAGCGACGCCAGCGAAACCTCGTCCGCGGTGGGATAGCGGAACCGGACGTTCTCGAACTCGATGTCCGGTGCCTTGTTCTTTTCGAGCTCGACGGCGTCGGGGCGTTCCTGGATCAGCGGCTTCAGGTCGAGCAGCTCGAAGACCCGGGAGAAGCTCACCACGACGGTCTGCGCGAGCTCCTGCATCCCGGACAGCTGGGTGATCGGCCCGAACAGCCGCGAGAGCAGGGTGGCGATGGCGACCAGCGTGCCGAGCTGGAACGCCCCGGCAAGCACGAGCCCGCCACCGATCCCGTAGACGAGTGCCGTGGCGAGCGAGGCCATCAGCGCCATCATGACGAACGCGGTCCGGCCCCAGACGGAAAGGCTCACGCCGATTTCGCGGATCTTGCCGGACCGCTCCTTGAACTCGGCCATCTCCTCGGCCGGGCGGCCGAAGAGCTTGGAGAGCATCGCCCCCTGGACGTTGAACCGCTCCTGGAGAAGCCCGCCGAGGCCGGTGTTCGCGTCCATCTGCGCCACGCTGCGCTTCTGGATCACCCGGCCGACGCGGATCCAGGGCACCAGGAAGATCGGGATCAGCACCAGCGTGATGACGGCGACGAGCCACGAAAGGTAGATCAGCTCGGCCAGCACCACCACGACCATGACCACGCCGGTGGCGGCCATCAGCAACCCGGTGAAATGCTGCTGCGCCATGATCAGTTCCGAGTGCAGCCTGCCGACCAGGATCCCGGTCTGGGTGCGGGTGAAGAACGCGATCGGCAGCCGCCGGACGTGTTCGAGCGCCTGCACCCGGAGGTCGTAGGTGATCCCCTCGCCGATCTTCCCGGAGATGTAGCCGGACACCAGCGCCAGCGCCGCGGCCACGAAGGCGAGCCCGGCGGTGATGCAGGCCATCAGGACCACGACCCCGACGTCGTTCTTGACGATGCCTTCGTCGATGAGTTCCTTCAGCAGCAACGGAGTCGCGACGACGATCAGCGCCTCCAGTGCGGCGACGAGAACGAAGAGCGCCACCTTGCCGATATGCGGGCGGAAGTAGGTGAGCACCCGGCGCACCGTTCCCTTGTGGACCTTGGTGACCCAGGGATCGGGATCGTCATCGCTCTTGTCCACCCCCCCGAACCGCAACACCACGTCCATTCGGTCACCTCTCTCACACGCCAAGTCGGCGATCTCAATCGTGCTGAATCGAGTCGATGTCCACGAGTGGTCCAAGCGAGCACTTTCGGCACTTGGACGCGTTCGTGAAGGCCTTGCCGCAGGGCGGAAGCCGACGCCCCACCGGGAAACCGTCGTTTCACCTAGCGTCCTGTGGAACCTGCCGGTTCTCGGCCGCCGCGGGTACCGGGGATCCGGCCGTGACCCGCGACGCCACGCCACAGCAGATCCGTCACCCCTGCCGGATCGCCGGACCGCAACGCCGAAGCCGCCGCAGCGAGGTCGGCCGCGATCCGGTCGAGCACCCCGGCCACGGCCACGGCGTTCCCGGCAAGAATCCGCTGCCACAGCAAGGGATCCCCGGCGGCGATGCGCGTCACGTCGCGCAGCCCCTGCCCCGCCAGGCCCAGCGCGACGTCGTCGCCGCCCTGCAGGCTCGCCGCCATCGCCGACGCCACCAGATGCGGGGCGTGTGACACCAGCGCCACCGCCGAGTCGTGCTCGGCCGCGCCGACGGTGACGGCCGTCGCCCCGCACAGCGTCACCAGCTCCCGCGTCCGTCTCAAGGCCTCCGCGTCGGTACGGAGACCGGGGCAGAGCGCCCAGGGACGGCCCTGGAACAGCTCGGCGCGGGCGGCGGCCGGGCCGGACCGTTCCCTGCCGGCGAGCGGATGTCCCGGCACATAGGAGGTCAGGTCGCAGCCGAGCCGCTCCGCGTCGGCGATCGGCTCGACCTTGACGCTGGCGACGTCGGTGTAAGTCCTTGCGGCACCTAGTTTCTGCAGCTCGGCCAGCCGTTCCCCGACGAGGTGCGGCGGTACGGCGATCACCGCGACGTCGGCTTCCTCGCCGGTCCATTCCCGCCCCGCGCCGAGCTTCCGCGCCAGCCGGACGGCCTGCGCGTCGATGTCGGAGAGGTAGACCGTCACGCCCTTCTCTCGAAGGGCCAACGCGGCCGAGGTGCCGATCAGTCCGGTGCCGTCGACAAGCGCACTCTCGATGGTCACTCCTCCTTCTTAGGCCGTGCTCCGGGGGATGTCGAGCCGCAGGGCTTTGGCAGTAAGTCTTGTGAGTTATTGAGGGGTAAGGCAAACGTGTCGGGCTGGTGATGGGGACTTTCATCGCATCGCATGCGGGGAAGGTTCCCTTCGCGTCACCTCCCGCTGGGTTCCGGCGCCCCAGACCCGCGCTACGTCACTGTCCTGAAGGGGCCCTTCAGGACGTTGACCGTCTTCAAAGCGGCCTTCACGACACCGAGCCCACCGACCCCGGAATGTCTCCAAGGTGGCATTGGGGACACCTCAACCGCACCTTTGCCTTAACCCTCACCAAGAGAAAGACGGGGCGAAGGGGACCTTCACCGCATGTCGCGCGGGAAGATCCCCTTCGCCCCGATCACCGGCGAAAGCCGGTCTTGCGTTCTTCGCCTACCCGACGCCTTCCGGGGTCATCGCGCGGCCAGATCGGTCGCCCGGTGCTCCAGGTGATCCGCGAACCCCGCCCAGACCCTGGCGTGTTCCCTGGCGAATCCGGCGACCACGCCGTACAGATGCGGCGGGACACCGTGCAGGATCCTTTCCCATTCGTTCCCGTCCAGGGAATGCATGGCAAGCATCCGCAGCAGGATCCGGCCGACCTCGCTCAGCCGCAGCGCCGGGTCGGCCTTGAGCCGCTCCAGCACGGTGAGCCGTTCCCGGTCCATGGTGTGGCCAAGGTCGGATTCCGTCAGGTTCATCGGATCCGGCTTGGCCCTCAGTCTCCTGGTCCCGTCCGGGGTCGGGCTCTCGCCGCGCTCCAGCCTGCCGCGCACGTCCCGGACCGTCTCCGGGGAGATGCCGACCTGCTTGGCGACCTGCCGGAGCGAAAGACCGGGATCACTGCGGATGAGGTCGGCGGCGAGCTTCCGCCGTTCCGAGCTGTCGACGGGCCGGATGCGCCCGTCCCGGCCGATCCTGGCCTCGTTCCCGCTGTCCCCACCACGTTTGCGAAGATCCGCCACCGTGCCCGCGGAGATCCCCGTCGCCGAGGCCACCCGCCTGTCGGACCACTGTGGATGCGTTCCGACGATCTGGACGGCCGCTCGTTTGCGATCCGCCAAGGTGAGCGGCAGGCCGTGCCGGATGTTCGCTTCCACGGCCAGGACGAAGGCATCGGATTCGCTGCCGTCGATGAATCTTGCCTGAATCTTCGTGTCGCCTCTGACTTGCGCCGCCTTGAGCCTGTGCAGGCCATCGACCACCCGCATCGTCGGTCTGTGCACGAGAATGGGCGGAAGCTCCCATTCTGTGGACAGCAATGTCTCGACGTGGTCCGGATCCTCGCCCGAAGTTCGCGGCGAGCACACGGACGACAGCCGCGACAGCTCGATTTCGACGACCGGGAGAGCGGACAGGTCAACTCTCGTCGGATCCACCTAGCCCCCACTGAATCTGTTGTTCGTCATTTTTTGACATGGCTGCGGAACCCACCGTCCAACTGCTTGGCTTCGGTGGTTGGACACCACGATCCCGGCCGGCGCGGATCTCCGCCGCGCGGCGGGCGTCCTCGACGGTGAGGACTACTGAAAACGCCACCGGCGAGCCCGCGTGCGCGGGCCGCCTCCACGGTCTCCCAGCTGACCGGGTGGCGGCGTGTGTTCCGACGAACCACCGAGGCGGAAGGAAATCCTTCTCTCGCCCGGCTGAAGCTCTCCCCAAGACATTCGCTCAGCGGCTTCGGTCCGGCAAGGGCCTACACCCGTTCAGCCCGAAGAAGCCGGAACCCACCACGGAGCGAGATCTCGGAAGTTTCGATCTGGTGTTCTCGACACCGGTTCGGATCAGTGGCTCACCGGCCGGAATCTATGACTGCATCGCGAGACACCGTCGCCCCCCCTCGAGTCCCCAGTAAGTGCGCACCCGGTCAACCCCAGCGGGTTGCACACCACTGAAGCATGGCACGGCAAATCGTTGTCGGCAATTGACGAACAGGGTAATTCCGCAGCGAAGCGGGTGCCCAAGATCAATATTCGAAACTTCAACTTCGGTATTGACTCGATCGCCGACGGTAAGTAGCGCACTACCGCCTGCGCAGGTCACGGACATGGTGACCGAGCCGTCCACGGGGTCCGTTAGTCCATTCGCGGGACTTGATTTCAAACGTGGGATGATCACGGCACCCGGTCGCCCCGTTCCGATCTTCGACACTTATTCACACGAACGGTCGAGTCGGCGCTCTCAACGGTTGGTCCGCTATCGCACGGTTCTTCCCCCTATGCGATACCGGGGAGGGACGAGCGCCGGGAGCAAAGTGGGGAGTGCGAGGGTTAAGGCGACCCTGAACCGTCCACGTCGCGGCAGCCGGCGGGAACCTGGTGTTCTCCGCTTCTTCACCCGGAGACGGGCGCACACCGGTCGATCGGGAGGAAGATTTCCGGATATACCCACGGTTCGGGCTACCCCGGTCGAGTGAGGAAGACAGACTTTGTCAGAAGACGGCGATGCCGCGAGTGCCACTCAGGGCACCCGCGGCATCGACATCACCGACCGGGCGGACACCGGTCTCCTTCTTTCCGATCAGCCGATCGGAAAGTCGAAATAGGTGTCCGGATACGGTTCGTCCTTCAAGCTGTAGTGCCACCACTCGCACTCGTACGAGCTGAAGCCGCTGTCCTCCATGACGGAACAGAGGTGTTTGCGGTTCTTTTCCTGTTCTTCCGTGACACCCGCCGCGCCGTGATGGGAGACGACGTCCATCACGTCGTGGTCGCCACCCATGTCGGCGAGTTCACCGGTGTCCAGATGGAAGAGCGTCAGGTCCACCGTGCTGCCCCGGCTGTGACCCGACTTGGTGGCGACATAGCCCTGTTCGAACATCTGGGGGCGATCGATGTTCGGGTAGTGCCTGGCCTTCTTCCGGCCGTCTTCGGGCTCCTCCGCCCAGCGCACGAAACGGTCCACGGCGCGCTGCGGGCGGTAAACGTCCCAGAGAAGGAGGCCGAAGCCGAGCGACTCGGCCTTGTCCCGTGCCTTCTCCAACGCCGCGCAGAACGCACGCGTGCCGGCGACGCGGTTCACCAGGTAGCCGTCCACCGGTTTGCCGGTGAAGTTGTCCCAGGTGGCGTACTTGGCGTCCCAGCGGATGCCGGAGACGACCTCGTCCACGAAGACGAAATCATCCTTCATCCGTTACGACCCGCCAAGGTCAGCGTCACGAGCCTGTCGACCACTTCACCGAGCGAGATGCCGGCGGCGGCCATCATCCGCGGGTAGCGGCTGTACGAGGTGAGCCCCGGCAGGGTGTTGACCTCGTTGAGGACGACGGTCCCGTCTTCCTTGAGGAACAGGTCGACCCGCGCGAGTCCCCGGCAGCCCAGCGTGCGGTAGATGACCTTCGCGGTCTCCTTGACGAGCGTGCTCGCCTCCTCCGGGATGTCCGCGGGAACGATGAAGCTCGAGTTCTCGGAACCGGTCTCGGGGCTCTCTTCCTGGTGGATCTTGAAGAACCCGTGGGTCAGCGCGACCCGGTCCACCTCGCCCGTCAGCAGGTCCTCGTCGTTGCCCATTACCGAGCAGCCGATCTCGCTGCCGACGACGGCCCCTTCGATCAGGACCTTGCCGTCGTACTGACGCGCCTCCGCCAGGGCGGCGGGCAGCTCTTCCTTCGAAGAGACCTTGCTGACGCCGAAGGACGAACCCGAACGGGCCGGCTTCACGAAGACGGGGTAGGTGAACTGGTCGGCGTCGACGTCGCTGTCCGCCGTGACGATCCAGAACTCCGGGGTCGCGATGCCCGCGCTGCGGAGGACGGCGTAGGTGAGGGACTTGTCCATGCACATGGCCGAGCTCTGGACGTCGCAGCCGATGTAGGGGATGCCGGAGATCTCCAGCAAGCCCTGCATCGCGCCGTCTTCGCCGAGCTTGCCGTGCAGGACCGGCAGCACGACGTCGAGGGCGATCGTCTCGTACTTGCCCTCGTCCAGGACGAGGAGCCCGTGCACGCCGCGGTCCGGCGACACGATGGCCGGACGGGGGTTCGCGGTCTGCTCCCAGTCTGCGGAGGGGCCGTCGCACAGCATCCAGGAACCGCTCTGCGTGATCCCGATGTAGAACGGCTCGTACTTCTCGAGGTCGAGGCTCTTCGAGACCTCTTGCGCAGACTTGATGGAGATAGGATGTTCTTCGGAAAGCCCGCCGAACAGAATTCCGATTTTCAACCTATCCATGCTACTTCCCGCTTTCGAATTTGAGACAATTGATGATGGAGTTTTCAACAGTGTCACTCAGCGCGTGGTCAGTGTAGTAGGCGGTATGCGGACTGATGAGAACGTTCGACAGTTTCTCCAACCGCAGCAATGTCTTGCTCTCGATCGTCTTGTTCCTGCAGTCGGCGTAGAAGATCCCTTCCTCTCCTTCGAGGACATCCAGCCCCACTCCGCCCAGCTTGCCGCTTTCCAGGGCCGAAATGAGGGCCTCGGTCTCGATAAGCGGACCACGTCCGGTGTTGATGATGTACGCGCCGTGCTTCATCTTCTCGATGGCCCGCTGATCGAGCAGATGGTAGGTATCGGTGTTGAGCGGCACGTGGAGCGTCACGATGTCGCTCTCCCGCAGCAATTCGTCGAGAGAGACGTAATCGGCGGGGGCGGTGAGCAGCGTGTCGTAGGCCAGCACCCGGCAACCGAAACCGCGCAGCCTGTCCAGGACCGCGACACCGATCCGCCCGGTTCCGACCACGCCGACGGTCAGATCGCGCAGTTCTTTCCCGCGGACCTCGTTCAGCCGGTAGTCGTGGACTTCCGTCCGGCGGATGATGGACTTGGCGTCGCGCACGGCCATCAGCATCAGCATCAGCGTGAAGTCGGCGACGCTGTCGGGCGAGTAGGCGACGTTACCGACGGTGATACCGACGCTCTCGGCGTAGGTCACATCGATGTGGTTGAAGCCTATGCTCCGCGTGGAGATGTATTCCACACCTGCCTTGGCGAGCGCGGAAAGAATGGAGTTCGTGATCGGGGTCTTATGACCGACACTGATACAACGGTTTCCCGAAACCAGTTCGATATTGGCCTCGGATACCGGCGCCTCCGCGATGGTCGGCATTATGCCGAAACGAGGCGCCATCTCCCGAAACAAGGCGGCCTCGTCCTGTCCGCATCCATAAATCGTGATTCCCCTGGTCAAGACGGCCGAGGGGGACGCGGACGCCAGCGATCCGGTGCGGGGGGCAGCTGATCGCGCTGGTTCGCTGTAGGTCATGCCCGACATTGTAGGCAGCGCGGTTTTGCCGTCTCTTATGGGGTTTTCGATGCCCCGACAATATGTTACCAACCGGTAGCACCGAGTGCGCGCCGCGTTGAACAGCCAGGACGAACCCTCTGCTCGGAGGGGTCGAATCGTCCTCGCTCACCTGCGTCACGGTCGCCTTGCGGTAGATCTTGCCCGCCAGGACCGAGTGACGAAACCGTCCCGTGACGGATGCCACAAAGCCATAGCGGTACCGATACTCCTCCACGCTTTGTACCCACTCGATCACGGGGTGCTCTCACCCCGGCGCCGACCTTGGTCGAAGGCCCCCTCCCCTCGCGCCGAACGCAGAAAAGGGGGCCTTCAAGCATGCGGAACCAGGTCAGCGGAGACCCTGGGTGATGAGCTCGTCCAGGCCGTCGAGCTCGCCGAGCGCCGCCCGCAGCTCGGCGGCGTACTCCTCGGTGCCGGCCCGCAGACCCCGTTCGAGGACGTCCACGGTGTCGAACGCCTCGACATCCGCGCTGCTCAGCGCGTCGACGGAGGCCTTGACGACGGCACCCAGCAGCAGCTCTTCCGGCACCCCCGGCGTCCCTTCGAGGGGCCAGACCAGGTCGTCCAGGACACCCTGCCCGGCGACCTCGCGGACCAGGCCCGCCGCGGTGATCCCCGGCACCCGGAAGCCCTCCGGCAGCACCGCCCGGACGCTCAGGCTGTGCGAAAGCCAGTACAGCAGCTGCCCGTTGATCTCCTGCTTGACCAGCCTCGGCGTCAACCAGAGCGCGAGGTTCACGTAGTACTCGGTGAGGCGTTCGAGCACCTCGCCGCCCTTCTGGAACCCCCACAGGTTGAGGTCGAAATAGTGGTGCCACGTGGCGTCGGCCACGATCCGCCCGACACCCGCGGCCGCCCCGTCGTACACACTGGACACGCCGTAGACCGCGCCGTTGCGCTTGTCGGTGCCGTGCGCGACGATCTCGGGCTTCGGCTGGCCAAGGCGGCCCGACGGCCACACGTCCGCCGGGAACCGCTCGGGGATGAGCAGCTGACCCTCGTGCATGTGGTCCGGGAAGACGGTGATCGGGCCCCGCCTGCCCTGGAACAACGGGTGCGGCCTGCCGAGCCGCCGCCGCAGGATCAGCTCCTGCGGGTACGGGTCGAGATCGTTCGGGATCGGCTGGTTGACGTCACTGCCCCACGGGTCCGGCTGGTGGGTGTTGTGGCTGAACTCGATACTCGAATCCGGCCGGTCGTTCCACACCCGCAGCTCACCCGCGCGCGGGACCCGGTGCCCCAGCGCGCGCCCCAGGTTCAGGTACTCGGCCAGTGACGGATCCGCTCCCGGCGGACGCGGATTGGAGTGGTCGCCGCTGATGAGCACACCGCCGCCGGCGTCCATCCAGGTCCGCAGGGCGGCGACCTCCGCGTCCACGAGTTCGTTCTCCGGCTGTCCCGGCATATTGCACTGCGCCAGACCGAAGAACCACACCTGCTCGTATCTGCCGAGTACACCGGAAGTGAGTTTGTTGGCGGCGTGCCCGCCGTCGTGCCTATTGATCAAATCGATCTCGATCTGAGCGAAGAACGGCTGATTCGCCAAGATCAGATCGCGAAGAATGCCCAGTGCGAAACCACCGTTGCCGCTGAAGCCGACGAAATCCGTGTAGAACAGAATTCTGATCTTCGGCTTGGCGGCCGGGCTGACTTGATCGGCGACAATACGTGCGTCGAACATTGAATCCCCCTTGCTTTGACGCGCCGTGCCGTCCTCCCCGGCGGCGCTGTCCATTCCACGTATACCGGAACTTCCGGTGGTCGCGCAGGCGCTGGAGCACGGCTGAGGATTTCGCCTTCAGCGAGTGGCGGGGCGAGCGGATTCCCCTTTTTTCAGGTCACGATCCTTGGGCGTCGCCGTTATCCGGCGACGGCGCGCGGCCGCACCACTTTCGCGACACATCGACCGCAACTGTCCACAAGGGACGGCTATTGAGGGGTGCGGCAAGCGTGTCAGGCTACTGAAGGGGACTTTCGCCGCATCGCACGCGGGGAAGGTTCCCTTCACCTCACCTCCCGCCGGGTTCCGGTGCCCCAGGCCCGCGCCCAATGTGACGTTGGGGTCACCCAACGTCCCCAACGCCACATTGGGGACACCTCAACGACACGACCGCCCCCAGAGCGACCCGAGCCACTCACGCCCACTGGAGCTTTCGCCCGCACCGGGTGACCTTCCGACGGCGAAACCCTGCCACCGTGGGGCAACACCAGACAGTCTCCGGAGGATGCCCATGGCGCGACTCGACAAATTCCCCGCGTACCGGTTCCGCCGCCCTCGATGGACCCGTCGCCGCCAGAGAACGGGGCGGCGACGGGAATCCCGCCATCCGATCCGCGGGTTCGCGGGCAAGCTCAACACCGGCGCGCCACCGGTTTCGTGGCCGCCCTCGGACCAGCGCGCCACCGGCACGCAGTTGCCTCGCGCGCTGGTGGTGCTGCTGGGTTCCGCCGCCGCGGTCATCGTGCTGGCCGGAGTGAAGGCCGTCGCCTGGCTCGTCGGGCCCGTGTTCCTCGCCCTCGTCATCGTGATCACCCTCGATCCGGTGCGGACCTGGTTGCGGGGCAAGGGTTTGCCCCGGTGGCTGACGGTCGCCGTCCTGGTCGTCACCGTGTACGCCGCGTTGCTCGCGCTGTTCCTGGTGGTCGTGGTGTCCCTCGCGCAACTGTCGGCCCTGCTCCCCCGGTACGCCGGGCAGGCCGACGAACTGCTCCGGGACGGGATGGCGTTCCTCGGCCGGTTCGGGGTCGGCGATCAGCAGCTGCGCGAGATGCTGTCCTCTGTGGACGCCGGGAAGCTGGTCGGTTTCGCCGGCTCCCTGCTCGCGGGCGTCGGTGGCCTGGTCACGAACCTGGCTTTCCTGCTCGCGCTGATGTTGTTCCTCAGTACCGAATCGGCGTGGGCGGGGCAGCGGCTCGGCCGGATAGCGCGCGATCGGCCGTGGGTCAGCACGGCGTTGCGGCGTTTCGCTTTCGGCACCCGGCGGTATCTGGTCGTGACGACGGTGTTCGGCGGGGTGGTGGCGGCGCTCGACACGGTCGCGCTCGCGCTGCTCGGCATCCCGGCAGCCGTGCTGTGGGGTCTGCTGTCGTTCGTCACCAACTACGTGCCGAACGTGGGTTTCGTGATCGGGGTGGTCCCGCCCGCGCTCATCGCACTCCTCGACGGCGGCTGGCGCACCATGGTCGTGACGATCGCCGTATACGTCCTGCTGAACTTCGTGGTGCAGTCGCTGATCCAGCCACGGTTCGTCGCGGAGTCGGTCGGTCTGTCCACTTTGGTCACCGTACTCGCGCTGGTGTTCTGGACCTGGCTGCTCGGCCCGCTCGGCGCTGTCCTGGCCGTGCCGGCGACGCTGCTGGCGAAGGCGTTGCTCATCGACGTCGATCCCCGTGCCCGCTGGGCGGAGGCGCTGCTGTGCGCGCCGAACCGGGAGCCTGGGTGACCGCCCGCTCAGGTAAGGCCGTGGTGGCGCGCCACCACCACGGCCGACCGGCGGTTGTTCACCCCGAGTTTGCCGTAGATGGACCGGACGTGGGTCTTCACCGTGTTGACCGAGACCGTGAGATCCGACGCGATCTCGTCCAGCGAACGCTGCGACGGCAGCCGCTGCAGCACCACCTGCTCGCGGTCGGTCAGTTCGCTGGGCGGGGTGTGGGGGACGAGTCTGCCTCGGACCGACTGGGCGAAGCCGTCCAGCGAGCCGAAACCGCCCGAATGATCGATCAAGAGGTTCCGGACCCGCGGCTCGGCGAGCGCGAACGGGCGTACCAGCCGGTGCGGCCGGGCGAGGGTGAGCGCACGGTCCAGGGCGTGCAGCGCCAGGGTCCGCCGGTGGGAACGCAACGCGAGCGCGGTCTCCGCCAGGCAGGTGTCCACCGGCGTGGAGGGCAGCAGCGCGGGTGCCGACGCGGTGGCGCGCAGGACCTTCTCGGCCAGGTCGGTCTCTTCGACGGCGAGGTGGGCCCGAATCTGGAGCAGTGCCAGTTCGGCGGTACCCGGCAATCTCTCCTGCGCCCAGGCGAACACCTCGGCCGCGTGCAGTCCTTCGCCGACCACGAGCGCCGCGTGGTGTTCCGCCACCGTGCAGATCGCCGTGATCTCGCGAGGCAGTTCGAGGTCCACGAGCCGGCGCCGGGCCACCCGCATGGCCTGCGAGCCCGCCGCCCGGTCACCGCTGTCGAAGCGGACCATGCCCTCGAAGAACCCGCGGAGCGGGCCGAGAACCGGCGTGGATCCGGGCACCTCCGTTCTCGGAGCCTGTGCCAGTTCACCCGCCGCCGCCACCGGCTCGAAGCGCATCAGATCGTCATAGGCCAGCATCAGATGGCATTCGGCGACGCCCGGTGACCGGCGCCAGCCGTGCCGCCGGGCGACGGCGAGCGCGCTGATGCACGCCCGCCGCATCGCCGTGTGGTCCCCGAGCAGCCCGGTCGCGACGGCGAGCGCGAGTCTGCTGTGGAGTACGAGGTGTTCCAGACGTTCTCCGTGTGCCGCGCGCAGCGCTTCTTCCGCGCGGGTGACGGCGTGGCGGCGAGCGCCCCGGTAGAGGGACCGCCAGACCAGGTCGAGCTTGTCCCACGCGACGGCCTCCGGCGACCGCGCCACCGGGGGCACCGCGATCTCGGGCGGCCTGCTCCCCGTCACCAGCGCGAGATGGGGTACGGCCAGCAGCCGCAGGCCGTCGTCACCGAGATCGGTGGCGGCGGCGACGAACTCCCCGCGCTGGACGTGTTCCAGCGCGGACGCCAGCCGCAGCCGCGGGCTCGCCGTCAACGCCCCCTCCCCCAGATAGGCGAGCGCTCCCCGGACCAGGGCCCCGTCGCCCGCCAGCACCTGGCGCACCGCGTGGTCCCGCGCCAGGTGCAGGACGCGTTGGCGATCGCGCCCCGCGACCGCGTGTGTCAGGGCTTCCCCGAACCGGCCTTCCCCGGCGTACCAGCGGGCGGCGATCCCTTGCAACCGCCGAACCCGCGCGGGGGCTCGGCGCGCGATTTCCGCCTGCAGGAAACCGCGCAACAGGGTGGGAAGGCGGTAGGTGTCGGCAGGGGTGCGCACGACCAGACCGGTCTCCCGCTCCAGTTCGTCCAGTGTCACCCCGGCGTCCGGCGAACCCGACAGTCGGGCGGCCAGCGACGCGCTCACCGTTTCGCAGACACTGATGCACAGCAAGAGATCCGACGTCGCCGACGGCAGCCGCGAGAGCACCTCGTCGGCGAAGAACCGGGCCACGGCGAGCTCGTCGCCCCCGACCGCAGCGACGAGTCCGTCCGCGTCCTCGGCGTCTCGCACCGACACCGCGGCCCAGCCGAGCGCGGCGGCCCAGCCCGCGGTGCGCTCGGTGAGTTCGCGGACACGGTCTTGGCTCACCTCGGCCCCGGTGGCACGAAGGAGGCATGCTGTCTCCTCCGCGCTGAACCGGAGTTCGACGGCACCGAGCCTCGAAAGCGTGCCTTCGACCTCAAGGCGGGCCAGCCGGAGTTTCGGCTCGGCCCGGGTGGCCAGCACCAGCCGCAGCATCGGCGGCTGGTGCCGGGCCAGCGCCGCGAGCGCTTCCAGCGATTCCGGACCGGTGATCTCCTGGACGTCGTCCAGTATCAGCGACACCGGTTCACGCAGTCCGGCGAACGCGTCGCCGAGATCGGCGAGGAACTCGGTGCGCCGCCCGGGCGTCGGTGGCCCGAGCCGGGACAGCGAACCGTCCTCCGGTAGCCGGGGACTACGCCGCAGCGCGAGGAGGATCGCCGCCCACAGGCGGCGTTCGTCGTTGTCGTCGTCGTCCAAGGAAACCCAGGCGACGTCCCGCCGATCGCGGGCCCACCCGGCCAGTGCCGTGGTCTTTCCCGAGCCGGCCGGAGCCCGGAGCACCGTCACCGGCCGGGTGGTGACGCGGTCGAACAGGGCCATGAGCCGGGAACGCGGGATGAAGATGCCCGGCACCCGCGGCACCGTCACCTTCGCTCCGGGGATCCGCCAGGACCGCGTCGTCGTTCGAGCGGGCAAGTCAACCTCTCGATCGTCCGAAGGATCGCGACCCCGGTTCCGCGTGTACGCCGGCGGAGGCCACGACTGTACTGATCACCGGAATGGCCTACAGGTCACCAGATCTCGTACTTGCCCTCGTCCCCGTGCACGAGCACCGCCCAGATCACCAGGACGTCGAGCGCGATGACCACCACGCCCCAGATCGGGTACGCGGACAGGAACACCAGTTGCCCCAAGGCGTTGAAGCCGGCGAGCACGACCGTGATGATGCGGGCCCACGGAGCTCCGGTGAACAACGCGCTCCCCGCGAGCACGGCGAGGGCCCCGACGATCAGGTGGATCCACCCCCAGGCGCCGAGGTCGAAGACGAGCAACCCCGAGGGGCCGAGCAGGTAGTAGTTCCGGTCGAACAGCGCGACCAGTCCTTCCACCGCGGTGAACAGGCCTGCCATGACGGTGATCGACCCGGCGAACCAGATCCAGCCCGACCGCCCGGACCGGGCGGTGGCCGGGTCCGGCGGGGACGGCGGCGGGCCGGTCCCGGAGGTGGCTGTCCAGTGATGCGTTCTTTCGCTCATGGTCCCTCTTTTCGGAAGGAGAGGCTGTGGACTCGGGCGATCATGGTGCGTCCACCGTGACGGGGGCCTCGCCCGCGTCAGGTGAGATCAGGCCTGGCCGGAGCGGTCTCCGCCTCACACTGCGCGGGCGATGCGGGGCGGCGGCGCGCCGGGAACAGTGCCGCTCGGACGATCGATTCGCCGACCGAGGAGGACCACGTCATGAGTTCGCTTACCGTATGGGCCTTTCCCACCGCCGAAGGCGCCGAAAAGGCGCTCGAGCTGCTGAAACGACTGCAGAAGCAACAGCTCATCTCGATCGCCGACGCGGCCTACGTCACCTGGCCCGAAGACCGGAAGAAGCCGAAGACCAAGGACCTCGGCTCCCTGACCGGCGCCGGCGCGCTGGGCGGCGGGTTCTGGGGGCTGCTGTTCGGCCTGATCTTCCTGGTCCCGCTGCTGGGGATGGCCGTGGGCGCGGCGATCGGGGCGCTGACCGGCTCGCTCTCCCATATCGGCATCGACGACGACTTCGTCGCCACCGTCCGGGAGCGCGTCGTCCCGGGCACGTCCGCGCTGTTCGTGATGGCGGACGGCACCGTCCTGGACAGGGTCGCGGAGCCGTTCAAGGAGACCGGTGCCACCCTGGTGACCACTAATCTCTCCGACGAGGAAGAGGCTCGGCTGCGGACCGCTTTCGGCGAGTTCCCGCTCCCCGAACGGCGCTGACGCATACGACGGGTAAGTCCGTGAAGGCCTCCTTGAGGGACCCAGGGTCCCTCAAGGAGGCCTTCACGGACGGATTATCGAATGGTCATGTATTCGGGTAGTTCCCGGACTCGGTGCACCGAGTCCACCCGCATCCCGAGCGCCTCGAGCGTCCGCAGAATGCGGGAAATGCTTCCTTGATCGGTCACGGTGCCGAAAACGATCATCTCCGTGCCGACCGGGACGACGAGCATTCCCCGGAAATCGTCTACCGCCCCGTTCGCCTGTTCGGGGATTCGGCCGCTGCCCCGGAAGACGTAATTCACTCCGGCCAATGGTCCACCCTGGGCCGGAATCGACAGGCTCATCGGTTCCCCTTCCCCCTTCCGGCCCGCCCCGCCAGGAACCACGCGGCGGCGAGTATCGCCAGATCGACCGCCGACATGATCGACGACCAGGTGTTCGACGGCAGGAACACCAGCCTCGCGAACAGGTCGAGACCGGCCCTGACGGCGAGCCGGATCGAGGTCACCGAGGTCAGGGTGGCGAACAGGACGGCGAGTGAGAACAGTACCGCCTCGGCTCCGACGCGACCGGTCCGCAGGACGTCGAGTGCCACGAACTCGACGGGGCCGATCCAGAAGAACTGCGTCGCGATGAATACCGACGTCGGCCGTTTCCGGCCTTTCTGATTTCTCCAGTAATCTCCACGAGCCTTCACGGGGCACACGATTCTGGGTGGGCGTGTCCTTTTCCTCGCCCAACGCGGGTGAGACGGCCGAATTGCGTGGCAGGATCCGCCGGGACGATGTGAAAATGGCCGCAAAGGAGGCTGGCGCATGATGAAGAACCACGACATTTCGCCGCGAAGACGAGTTCCGATGACAAAGGTGACCATCCCCGAACCACCGGGGGATCTCGTTTCCCGGCCGCGTTTGCTCACCGCGCTCGACGACGGGGCGGAGCAGGCCATGGTCTTCGTCGGGGCGCCTGCCGGCTACGGCAAGACGGTGCTGCTCGCCGACTGGGCGGGCCGCCGCCGCGGTGCGATCGCCTGGGTGTCCGCCGACGCCGAGGACAACGACGACCGGCTCTTCTGGTCCGCGATCCTCGAAGCGTTCAGTGGCTGCGACCGGATCCCGGCGGGGAATCCGGTGCGGACACTCGCCGTCCCCGCCGCCCCCGGCACGGATCTCACTTTCCTGGCCACGCTCGCCGACGCGTTGGACACGGTGGACGAACCCGTCCTGCTCGTCCTCGACGGCGCTCAGGAGATCACCGATCCGGGCACGTGGCGCGGACTGCAGGCGCTTCTCCGGCATCAGCCGTCGGGGCTGCGCCTGGTGATCTCGAGCCGCTGTGAGCCGCCGCTGCCGCTGGTGCGCGCCCGCGTCGCGGGCCGGCTGCTGGAAGTCGGCGTGAACCGCCTGCGTTTTTCCCCGGAGGAGGCCGGAACGCTCGCCGGGGCGACCGGGCCGGGTATCCCGCCACACCAGGTCGGACTGCTCGTCACCAGGACGGGCGGCTGGCCCGCCGGGCTGCGGCTCGCCGCCGCTTCCGCCGCACGGCAAGGGAATCTCGCCGACTTCTTCGCCGGACGGGACCGGGCGGTGCTCGACTACCTGACCGACGAGGTGCTCGCTCCCCTGACCGTCGCCCAGCGGGACCTGCTGCGCGCGATCAGCATCTGCGAGGAGGTCCCGGCCGGACTCGCGGCCGCGCTGGGCGACCGGCCGGACGCGGAAGCGATGCTCCGCGAACTCGGCGAACCGGCCGGGCAGGTGGTCCAATCCGGCGGGACCCCGGCTCGTCACCGGCTACCGCCTCTTTTGCGCACCTACCTGCGGGCCGAGTTGCTTCGCCGGGCTCCGGAACGGACGCGGAGCCTGCACGCGTCGGCGGCGCGCTGGTTCGCCGAACACGACCGGCCCGCCTCCGCGTTGCTGCACAGTGTCCGCTCGGGGAACACCACCCGCGTCGGCGAACTGTTGCGCCGTCACGCGGTGACGCTGTTCCTCACCGGCGAGCACAACGTGCTGCGGCTCGGGCTCGCCGTCCTCGGCGACCGGCGGGCCGTGTCCTCTCCCCTGCTCGCGCTGGTCTCGGCCGCGTTGCATCTGGAGAGAGGGGAGCCGTCGGCGGCCGAGTCGCAGCTGAGCTGCGCGGACGTGGCCTGGCCCGCCGAGCCGGAAGCGGAGCTGACCGTACTGCGGCAGCTCGTGCGCTCCCGGCTCGCGCAGGTCGATCGCGGCCCGGCACAAGCCGTCCGCGCGGCCGAGCAGATCGACGAGCATCTGGCGGCGGACACCGGGCTCAGCGGATTGGCGGCCCTGCACCGGATCGGCACCCTGACCGCCCGCCGTGACCGGGGCGCGGCACGGGACGCCCTGTCCCGTGTCGCCGACGCCGCCGAGAGCGCGGATCACCATTTCCTGGTCACCCAGTGCCTCATCACGCTGAGCGGGCTCGCCGGGTCCGATGGCGACTACCGGGTGATGGAGACGCTGGCCCGCCGGGTGCTGGCCCGCCACGCGGCGCACGATCCGCATCGCTCGCTCGAAGGTGCCCAGGTGTCCGCCCAGCTCGCCTTCGGTTCCTTACTGCGTGGCGAAGCCGCCGAGTGCGTCGAACACGCGAAGCAGATCGGACGGATGCTGGGCGACGCGCCCGCCAGGGCGGCCCGGAACCTGGGCCTCATCGCCGAAACCCTGCGCGGCGCGGCCGAATTCGAGCTCGGCGGCTGGCATTCGGGGTTGCGGCGGATGCGGCGGGCACGCACGCGGCTCGGCACCGGGCGGAGTTTCTCCGCCGAGCACGCGGCGTGGTGCGCGATGCTGGAACACCGGGCGGCGTTGCGGCTCGGTGCGGCGGACCAGGCGCGGGAGGCCTTCCGCTGGGCCCAGCCGACCATCGCCGGTTCGGGTGAGCTGCTGCTGATGCGGGCCAGGACCCAGCTGAGGCTCGGCAGGCAGGGCGCGGCGAGTTCCGTGCTGCGTTCACTGTCGGAGGAGGACGCGCCGATGCTGTTGCCGTGGTCGGGGATCGAAGCGTCGCTGATCGGAGTGCGGGCGGCGCTGGCGGCCGGGGCGCGGGAGCGGGCGGTGCGGTCTCTGGACGAGGCCTTGCGCGCCGCCGAATCCGGCGATGTCCGGTTCCCCTTCGTGTTCGCCCCTTCCGACGTCATCACGTTCCTGACCGCTCGGCTCGGCAGGCTGGGCTCCGGTGAGCGGTTCGCCTGTCAGGTGCTCGCCCTGCGCCGTGAACTGCGCACCCCGCAGATGCCGGCACCGCTGACCGAACGGGAACGCAACGTGCTGCGCCTGCTGCCCACCCAGCGGTCGATCGACGAGATAGCCGAGGACCTGACGGTCTCGCCGAACACGGTCAAGACCCACGTCCGCGGCATCTACACGAAGCTCGACGTCCGCAGCAGACGTGACGCCGTGGCGACCGCGCTCCGGCGCGGCCTGCTGGACACCGAGGTCACCGACTTCACAGGTTGAACACTGCTCGCCTCACCCAGCTCGGGTGAGGCGAGTACGCCCTGGATCCGGTCGAGTGAACCGGACACGCCCGATCCAGTGTGAGGAGAGATCATGGCCATGGCGAGCGCGGATTACCCGTTCTCCGAGCTGATGTGGACGATGCTGGTGTTCTTCTGCTGGATCGCCTGGTTCTGGCTCCTGTTCCTCGTCCTGACCGACCTCTACCGCAGGCCCGGCGTTTCCGGCTGGGCCAAGGCGGGCTGGACGGTGCTGGTGTTCGTGCTGCCGTTCGTCGGCGTCCTTCTCTATCTCGGCACCCAGGGAAGACATTCCCGTTCATCCGCAGTGGACAGAGACGCCGCGGAGCGGATCGCCGACGCGAAACGCCTGTGGGACGACGGGGTCATCACCGAGGAGGAGTTCCTTGTCCTCAAGCGGAAGGCGCTCTCGTCTTGACCGCGGCGCCCGGCTGGCGGTTCTTCCATCTCGCGATACTGCGGCCGCTGCTCACGGTCACCGCGCTGCTGTGCCTGTACTACCTCCTCCCTGTCGACCAAGGGGTGCACACCTGGACCGTGGCCGCCTTCGCCGGTGGCCTCGCCGTCGTGGCCTTCCTCGTCGTCGCCGAGGTGCGGATGATCCTCCGTTCACCGTTCCCCGCCCTGCAGGGCATCCAGGCGCTCGCCCTGATCGTGCCGTTGTTCCTGCTGCTGTTCGCCGACGTCTACTACATCCTCGGCCAGGACCGCCCCGGTTCGTTCGGCACGGGCCTGAGCAGGACGGACGCCCTGTACTTCACGGTCACGATGTTCACCACGGTCGGTTTCGGGGACATAGCACCGGTTTCGGCGACGGCGCGGATACTGGTGACGATCCAGATGGTGGCGAACCTGATCGTGCTGAGCGTCGCCCTGCGGTTGATCGTGACCGCCGTGCGGCACCGGCGTTCGTCCACATCGGACGGTTCACCGCGGCTTGGGAAGCAAGAGGGCGGCGATGAGCCCCACCACCGCGGCCAGCGTCAGGGTGGCGAGTGCCAGCGCGAAGGACGTCCCGCCCGGCCGTACCACCCCGGCCAGCACGGAGCCGGCCAGCGCCGTCCCCACCGAAGAGCCCAGGTTGGACACACTGCGCGAGACCCCCGAGATGTCGCCCTGGGCCGAGTCCGGGCTGCCCGACTGGACCAGGTTCACCGACGCGGTCAGCATGATCCCCACTCCGGCGCCGAGAAGGAACAGCCCCGGCACCGCACCCGCCACCCCCGAATCGGCCCGCACCAGGAGGAGCACGAGCACCAGCCCGGCGATGGCGACCACGAAGCCGCCGCGGATCAGGCGGCGCTGTGAGTGCCGCCGGGCCATCCGGCCCGCGGCCGCGGAGGCGGCGAGGATGCCGACCGTCGCGGGCGTCAGCATCAGCCCGGTCTCGATGGCGTCGTAGCCGCGGATCTGTTGCAGGAAAACGGCGATCACGAAGAACGAGCCCTGGAGCACGAGCCACTGCACGTGCTGGGTGACCAGCCCCAGGCGGGTGGCGCGGTCATGGAAGAGCGCGGAGGACACCAGTGGTTCGCGGCCCGCCCGTTCCCGCGAGTGGAGGTGCGCGGCGAACACGCACAGGATCCCGGCGCCGATCCCGGCGAAGATCCAGAACATCGAGCTGCCCATCCGCAGGATCCCGACCACGACGCAGAACAGGCCCGCCGCCGAAAGCACCGCGCCGACGACGTCGAACCGGGTCCTGGCCGGCAGTCCCGGCGGCTCCGTGAGCCGCAGGGCCAGCAGGACGATCAGGCCGACGACGAGTACCTGCAGGAGAAACGAGGCCCGCCAGCCGAGCCAGGTCGTGACGAGCCCGCCCAGCAGCGGCCCGGCGGCGGCCCCGAGCGCGCCCGCGCCGCTGACCACGCCGAACCGGCGGGCCCTGGTCTCGACGTCGGGACTGGTGACGGTGACCAGGATGTAGATCGGCGGGATCATCAGCGCCGACCCGATGCCCTGCAGCAGCGAGTACCCCAGGATCAGGGTCACCGTCCCGTGCGCGGCCGACGCGAGCAGCGCGCCCGCGCCGTAGACGGCGAGGCCGAGCAGGAAACATCTTTTGCGGCCCAGGACGTCGGTCAGTTTGCTGCCGGGCACCATCAGCGACGCCATGGTGAGGGTGAACAACGTGATCGCGGTCTGGACGCCGAGCACCGTCGTGCCGAGGTCCGCGGCGATCACGCTCACGGCCACGGTCATCGTCGTCGCGGCATAGCTGGCGATGAACTGGGCGAGGGCCAAGGGCGGCACGATCATCGGCGGGGCCTTCCTTCTCGGGTGCCGCACACGGTGTCGTGACCGGCACCCCGGCCACCTCACCCCTGCCGGATGAGGCAGTGGCCGCCCGCCGGGACGACGGTGATCTCACCGACCGCTCCCGATACCCGAGGAGGCACGATGCCCGAAACCGCGATCGCCGATCACGGAATGATCGGCGACCTGCAGACCGCCGCACTGGTCACCACCGGCGGGTCGATCGACTGGTTCTGCAGCCCGCGCTTCGATTCACCGTCGATCTTCGGCGCGCTGCTCGACGACGAACGCGGCGGCCGGTTCAGCATCCACCCCGCGGGGCCGTACACGAGCAGGCAGATGTACCACCCGGACACCGCGGTCCTGATCACCCGGTTCTCCAGTGCGGACGGGATCGGCGAGGTGGTCGACTTCATGCCGCCGCTCGACGGCGCCGCGACCGCCAAGCACCGGATCGCCCGCCTGGTGCGCTGTGTCCGCGGGAAGATCACCTTCGACATGGTGGTCGCGCCCCGGTTCGACTACGGCCGCCGCCAGCACGAAGCGATCCTTTTCGGGCACGGCGCCGTCTTCGTTTCGAGTGAACTGTCGCTGACGCTGCACCCGGTCCGCGAACCCGACGACGAGTATCTCGCCGAGACACGGATCGAAGGGAACGACGTGCACCTGCGGCTCGGCCTGACCGCGGGACAGGTCCGGGGGGTGGTGCTCGAAACGGACACCGCGGAACCGCCGCGGGAGATCCGGCTCGGCGAGTTCACCGACCTGTTCGACGACACAGTGGGCTGGTGGCGTTCGTGGCTGGCCCGCTCCACCTACCGCGGGCGCTGGCGGGAGATCGTGACCCGCTCGGCGATCACCCTGAAGCTGCTCACCTACCGGCCGACCGGCGGGCTGGTCGCCGCGCCCACCCTCGGCCTGCCGGAGGAACTCGGCGGGGAACGGAACTGGGACTACCGCTACACCTGGGTGCGGGACGCGTCGTTTTCGGTCTCCGCGCTGCTGGCTCTCGGCTTCGCCGAAGAGGCCGCCCGGTTCGGCGGCTGGCTGGGCGACAGGATCCGCGAAGGCGGCCAAGGACGCGGCGAGGGCGGGCCGCTGGCCGTGCTCTACCGCGTGGACGGCTCGACGGACCTCGGCGAGGAAGACCTCTCGCACTGGTCCGGGTATCGCGGCTCGACCCCGGTCCGGATCGGCAACGACGCGGCGGGACAACTGCAGCTGGACATCTACGGCGAGGCGCTGGACAGCGTCTTCGCCGCCGACAGGGCGGGTTTCGAGCTGCCCCACCGCGGCTGGGTCGCCGTGCGCGCGGCGCTCGACTGGCTCGGCGAGCATTGGGACCAGCCCGAGGAGGGCATCTGGGAGACCAGGGGCGGGCGCCGGTCCTTCACCTACGGCCGCCTGATGAGCTGGGTCGCCTTCGACCGCGGCCTCCGGATGGCGACCACGCACGGCCGTCCCGCCCCGATCGAGGACTGGACGTGGCAGCGCGACAGCATCTACGACCAGATCCTGAACCAGGGCTGGCACCGGACACGGCAGGCGTTCGTCCAGCACTACACCGGCGACGAACTGGACGCGTCGCTGCTGCGGATGCCCCGCACCGGCTTCCTCCCGTCGCGGGACCCGCTGTGGCTTTCCACCCTCGACGCGATCGGGAACGACCTGGTCACCGACAGCCTCGTCCACCGGTACGACCCGGCGGCGTCCCCGGACGGTCTGGCGGGCTCGGAAGGCACGTTCTCCTTGTGCAGCTTCGCTTACGTCGACGCGCTGACCCGGGCGGGCAGGCTGGACGAAGCGCGGGCGGCGTTCGAGAAGATGCTGACCTACGCCAACCACGCCGGTCTCTACGCCGAGGAGATCGCGCCGAGCGGCGAGCAGCTCGGCAACTTCCCGCAGGCGTTCACCCATCTCGCGCTCATCGACGCCGCGGTCACCCTCGACGCCGCCCTGGGGTGATTGCGCGAAGATGCGGGGATGGGTTACCGGACCTGGATGCGGTACTTCACACCGTCCGCCGTGCACCGACGGCTGGGCCTGGTGTGCCTCGGGGTAGGGCTGCAGCACGGCGCGCTGCCCGTCGTCGGGCCTCGTGTGCTCGATCACTACGTGGCCGTCGTGGTGTCCAAGGGGCGCGGGTGGTTCGCCGTGGCGGGCGGGGAACGGCAGGAGGTCGTCGCGCCCGCCCTGCTGTGGCTCGTCCCCGGGGTCGGGCACCACTACGCGCCCGACCCCGGGCAGGGCTGGGAAGAGTGCTTCGTCGACTTCGACGGCAGCGCCGTGGAGGCCTACGTGGAGCTCGGCTACGTCACCCCTGGGACGCCGGTGGTGCCGCTGGGCGACGTCGAGGTCGTCCGCGACATCGTGAGCCGGATCGTGCGCTGCGCGCGGGGCGGCAGCCCGCTGGCCCAGGTCGACGCCTCGGCGGCCGTGCACCATCTGCTGGTGGCGCTGCGGCGGGCCGCCGACAGCACCCCCAGCGACGGCTCCCTGCTGGAGGCGTTGGCGCGCGACGCGCTGCTGCCGATCAGCGTCGCGGAGATCGCGGCCCGCCGCGGCATGACGCTGCCCGAACTGCGCGCCGCCGTCCGCCGGAGCACCGAATCGGGACTGAAGGACCATCTGCTGACGCTCCGCCTCAACCGCGCGAAGGAACTCCTGGCCACCACGCGGATGCCGGTCCAGGAGGTGGCCCAGGCGGTCGGCTACGAGGACGCCGCCTACTTCAGCAGGCTTTTCACCCGCCGGGCCGGGGTCTCCCCCGGACGCTTCCGCGAGTCACGCGTCCAGGCCGTCCCCGGTGGCTGGAGTTCGCGGATCCCCTCGCCCGACGACCCGCCGCTGGTGCCCGACTGACCCCTTGGACTTCCGTGCGGCACCGCTTGGACTTTCCGCGCACTAAGTGCATGAACAACGCTTGAAGTTGAGCGAAAGCGTTGACTTACGCGCAGTAACGTTCATAACATCGGCGACCGCCCCGCCAACTGTGGTGCGGGTCACCCTTGGGAGAGAGTCATGCGGACCCTGCCTCTTCTCGGCGCCGCGGCGTTGGCCGTGGCGGCGACCACGGTGGTACCGGCGTCGTCCGACGCCGCGCCGCCGGACGCGACGTACACCATCACGGTCGACGCCAAGAAGTCGTTCAGCCCGACCACCGACACCCCGGCGAGTAGCTATGTCGACAAGGACGGCACGTTCTACTTCCAGCAGGCGGCCGCGCTCTACGGCGCCGACCAGCCGCGCGAGTGGGACTTCTACAGCGGACGCGATTTCGACAGCTTCACCAAGAACCCGATCAGCAAGGCGGTCAACCCGGCCAACCCGGCCGACCGCAACGACGACACGACCTGGCGGTGCAACAACAGCCCCACCGGCAAGGAGTCCACGAATCCGCCCGCCGGTTCGGGCTACTCGCAGCGGAACTTCTGCGACCTCGTCGGCACCTGGGTCGATCCGGACACCGGCGACTGGTATGGCCTGATCCACAACGAGTTCACGCCCGAACCGTTCGGCGCGTACTCGTTCTCGCACTACGACGCGATCGACATGGCGGTCTCGAAGGACCAGGGCAAGACCTGGTCCATCAAGGACCACGCGATCACTTCGCCCTACAGCACGAAACGCGGGGACACGACGGCCTTCCCGCATCAGACGTTCGACTACGGCGACGGCGACCCGCGCCTGTTCGTCGACACCGCCTCCGGGTACTTCTACGTCTACTACGGCTCGCGCATCGTGCCGAAGGCCGGCGCGGGCGGCCCGATGGTCGGGCTGGCGCACGTCGCCCGCTCGCCGATCTCGGCCAAGATGGCGACCGGTTCGTGGCAGAAGTGGTTCGACGGCGGCTGGACCCAGCCCGGCGTCGGCGGCCGCGAGAGCAACATGACTCCGGTGTCCGCCGCCGGCGACACCGGCTACACGCCCGTCGCGGACGACTACGACCCGGCCAACACCGGCAACGTCAGCCAGCAGATCGCCGCGGGGCAGCTGCCGCGCAAAGCCGACCTGTTCATCATGAACATCGCCTACAACGCGCATCTCGGGCTCTACATCGGCGCGCCCGAGGCCGTGGACAGCGTCGTCCCCCAGCGGTACTACGCGACCGACAACCTGGCGACGCAGAAATGGCGGCTGATCGGCGACACCGGGAGCTACACCAACCAGTCCTGGTACCGCTGGTTCGTCGACGCCGCGAACAAGACGAACTCGACCATCATCGGCAAGCAGTTCCGGTCGTACTGCGCGGTGGCTTGTTCCGGCGACGCGGGCGGCGAGTACACCACCCAGACCATCACGTCGTCCGCTCCCGCACCGTCCCCTGTGGACACTTCCCGCAAGTACCGCATCGGCCTCGGCGACGGCCGGGTTCTCGCGCAGGGCAACGGAAGCGCGACGACGTCCGTCGCGAGTACGACCGGCACCGACCGTGAGGCGTGGCAGTTCTCGTCCGACGGCGACGGCTCCTACCGCGTCACCAACGCCGCCACCGGCCAGTTCCTCGGCGTCGACGCCGTGCAGGCGGGCCGGGCCTGGGGTGCGAAACCCACGGTCACGTCGTCCTCGACGGTCGGTCAGCAGTGGTTCGTCATCCCGTCCACTGTGGACAAGGGAACCTTCCGGCTGGTGAACCGCTACAGCGGGCTCGTGCTCGGCCTGTCCGGCAAGACGTCGCGTTCGGCGGAGACCACCCCGCTGCGCTCCTGGACCGACACCAGCGGGAACGCCGTCGGCGACGGGCGGACCGCGGCCGAGCAGACACTGAAGTTCACCGACGCCGGCGCGGGCACGCTCGACGGGGTCCACACGCTGACCGCGTCCGGCAAGAACCTCGACGACCCGGATTCGTCGACGGCCACCGGCACTCCCTTGGTCACCTGGGCGCCAAACCAGGGCGCCAACCAGAAGTGGCTGTTCACCAAGCAGTCCGACGGTTCCTACACCCTGACCAACACGCATTCGAAACTGTGCGCCGACGTCGAGGGCGGGGCCACCAGCGCGGGCGCGCGGGTCGTCCAGTGGACGTGCACCGGCGGGCCCAATCAGCGCTGGACAGCGGCGAAGCAGCCTGACGGCACCTACAAGATCGCCAGCGTCCGGTCGAATCTGCTGCTGACGACAGCGTCCACTTCGGACGGTGCGGCCGTCACCCAACGGGCCGACACCGGCTCCGCACTTCAGTTGTGGGCGATCAAGTAGTCCGCATTGTTGCCGGGTGGCCCTCCCCCTTTCGGGTGGCGGGCCGCCCGGTTGCGTTTGTGTGGCCCATCACACTCTCGATGCACGTCCATGATCCGCAACCGTCTCCCCTTGTGAGAGCACTTTCGGTGAAAAGCTCACCGAAGCGTGGAGGGAGAACACCATGAAGCACAAGGGAATCGTCCGCACCGCCACCATCACCGGCGTCGCCGCCGCACTGAGCCTCGCCGCCATCGTCCCGGCGCTGGCCGGCCCGCTGAGCAACCCGCTGGCCGCCCCTGGAGGCGACCCTGTCACCACTGTCGCGGACCTCGACGGCGACGGCGAACTCGAAACCGTCACCGCGCAGCTGACCGGCGACAACGACCAGGTCATCTCCGCGACCGTGAACGGCACGTTCACCTCGATCCACCTCGGCGCCGACAGCGCCGTCCCGCTGGAGGCCCCGCGCGTCACCGACCTCAACGGAGACGGCCGCGCCGAACTCATCGTCACCCAGTCGGTGGGCGCCAACACCACCTTCTTCACCGCCCTGCACTTCGACGGCCGCAACCTCAGCCAGGTCGTCGACAACGACAGCAAGCCCCTCTCGATCGCCGAAGGCGGCGGCGTCGCCGCGCACCTCGGCTACCAGTGCACCCCGCTCGAAGGCGGCGGCCGCACCTTCGAAACCGTCGCCGCCGAAGCCGACGACATCAGCGCCGACCCGCTGACCTACAGCGGCACCCGCACCGTCTACACCCTTCGCGACGGCGCGCTGACCACCCAGAACACCGTCGCCATCGACCACCGCCCGGTCACCGACCCGGTGCTGAGCGCCGACGCCACCACCTGCGGCCAGACCGGCAGCTGATCGGGCAGACCTGTTGCCCGCGAACACCTTTCAGCCGGAGCTCGGTTCGCGACCTTGTTACGTTTCCCACGCAGGCGAAAAGACGATGGGAGAAGCTCGATGTTTCGTAAACTCGCCACCGGTGTCGGTGTCGCGGTCTTCGCTGTCGGCGCCGCGGTTTCCGTCGCGGCACCCGCTTCCGCCACCCAGGATTCCTATACGGTCGTCGGCCGCTGGGCCGGGACCGGGGACGAACAGGCAGGAACATGCGAAGGCCTGAGGCTGCTCTACTTCCCCAGCGGCGAATGCGTGTTCTTCAACGGCAACACCGAATTGCGCGTCCCCAACTGAGGCCCGCCGCCACCTGAACTCCGTGAAGGCCTCCTTCACCACCTTGAGGGTAGGGAAGGAGGCCTTCACGCGCTGGACGCGATGCTGGGGGGGCGGCAAGCGTTGCGAACGGCTTCACACTAGCGGCCTTCGCGACGTGACCTCGACTGTCCACAAGGGACAACTTTCCCGCCAAAGTACCCGGTTGAGCGGTTCGCAAAGGGGGTCGTGAGTGACAAAGAGCGCTAGAACGACACTTACCGCTCACGACTCAGCACAGAACCGTGCATGCCGACATCAATCGGACAGGCCGCCTACGGAGCGTAGGTCAGGCAATTGGCGGCATGGTCACCTTCACCCGGTCCCACCCGGACACTCGATGCGGTGCATTCCAAAGCGGAATTGTGACGGCAATCGGACCGAGAGCAGGCTCCCACCTGCGCGGTCACCCGATCGAGGCCACCTTTGGTGTTGAGCGGGACGAACGTTCCGCAATCGGCCGATCCATTGTCGCCACCCACCGTGATGGCGAAAGCGTGACAGCCGTCGTGGTTGTACGAACATCCGCTGACCGTGCATTCGTGGACAGCGGGCATTTCGGTGGTGGTCATAACGACTCCTGTACATCGTGGTGGTGGTGTCGTTCGGTATGACCAGGGTTACACCGCTCTCCACGCGCGGCAATTCGGGGAAATTCATTCACGTCTGGCGAGTAGCCGTTCCAGCCAGGATTCCCGTGCGGCGAGGCACGATCGGGCGACAGCGGATTCCGGCGCGAGGTCGTGGAAGCCGTGAAAGGCGCCGCCCCAGACATGCAATTCCGCCTCGCCGCCGGCGGCCCAGATCGCGCTCGCGTACGCCACGGCCTCGTCCCGGAACACTTCGACAGCGCCGACGTCGATGAACGTCGGCGGCAGACCGCTGAGATCCGTCGCGCGCGCGGGAGCCGCATAAGGCGAGACGTCGGCGGCTCCCCGACGCTCCCCCAAGACCATCGTCCACGCCGTCAGGTTGCTGGTCCGGTCCCAGACGCCGACCCCGTCGTACTGCCGCGCCGACACGGTCTCGTTGCGGTCGTCGATCATCGGGCACTGAAGCACCTGCCCGGACAACCTCGGTCCGCCTCGATCCCGCGCCAGCAGCGTGACGCCCGCGGCGAGCCCACCGCCGCCGCTCCCGCCGAAGATGACCAGCCGGTTTGGATCGAATCCCAGCTCGTCCGCGTGCGCGGCCATCCACTCCAGACCGGCGTAGCAGTCCTCCACCGGCACCGGATGCGGATGTTCCGGCGCCCTGCGGAATTCGACGGTGACCGCGACCGCGTCGTACTTCATCGCCCAGTCGACGAGCGGGTGTACCGAAGCGAACCGGTCGGCCATCACCATTCCGCCGCCGTGGACGTGATAGATCCCCGGCCCGCCGCCGCGGTGGTCCTCGCGCGCGATGACCGAGACGAGGATCTCCGCGCCGCCGTGGCCGGGGATCGTGTGGTCGGTCCAGGTGACCGGACGGTCGCCGATCTGCTCTTCGATGGACGGGAACTTCAACGCCCGGAAGCGCTCCAGCTGCTCCGCCGTCATGCCGACCGGGACGTGGCCCGCCAGCGCGGGCAGCACGGCGGCGAGTTCGGGATCGTATGCGGGCTCGACCATCGCGCGAGCCTAGCCACCCGGCGCCGACAACCTGTATACGGCAAGCTGTATACGACAAGGTCAGAGATCGAGGTCGAGCCGCGACGACGCACGTGAGACACAGCAGTACATCCGCCCCGGCGGCGCGCCGATGTCGTCCCGGTGCTCCGGTTCGCCGCCGACGACGCCGATCTCGCAGCTGCCGCAAACCCCTTCGCGGCACCCGGACGGGATCCGGAACCCCGCGTGGTTCAAAGCGTCCAGCAGGGACTCTTCCGCGGCGACAGGCACCGTCCGTCCTGATCGGACACAGTTCACTTCGAAAGGCTCAGGGGGCGCGAATTCCTTGACCACCGGCCGGAACCGTTCGAGGTGCAGCCCTTGCGCGGGAAACGCCGCTTCGGCCGCGTCGAGCATCGAAGCGGGGCCACAGCAGTAAACCAGCGCCCTCGGGCCGAGCTCTGCCGCCAGCGCGGCGAAATCGGGTCTGCCGTGCTCGTCGGTGGCGTGGACGCGCACCCGGTCACCGTAGGCGGCCTGGAGTTCGGCGGCGAACGGCATGGCGGCCAGAGACCTGCCCACGTACACCAACCTGGCCGACGCGCCCGCCGCGATCGCCGCCGCCAGCATCGGCTTCATGGGGGTGATGCCGATCCCACCGGCCAGGAACAGGTATTCCGGCGCGGGCAGCAACGGAAAATTGTTGCGCGGCAACGAGACTTCGAGGGTGCGGCCCGTGCGCAGGAACAGGTGGATGTACTCCGAGCCGCCCCGGCTGAGCCGGTCGTGCCGGACGGCGACCCGGTAGCTGCCGCGATCGGCCGGATCCCCGCACAGCGAGTACTGCCGGGTCAGCCAGTTCGGCAACGCCAGATCGACGTGCGCGCCCGGCTCCCAGGGGGCCAGCGGGCCCTCGGCGCCGCGCAGGACGAGTGACACGGCGCCTTCGGCGACCGGCTCGACACGGTCGAGAATGGTCTTCTGCATCAGCGAAATCCCCTCAGTACAGCTGCCGGTAGCTGGTTTCGAGCATTTCCTCCAGCACCGACGGATCGAGGTCGAGGCCCATCTGCTCGGTGGCGATCTCGCCCGCGGACGGCAGTTCGTCCGCCAGCGCCTGGCTCGCGGGATCCCAGAGCCGGGACCGGACCAGCGCCCGCCCACAGTGGAAGAACGTCTCGGCGACCTCCACGGCGATCGCCAGTTCCGCCGGCTTGCCTTCGGTGCGCATCCGGGCGAGCACGTCCGGCTCGTCGGTGGGATACGCGTGACCGTTGACCCGGAACACTTCCCGCAGACCGGGGACCACGAACATCAAGCCGATCCCGTCGTTCTCGGCGAGGTTGCGGAAGGAGTCGGCGAGCTTGTTGCCCGGCCGGTCGGGGATCGCCAGGGTGCGTTCGTCGAGCACCTTGACGAAACCCGGGTAGTCGCCGCGCGGTGAGCAGTCGGGCAGCCCCGTCGCGTCCGCCGTCGCCATCGCCACGAACGGGGCATGGGCGATGAAGCGGTGGCCGTGCTTGTCGACGCGGTCGTGGACCTTGGCCTTGATCATCGCCTCCGGTTCGCCGAGCCGGGCACGCACCTCCTCGTACGAGATCCGGCGCGGACGCGTCTCATTGACGAGATAACTGCTGGTCATGGCACAATTATGAGCAATTGTTCAGCCCGTCCGCTACTCGCTTTCACGCCGCTTCACCCGGGAGTGCCATGACGTCGGACCAGCGCCGCATCCAGCCACGTAAACAGCCTCGCCAGGTCCGCGCCGAGCTGACCCGGCAGCGCATCCTCACCGCGGCTGCTCACATTTTCGCCGAGTACGGGTACGCCGCGGGGACCACGAACCGCATCGCCGAACGGGCCCGCGTCTCGATCGGTTCGCTGTATCAGTACTACCCGAACAAGGACGCGATCCTGGCCGAGTTGCTGACCCGCCACCTCGACGGCGACCGCGGCACAGCCACGCTGCGTCGCTACAAAGAATCGCCCGAACCGCTCGAGACCATCATCAGGGCGTTCGTGCGCACGGTGATCGACAACCACCTCGACGATCCGCAGCTGCTGCGGATCATGATCGAGCAGGCGCCGCGCTCCGGGGAAGTGCTGGAGCGGGTCACCCGGGTGAAGTGGGAGATGATCGACGATCTGCTCGACCTGCTCAACGCTCATCCCGAAGTCCGGGTCCAGGACAAGGACACCGCGTCCCGGCTCGTCGCGTCGACGGTGGAGATGACCGTGCACCACCTCATCGCCGCGCCCGGCTCCATCGACGTCACGCGGCTGGAGAACGAACTCGTGACGATGATCACCGGTTACCTGCGCACCTGATTTTCGGGGGTTGACCAGGCGCTGAGCGGGTACTCACCGGTGTGATCCGAGCAGAGAACAGGATGCGCGACCTCGTCGCTCGCTGGCAGCGGAGAGGCGGCACTCTCGCGTTGGCATGGACGTTGATCACCCTCGGCCTGGCCACGATGCTGTGGGTGTCGGGTTTCCGCGCGTGGCCGGTCTATCTGACGACGGTGCCGGGTGCCGTCGTCTCCGCGCTGCTGTGGGTCGGCGTCGCGCGCACCCGCCGGAAGTCGGAGCCCGCCGAAGAGCAGCCGGGCTAGGGCGTGTTTCACAAGTCTGTTCGATGGGCTTCGTGATCCAGGTGGTTCCTGACGGTGCGGGCGGATCGCCCTCGTACCGGGTCGTACTCGGGCGCATCCGCCCGTGCCGTCAGGGACCACCTGGGCGCGAAGACCGCGAACATGACTTGTGAAACACGCCCTAGTTCGTCGCGCGAGTGGCGAGCTTGTCGAACTCGCGGTCCGGCAGGGTTCTGTTGAGTTCGAGGAGTTTCTCGGCGAGGTGCCCGACGGCGTAGCGCGTTTCCGGCCGGTCGGACTCGATGGCGCCGCGGATGGCTTCCACGACGACCGAGGGGTCGGAGCCGTCGCTGAGCCCGGTTTCGCCGTGCCGTGCCATGGCTTCCGCCATCGCCCCGTACGCCCCGCCGCCGGAGATCTCCCGGAGCTGCGCGGACGTCCGGTCTTCGAACTCGGTCTTGATGATGCCCGGCTGGATGATCACGACGTCGATGCCGAAGGGCTCGACTTCCATGCGAAGTGTGTCGGAGAAGGCTTCGAGCGCGTGCTTCGACGCGTAGTACCAAGCACCGAGCGGCAACGCGATCTCGCCGCCGATCGACGAGACGTTGACGATCGTGCCGGATCCCCGCGCCCGCATGGCGGGCAGGACGAGCTGCACCAGCCTGGCCGGCGCGAGGAGGTTGACTTCGAGCTGGTCGCGCGCGCTGTCGAGCGGCACGTCCTCGACGGCGCCGTGCAGGACCGTTCCGGCGTTGTTGACCAGGACGTCGATCCGCTGCTGCTCGTCGAGGACGGTGTCGACAGCGCGGCGGAGATCGTCCTCGTCCCGGGCGTCCATCTTCAGCGGATGGCCGCCCGCCGCGCGGAGGTCGTCCATCTTCTCCACGCGCCTCGCGGCGCCGTAGACCGTATGCCCGGCGCGCAGGAGCTCCAGCGCGGTGGCGTGGCCGATCCCCGACGAAGCGCCGGTGACCAGGCAGACCTTGGTCGTCATCCCGTGTGCACCTCCCGATCTCTTCACCGCTCACGAAACACCGGTTTTCCTCTTGCAGCAACGTCGATTCGCTGTCTGTCCAGGTGAAAGGCTTACAATCGATGCAATGACTCTGAAGCTGAATGCACCGAAGCAGGAGGACAGGTGCCGGGAGACCGTCTGACCCACGACGAGCGCCGGCAGATCGCCTCGGGACTGACGGCGGGGCTCACCTACGCCGAGATCGCCCGCGGGATGGAACGCCCGAAATCGACGGTCATCCGCGAGGTGGCGCGCAACGGCGGCGCCCACGGCTACCGGGCAGGCCGGGCGCAGCAGGCGACGCGATGGCGGGCGCGCCGCCGCAAACCCGGCACGCCTCCCGTCGCCGAACCCGCCGGGCGCACCCCGGAAGCCTTGAGCGACTTCGAGCGCGAGTTCGCCGAGATGATGGCCGCGACCGGGGTCCCGGCGATGATGGCCAGGGTGCTGGCCTGCCTGTTCACCGGGGACACCGGCGGCAGTACCGCCGCCGAACTCGCCGCCCGGCTGGAGGTCAGCCCCGCGTCGGTGTCCAAGGCCGTCGGCTGGCTCGGGCAACGCGGCCTGATCGGCCGCGAACGCGAAGGCAGGCGGCAGCGGTACGTCATCGACGACCAGTTCGGCTACCGGGCCTGGCAGGCCAGTCTCGAAGCGATGACCAAGTGGGCGGAGGTCACCCGGCGGGGCGCCGGTCTGCTCGACGGCCCGGCGGGGGCGCGGATGGAGGCCACCAGCCGGTTCTTCCGGCACCTGCACCAGGACATGAGCGAGGCGGCCGAACACTGGCGGCGGACAAGCCTGCGGTGACACACAACGCGGGAGGCGTCTATCCGTCCGACAGTTCGCGGGCCTCGCTTAAAGCGGCTTTCCACGCGTCGAGGTAGTCCGAAGCGGGCACTCGCGACCGCCGTTCGAACACCGAATCCCCAGGGTCGTCCGTCTCGGCGATCAGCACGTCCTCGCCCTCGCGCCAGATCAGCAGGTGCCAGCATTGGTCGAGTTCCCAGAACGGCTCCTGCGGGGTGCCCAGCGGGATGTCGTCGAGCGTCCACCCTCGCAAGGTCACTTCCACGTTGTCCCACCAGGAGAATTCGGCGAGCAGGACGTTGTCGCCGTCGACGAACCGCAACCCGTGCCCCGGCACGTTCTCCCGCCGGAAGAACCGCACGGCGAACCCCTCGACCACGGTGAACCCGGTGGTGTCCAGGTCCGCGATGATGTCGTCCACGAGAGCGACTTTACGGAGAAGGGCGGGCGGCCGAAGCCGCCCGCCCTTCTCGAAACGCCCTGAGGTCATCCGCGCTTGGACTCTTCCCAGGTCACCTTCTTCACCTGGGGGCCGTCGTCCTTGGCGTGGCTCGCCAGGCCGTTGAGCCCCTTGAAGTAGTCACCGGCCTGGGCCTGCGCCTGCGGCGACATGTCGGTGTCGCTGATCGCGATGCCGTGGATGTGCTCCGCCCAGTCGCCCTGGCTCGGGGTGCGGTGCCACGCGGCGAACCCGACCTCGCGCAGCGCCTTCACCGCGGCGTTCTTGTTCGAGATGTTGTTCACCGAGATGTCGACGGCGCCACCGCCGTCGTGCGTGCCGCCCGAGGCGCCGACACCGCCCGCGTTGTACGAGCCCTGGGTGACGGTGAACTTGACCCCGGCCTTCTTCTCCGCGGCCGCGATCATGTCTGCGGTGCGCTTGTTCACCGTCTTTCCGTCCAGGCTGGTCTTCGACCCGACGCTGATCGGCGCTGTCACGGTGTAGCGACCCTTGCCCAGTTCGGTCAGCGAACCCTTGCCCGGCAGCCCGGTCGCGGCCAGGCCACTGTGTCCCAGCGACTTCTGGTACTTCTCGTACGCCTTGACCGTCGAGGTGCCGAAGTGACCGTCGACCTGCTTCTTGTCGAGCAGGTTCTTCGCCGCCAGCGCCTCTTCGACCACCTTGACGCTCGGGCCGGAGCCCGGCGTGATCGCCTGGTCGGCCTTGTACGGATCCCACATGGCCGCCTTGATCACGGCCTCCATGTTGACCGACGGCGCGGCCACCGCAGGCTGTCCCGCCGTCACCCCCATGAGCGCGGCGCCGGACAGAGCGGTGAACATCGCGGCGGTTGCCACCTTGCGCATGACTGCTCCTTCACTCGGTGCTGCTCCCTGTGAACAGCTTGTGACCGACACTGCCCTGGACGAGGGACCGTCCGGAACCACCTGGACGGAACGTCTGACGTCAAAAACCGCAGGTTGACAGCGTTTGACAGCGCCTCGACCAGGACAGCCCCGCTGGTCGGCACGGCGATCCGGACGAAGTTCGCGATATAGTCACCTGGCCGCGCAGAGTGACGAAAATCGTTGTCACGTTGGACACGAACGCGAGGGGGAGCGTGCCGGGACCGCAAGCGGAAGAACGGGCGCCGGAGCTCGAAGCGTTCATGGACGGGCTTCGGAAGCTGCGGACGGGGGCCGGTGAGCCCTCCTTCCGGAAGATGGCCGCGAAGTCCGGCGCGGTGTCCCACGCGACCCTGCACCTCACCGTCACCGGCAGACGGCTGCAGCCGTGGGAGACCGTCCGGGAGTTCGTCCGTGCCTGCGGCGGCGACGAAGAGGAGTGGCACGCCCGCTGGCAGGGCGTCCAGCTCGTGCTGTCCGCCGAGCGCGAGCCTGACCCCGTGCCCACCCGGTCCAGGTGGCGGTCCAAGCGGGTCCTGGTGCCGCTGGCCCTCGTGCTCGTCGCCGCGATCGCCGCCGTCGTCGTCCTCCTGCTGCCGGGCGAGCCCGGACCGCCGCATCCCGGCGATTCGAGCAGTTTCGTCGCCGACGTGACCATCCCCGACGACACCGTGGTCAAACCGGGCACGCAGTTCGTGAAGGTGTGGGAGATCAAGAACAGCGGCACCGTCGAGTGGAAGAAGCGGTACCTGCGCCGCACCGACCTCCCGGTCGCGCCCGGCGCCTGCCGCACCCCGGACCGGATCCCGGTCAACGACACCGCGCCGCAGGGGAACGTCCAGGTGACGGTCACCGTGAGCACCCCGCCGTCCGCCCCCGCCGACTGCAAGGTGTTCTGGAAGATGGTCGACGAACAGGACCGGGAACTGTTCCCCGGCAACAAGCCGATCTACTTCTCCGTGCTCGTGCGCCCCTGAGGCGAATCCCGGCGAAAACACCTCGTTCGACCGGAAAAGTGCGCTAGCCGCCGCATTCCGTGCTGCCTACGCTGAATTCCGCGCACGGAAATCACAAAATTCCTCGGGAGTCTCCAGTGAGAACAACGAGAATCGTGTTCTGCGCCTTGTTCGCCCTCGCCGCCGCCTGCCTTTCCCCCGCGGCCTCGGCGACGCAAAACGCGTTCACCCTGTCCAGTACCGCTTTCGCCAACGGCGGCCTCATCCCCAAGGTCCACGAGTGCACCAGCGGCGGCGGCCAGGACCCCGCGAAGAGGAACGAGTCGCCGCCGCTGGCGTGGTCGGGCGCTCCCGCCGCGGCCAAGAGCTACGCGATCGTCATGCGCGACCTCGACAACAACAACCTCATCCACTGGGTCATCTACGACATCCCGCCGGCCGCGGCCTCGCTCCCCCAGAACGTCCAGCACGTCTACAAGCCGCCCGTTCCCGCCGGGGCCAGGCAGATCTACTACCGCGGGAGCGCGAGCCTCTACGGCTACCAGGGTCCGTGCTCGCCCTCGACCGTGAACACCTACGAGTTCGTCCTGCACGCGCTCAACCAGGCGTCGCTCACCAGCCTGACCTCCAGTTCGTCGACGCAGACCGCCGCCAGGGCGATCGCCGCGGCCTCGATCGGCACGGCGAGGATCAGCGGCGAGTCGTAGCTCGGTGACACCGGCGGGATACGCAGAGCCAACCGGTGTCCGCGACGGGAGGCCCGCCGATCATCCGTGGCAAAATCGGCCCAATGCAGATCGGGATGCTGGGCTCCTTCGAGGTTCGCACGGATGACGGCGGCCTCGCCGACGTGCCGGGTGCCCGGCTGCGGGGGCTGCTGATCGCCCTCGCGCTCGACCCGGGCCGAGTGGTCCCGAAGGCGACACTCGTCGACTGGATCTGGGGCGAGCAGCCGCCCGCCGACGCGACGAACGCCTTGCAGCGCTTGGTTTCCCGGCTGCGGAAGGTACTGCCGGAAGGGGTCGTCGAGGGGCAGACGGACGGCTACCGGCTGAAGGTCGCGCCCGAAGACGTCGACGCCGTGCGGTTCGAGCGCCTCCTCGGCCAGGCGAGCGGCGACGAAGAGGCGAGGCGGCTGCGTGAAGCCCTCGCCCTGTGGCGCGGTGCCGCGATGCAGGACGTCGGCCTGCAGGACAGCGGCGCGTTCGACGCGGCGGTCACCCGGCTCGAAGGTCTTCGCCTGACGGCCATGGAGGATCGGTTCGACGCGGAGCTCGAACTCGGCCACGGCGCGAAACTGGTCACCGAACTGACCGACCTGGCGGCCGCGCATCCCCTGCGCGAGCGGCTCGTCGCCGCGCTGATGCGGGCCCTCGCCGCGACAGGGCGAGACACCGAAGCACTGCTCGTTTACCAGCGCACGAGGGAAGCGCTGGCAGACGCGCTGGGCGTCGACCCCTCGCCGGAGCTGTCCGCGGTGCATGTCGCGCTGCTGCGGGGCGAGCTGGGACGGCGGGAGGAGAACCGCAAGACCAACGTGCGCGCCGAGCTGACCAGTTTCGTCGGCAAGGAAACCGATGTCGCCAAGGTCCGCGGACTCGTCGCCGAGCACCGGCTCACCACCCTGATCGGGCCCGGCGGTTCGGGAAAGACCAGGCTGGCCACGGAAACCGCGCGCACGATGCTCGGCGACCTGCCGGACGGGGCCTGGCTGGTGGAACTCGCGGCCATCGGCCCGGACGGCGATGTCGCGCAAGCGACGCTGGCCGCGCTCGGCCTGCGGGACGCGCTGCTCGGCGACGCACCGAGCGCCGAGCCCGCCGAGCGGGTCATCGCCGCGATCCGTGACCGGGAAGTCCTGCTGATCCTCGACAACTGCGAGCACGTGATCGAGCAGGCCGCGGCCTTCGCACATCGAGTGCTCGGGGAATGCCGCCGTCTGCGGATCCTGGCGACGAGCCGGGAACCGCTCGGCATCACCGGTGAGGCGTTGTGGCAGGTCGTGCCGCTGGCACTGCCGGACCCGCACGCCGCTCCCGGCGAGATCGAATCCTCCCCCGCCGTCCGGTTGCTGCGGGACAGGGCGAGCGCGGTGAGCAAGGATTTCGTGGCCGACGAAGCCACGCTGGCCACGATGGCGCGCGTGTGCCGGGTGCTCGACGGGATGCCGCTGGCGATCGAACTGGCCGCGGCCAGGTTGCGCACCATGTCCATCGACCAGCTCGCCAACCGGCTCGACGACCGCTTCCGCCTGCTGACCGGCGGCAGCCGGACCGCGTTGCCCCGGCACCGGACGTTGCGCGCCATGGTCGACTGGAGCTGGGAGCTGCTGAGCGACGCCGAGCGGACGGTCCTGTGCCGGCTCTCGGTGTTCTCGGGCGGGGCGAGCCTGGAAGCGGCCGAGCACGTCTGCGTGAGCGAAGCCGTCGAGCAGTACGAGGTGCTCGAACTGCTCACCGCGCTGACCGAGAAGTCGCTGCTGGTCGCCGCGGGCGACGAAGCACCGCGCTACCGGATGCTCGGCACGATCAAGGAGTACGCCGAACTCCGGCTCGCCGAGGCGGGGGAATCGGCGCTGGCGCGCGACGCGCATCTCGCCTATTTCATCGAGCTCGCCGAGACCGCGGAACCGATGCTCCGCCAGGCCGAGCAACTGGAATGGCTCGCGAAGCTCAACGCCGACCACGACAACATCACCTCCGCGATGCGCCGCGCGCTCGCGGCGGCCGAGGCACCGGCGGCGATGCGGCTCGCGGCGGCCTGCGGCTGGTACTGGTGGCTCAGCGGGCACCGGACGGAAGGCATGGAACTGGTCAAGGCGGCCGTCGAGACACCGGGCGAAGTGCCCGACAACGTCGCGGCCATCGTGTACGGCCTCGTCTCGCTGTTCGTGAGCTCCGGCTTCGCCGACGAATACACCGCGGAGAAGTGGATCCACGAGTCGTACCGGCTCGGACAGAAGAGCGAGGACAACCATCCGCTGCTCGGGCTCGTGGCCCCGCTGGTGCGCATGCTGGCCGGTGAGGAAACGCTGTCCGCCTGGGAACCGGTGCTGGAGAACGAAAACGCGTGGGTCCGCGCGATGGCGCGGCTGCACCTCGGCAAGATGCGGATCACGCTCGGCCATCCCGGCGAAGAGGCGGACACCTATCTCGAACAGGCGCTCACCGAGTTCCGGGCCATCGGCGAACGGTTCGGGATCTCGTTCGCCCTGACCGAACTCGCGGACCGGATCGCCACCCGCGGCGAGTTCGCGACCGCGTGCGAGTACTACGAACAGGCGATCACGGTGGTGACCGAGGTCGGATCCGTCGAGGACCTGATCCGGCTGCGGTCGCGGCAGGCGCAGCTGTACTGGCTGATGGGCGACGAGGAGGCCAGCGCGGCCGCCGCGGCCGAAGCGCAGCGGTGCGCCGAACAGGTCACGTGGCCGGGCGCGCTCGGCATGCTGGCCCTCGCCCGCGCGGAACTCGCGCACTGGCGCGGCGAGACCGGGGAAGCCGCACGGGAGCTCGACATCGCGATGAGCGTGATGGGCGACGAAGCGGAATTGGGACACGTCCGTGCCATCGCCAACGACCTGCTGGGCTATTTCGCGGACGACCTCGACAAGGCACGGGAGCACCGGGAAGCGGCCTGGCAGGCGGCGGCCGAGGTGCGGCACGTACCCCTGATCGCCCACATGATCGTCGGGATCGCGGACTTCGCCCTGCGCCGCGACGATCCGGAGCAGGCCGCGCGGCTGCTCGCGGCGGCCGACGAGCTGCGTGGGCTGCCGGACCGGTCACGTCCGGACGTGACTCGGATCGAGGAGACAGTGCTGCGCCGCCTCGGCGAAACGAAGTTCGCGGAGGCGGCGCGAGAAGGCACCACTGCGGAATGGAAGCACCTGGTCGAGGTCACGCTCGCTTCTTGAACGTCGAGGACGCCCACAGGTAGCCGACGAGCGCGATCCCGGCGCACCAGCCGAGGGCGGGGAGCACGTCGCCCGCGGCCGGGGCCCCGTTGAGCAGCCCGCGCAGGGTCTCGATGATCGGGGTGAAGGGCTGGTACTCCGCGAACTCCCGGAGCCCGGGTCCCATCTTCTCCGCCGGCACGATCGCGCTGCTGAAGAACGGCAGCATGACCAGCGGCACCGACGCCATCCCCGCGGTTTCCGGGGACTTCGCCGCCAAGCCCAGCGCGATCGTGAGCCAGCCCGCCGCGAAACCGAGCAGTACGACGATGCCGATGACACCGAGCCAGTCGAGGAAACCCGCCGCCGGGGAGAAACCCAGCAGGAACGCCACTCCGGTGAGCGCCGCGATGGCGATCAGGTTGGTCAGCAGACTGGTGACGACATGCCCGGTCAGCACCGCGCCGCGGGAGACGTCCATGACCTTGAAACGGTTGATGATGCCCTTCGTCATGTCGGAGTTCACCGCCGTCGCGGTGCCGCCGAGGCCGTAACAGACGGCCAGCAGCATCAGGCCCGGTGTCGCGTAGTCGATGTAGTCGACGCCGACGCTGAACGCGTCTCCGAACACGTAGACGAACATCAGCATCATCACGACCGGCATCAGGATCGCGTTGAACACCGAGGTCGGATTGCGGGTGAGGTGCTTGAAGTTGCGGCGGAGCATCACCAGCGAAGGGGACTTGGCGCGCGCGGTCGAGGTGGTCTTGGTCTGCGTGGTCGTGGTCCGGGTGGTCATCACTTCGCGGCCTCCGTGTCGTGGCCCGTCAGGGCGAGGAAAACGTCATCGAGATCAGGGGTGTGGACGGAGAACTCTTCGGCGGCGAGCGCGTGCTCGTCGAGCCGGTCCAGCAGCGAACGCAGGGATTTCGTCCCGCCGTCGCTGGGGACCCGCAGGGCCAGCGTCTCGTCGTCCCGGGTGGCGCCTGGGAAGATCCGTGCCGCGGAGTCGAGTTCGGCGACGGTGGTGAACCGGAGCCGGACATGCGTGCCGGGCATCCGGCGCTTGAGCTCGTCGGGCGTGCCGCCGGCGACCAAACGGCCCTGGTCGAGGACCGCGATCCGGTCGGCCAGCTGGTCGGCTTCCTCGAGATACTGAGTGGTGAGGAAGACGGTCACGCCGCCCGCCACCAGCTCGCGGATGATCGACCACATCGTGCGACGGCTGCGCGGGTCCAGTCCCGTGGTCGGCTCGTCGAGGAAGATGATCCGCGGGTCGCCGACGAGCGTCATCGCCAGATCCAGCTTCCGGCGCATGCCGCCGGAGTAGGTCGACGCCGGCTTCCGCGCCGATTCCGTCAGGTCGAAGCGTTCCAGCAGCTCGGGCACGACCCGCTTGCCCGCGGCGCCGCGGTTCAGGTCCACCATCAGCTGCAGGTTCTCCTGCCCGGTCAGCAGTTCGTCGACCGCCGCGAACTGGCCGGTGACGCCGATCGCCGCCCGCACCGCCTTGGCCTCGGTCACGAGGTCGTGCCCGGCGACCCTGGCCGTCCCGCCGTCGGCCTTCATCAAGGTGGTCAGCAGGTTCACCGTGGTCGTCTTGCCCGCCCCGTTCGGGCCGAGCAGCGAGAAGATGGTGCCCGCGGGGACTTCCAGGTCGATCCCCTCGAGCACGACCTTGTCGCCGAAGGTCTTTCGCAGCCCGGAGACCGCAATCGCTGTGTCGTTCATGGGCATCACTCTGGGCGGCCCTGCTGACATGCCCCCGCCACGGCGCTGACACGGGTGGTGTCAGCGCCGTGTCAGCCGCGTGTCAGGCGCTCCGAGGACAGTGGTCTTCACAACCACCACGAAAGGCGACCCGATGACTCAGACGGTTCCCGTCCCGCAGGGCCTCCCGATGCAGCGTGACGCGGGTCCCTTCGACCCGCCCAGCGAGATCACCCGGCTGCGCGCGGCCCGCCCAGTGAGTCCCATGGTCTTCCCCGACGGTCACGAAGGCTGGCTCGTCACCGGCTACGACGAGGTCCGGCAGATGATGGCCGACACCCGGTTCAGCTCGCGGCAGGACATCGGCATCCTGCACATGCCGTACGAGACCCCGGGGATGCCCGCCCCGACCGAACCTTCCCCGCCGATACCGGGCATGTTCGTCGCGATGGACCCGCCGGACCACGGGCGGCTGCGGAAGCGGCTCACCGGCGCTTTCACCGTGAAGAGGATGAAGCAGCTCGAAGAGCACATCGTCGAGATCACCGAACAGCATCTGGACGCGATGGCGAAGCTGGTCCCGCCGGTGGACCTGGTCAAGGAGTTCGCGCTGCCGGTGCCGTCGCTGGTGATCTGCGAACTGCTCGGCGTCCCCTACGAGGACCGCGAGAACTTCCAGGCCAACTCAGCCCAGCTCATGGTCCGGGACCAGACGCTGGAAGAGAAGATGGCCGCGTTCATCGGGATGAACACCTTCCTCACCGAACTGGTCACCCGCAAACGCGAGACTCCCGACGACGACATCCTGTCCGACCTGGGCCGCTACGACGACCTCACCATCGAAGAGCTGGCGGGTGCCGCCTTCCTGCTGCTGCTCGCCGGGCACGAGACCACCGCGAACATGCTGGCGCTGGGCACCTTCGCGCTGCTGGAGAACCCCGAGCAGCTGGCCGAACTGCGTGCCGACGCGGAGCTGCTCCCCGGCGCCGTCGAGGAACTCCTCCGCTACCTGTCCGTCGCCGACATCTTCTTCCGCTACGCCACGGAAGACCTCGAACTCGGCGGCGAAACGATCCGCGCGGGCTCGACGGTCATCGTCTCGCTGCTGGCCGCCAACCACGACCCGCGGCGCTTCGAGGCTCCCGACACCCTGGACATCCACCGCAACGCGCGCGGTCTCCTCTCGTTCGGGCACGGCGTGCACCAGTGCCTCGGCCAGCAGCTGTCGCGGATCGAAATGCGCGCGGGTTTCGAGGGCCTGCTGCGCCGTTTCCCGACCCTCGCGCTCGCCGTCCCCGCCGACGAGGTCAAGCTCAAGACCGACATGAACATCTACGGCGTGCATGCGTTGCCGGTCACCTGGACGGAATAAGGACCGGTAAGGCTTGACGCTCGTGAGTGGTGTGCGCCGAATGTGGCATTGGGGACGGTGAATGTCCCCTTTACCGTCCTCGTGAGTGGTAAGTGTCGTTAGAACCGTCATTACCACTCACGAGTTCTAAAACGGTTCCCCTTCGCACCGGTCTTGTGGATCGACGGGTTCCGGGCGCCCTCGACGTAGTACGAAGCCCCGGCGCCACCGCCGCCGCCCGCCGAGTCGTTGGTGCCCGACTTGCCGCCCCCGCCTCCTCCACCGCCGTCCAGCGCGTACCCCGCGCCGCCGGCGCCGCCTCCACCGGCCGCGACGATCAACGGCACGTCGCCGCGGCAGACCGCGCTCGCTCCACCGCCGCCTCCGCCGTTGCGGCCGGAATCGGTTTCCCCGGACCCGCCTCTGCCACCGGTGCGGAATCCGGAACCGCCCGATCTGCCTGCTTGTTTGCCCACCTGGATTTTGAGTTTTTCCCCGCCTTTGACCGGCACGGTCGCTTCGACCTCGGCGCCGTGGCCGGGGCCGCCGGAATCCGCGTTGCCGTGTCCTCCCTGCCCTCCTCGTAACGTGAACCGGCCCCACTTCGCGTCCGTCGGAACGTGGATTTTCTGTTCGCCCTCAACGGCTTCGAAAATCTGTGCGACTTCGGCCGAGGCCGCGGTCTCCGTCATGTTTCCTCCTGGGTTCACTGCGGAACATCCAGTCTGGAATGCGCGATCCGTCGGCGGAAAGTGCACGATCGGGCAAGAAAAGACTTCGCTGTGTTCGCGGCCGCGTCCATTTGTACCAGCGTGGAGCAGCGCGGCTATACCTTCGTGTAATGACCGAGATTCGCGGCGGGCCGCTGCGGCCATTGGTGACTTTGTTGCGAGAACTGCCGAGTGCTCGGTCGGCGTTCACCGACGAGTACCGGACCCTGACTTTCGGGGAATTGCTGGACTCGAGCGGCCGGTTGGCGACCGCGCTCGGCATCGCCCGCGGCGACCGGGTCCTGATCCACCTCGGCGGGCGCGTCGAGTTCGCCGAGTACTGCCTGGCGGTGCTGCGCGCGGGCGGGATCGGGGTTCCGGCGAGCGCGCGGTCGACGGCGGCCGAGCTGACCCGGATCGCGGACGACTCCGGCGCCGTCCTGCTGATCACGGAGGCCCGGTACGCGGCGGCCGTGCGGGAAATCCAGGCGGAGCGGCCACGGATGCGGGTGGTGTTCGTCGAGGACGAGCCGATGCCGTCCCAGGGTGAACCGCGCGACGATCTCGGTCTCGACGAGCCCGCCTGGCTGCTGTACACCTCGGGCACGACAGGCCGTCCGAAAGGCGTCCTGACGACACAGCGCGCGGTCCTCTGGTCGTCGGCGGCGTGCTACGGCCCGATGTACGGGATCACCGGCGAAGACACTCTGCTCTGGCCGCTTCCGCTGCACCACGCGTATGCGTTGTCGCTGGCCTTCGCCGGGACGATCGCGCTGGGCACGCACACCCGGATCGTCGGCCACGACCTGCGGGAAGCGCTCACGGCGTATCCCGGCGGCGTCCTCGCCGGAGTCCCGGCGACCTTCCTGAACCTGCGGCAGGAGGTCCGCGGCACGCTCCCCGCACCACGCCTGTGCCTGTCCGGCGGCGCGCCCTGCACCCCGTCGGCGCGGGCCGCGGTCCGTGACCTGTTCGGCATCCCGGTCCTCGACGGCTACGGCAGTACGGAGACCAGCGGCAAGATCGCCGTCCAGGTCCACGGCGAGGAGGGCCTGATTCCGGTGCCGGGTATGGAGATCCGGCTCGTCGACGGGCAGATCGAGGTGCGCGGTCCCGGGGTGGCGCCGAGCGCGGCGGGCGTGGACGGCTGGTACCGGACCGGCGACCTGGGCGGCCTCGCCGACGGACGGCTCACGCTCGACGGACGGGCCGACGACCTCATCGTGTGCGGCGGCCAGAACGTGCACCCGACGGAGATCGAGGCGGTCATCGCCGAACTCCCCGCGGTGAAAGACGTCCTCGTGACGGGAAGACCCGACGAGGTCCTCGGCGCGGTGCCGGTGGCGTTCCTCGTGTCCGACGAGCCGGACCTCGACGAGGTACGCCGTCTGTGCCGTCAGCGGCTCTCCCCCTACAAAGTTCCCGTGGCCTTTCACCTGGTCGAGCGGCTTCCGCGGACGCCGTCGGGAAAGGCACTACGGCGGGAGTTGCGGATTCCCCCGGCCGACGACGTGGAAGCGCTGGTGCGCGAGGCGGTCGCCGAACTGTGCGAAGGAGACGCGAGTGAGCGATGGCGTGACCTGCCGTTCGCCGAACTGGGCCTGACGTCGTTGGGCGGCGTGCACCTGCGGCACCGGCTGGCCGAGGCGACCGGCCTCGCCCTCCCCCAGTCCCTCGTCTACGACTTCCCGACACCGGCGGCGGTCATCGGCGAACTCGACCGGCTGCTGTCCGGGGAACGACGGCCCGTCACGGCGGGAACCGCGCCCGCCGGCAGCGACGAACCGATCGCCATCGTCGCGACGGCCTGCCGGTTCCCCGGCGGCGTCACCTCGCCCGAAGACCTGTGGAACCTGGTGGCCGGCGGTGTCGACGCCACCGGGGACTTCCCGGCCGACCGGGGCTGGGACCAGGCCGTGCGGTACGACCCGGACCCCGGCCGGATCGGCGGATCCATCACCCGTCGCGGCGGATTCGTCTACGACGCCGCGGACTTCGACCCCGCCCTGTTCGGCATGTCGCCGCGCGAGGCACTGTCGACCGACCCTCAGCAGCGGCTCCTGCTGGAGACGTCGTGGGAACTGTTCGAACGCGCCGGTCTGGACACAGCCACGTTGCGGGGCAGCGACACCGGCGTGTTCGTCGGGGTGATGAACGAGGACTACGCCAGTCGCTTGCAAGGGCATCAGCTGGAAGGACGGCTGGGCATCGGGTCCTCACACGCGCTCGCGTCGGGCAGGATCTCCTACGCTTTCGGCCTGAACGGTCCGGCGGTCACGGTCGACACCGCGTGCTCCTCTTCTCTGGTCGCGCTGCACTGGGCCGTGCGCGCGCTGCGTGCCGGGGAGTGTTCGCTCGCCGTGGCCGGGGGCTCCACGGTGATGTCGACGCCGCGCACGTTCCTCGAATTCAGCCGCCAGCGCGGCCTTTCCCCGGACGGGCGCTGCCGCTCCTACGCGGCGGGCGCGAACGGCACGGCCTGGGCCGAGGGCGCGGGGGTCGTCCTGCTGGAGCGGCTTTCGGACGCCCGCCGGAACGGGCATCCGGTGCTGGCGCTGGTGAGCGGTTCGGCCGTCAACTCCGACGGGGCGTCGAACGGGATCACGGCGCCGAGCGGACGGGCCCAGCGCGCGGTGATCGAGACGGCGCTGGCCGTCGCCCGCCTGTCTGCCGCAGACGTCGATGCCGTGGAAGGGCACGGGACGGCCACCCCGATCGGCGATCCGATCGAGGCGGAGGCGCTGATCGCCGCGTACGGCGCCGGGCGTGACAGGCCGTTGTGGCTCGGGTCCGTGAAGGCCAACATCGGGCACACCCAGGCCGCGGCGGGCGTGGCCGGGGTGATCAAGATGGTGGAAGCGCTGCGGCACGAACAGTTGCCGCCGTCGCTGTACGCCGACGATCCGAGTCCCCGCATCGACTGGTCGGCGGGCGACGTGACCCTGCTCGCCGAGGCCAGGGAATGGCGTGCCGGGCCGAAACCCCGGCACGCGGGGGTTTCCGCGTTCGGGATCGGCGGCACCAACGCGCACGTCCTCGTCTCGGAAGCGCCGCCTTCGGCCGAGGCCGGACGGCCGGCGTCGCTCACCGCGCCGTGGCTGCTGAGCGCCGCCGGCGACGGCGCGCTGCGAGCGGTCGCCTCCCGGCTGCTGGCGACGGCGGGCGGCCGGGACGAGGGCGACGTCGCGTTCACCCTCACCACCCGTACCTCGCTGGAGCATCGCGCGATGGTCTCGTCCGGCGATCTCGCCGCGCTGCGCGCACTCGCCACGGGCGAACGCCGCGGCCGGATCGTGCGCGGACCGGCGACGGCGGCGTTCCTGTTCAGCGGGCAAGGCGCGCAGCGTGCGGGCATGGGCAAGGAACTTTCGGACGCTTTCCCCGTGTTCCGCACGGCGTTCGACGCGGCTTGTGAAGCACTGGGCGGGAAAGTCCGTGACGTCGCTTTCGACGGCGGCGAACTGCTGGACCGGACCGATCACGCACAAGCCGCCTTGTTCGCCTTCGAGGTCGCCCTGTACCGGCTGCTGGAATCCTGGGGCGTCCGGCCCGGTGTCGTCGCCGGGCATTCGATCGGGGAGATCGCCGCCGCGCACGTCGCCGGTGTTCTTTCCCTCGAAGACGCCGGGATCCTGGTGGCCGCGCGCGGCCGTCTGATGGCCGCGTTGCCGCCCGGCGGCGTGATGATCGCGATCCGGGCGGCCGAAAGCGAGGTCGCGCCGCTGGTCGGGGAATTCGCCGACCAGGTGGCGATCGCCGCGGTCAACGGCCCTCGATCCCTTGTCCTGTCTGGAGCCGGAAGCGTGACGGAAGCGATCGCGGCCCAGTGGCCGGGTTCGACGCGGCTGCGCGTCAGCCACGCGTTCCATTCGCCGCTGATCGATCCGATGCTCGCCGAGTTCCGTGAGGTCGCCGCCGGGCTGACCTACCTCAACCCGGAAAGCACGCTGATCTCCGGCCTGACCGGCCGCGTGCTCACCGGCACTGGCCCGGAGTACTGGGTGCGGCACGCCAGGGACACGGTCCGGTTCGCCGACGCGCTGGACACCGTCGCCGCCGAAGGAACCGGTATCTGCCTGGAAATCGGCCCGTCGGCCGTCCTGAGCAGGGCCGCCGGAGCCGTGCTCCCCACTGTGTCCACACTGGACTCCAGCCGTGGGGTACTGGAAGCGGCGGGCGAGCTGCACACCACCGGAGTCCCCGTGTCGTGGCGATCGGTGTTCGACGGCAGCACGGCGCGCCGTCTTTCGTTGCCGACTTATCCCTTCCAGCGCGAGCGTTTCTGGCTCGACCCGCAACCGCTCCGGAGCCCGGCGGGTGACGGGCACGCGATGCTCGGCCCTGCGCTGGTCGCGCCCGACTCCCCCAGGATCGTGCACGGCGGTTCGGCGGGCGTGCGCACGCACGGGTGGCTCGCCGACCACGTCGTCAGTGGCACGACACTGTTTCCCGCGACCGCTTTCGTCGAACTCGCCTTGCACGCGGGTAAGATGAGCGTGGCCGAGCTGACGATCGAAACGCCGCTGCGGCTCGGCCCGGCCGAGGACGTCGCGCTCCAAGTGGTCGTGGACGGACCCCGGATCGACCTCTACGCCCGGGATTCCGAAGCTTGGACACGGCACGCCACGGGCAGGCTGCGGCCGTCCGACGTCGTCGCGCAGCCGTGGAAAGGCGAGTGGCCGCCGCCCGCCACCCGGCCGGTCGACCTGGACCGGGCCTACGCGGCCCTCGACTACGGTCCCGCTTTCCGTGCGGTGACGGGTTTGTGGCGCGACGGCGACGAACTGTTCGCCGACGTCGCGCTCCCCGAAGGTGTCGACGGCCGGTTCGAAGTGCATCCCGTCCTGCTCGACGCGGCCGTGCACACCTTGGCGTTGGCCGAACCGCCGGACGCCGAGGTGCGCGTGCCGTTCCTCTGGAGTGGCGTCCACGTGTTCGCCCCCGGCGAGCGCCGGGGGCGAGTCCACTGTGTACGGACAGGCCCCGGCGAGGTCCGCGTCGAACTGTTCGACCCCAACGGAACACCTGTCGCGCTCGTGGAATCCCTGTTCACCCGGCCGCTGCCCGCCGGGAGCACGATGCTCTACCGCCCGCGATGGCTCCCCGTGCCGGCCGCGCGCGCCGACGATGTTCGGATCATCGACACGCGCGACGGCGACGACGTACTGCCTCTAACCGCCAAGGTGCTCACCGAGCTGCAGGACACGCTGCCGCGCGGAGAACGCACCGTCGTCGTCACCCGCGACGAGATCGATCCGGCGGCGGCCGCCGTCTTCGGGCTCGGTACCGCGGCCTCGGCCGAGTACCGCGGCCTGATCACCGTGGTGGCCACCGAGCTGCCGGTGGAGAAGGTGCGCGAACTCGTCGGCGGCAACCCCGAACCCCAGCTGTCGATCCGGGACGGCGTGCCGCACGCGCTGCGGATCGCGCGGACCGCGCCCGCGTCCGCCCGGCCGCTCGATCCGGCGGGAACTGTGCTGATCACCGGCGGCACCGGTGGGCTCGGCGGGGCGCTGGCCCGGCATCTCGTGTCCGCGCACGGTGTCCGGCACCTGTTGCTCGTCAGCCGCCGCGGCCCGGACGCGCCTGGCGCGGAAGAGCTCCGGCAGCTGCCCGCCGACGTGCGGATCGTCGGCGCCGACATCGCCGATCCCGCCATCGTCCGGCAGCTGGTCGACTCCTGTGACCCGCCGCTGACCGCCGTGGTGCACTCCGCCGCCGTCGTCGCCGACGCCGCGTTCACCGCTCAGACGCCCGCCGGATTCGACACGGTTTTCCGTCCGAAGGCCGACGCCGCCCAAGTCCTGCACGAGGCCACCCGGCATCTTCCGCTTTCGGCGTTCGTGCTCTTTTCTTCGCTGGCAGGCATTTTCGGCAATGCCGGACAGGCGAACTACGCGGCGGCGAACCGCTCTCTCGACGCGCTGGCCGTCCGGCGACGGGCCGAGGGCCTGCCCGCGACGTCGATCGCCTGGGGTCTCTGGGACCTGGAAATCGGGCTCGGCTCGCAGATCCCCGACGCGGCGAGGCATCGCATCCGAGCCTCCGGGGTGGCCGCGCTGACCCTGGAGCAGGGAATGGCCCTGTTCGACGCCGCGCTCGGGCACGCGGAACCGGTCCTGATCGCCGCCCGGCTCGACCCCACCGCCGCAGGCCTGCCCCCGATCGCCGAAGGACTCGGCCGCCCGGCACCGCCGTCACCGGATCGGCGCTGGCCGGACGATCCCGCCGAGGAGGAGCTGCGAGACCTGCTCCGCGTCGAGCTCGCCGAGGTCCTCGGCCACCACGACCCCGCCACGATCCCCGAGGACAAACCGTTCACCGACCTCGGGCTCGACTCGCTGGCCGTCATCGACCTGCGCACCCGGCTCCGGGAGCTGACCGGGGTGGAGGTCCCCGCGCGCGTCCTGTTCGACCATCCGACCGTCACCGAACTCGCCGGGCTCCTGCACGAACGGCCCCGAGCGTTTGGCTGAGCGTCAAGGCGGTGAGGGCGATGGCGAATCCGGTGAGCTGCCAGCCGGTGAGGGTCTGGCCGAGCACCAGGAAACCCGCGGCCGTGGCGACCAGGGGGTTGGTCAGCGTCAGCAGGGAGACCGACGTCGGGGCCAGGCGGTCGATGCCGCGGAACCACAGCGGGTACGCCAGCGCGGTGGTGACGATGCCGATGTAGCCGTAGCCGATCAGGTTCGCGGTGGTCAGCGAGCCGGGGAGGCCTTCGAAGAGGAGTGTCGCCGGGGCGAGGACGAGCCCGCCCAGGGTCAGCTGCCAGCCGGTCATCGCGAGCGGGTGTTCGGGGCGGCCCCATTTCTTGGTGAGGACCAGGGAAACGGCCATGAGCGCGACGGCGGTGAGCATGGCGGCCAGGCCGAGCGGGTCGAGATGGGCTTCCGACGAGAGGGTCAGCAGGGCGACGCCGCCCGCGCCGACGATCGCCGCGAGCAGGATCGGCGCCGGTGTCCGGACGCGGAGCATCGGTAACGCGAGCAGGGCCACCAGCAGGGGTTGCAGGGCGCCGAGGGTCGCGGCGACCCCGCCGGGAAGGTGGTACGCGGCGTAGAAGATCAGGGGCAGGAAGGCGCCGAAGTTGAGCATCCCGAGCACCGCCGTCTTCCCCCACCAGGACCCGCGCGGGAGCCGGCGGGTCAGAGCCAGCAGGAGCAGCCCGGCCGGGAGCGCCCGCAGCGCGGCGGCCAACAGGGGCCGATCCGGGGGCAGCATGGTCGCGGTGACGACGTAGACGGTGCCCCAGCTGGCCGGTGCCAGCGCGGCGAGCCCGGCGTCGCGAAGTGTCGGTTTCGCGGGCGCCTGCTCGGTCGGGACGGCGGGTCGCTCGGCGATGATCGCCATGATGTCTCCTCACTGATAATCTCAACGTTGAGATAACACCAGCGAGTTCTGTCAATGTCAAGTCTCTTAATGTTGAGATGAGTGGAGGTGTCCCGTGGCCGACGCGGTAGACGCGGTGATCGGGCTCTGGCGGCACGAGCGGCCGGACCTCGAAGACAAGCTCTGGCCCGCCGAGGTGATCGGGCGCCTCCAGCGGCTTTCCCGGATCCTCGACAAGAAGCTCAAGGAGTTCAACACCGAGCACGGCCTCGAATCGTGGGAGTTCGACGTACTCACCACGCTCCGCCGCTCCGGGCAGGCCGGCGGCCTGACCCCGGGCGCGCTGCTCAAGGCCGCGATGGTCACGTCGGGGGCGATCACGAACCGCATCGACCGCATGGAGACCAAAGGCCTGGTCGAGCGCGTGCGCGACAGCGACGACCGCCGTTCGGTCAAGATCCGGCTGACCGACGAGGGACGGCGGATGGTGGACGAGGTCTTCGTGCTCCACCTGGAGAACGAGGCTCGGCTTCTGCCCGACCTCAAGCCCGCGCAGTGGGCCGAACTGGTCGGCGCCCTGCGACTGCTGCTCGAACACTTCGGCGACACGTCACTGGAGTGACCCGATCAACGAACAGGAGATCATCGCTCACCCTGAATGCGCCGCCAGACACCGCCGGTTTCGGAGTATCTCTGTCCCGCGGACCGGACCGACGACGTACGGAGCAGTTGGCCCGCCTTCCCTCCGATCTCCGTTTCCCGGACCTGCCCTTCATCCACATACGAAAGATGCACCACCCAACCGCACGCACAGTCCTCGGTGATCGGCTTGATGTCGAAGGTGACACTTTCCGTGGGAGCCAACTCGACCACGGTGTCGGCGAAGTAGGAAGGTGACCCGTTCACTCGTTCTGGCGCCTTCCTCACACGAGGATCCGGGGCGTCCAGATCCACGCCGAGTGGAATGCTCGGGTGGGCACTGTTCCAGGGTGTGCATGCGAAGGCCGTTCCGGTCGCAGGCTTCCCCCGTTCCACGATCCGCGCTTGGATCCCGCGGATCACCACCGTCCGGCCGCCGAGCCCGATCAGCGTGAGACGCACCGGTGTCCCACTGGCAAACCATCCGCCTCGCCGAACGACCGCACTCTCCAGATCTCGGCAGTACCTCGATCCGGGGATGCCGTCCGGGGTGAGCGATTCGGAGTGAACGGCCGTCGGATAGTCCTCAAGCAGATACTCCGCATGAGCCGTGAACGGAATCCGGTAGACGGGGCCGTCCTCGGTCGTCGAAGGCACGGCGATCAAGACCGCGCCCGCGACAACGATCACCACAAGCACCGCGATCACGACGATAAGGGCTCTATTTCGGCTTTTATCGAAGCGCCTTCGTTTACTCGGGGACCCGGCACCAGCGAAGGTCACCCATGCCCGGGTGCGGGTCTCTTTGCTGGAAACCGATATCCGCCGGTAATCTGCTGGATCTATGTCCTCGTAATGATGGCGGACGACTTGCTCGTAAACAGCGCCCGAAACAATCACGCCGAAATCGGCCTCGGCCGATCGCATCATCCGCCGAAAGGTCTTGGCGCCCTCAAGCCGGGCCACAAGGTTCACATCCGACCCCACCGAACCCCAGGGATCGGCGTGCACCAGCCCGACATGCACGGCCACCCTCAGAGCGATCCGCTGTGCCACAGGGCTGGCATCGTTCCGCTCACGCACCCGCCGGGCGAGGTCCACCGTGAAAACACGCACGACCCGGGTCAACGAAATGTCAGGCGGAATCACGATGAGGGCACCATCGCCCCTTTCGTCGAGGGAGAAACCTGGCTGCGAACGACCTTTCCCGACGAGAATCTCTTCGAGTGTGGAAAAAAGCCACTCGCGCACCGTCAGCTGATGCGGGTTGCTTCTCGCGCCAAAACCTGCGACGTCGACCATGACGACCGCTTTCTGGAGCGGCTCATCCACGGAACCCGCCTGCCTTTCTCAGCCTGGTCACCCCTCCCCGGGCAACAGCGAGGCGTTCCTACCATTGCCCAGAAGGAAAGCGCAAATCGGCGGACGGCCGAATCAGTCCGCACTCAGTGCGGCGGCCGCGGCAGTCAGCGCGTCGCCCGGTTCGACGCCGAGTTCCTGAGCGACACGCGCGTATTCGTCCGCCGCGGCCCGCAATAGGGCGGATTTACCCGGACGGTCGGCGGCTTCGGCGACGACAGTGCCCCTAGCCCGAGCCGTGTGCACCCAACCGTCCTCCTCCAGCTCGCGGTAGGCGCGCGCCACCGTGCCCGAAGCCAGCGCCAAATCCCTGGCGAGCTGCCGGATGGACGGCAGCCGGGTGCCCGGCGCCAGCGCGCCGGTGGTGATCAACTGGACGATCCGGTCCCGGACCTGCCGCCACGGCGCGATCCCGAGATCCGTGTCGACGACCACCTTCAGCGGCATCAGGCTGCTTCGGGACGCGACCGGGCGACCTCGGCCCGCGAGCGGTGCGCGAGGTGGTACCAGCCGGCGAACCCGCCGACGACCAGGATCCACGAGCCGAAGTTCGTCACCTCCGGGATCGCCAGTGTCACGGTGGCAGCCAGCCCCAGCCCCGCCGCGACCCGCGCGCTCCGAACCCGCAACGCGGTGTCAGCCACACTGTCCCCTGTGGACGGTCGGCGCACGGCGAGCAGGATGACCAGCCACGTGACCGCCGAGACGGCCGCGGCGACCCCGAGCAGCGCCCACCAGCGATGGACCACGAGCCACGCCGCCGCGGCCACGACGATCACCGCGTAGGTGACCAGGCCCCAGACGGGAATGAGCCCGCGCACCCCACGCCGGTCCAACCCCGCCTCGCGGCGGGCACCCTTCCGCGGCCGCTGCGCCAGCACCTCGGCGATCAGCGCGCCGACGAGCAGCGTGGCCAGGAAGAACGACGTGTCGCCCCCGCGCACCCCGGCGGACTCGGCCAGCAGCGGCAACCCCAGGTACAGCCACGGATACCAGAACCGACGGCGGCGCAGATAACGCACGGCCTCGTCGACGTCGGACAGCGAAGGATCGTCGACGCCCCACCGTCGCAGCACCTTGGCGCCCTGCTTCTCGCCCGGCCACAGCAGGATCAGGAGCACCAGCCCGACCAGGCCCATGAACAGAGCGGTGGCCATGATGTTGTCGAACGGCACGATCAGCCTCCCAGTCTTGTATCAAGTACACGATACAAGACTGGACGTCGTGCCGCACCGCGGGCGCTTTGGATGACCAGAAATCCACACAGTCCCGCCTGACCGGACCTGTCACGAAGGCCGGGTAACCCTGCTTCTCAATAACCGAGAGGCAGGGCAAACGCTTCGTGGTCACAGCGGGTCGCCCGGGTTGCTGCGCCGCGCGGGCCTGGCGGGGGGGGGGGGGGGGGGGGGGGGGGGGGGGGGGGGGTGTTGGGGTAGGATGTAAGGGAGAACGAACACCAAACAACCAACCCCCC
>NZ_JBVJLY010000032.1:0-370 GCF_055584485.1 Amycolatopsis sp. NPDC102522 | reverse complement strand
GGGGGGCGACGACCAAAACCCAGACTCCTCCTTGTCTCACCCCCCCGGCGGCGCACCCCCCACACCCAAGTCGGCACTCAGCCGACCAAACCGACCCCACCACCGACCCCCTCCCCCAAGGAGCTCGACCCCCCGCTGGAAAGCGTTGCGAAAGCCACTTTCGCAACCTTCAACGTTGCGAAAGCCCTTGACATCAATAGGAGCATCTTTCGCAACGTGCGCTTCCCGCGAGCCCCCACCGCGCGAGGTGGTCGTGAGTGGCGATTCGGGTTCTATTGAGGGGTAAGGCAAAGGTGTCGGGTCGACGAGGGCGCGAGTTGTTACTCAGGGTGAGGGGTGTGTGGAAATAGGGACGCTCGACGTCCCTATT
>NZ_JBVJLY010000031.1:0-99235 GCF_055584485.1 Amycolatopsis sp. NPDC102522 | reverse complement strand
TAGGTCCGGACAACCCGAACGATCATCGTCCGGACCTACTTTTCGGACCGCAGCTCAGCGCGGTGAAGCTCCGCAAAGTTCGGGCGGACAGGACAGGAAACCATCGGCGGACGCGGCGTGCTCGAAGGCGCGTTCGCGTTGCTCGAAGCACTCAACGAACACGGCGGGCAGGCCGGGCTGACCCAGCTCGTGCGGGACACCGGGCTCCCGAAGACCACCGTGCACCGGCTCCTCGACCAGCTGGCCGACCTCGGCGCGGTCGAGCGGGCGGGCCGCGGCTACCGGATCGGCTCGCGGGTGTTCCGGCTCGGCCGGTTCTGGCAGCCGGAACTGCGGGACCTGGCCAAGGAGTGGCTGCCGGTGCTTTCGGCGCGGATGCGCGTGAGCCTGGTGCTCGTGGTCCCGAGGGAGGGTCGCGCGCTGGTCGCGGCGGGGGCGGTCCTGCCCGCCGATGATGTCCCCGTGTGGCCGGGCAGCCCCCTGCCGCCCGGGACCGCCGCCGGGCGGTTGCTCGCCGCCCATCACCCCGCGCTCGCCGAACCGGACACCGACGCCCTCGAGATCCGCACGGCCGGGTACGCGACCGAATCGGAGACCATCACGGCGGGCCTCGGCTGCGCCGCCGTCGGCATCAGGACCCCGGACGGCCGGGTCGGCGCGGCCCTCGCCGCCGTCCTGCCCGCCCGGCGCGACCCGGTTTCGGCGGTCGCCGGCTTGGCGAGCACCGCGCGTTCCTTCGGCGCCGCGCTCGCCGAGCACTCGCGACCGAACCGGGCCGGATGATCGACGAACGCCGAACAAACCCCGATCAACCCGAGAACGAGACCACCGACCGAATTCGACGGAATATTTCCGACGAAAACGCCTGAAAACGCCTCACCCTGTGTCCGCGACCGGAAGCTCCGCGTACCGAAAGCACGCTCACCCCTTGCCATCAGGCCATTTCCGTGACTGATCGCCTACCGGGCGGCCGCCCACACGACAATTCAATCACCGTTTATCCGCACCGTTCAGCGTTTCCGGACAGAAGCACCACACGTACGGTTCAGGAATTCTTTCGACCCAGGAGGGATTCCTTGAAAAGACATTCCCTGAAAAGACACGGTGCGGCCGCTTTTCTCGCCATGGCGTTCGTCGCGTCCGCCACCACGGCCGTCCCGGCGCAGGCCTCGACCCTGTCCGGCCGTCCCGTCGTGGCCGGGATCGATCTGGAGCGGGCGACGATCCCCGATCTGCAACGGGCGATGCGCGCCGGGAGGCTGTCCTCGGTCGAACTGACCACCTTCTACCTGCAGCGGATCCGCAAACTGAACCCGACGCTGCACGCGGTGCTCACCACGAACCCGGACGCGCTGCGGCTCGCCGCGGACAGTGACGCGCGGCGCCACCGGCATCGGTCGAAGGGACCGATGGACGGAATTCCGGTGCTGCTCAAGGACAATATCGACACCGCGGACCGGCAGCCGACCACGGCGGGTTCGACAGCGCTGCTGAATTCCCGCCCGTACCGTGACGCCGGCGTGGTCGAAAACCTGCGCGAGGCCGGGGCGGTCATCCTCGGCAAGGCCAACCTGTCGGAGTGGTCGAGTTACCGGTCCACGAGTTCGTCGAACGGCTGGAGCCCGCTCGCGGGCCAGACCGCCAACCCCTACGTGCTCGACCGCAACCCGTGCGGATCGTCGTCCGGCCCGGGCGTCGCGGTCGCGGCGCATCTGGCGACCGTCGCCGTCGGGACCGAAACGGACGGTTCGATCAGCTGCCCGTCGGGCGCCAACGGCATCGTGGGTGTCAAGCCGAGTCTCGGTCTGGTCAGCCGCAGCGGGATCGTGCCGGTGTCGAAACAGCAGGACACCGCGGGCCCGATGGCGCGCAACGTGGTGGACGCCGCGATCCTGCTCGCGGCCCTCAACGGCGCCGACCGCCGTGACCCGATCACCGTCGATGCCGCCCGGCAGTCCCTCGACGACTACACGAAGTTCTTGCGGCCCAACGCCTTGCGCGGCAAGCGGATCGGCGTCTGGCGCGAGGTGTACACCCCGGACGACACGACGAAGGCGGCGTTCGACCAGGCGCTGGGCAAGCTGCGGCAGCTCGGCGCGACCACGGTGGAGATCACGATCCCCTACCTGGACGTCATCGCGGCCAACGAGTTCCCCGCGATCAGGACCGAGTTCAAGCACGACCTGAACGCCTATCTCGCGTCCACCGGGGGCCGGCACCCCGCCGACCTGGCCGGGCTGATCCAGTACAACCTGGACCACGCGGCGGTCGAAATGCCGTACTGGACCCACAATCTGTGGGACCGGTCGCAGGCCACCGCCGGCGATCTCACCGATCCGGCGTACCGCGCGATGCGGGAAGCGGCGACGAGCGCCGCCCGGCGAGGTCTCGACGAGACGCTGCGCGGGAACAAACTGGACGCGATCGTGGCGCCGACCAACAACGCCGCGTGGAAGACGCAGCTCGGTGTCGGCGACGGCGCGCTGCTCATCGACTCGTCCGGACCGGCGGCGGTTTCGGGCTACGCCAACATGACCGTCCCGATGGCGTACGCCGGACCGTTGCCGCTCGGGCTGTCGATCATGGGCGGGCGGTTCAGCGAACCGTCGCTGTTGGCCATCGCCTACGCCTTCGAGCAGGACACGAAGGTCCGGCGGCTGCCGACGTTCATCCCGTCGCTGGGCTGAACCGATGTCGTGAGTGGCGATTCGTGTTAGAACCCGAATCGCCACTCACGACCAGCTGGACCCACCACGGCGCGGCACCCTGGCCCCCTGCAGTACATGAAGGGGTCCTTCATTGCGCTAGGCGCAGTGAAGGGGTCCTTCACGTACTTGGGGAAGCCACGAAGGCCGAGTTTCCACGGCTCAGCCGAGGGAAGGGGGCCTTCACGCGCAACCGCTGTGACTGCTGGTACACGTGTGGCGCATGTGGCGATACGCAAGTCCGTGAAGGCCTCTTTGAGGGACTCTGGGTCCCTCAAAGAGGCCTTCACGGACCAAACCGGCGATACGCACCCAGAATCCAGTGGCACCTGAGACACCCTTGGCTCTAGCCCGAATCGCCACTCACGAGGCACGCGCCCCACCACTGTCCGGCCCCCTGCAGTACATGAAGGGGTCCTTCATTGCGCCTAGCGCAGTGAAGGGGTCCTTCACGTACTTGAGGAAGCCACGAAGGCCGAGTTTCCACGGCTCAGCCGAGGGAAGGAGCCCTTCACGTCCCCGCGCCGCCGCCCAAGAACGCGAGACTGCGTTCGGCCTCCGCGACGGCGGAGTCGCGCTCGACGTGACCGTCGATCACGAGCGTGGCCAGCCCATGGAGCAGACACCACAGCGTGACGGCGAAACCGCCCGGATCGTTCCGCTCCCCCACCCGATCGGCCAGCAGCGCACAGGTCTCCCGGTGCGCCTCGGCGAGCTCCGGAAACGCGGCCCGGTCACCGATCCCGGCGCCCACCATCAGCCGGTACAACGCGGGATTCTCCAGCGCGAAGCCGAGGTAGGACTGCCCGAGCGCGGTCACCGTCCCGGCACCGCAGCCGCGCAGGCGATCCTGCAATTCGGCGTGCCCCTCCAGCGCGACAGCCACCAGCAGCGCGTTCTTGTCGCGGAAATGCCGATACGGCGCCGCGGTGGACGCGCCCACTTTCGCGACCGCGCCGCGCAGGCTCACCCCCTCGGGACCTCGCTCGACGAGGCCCTCCCGTGCGGCCATGACGAGCGCACGTCGAAGGTCCCCGTGGTGATAGGAACGTTTGGTGATCATGGCGGACCCCCCAGCCCTTGATGCCACGCGAACGTCTCACCTTAGCCGGTCCGGGACCGGCCTTGAGCGCATCGGCACGTTCCGTGCCCGTCAGTCCCGCCGTTCGACGCCACAAAGCCGCAGCACACTCTCGGCGAGCGCGTCGACACCGGCTTCGAACGTCAACTGCTTCGCGTCCACGGCCTGTCCGGCGGCGTGGCCGAGCGCCACGATCGCACTGATGAGCCAGGGATTCGCGAGCTCCTGATCGAATTCCCCCGACGTCTTGCCCCGGGTGAGCAGCCGGTCCAGATGATCGGACACCGCCGTATGACGGTCCCGGTCGGCTTCGGGGTCGTTTTCCTCGGCCGTACCGCCGGGCAGCAACGGGTAGCGCCGGAAGGTCCGCCATCCGATGTCGAGCAGTCGCAGCAGAGCGTCGGCGGCGGGACCTTCGCCGAGCCGCGCGGAGTCCATCTCGTGTGCGGCTTCCTCGGACACCGCGTCGATCACCGCGCCCAGGAGCGCCTCCCTGGTCTTGAAATGCGCGTAGACGGTCTGCCTGCTCACCCCGGCCGCCTTCGCGATGTCCTCGACGCTTGCGGTTGGTTGCGTGCCAAGGATTTCCTTGGCCGCGGCGAGAATCGAGGCAGCACTGCGGTCGGCATCGGTCCGCCGTCGCCTCCGGCGGCCCGCGGCTATCTCAGACATGTTGTCAAGCTTAACCCAGGCGGCTATGTTTGACAGCATGTCAAAGATAAGGTCGGGTCTCGTCACCGTCGTCGCCCTCTTGTCGACGGGTCTGCTCGCGGGGGCGTTCGGCTACGGCGCGATCGCGGTCGCGGCCACGTTCGACGTCGTCCCGCTCGACGTGCGGTTGACCTTCCACACGGCGCTGATGCAGAGGAACGGCGTCGTCATGCAGACCGCGATGGCGCTCGCGGCCGTCAGCTCCCTCGCGCTCGTCTTCCTGAACCGAGGGCGGCCGCGACTTCTGGCCGGGATGGCCACGGCCTTGGTCGTGACGTCGTTCCTGGTCACCCGCTTCGGCAACGTGCCGATCAACGGCCGGATCAAAGTCTGGGCGGTCACCACCGCGCCCGCCGACCACGCGGCGATCCTCGATCACTGGGAGACCTACAACGTCATCCGAACCCTCGCCGCGCTCATCGCCTTCGCGCTGATCATCGCCGCTTCGCGACTCCAGCTCCCCGACCGCGCCTTCACCCCGGCGCGCTAGCCCACGAAGGAAGGTCCCCCACCATGCTCTTCCGTCACATCACCCCGATTTCCCCCGAGGACGCCACCGGACCGGTGGCCGCCGTCTACCGGCAGGTCGACACGGAGTTCAGCAGTATCGGCCCGGCGGTCCGGATGCTCTCTCCCGCGCCGGAACTGCTCGCCCCGTGCTGGGCGCTACTGCGCGAGTCACTGGTGGCGGGCACGGTTCCCCGATGGCGCAAGGAAATCGTCACGGTATCCGTTTCACAGAGCAACGACTGCGCCTACGACACCGCCGGGCATCTGATATTCCTGCGCCTCGCCGGCGGGGAGGACGTCGCGGACGCACTGGAGCGCCGTGAGGAACCGGCGGGCGAGGGCCTCGCCGCGCTCGCCCGCTGGGCACGATCAGGCGGCCCTCTCCCCTTCTCCACCGAGGAAACACCGGAATATCTCGGAACGGCGCTCGCGCTGCACTTCATCAACCGGATGGTCCTGGTGCTGCTGAACGAGAAATTGCTTCCCGGCGCGATGAGCGAGGACGCACCCGCCGCCTTCGACGGCGCGCCGATCGCCCGCGCGATCCACCGAGAGCGAACCGACGGCGACAGCCTTTCCCTGCTGGACGACGTCCCGGCCGCCGGAATCCCCGGCTGGGCGGGCACCAGCGCCGTCGGCCCCGCCTATGTCGCGCTGCGGCGCGCGGCCGAACTCGGAAGCGGCCTCCTCTCCGAGCAGGCCCAGTCCGTCGTGCGCGAAACGATCGCGCGCCATCGGCGATCCGCCCTCGACGGTGACCGCGCCTGGCTCGCTCCCTTGGACCCGGCCGACCGGGCAGGCGCCACCCTCGCCGTCCTGGCCGGAATCGCTCCGGGGCGGATCACCGAGAACGACGTGGAGGCCTGGCGAGCGGGCGGGTACAGCGACCACTGCCTTCTCCACCTCCTGGCCTTCGGCGCCATCACCGCGGTCGGGCACGTCGAAAGCGAACTCCTCGGAGCGGTCACTCACCCGGGATGATCGGCGAGGTCGTTCGCCGCGACGTACCCGAAGGTCATCGCCGGGCCGATCGTCGACCCCGCGCCCGCGTAACTGCCGCCCATCACCGCCGCGCTGGCATTCCCTGCGGCGTACAGCCCGGCGATGACCGAGCCGTCCGCCCGCAGGACCCGCGCCCGCGCGTCGGTGCGCATCCCGCCCTTGGTGCCGAGGTCGCCCGGGACGATCTTGAACGCGTAGAACGGAGGTTCCCAGAGCGGGGCGAGGCACGAGTTCGGCAGGACGTACGGGTCGGTGTAGTAGTGGTCGTAGACGCTGGCACCCCGGCGGAAGTCACTGTCCACACCGGACAGTGACTGGCCGTTGAACCGATTGACCGTGGCGCGCAACGCCTGCGACGGAACGCCGATCGCGGCGCCGAGCGCTTCCACGGTCCACGCCTTCTTGACCGCCCCCGCCGAGTACCACTCATCGGGAAGCGGCAGCAGCGGCGCGACGTCGCGGAAGAGGTACCGGTTGCGGTAGTGCTGGTCGACGACCAGCCACGCCGGGATGGTGGGCGACGTCGGGTTCCGGTCGTACATCGTGTGCACGACGTCGCTGTACGGCGCCGCTTCGTTGACGAACCGTTTGCCCGCCGCGTCCACCATCAGCCCGCCGGGCAGGGTCCGCTCGGCGAGGCAGAAGTACGGCTCGCCGGGCAGCGGGATCGCCGGCCCCCACCACGCGTCGTCCATCAGGTCGAGCGCCGCCCCGGCGCGTTTGCCTGCCAGGATCCCGTCCCCGGTGTTCGACCGGGCGCCGACAGTCCATTGTGTACCGATCGGCTGCCGCTGGTATTCCGCCCGCATGGCGGCGTTGTGCTCGAATCCGCCGGAGCCGACGATGACGCCGCGCCGCGCCTTCACCACGCCTGCCGCGACGGTCACTCCGGTGACCTTCCCGTTCTCGATGACGAGATCGGTCAACGGCGTGTTCAGCCAGACCGGGACACCGGCGCGCTGCAGCCCGGCCCGCAGTCCGGCGGCCAGCGACTGCCCCATGGTGAGCGGTTTCTGTCCGGCGAGCGCGGCGGCCGTGCCGCGGGCGAGGCAGGCTGCCGCCACCGCGGCGCCCTTCGGATTCACCGCGGCCAGCGCGAGCCATTTGTAGTCGGCGCTGAAGACGACCATCCCCGCGGGCGTGGCGAGATAGGGCGGGTTCAGGTTGGCCAGTTCGGCGCCGAGGACGTTCCCGTCGAGCTGATCGGGTTCGATCGAGCGGCCGTCCGGCATCCCGCCGGGCAGTTCCGGGTAGTAGTCGCTGTAGCCCTCCATCCACCGGAACCGCAGCGGGCTGTTGGCCATCACGAACGACAGCATCGACGGGCCGTTGGCGAGGAAGGCCTGCTGTCGCGAGGCGGGGATCGACGGGCCGACCACGGCGGCCAAGTACCGTGCGGCCTGCTCCGGGGTGTCACGGACGCCGGCCGCGGCCAGCACCGGGTTGCACGGAATCCAGATCCCCGCCCCCGAACGGGCGGCCGAACCACCGAACTTCGCCGCCTTCTCCAGCACGACGCAGCTGAGCCCGCGCTTGGCCGCCGTCAGCGCGGCGGTCATCCCCGCCGCACCGGCACCGACCACGACGACGTCGTACTCGCCGATCACCGCGGCCTCGGCCGAAGCCGTCCCGGCGAACGGCAGACCCGACGCGAGTGCGATCCCGGCGCCGGCGGCGGTGCCGCGCAGAACCTGGCGCCGGGACAGGCTGGTGTCGGGTCTCATGGATCCTCCTCGCGTGGTGATCGAGCGAGGTCATGTTCTCCAGCCGGACGCGAAAGTGAAACAAGTTCTACCCGCTTGGAGCAGGCTGGGAGGGCCGCGTTCGGCCGGTCACCTCAACCGGCGCGGGCATTCGGGCCAACTTCTCAACCCAGAGCGCGGACCAGGTCCAGCGCGCGGCCGAGGGTGGTGAGCCGGTCGGCGACGGTCTCCCCCGCCGGGTACAGCCGGACTGTGTCGACCCCGGCGGCATTCCAGACGCGCAGCCGTTCGGCCACCATCGGCTCGGTGCCGATCAGCGTCGTGCCGAGCACCATCTCGTCGGTCACCAGCGCGGCGGCGCCTTCCCGGTCGCCCGCCTGCCAGCGCTCCCGCACCGCCGCGGCGACCTCGGCCCAGCCTTGCCTGCTGTAGGCGTTGTTGTAGAAGTTCGTCTTCGCCGAACCCATCCCGCCGAGGCTGAACGCGAGTTCGGCCTTGCGGCCCGCGACCATCCCGCGCAGCTCGTCCTCGTCCCGGGCGAAGGCGACCTCGGCGCCTTGGCAGACTTCGAGGTCCGCCCGCGACCGGCCCGCCTTCGCGAGACCGGCGTCGAGATGCGAGAAGTAGGCCTGCGCCCCCTCCGGGACGAAACTCGTACCCAGCCAGCCGTCCGCGAGCTCGCCGGTCAGCTCCAGCAGTTTCGGCGAAAGCGTGGCCAGATGGATCGGGATGTCCGGATTCGGCGTCGTCGACAGCCGCATCGGCCTGCTCTCGCCCGGCAGCGGGATCTCGAACTCCTTGCCGGAGAACGCGATCTTCTCCCCACTGAACGCCAGGCGGATGATCTCGACCGTTTCCCGCATCCGCGTCAGCGGCCGGGCGAACGAAACGCCGTGGAGACCCTCGATCACCTGCGGCCCCGAAGCGCCGAGCCCGAGGACGAACCGGCCGCCGGAGAGCTCCGAGAGCGTCAGCGCGGCCTGCGCGATCGCCACCGGGGTCCGGGTGCCGAGCTGGATGATCCCCGAGCCGAGCCGGACCCGCTCGGTCCGCGCGACGAGATAGCCGAGCACGGACGGCGCGTCCGAACCCCACGCCTCGGCGACCCAGCAGTCGTCGAGACCGAGTTTCTCCGCCTCCAGGACGAAGTCCAGCGTCTCCCGCCAGCCGCGGGAAGCCTCGACCGTGGTCGCCGTCCGCATCACGCGCCGGCCACCTCGGCCCGTTCCTTGATCGCCGCGAGGGTCCCTGTCATCGCCTTCTCGAACTCGCGCAACCGGACGAAGACGATCTTCTCCTCTTTGTCCGGCATCTGGTCGATGGCCAGCGAGAGGCCCGACCGACCCGGCCCCAGCTGCATCCATTGCCGGAGCTTCGTCCCGCCGTTCTCGGGCTCCAGCGTGAAGCGCCACAGCGCTGTCGGCGTCTCGGGATCGTGCACGGCCCAGGTGAAGACACGCGGCTCGTCGCATTCGACGACGTGCGACGTGGTCTCCCATTCGCCGAGCGCGTCGTGCTTGCTGCGGCCGACGAACCGCCTGCCGACCGCCGCCTCGCCTGCCGCGCCGTCACACCATTCGGCCGCCTGGAGCTCCTGGCTCATCTGCGGCATCAGCCGGACGTCGGAGACGATCGACCAGACCCGCTCCGGATTCGCGTCGACCCACGCCTCGACCTCGACCGTCGGTTTGTCGGCGTACTTGGCGCCCGTCCACTCCATCGTGGTCCGCCTCCCGTGCTCGTGACCTCGATAGTTGCGTAGATGGACTTACGTTGTCAAACCTTCCTGAGCGGCGAAACGGCGCACCACGTCGGGCCGGTTCGCGAGCTTCGGCGGGTAGCCCGCCCCGAGTCGCGCCCGCGTGTTCTCGGCGGTGAGCGGCCCGGCGCAGTGCGCGCAGACGACCTCGGCGTGCGTGTCGTGGCCGCACGTGTCGTGGTGGAGCGTGATCGGCGGCCCGGCCTCTTCGGCGAGCCAGCGGTCACCCCAGCGCGACATCGCGGCGAGCACCCCGTAGAAATCCGCGCCCTTCTCGGTCAGCACGTAGTCGTAACGGACCGGGTCGGCCTGGTAGGCACGCTTTTCCAGCAGTCCTTCGCCGACGAGGCGGCGCAGCCGGTCGGCGAGGGTGTTCCGCGCGATGCCGAGTTCCTGCTGGAACTCGTCGAACCTGCGGATCCCGTAGAACGCCTCCCGCAGGACCAGCGGCGTCCACCAGTCGCCGAGCAGGTCCATGGTGCGCGCGATCGAGCACGGCCACTGCGCGAACGAAGTCCGTTTCATGCCCGCGAGCCTACGCCCGCCGGAATTGATCCGGTCATTCCTCCACCTATTCCGTGGCGCTCAGGCGCCGGCGCGAAATGTTGCGATCCGGTCAAGAAGATCTCGTGCATTAATGTCGCTCACCCGCTTCCGCACGCTTTCCGACAGCGGCCGCAAACGATCCCGCGTACGCGCGGAACGGATTCCGTATGCGATCTCCATCGCGGAGAGGCCGACCTCCGCCGCACGGTCCAAGTCACCTTCCAACGCGTGATCCACGGCGAGCCAGATCATCGTCAGCGACCGGCTGCGTTCCATGTCCGGCCCGTAGCCGTCGATGGCCTCGGTGAGCGCGGGGATGGCCTCCCGGCTGTGGCGGACGTCGACGATCCTGGCGAGCTCGGTGCGTACCGTGCCGATCATCGCGGCCATGTCATTGGCGGTGAAGAACGCCGACCACGACGGGACGAAGTCTCCCAACGAGCTGGCGAACTGTTCCGGCGCAAGGGAAATCTTGTCCAGCGACTGGCGGACGTCGCCGAGCAGCGCGTACGCCCAGGCCTCGTTCGCCGAAAGGATCGCTTGTGACAGCGGCCTTCCCGCGCGGCGTGCCGCGAGCTGGCCGTGACCGAACTGCTCAAGCGCCTCCACCGGAGAGCGGTGATGCAGATACATCCGGCCGAGCCGGTAGCGGATGTTGGCGGCGAGGTCGTCGTTGCCCGACTCCGCCGCGAGTTCGAGCGCGAGGTGGAAGTGCCGCTCCGCCCGCGCGGGGCGGCCGGAGTCGAATTCCGTCCAGCCCCTCAGATTGTGCAGATCCGCGACCACGCCCGCCAGCCGCCGGGCCAGCGTCTCGGACATCATCCCCCGCCGCAGTGCCACACCGTATGGCTCCAGCACGCGCAGCAGTTCCCGGCAGGATCCGCCGCCTTCCCGATAGTCGCGCGCCCGGAGCGCGGCGATGACGCCCTCCAGTCGATCGATGTCGGCCTGCCCGACGCGCATCGGGAGCCGGTCAATCACGGCGACGCCCCTGGACCCTCGGCACGGCCGGTTCGGGCCCGGCACCGAACCGGGACGGGGCGTGAACACGTCCCGGGACAGCCCGCCGTCGCGGTCCGTAAACCGCGTCTCGCCGCTCTTGGTCTTCTCGTGGAATGGCGACAGTGATTCGCACACCCATTGCTGCTTCCTCCTGATCCACAACGATCAAGCTCGCCGAGGTCCAGGACGGAGCCACGCCGGTCTCCTGGAAATACTTGAACGACGCACGATGATGCTAACCGCGCGAAATATCGATTCACTCCGCCGAACGGTTGGCTATTTCAATTCACCGGAATATGCACGTGCGGAATCTCTTTCTTTTGCACGGATGATCACATTTCCCGCGTGCTCACCGCACGTGCTCGACGGGGACCGTGCGTGAGCGTCTGAGACGCAGCTCTCAGCCGAACGTGTGAAAGTTCTCGGCTCGGGTCACGAAACCGCTTCACATTGCGTTATCAATAGTTGAAGATCAACAGCAACCGAACGTAAGGGGCTGAAGCGTTGGACAAGGAAAGCGACCTCATCCGGGGGACGATCGTCTTCGGCCTGCGCACTTTCGGTGCGGACCCTCTGCCGGTCCAGGCCGATCTCGAATACGACCCCGAAGACCCTTACGCCGTCGTGGTGGCCTACCACTCGGGCGGCGGAACGGTCCGCTGGATGTTCGGCCGCGACCTGCTCGCGGACGGCCTTCTCACCCCATCAGGTGAAGGCGACGTGATCATCAGCCCGGCCGACGACACCTCGATCGTGATTTTCGCGCTCAGCGCGCCCGACGGCTGCGCTGTCCTCGAAGCCTCGGCGCAGGAACTGGCCGACTTCCTCGACCGGACCTACGACGTCGTGCCCGCCGGGTCCGAGCCGGAGTGGTTCGACTTCGACCAGGAGATGACCAAGCTCGTCACCGAGTCCTGACGGATGGTGGCACCGGCTCGGTGCCACCACCCGCGCCGGATCAGCCGAGTTCGCGCAGACCCGGGACGACCTGCTCGGAGAACGAGCGCAGGAACCGCTCCTGGTCGTGGCCCGGGCCGTGGAACACGAGGTGGTTGAAGCCGGCCTCGACATACGGCTTGATCTGCTCGACGGCGTCGGCCGGGTCCGAGGTGACGATCCAGCGGCGCGCGACCTGCTCGATCGGCAGCGCGTCCGCGGCCTTCTCCATTTCGGCCGGGTCCTCGATGCCGGCCTTCTGCTCCGGCGTCAGCGAGAGCGGCGCCCAGAACCGGGTGTTCTCCAGCGCCTGCGCCGGATCCGGGTCGTAGGACAGCTTGATCTCGATCATCTTGTCGATGTCGCCGGTGCTGCGGCCGACCTGCTCCGCGCCTTCCGCGACCGCGGGCAGCAGCTTCTCGGTGTAGAGGTCCATCCCCTTGCCGCTGGTGCAGATGAAGCCGTCACCCTGCTTGCCGACGTACTTCGCCATCACCGGGCCGCCTGCCGCGATGTAGATCGGGACGCCGCCCTCGGGACGGTCGTACACGGTGGCGTCGGTGGTCTGGTAGTACTCGCCTTCGAACGTGACGCGCTCTTCGGACCACAGCTTGCGCATCAGTTCGATCGCCTCGCGCAGCCGCGCGAACCGCTCCTTGAACGCGGGCCACTCGATCCGGGCGACCGCGACCTCGTTGAGGGCCTCGCCGCTGCCGACGCCGAGCAGCACGCGGCCCGGGTACAGGCTGCCGAGGGTGCCGAAAGCCTGCGCCACCACGGCCGGGTTGTAGCGGAAGGTCGCCGTCAGCACGCTGGTGCCGAGAACCACCCGCTCGGTGCGCTCGCCGACCGCCGCCATCCAGGCGAACGAGAACGGCGCGTGCCCGCCCTGATGCCGCCAGGGCTGGAAATGGTCGCTGACCATCACGCTGTCCAGCCCGACCTGCTCGGCGAGCACGGAGTACTCGACGAGGTCGCGCGGGCCGAACTGCTCGGCCGACGCCTTGTAACCGATCTTCAGTGCCATCCGGGGTCACCACCTGGGCTCTTGGGTTGTTCCGCTTTTCACCTTGGCACAGAGTCGATCAGGTCCGCCCATGCTTCGACGGGGCGAAAGGTGTCAGGAACACCACTCGGCCAAGGGGAATGCCGTGGAAAGGCCCCGTACCCGCCCTCACCCTCCGGGACCGGCACCTGGTGATGAACTGTGCCGTTTGCGCCGTCACCTGTGCATCGTGCTGGGCGGAGTTGTGATCGGGGAGTCGAACCCCACGCTGCCCGCCACGTACCAGGAGGTGAGCCGGAATACCGCCGGCTCTCGGCTTGTGCCCGCTTCCCGGAGGGCTACCTGCTTTCCACGTTCAGTCCAGGAGGTCGGTCTCCCAGTTGGTGCGCTGGATCTCGACGTCGATCGCCCGGATCTCCCCCGCGACCCGGTCCGCGCGGGATCGCAGGTCCGCGACCGGAAGCGCGGAGAGGTACCGGAGTTCCGAGCGAAGCTGGCGGCCATAACCGCCTTGGTTGCGCCCGGCCGCGGCGTCGGCGGCCGCGGTGAGGACGCCGTGCCGGAGCCGGAGGACGTCGCGGCGCGCGATCGCGTCGGTGAGCGTGCCCTCCCCGAGCGGGGTCGCGGCGTTGGTGCGGTTGATCCGCTGGATCAGCGATTCCAGTTCGTCCAGCGCGGTTTCGGCATCGACGAGCAGAGCGGAAGCGTCTTCCGCCGGCTCCTCGCCCTCCTGGTGCCGTGCGTTGTCGACGATCCGGGAACGCAGCGCCTCCACCTTCTTGGTCGCGTCGGCGCGCAGTGCGAGCGCTTCGGCCAGTTTGATCCGGGACATGCCGGGAAGTATCGCCAAGATCGGCGACCGACGCATCCCGTTTTCACTCCGCCAGGGAATGCCTTCGGTAGGCGGAGTCCGGCTCGATGAACTCGATGCCGTTCTCGTCCATCGCGTTGAAGACGGTGAACCGCCCGTTCGGGAAGACGAAGCCGATCGCGACCATGCCACCGGCCATGTCCCGCCCCGCCCACTCGAGCAGTTCGACGTCCTGGAGCACCTGACCCTCCAAAGCGGACAGTTCGGGGTAGATGTCCTGCCGCCACCGGAGCGGGCTGGGCTCCGCAGGATCGCCCCAGTCCCATGCGGACTTGCCGTCCGGGTCGATCGTGTTCCAGGTCAGGGAAACCTCGTCGAACTTCCAGTGCGTGATCTCCAGCCGTTCGTCACCGAAGTCGACCACGACAGGCGCGTCCGAGAGCCATTCGCTGTACTCGACGAACCAGGTCAGGTGGACGCGCTGGAGCCGCTTGCCGACCAGAGCGCCCAGGCGGTCCCCGTGCGCTCTCCGGATCTGCTTGAGCCCGGAGAGCCACACGGGTTCATAACCCTCGATGTCGAAGAAAGCCACGCGATGAGTATGCCCGTCACTCACGCGGCCGACGGCTCCAGAAGGATCTTGACCGCACCGTCCTGCTTCTTCTGGAAGATCTCGTAGGCGTGCGGCGCCTCCGCCAGTGGCAGCTTGTGCGTGGCGAATCCTTCGACGCCGAGCGGGTCGGCGCTGTCGGTGATCAGCGGCATGATGTCGTCGATCCAGCGCCGGACGTTGGCCTGTCCCATCCGCAAGGTGATCTGCTTGTCGAAGAGGTCCATCATCGGCAGCGGATCGACCATGCCGCCGTAGACGCCGCTCAACGAGATCGTGCCGCCGCGCCGGACACAGTCGATGGCCGCGTACAGCACGCTGAGCCGGTCGATCGCGGCCTTCTCGGTGATCTTCGCGCCGATCGGATCGGGCAGCAGGGCGACGAGATTCTGCGCCAGGCGCCCGATCGGGGCACCGTGTGCCTCCATCCCGACGGCGTCGATCACCGAGTCCGCTCCCCTGCCACCGGTGGCCTCGCGGATGATGTCGCCGAGGTACTTGTGTTCGCGTGTGTCGTAGGTGACGACACCGGCCGCGGCCGCCTTCGCGAGCCGTTCCGGGACCAGGTCGATGCCGATCACCTTGCCCGCGCCCCGGTGTTTCGCGATCCGGCAGCAGAACTGGCCGATCGGCCCGAGCCCGAAGACCACGACCGTGCCGCCTTCGGGGATGTTCGCGTAGTCGACGGCCTGCCAGGCCGTGGGCACGACGTCGGACAGGTAGACGAAGCGCTCGTCCGGCGGGCCGTCCGGCACCTTGATCGGGCCGTACTGTGCCTGCGGGACACGCAGGTACTCGGCCTGGCCGCCCGGGACCTGTCCGTAGAGCTTGGTGTAGCCGAGCAACGCCGCGCCCTTGCCGCGATCGGTGACCTGCGTGGTCTCGCACTGCGATTGCAGACCGCGGTCGCACATGAAGCAGTGACCGCAGGAGATGTTGAAGGGGACGACGACGCGATCGCCGGGTTTCAGGTTCGTCACCCCGGCCCCGACCTCCTCCACGACGCCCATCGGCTCGTGCCCGAGGATGTCACCCTCGTCGATGAAAGCACCGAGAACCTCGTAGAGGTGTAGGTCGGAACCGCAAATACCGGTCGAGGTGATGCGCACGACGGCGTCGGTGGGTTCGATCAGCTTCGGATCCGGGACGGTGTCCACCCGGACGTCGCGTTTCCCGTGCCAGGTGACGGCCTTCATGGTGCTCCTTTCGGCGAGGGCAACTGCTCCCCGCCGGATGCCCGTCCGCGCGTCCGGCAAACCTCGCCGTTCCGTGACACCGTGGTTCGATGCGAACCCGGATGCTCGCCGTCGCCGTCGACTGCCACGAGGCCGAAGCACTGGCCGCGTTCTGGAAGGAAGCGCTCGGCTACCCCGAAACCGAACGATGGACCGACAGTCACGGCGTGACCTATGTCGAGTTGAAGAGCCCGGACGTCCCGAGCCTGCTTTTCCAGCCGGTTCCCGAAGACAAGTCCGTCAAGAACCGGCTGCACCTCGACCTCGCGCCCACCGAACTCGAGCAACGTGAAGAGGTCGCCAGGCTCGTGGCACTCGGTGCCAAGATCGTCGAAGACCCCGAGCCGGACCCCTGGGTGGTCATGGCCGATCCCGAAGGCAACGAATTCTGTGTGCTTCCGCGGCGCTGACGACTCAAGACTCGTGAGTGGTAAAGATGGTTAGAACCGTCTTTACCACTCACGAGGTGCTAAGCGGCTTCGTCGCCGGACCGGGCCGACGGCTCGGAACGCAACCCCAGCATTTCCAGCAGCATCCGGCAATCCGTCGCGTCGCGGGCGTTCGCGACCACCGCTTCGGTCGCCTTGCGCAGCACCATCGCCCGTACGGCCGTCGCCCCACCTTCGGCCGGTTCCCCGGCCGGACGCGGTTCCTCGAACAGGTTCCCCATGACCCACCTCCGTCGTCCCTTTCGTTGATACCCGATCCCGGCCGGGAAGGCCCCCTGTCTTCTTGCGGTTCCGGCGGCGCACCCACCGTTTTCTCCCTAGACTGGCACCATTCGGACGAGCGGACGGAGCGGGGAACTGACCACCGAGTTGCACGGGGAGATCGTGATCCTGACCCCGGTCACCGAAGCCCATGTCCCGGAACTGCGGCGGATCCGCGGCACGGCCGGGGTCAGAGCGCGCTGGGGCTCGGTCGACGACTCCCCCACCTGGCCGTTCGACGATCCCACGACGGCCTGCTTCACCGTCTTGGAAGAGAGCGTCGTCCGGGGCTTCGTCCAGTACGGCGAGGAGGAGGACCCGATGTACCGGCACGCGTCGGTCGACCTCTTCCTCGACCCGGCGGCGCACGGCCGCGGGCTGGGGACGGACACGGTCCGCACGATGGCCCGCCATCTCCTGCGCGATCGCGGGCACCACCGGCTGGTGATCGACCCCGCCGCGGACAACGACGCCGCGATCCGCTGTTACAAGGCCGTCGGTTTCCGTGAGGTCGGGGTGATGCGCGGCTACGAACGCGACACCGAGGGTGAAGGCTGGCACGACGGGCTGCTGATGGACTTGCTCGCCGAAGACCTCACGTAGCGCGTCAGGGCGACTCCGAGCAGTACCACCGCCATCCCGGCGAGCACGCGCGGGCCGAGTTCCTCGCCGAGCACGAGCGCGCCCAGCGCGACCGAGACGACAGGCAGCAGATAGCCGACGGTCGCCGCGGAGGTCGCGCCTTCGTCGGCGATGAGCCGGTAGTTGAGGTAGAAGGTGACGCCGGTGCCGAAGATCCCGAGGACGACGACGGCGATCAACGCGGTGAGGTTCAGCGGCCCGGCCGGTGCCGCGTCGAACGGCAGCGCGAGCGCGCTCAGCCCGGTGGCTGTCAGCAGCTGCGCGGCGGAGATCGCGATCGGCCCGCCCTCGCCGACGAGTTTCCGCCCCATGTAAGCGAAAGCGACGGCGTAGCTGACTCCGGCGCCGAGCAGGGCCAGCGTCCCCCAGCCGAGCAGGCCGCTCTTCTGCCAGGGCGCGAAGATCAGCAGGATGCCGGCGAAACCGAGGGCCAGCCCGCCCACCCGGATCGCGGTGATCCGGCGTTCGGTGCCGATCCCGATGCCGATCAGCAACGACCACAGCGGGGTCGTCGCGTTCATCACCCCGGCGATACCGGAATCGACGGTCAGTTCACCGATGCTGAACAACGCGAACGGCAGGGCGTTGCAGAAGAAGGCGGCGACGAGGAGCCTGCCCCAGATCCGGCGGCCCCGTGGCAGGCGTTGCCCGGCGAAGCGGCTCAACACCAGCAGGACGGCCGCGCCGAGTGCGCAGCGGATGACGGTGACCTGAACGGGCGGCAGCCCGGTCAGCGCCAGCTTGATCCACAGGAAACCCGAGCCCCACAACAGGGCGAGAACGCCCATCCTGGCCAGGGTTCCTGGCGCGCCGATGCCCACGTCGATCCTTTCGCCGAGCCGCTCGATACCTCTCCAAGCTGCCTCGGGCGACTCGTCAGGACAAGTGAAAAGATCTACACCGACGTTAAGCGGTACTACATGGTCTGAAAGGTCACGGTCGTGGCCGCCCGGAAAGGCGACCACGACCGGCTTGCGAGGAGATCAGTACTCGCCCGGTTGCTCGCAAGGCGGAACAGGGCCTGCTCACATTTCGCGGTCGCGCATGATCCACCTCCCTTTCGACTGGCGCTCCGGTGGGGAACGGGCGCGTTCTCGCACAGTTTGAGGGCAGTCTTCGCACCTCCGCACACCCGGTGGCCGTGTTGTGACCCATGTAATGGGAAGGTTGTCGCGCGCGGAGCCGTTCTGCCCAGCGACGAATCGGCAGATGGCCCTGCCCGCCGTCACGGGAGTTGTGGCACGATCTGCCGCGAAGCAGGGAGAAAGGTGCTTTCTGGTGACCGAGAATTCCGGTTCGGCCAGATCCGGGGAGACCGGGAAAGCACGCGCGGAACCAAGGCCGGTTTCGACGGCCGCGCTGGCGTTCGGGCGCGCGCTGCGGCAACGGCGGCAGGCCAAAGGCCTGGCACTGCGCGAACTCCAGAAACTCGCCTATGTCGACAAAAGCCTCATCAGCCGGGTCGAACGCGGCCTCACCCCGCCGAGCGCGGAATTCGCCGAATCCTGCGATCGCGCGCTGGAGGCGGGCGGGACGCTGATCGTGCTCGCCGAAGCCGCCCGCGCGGAACCTTACGTTCACCTTCCCCCGCCACCGAGCCATTTCGTCGGCCGCGAAGAGCATTTCGCCCTGCTCGACGAAAAGGTGTTCAGCGGACCGGCCAAAGTGGTCTTCGTGGCGGGGCCACCCGGTGTCGGCAAGACAGCGCTCGTGCTGAATTGGGCGAACCGGCGGCAGGAGGAGTTCGACGGCGTCCTCTGGTCGGATCTGCGCGGTTACGCGGCGGGCTCCCCCGCGCAACCCGCCGACATCCTCGACGATCTCCTCCGGTGCGTCGGCGTCCGCCCCGATCGCGTACCCGCCGAGGAGCACATGCGGCTCGCGCTCCTGCGCGGACTGCTGCGCGGCCAGCGCACCCTCGTCGTGCTGGACAACGCCCTCGACTCGCACCAGGTGCGACCGGTGCTGCCCGGCACCCCGGACACCACCGTGCTGATCACCAGCAGGCGACGGCTCTCGGGACTCGTCGTCGGCAGCGGCGCGGTCCAGGTTTCCCTGGAACCGTTGGAAGATCTCGAAGCGACACGGCTCATGGCCGAGCTCATCGGAGACGAGCGCGCGGCGGGCGACCCCGAAGGTGTCGGCAAGCTCGTCCGGTTGTGCGCGGCGCTGCCGCTGGCGGTGAACATCGCCGCCGAACGGGTCGCCACGCATCCCCACCAGAGCATCGGTGACCTCGCCCGCGAACTCGTCGCCGAGGGGCGGCGGCTGGAACTGCTCGCTGTCGACGACGACGCCGTCGGGGTCCGGGCCGCCTTCAGCTGGTCCTACCGCGCGCTCGAGGCCGACACCGCCCGCATGTTCCGGCTCCTCGGCCTCCACCCCGGGCCGCGGATCTGCGCGAGCGCGGCGGCGGCTCTCGCCGGACTGCCCGAACACGACGCGCGGCGGCTTCTCGACAGACTCGTGCAGGCGCATCTCATCCAGCAGGTCGGCGCCCAGTACTACCGGTTCCACGACCTGCTCCGCGTCTATGCCGCCGAAGAGGCCACCGCGGGGCAGTGGCAGGAGGAGCGGCAGGCGGCGGTTTTCCGGCTGACCCAGTGGTATCTCTACGCCGCCAACGCGGCGAGCTGGACACTGACACCGGCCCGCGACCACCACATCGACCTGGGGCCCGCCCCCGAAGGCGTCGAGCCGCTCCGGTTCGCGACGTTCGACGAGGCCTACATCTGGTGCGCGTCGGAGATGCCGAGCATCACCGGGGTGGCCCGGCTGGCACTGGACCACGGGCTGTACGAGATCGGCTGGCGGCTGCCGGTGGAATTGTTCGACTACCACCTGCTCGGCAGGCCGTGGCAGACGTGGATCTCCAGCCACGAGGTGGCGATCGAATCCGCGAAGGCGGGCGGCGACCTCGCCGGTCTGGCGTGGTCGGCGATCAATCTCGCCGAGGCACACCGGCGGCGCGGGGACCTCGACCGCGCGCACGAACTGTTCAGCCAGGCCGTCGAGCTCTCGAAGGAGATCGGCGAGAACCCGAGCCTCGGCTGGGCGCTGGTGGGGCTCGGGAACATCGCGCACGAACGCGAGGACTATCCCCGGGCCGCGCGGCTGATCGAGGAGGGTGTCGAGGTGAACGCGCGGATCGGGTACCAGCTCGGCGAAGCGACCGCGCGGGTCCACCTCGGCCGCGCCTACCGCGACCTCGGTGAACGAGACCTCGCCCTCGAACACGGCCTTCGCGCCTTCGAGGCCTACGCGAAGGACGCCGACCAGCACGGCATGGGCTTCGCGCTGGTGCCGCTCGCCCGGACCAGCCGCCGGTTCGGCGATCCGGAGCAAGCGCTCGGGTACTGCGAGCGGGCGCTGACCGCCTACCGGAACTGCGGCGACGTCTGGGGACAGGCCGACGCGCTCGACGAACGCGGCTGCGCGCTGGCCGCGCAGGGGCACACCGAAGAGGCCATGACGATCTGGCGCGACGCGCTCCAGCTCGTCATGGATCTCGACGACCGGAAGGCGAACGTGCTGCGCGGCCGCATCGAAGGCGCGGTCTAAAGCGAGCTGAAGGCGACTTTCCCCGCATGCGATGCGGGCATGGTTCCCTTCAGCCACCGGCCTAGAGCTTGACCGGCAGGTTGTGCAGGCCGCGGGTGATCGCGCTCGGCCACCACACGAGCCGGTCCTCGGGCACGGTCAGCGTCATCGACGGCGCGCGGTCGAACAACGTCTCCAACGCCGCGGACGCCTGCATCCGCGCGAGCGCGGCGCCGATGCAGATATGCGGGCCGACCCCGAAGGCCAAGTGCCGCACCGGTCGTTCGCCGGGGCGGAAAGCGAGCGGTTCGGGGTGGACCTCCGGATCCCGATTGGCCGCCAGCAACGACAACAGGATCGGGTCGCCCGCCTCCATCCGCTGCCCGGCGAGTTCCATCGGCTCGGTGACGAACCGCCAGCTGGTGTTCTGCAGCGGGGTGTCGCGGCGCAGGACCTCCTCGATGGCGAGCGTCAGGTAGGAGCCGTCGGCACGGGCGCGGGCCGCCTCCTCCGGATGCGTGATGAGGGTCAGCGCGGTGGACGCGATGAGGCTGATCGTCGTCTCGTGCCCGGCGATCAAGGAGAGGAACGCCGTCGCGGCGACCTCCTCGTCTGTCAGCTTCCCGGCGGCTTCCTGGGTGAGCAGATCACTGATCAGGTCCGCTCCGGGTTCGGCGCGTTTGCGGGCGACGACGTCGGCGAGCAGCGCGTCCAGATCGTCGGTCGCCTTGAGCATCGAGGCCATGTCGGTGACGTCGCCGGCGGCGACCACCAGAGCGGGCGGGCGGACCTCGTCCAGGAGGGTGTCTGGGATGCCGATCAGCTCGCAGATCGACCGGATTCCCAGCGGGTACGCGAAATCCTCGACGAGGTCGCCCTCGCCCCGCTCCAGGATCGGCTCCAGCAGTTCGTTCGCGAGCTGATGCGTGCGGTCGCGCATATGCTGCAGCCGTCGTGGTCCGAACGCGCCGGCGCAGGCCTTGCGCAGCCGCGCGTGTTCCTCGCCCTCGACGTTGTTCATATGCCCGATGAGCGTCGGCCGGTGGTCGGCGGGCAGTCCGAGATTGGCCTTGCGCCAGTGATCCGCCGCGACGGACGGGCATTTGGACAGCCGGGGGTCGGCCATCGCGGAAACGACGTCCGCGTGCCGGGTCAGCAGCCAGGTCCAGGTGTCGCCGGGCAGCGGAAGCCGGAACGCCGGGGCATTCGCACGAAGCCATTCGTAAGCGGGCGACGGATCTCTGTCGAATTCCGGACCGAACATCACAGGGACCGCGGCGGCGTCGTATGCGGCATCAGGCATACGAGCCACCATGCCAGCTTGTGGCGGTATCGCGTCCGGCGAACGCAGGCAATGGCCTGTCTCACGCGATCGTCAACGCGGTACCCCTGTCAGCCCCTTGCGGTGACCCAGCAAGATCGAAGCGGGTGCGGTGCGTAACGGATGGAGGTGGCCCCCGTCAGCGAGTTCGGCAAGCACGACCGTGACGCGGTCTCGGAGCGACCGCCCGGTTCGCTCCGCGGTTTCGCCGATACCGTCGGCCTCGCCGCCGCCCGCGTCTGGCGGCTGCGAGGTCGCGCCTGGAACACCCTGCGGCATCCGGCGGGGTGGGAACTGTGGCGGCTGCCGCCCGCGGCGGTCTTCTGGATGCTCGGCACCGAGATCGCGGTGGCCGTCTGGGCCCTGTACAGCGGTTTCAAGGCCTCCCCGACGACCACGGACCTCGTCCGCTTCGGCGTGATCGCGGGCTGCGCGATCTGGTACCTCGTCCAGACCCAGCATCCCGAGGAACAGCGTCGGGCCGACGACCGGCGGGGCGAGCACATCGACCAGACCGCCGTCTGGCTCGGCAGCGCGGCCGTGCTCCTGCCGCCCACGTTGTCGCTGACGCTGCTGCTGATGGTGCGCGTGCAGCGCTACTCCATCGCGCACAAGGCGATGACGACGTTCCTCTTCACCACCGCCGCGCACGCCGCGTCCATCCTCGGCGTGCACACGATCACCGAACTGACGTCACTGCACACCTGGCTCGAATCGGGCATGCTCCCCCAGCGAGCGGGTGACATCGCGGTCGCCGCCGTCGCGCTGGTGGGCGCCGCGCTCTGGTACTTCGCGTCGCAGACGCTCCTGATCAGCATCGCGCGCGGCCTGGCGTGGGGCGGCTGGCGGCGGCAGAAACTGATCGGCAGCTGGGCCGACAACGCGGACTTCGTCTACGCGCTGCAACTCGCCGCGTGCACCACGATCCTCGGCGCGGTCAACATCGCGCTGGTGCCGCTGGTGATGATCGGGGTCGCGCTGCGCTCGACGCGGCTCTCGCAGACGCTGGCGGACACGATCGCGCGCAGCCAGCGCGACCGGAAGACCGGGCTGCTGACCGAGGACTCGTTCCACGCCCCGGCCGCCTTGCGGCTGCTCGAAGACCAGACCGACCGCCGGCCGACGGCGTTCCTGATGCTGGATCTCGACCACTTCAAGCAGTGGAACGACAAGTACGGGCATTCCGGCGGTGACATCGTGCTCGGCTGTGTCAGCGCTGTGCTGCGGCACAACACCCGCTCCACGGACGTCGTCGGGCGGTGGGGCGGCGAGGAGTTCTCGGTGCTGCTGCCGGACACCACCCGCGAGGAGGCGATGCGGATCGCCGAGCGGATCCGGGAGGCCGTCGCGAAGACCGCGATCACCGGCCTGACGGAGCTCGCCAGCGGACACGCCACCAACGAACCCCGCGCCGTCGGGCCGATCCACGGCTGCACCGTGTCGATCGGCGTCGGGCTCTCGCCCGAGAACTCGACGGACTACGGCGAGCTCTTCCGCGCGGCGGACACGGCCATGTACCAAGCTAAGCGGACCGGGCGGAACCGGGTCGTGCTGGCGCCTTCCGCCGTCCCGCCTTCGCCGAGGGCTCCCACGTCGCCGCTCAGCCGGGCCGGGGACTCGCGCCGGGACTGGTAAGTGCCGTTCTGATCGTCCTCACCACTCACGAGAGGGTGTCGATCCCAGTAGGCGCCCGGATCGACGGTGAAGGAATCGGGACACTCAACGTCCCAATTCCTTCACCGTGGCGAGGCTACCCACATCGAGTGCCGTGGGTAGGTGCGCGAGCGGCCTGGCGCCACCCCGAGGGCCTGCGGTCCCCGGCTCGGCTGTGGTCCTCGTGAGTGGCTAGGACGGTTCTGGCGCGACTTACCACTCACGCCCCAAGGGACCGAAGGCCTCCTTGCCCGCATCTGACGCGGCGAAGGGCCCCTTCAGCCCTGGTCAGGCTCGAGCCCATGCCCCCAATGCGGCATTGGGGACACTGAACGTCTCCAATGCCGCATTGGGGGCGTTGGATCGCGAGGCTGTCGCCCGAGAAACCGGGGCGTGTCCGTTTGCGGGGTGGACCAGACGCGGCGAAGGGCCCCTTCAGCCCGCCGCGCGGGACGGGACCCCCGAAGCACCGATGTCACGTATGGAACGGAGAACGTTCCATACGTGACATTCGGGGCACCTCCGGACGACCCGCGTCAGCGGCGGGTCACGAGGCGAGTTTCGAGGAGGTCGTCGACCACCCGGGTCTCCACGGCGGCCCGCCGCTCGAACGCGGATCCGCGCAACGGCCACAGCGCGACCAGCACGACCCCCACGGCGGACAGGGCGGCCAGCACCAGCGCGGCGACGAACTGGGCGGCGCCGTCGGTCGCCGTGCTCAGCACCGCGAACCCGATCAGCACGATCCCGGTGGGCAGCACCGCGGCCAAGACCACCAGGAGAACGGGCGTGCGGCGCAGGTCACGGCGCCGGGTGGTCAGCCAGGCGGCGAGGAGGCAGGCGAACGACGCCGCCAGCAGGCAGGCGCCCGCCGTGTCGCTCAGCCGGTGCCAGCCCAGCGCGATGGTCGACGACGCGACCCAGGCGACGGCGACGCCGCCCGACCCGATGATCACCGGGCGGAACCGTTGGGGCAGCACGAAAGCGAAGGCCATCAGGATCGCCATGGCGGCGCTGACGTGCCCGCTCGGGAAGCTGTTGTGTCCCGGTCCGTAACCGGCGTCGGGCAGTTCGGGGCGTTCGAGGACATACAGTTTGAGCAACTGCGCGGCGATGAGCGGGAGCACGAGGACACCCAGCGCGGGGATGAGGAGGCCGGGTTTCCGGCGGAGGAACGCCAGACCGACCAGCACGATCGCGGCGGCCCCGATCACGAGCACCATGTCCTGGTCCCGTAGCGGGCCCGCCCAGTCCATTGTGGACCACTGGCCGGACTGCGCGCTGCGGACGACGCCGTTCTCCGCGAGCTGACCGGCCGACGTGTGCACGAAGAGCACGAAGGTCACGACGAACGCGGCGGCCAGTCCCAGTCCGGTGGCGAGCTGGAACACGGCCCTGGACAGGGTGCGCCCGGTCTCGGCATGCCGTCCGGGCAGCGGACGGTGGGCGGGGGTCGGTTTCGCTTCGTGGGTGAGTACGGCCATGGGTCTCACTGTTCCCACGCCGTTTCTCCAGGAGGTCCGGACAATGTCATGGTTCTGCTACAAGATCGAGCCGAGTCGCACACAAGCGGTGACATCCGAATAATGGCGACGTGGCAAGTGTCCTTTTGATCGAAGACGACGCGTCCGTCCGGGAGGGGCTGGAACTCGCGCTGCGCCGGCAGGCGCACACCGTCCACACCGCCGAGAGCGGTGAGCTCGGGCTGGAGAAACTGCGGGTGTACCAGCCCGACATCGTCGTGCTGGACCTCATGCTGCCCGGGATCGACGGCTTCGAGACCTGCCGCCGGATCCGCTCGGCGGGCGAGGTGCCCATCATCATGCTCACCGCCCGCAGCGACGATTTCGACATCGTGGCCGGGCTGGAGGCGGGCGCCGACGACTACGTGACCAAGCCGATCGAGCCCCGCGTGCTCGACGCCCGGATCCGGGCGGTCCTGCGGCGCGCGGTGAGCGAGAAGCCCACGAGCGAGGGCGACCCGGCCTGGGAACGGCACGGCCGCCTGGTCATCGACCGCGCCGGGCTGGTGGTCACGAAGAACGGCGAGCCGATCTCGCTCACGCCGACAGAGCTGAAGCTGCTCCTGGAGCTGTCGCGCACGCCAGGTCAGGTCTACAGCCGCCAGCAGATCCTCTCCGCCGTCTGGGACCACGACTACCTCGGCGACTCCCGGCTGGTCGACGCCTGTGTCCAGCGGCTGCGCGCGAAGATCGAGGACGTGCCGGCGAAACCCGACCACGTCCAGACCGTCCGCGGCTTCGGGTACCGGTTCGGCCGTTCATGAGGCTGCTCTCCGGGCTGCGGCCGCGACTCATCCTCGCCTTCGCGGCGATGACGATCATCGGGGCTGCGGCCGCGGCGGGGGCCAGCTACGTCTCGGCCCGCAACGCCATCCTCGAAGCGGTCCAGGACGCGGCGATGAACCAGCTCAAGGACCGGGTCGCCGCCTACAGCCGTCCACTCTCCACGCCGCCGACCCAGGAACAGCTCAACGACTTCGCCGGCAGCCTGCGGTTGACCGCCGTCGCGGTCTATCAGGACATGCGGTCGGTCAACGGACCGAACCTGACCACGTTCTCCTCCGAACTACGGGAGACCGTCGCCAACGACGACCGGATCCAGTTCCAGCGCCTCGACCGCGAGGCCATCCCCGAACTCCTGGTCGGCATGCCGGTGCTGACCAGGCAGCCGAACGGGTTGATGGGGCGCAGCGGGCTCCAGGTGTATTCGCTCACCTCGCTCGGCCAGCAGCAACAAGCCATCGAAGAGCTCGCGAAGTACGCCTGGCAGATGGCCGCGCTGGCCCTGCCGCTCGCCGCCGCGCTCGCGTTGCTGGCCGCCAGGCAGGTCCTGCGGCCGGTGCGGGCGCTCAACACCGCCGCCGCCCAGCTCGGTGAGGGCAGGCTCGACATCCGGCTGCCCGCCAAGGGATCCGACGAGCTGGCCGAACTGGTCACGACCTTCAACAACACCGCCGCCGAGCTGGAACGCACGGTCGGCGAGCTGAGAGCCATGGAGGCCGACGCCCGCCGGTTCGTGGCCGACGTCTCGCACGAACTCCGCACGCCGCTCGCGGCGATGAACGCGGTCACCGACGTCCTGGACGAGGACGCGGAGGCGCTGCCGCCGGACACCGCCGTCGCGGCACGGCTGGTCTCGGGCGAGACCCGCAGGCTGACCCGGCTCGTCCAGGACCTGGTCGAGATCTCCCGGTTCGACGCGGGCCGCGCCGAACTCGTGCTCGACGAATGGGATCTCGCGACGGCGATCCGGGACAGCCTCGACGCCCGCGGCTGGCGCGACGGCGAAGACCTGGTGACCGACCTGCCGGAGGGCGTTCTCGCCCGCGTCGACCGGCGGCGGCTCGACCTGATCGTGGCCAACCTCGTCGGCAACGCGTTCCGGCACGGCACGCCCCCAGTCGAAGTCCGGCTGCGCGCGGACAGCGACGGCGTCACCCTGGAAGTCGACGACCACGGGCCGGGGATCGATCCCGAGGTCCTGCCGCACGTGTTCGACCGCTTCACCAAGGCCGACTCCGCCCGCGCCCGGTCCGAGGGCAGCGGCCTCGGCCTGGCGATCGCGCTGGAGAACGCGCGTCTGCACGGCGGGGGCATCACGGCCGCCAACACCGGCCACGGCACCCGGTTCGTCCTGCGCCTGCCGCACCGCACCGAAGGAGGGACGTGATGAGGAAGACCCGGGTCCTGCTCGCGCTCACGGCCGCGACACTGGTGACGGCCTGCGGTGTGCAGCCGACGGGTGTCGTCGCGGCCGGGCCGGGACCGTCGATCCGCAACGCCGAGGGCACGTATGTTCTCAGCGGGCTGACGCTGTACTTCGTCTCCGACGGCCGGGTGATCCCGGTGACCCGGCCCAGCGAAGGCGTCATCTCCCCCGAAGGCGCGATCACGCTCCTGCTGAAGGGGCCGACAGAGCGGGAAGCCGCGCAAGGACTCACCACGTTCGTCCCGCCGGAGGTGGGCCGGGTCGCGGTGTACCCGGGCGACCCGTCGAGCCTCGCGCTGCCGTTCTCGGTGCGCAAACTGTCCAACCAGGCCATCAATCAGCTGGTCTGCACCGTGATCGCGGCCACGACGGCCGCCGGACGGGGCCCGCGCTCCCCGGGAGTGAACGTGATCTCGCCGAACGAGGAAGTGTACTTCCACTCCTGCAAAGCCGACTGAATTCGTCACTCACAGTGCTCACATAAAAGCACTTCTCGTATCTGTACGGGCGTGAGCCTCTTTTGGTTCAACGATCAAGGTAACTGTGGGCGAACACACTCGGGCGTGACATTGCCGTGTCCTTTTCGTAATGTTGCCCGGAGCTCGCGGCCCCCGACGCGAGTTCCCGTCCCCGAAGTGGTGAGTGATCAGAGAAATGGCCGGCAGACATCGCAAGAGCAAGGCTCCGCAATGGAAGCTCCCCGCGGGTATCGCGGCAGCGGTCGCCACGGCGCTCCCGGCGTCGATGTGGCTGACCACCGCAGGTTCCCCTGACGTCGAAGCGGCCAGTGCCGCGCTCGCGCTGCAGGCTCCCCCGGTCTCCAGCGTGACTCCCCCGCCGTCGACCAGCAGCACCCCGCCCTCCAGCACGACGACACCGCCCCCCTCGACCTCCTCGGCTCCCCCGAAGCCGACGACGTCGGCCAAGGCGCCCGCCACGGTGAAGACGACCGTGCCCGCCGCGACGGCGTCGTGCTCGACCAGCCTCGCCGGCACCAAACCGCACGTGGCCCAGGTCGGCAACCACGTCAAGGCGAAGTTCGGCATCAAGACCGTCGGCGGCGTCGCCGGCCGGGCGAACGCCAGCGACCACCCCTCCGGCCTCGCGCTGGACTTCATGGTGGACACCGCCACCGGTAACGCCGTCGCCGAGTACATCCTCGCCAACCAGAAGGACTTCGGCGTCAGCTACGTCATCTGGCGCCAGCGCTACAACGACGGCAGCGGCTGGGACACCATGGAGGACCGCGGCGGCGCGACCGCCAACCACATGGACCACGTCCACGTTTCCTTCAACAAGAGCGCGAAGGTCAGCGTCAGCTGCTGACGACGTCTTTCTAACGACGCCGAGCGGACCGTTCGCCGGGCTGGACGACAGGTCGCCCCACGACCTCTTCCACACCCTTGACGGCGAGCCGGTCCGCTCGCTCGTTCTCCGGATGCCCGGCGTGCCCCTTGACCCAATGCCATTCGACGTCGTGCTGTGACGCGGCATCGTCGAGACGGCGCCACAGATCGGCGTTCTTGACCGGCGTCTTCGCCGAGGTCATCCAGCCGTTGTTCTTCCAGTTCCGCACCCAGCTGGTGATGCCGTTCCGGACGTAGGTGCTGTCGGTGTAGATGTCCACCGTGACCCGGCGCTTCAGGCTTTCCAGTGCCTCGATGGGCGCTGTCAGCTCCATCCGGTTGTTCGTGGTCGGCCCGGGATCCCCGCCGTAGATCTCCTTCTCGACCGTGCCGTACCGCAGCACCGCGCCCCAGCCGCCGGGGCCGGGATTGCCGCTGCACGCACCGTCGGTGTAGATCTCGACTTCCGCCACCGGAACACCCTAGCGACGGGTTCAGTCCGGCAGCAGCGGCACCCACGGCTCCTCGGCCTGCCCGAGGTGCACCGCCCGCGTGATGGACTTCGCGCCGAAGCGGTCCCGGACGGTGTCGAGCGTCGAATCGAGCGCGTCTCTGGGTTTCGCGCCGAACGGCAGTGCCAGCTGGATCGAGTCGTCCTTGGTCAGGTTCGTGAGCGCGAGGCCGATCAGCGTGAGCCCGCGTTCGTCGATCACCGGTCTCGCCGCCGCGAGCAGGTCGCGGGCCGCCGCGATGATCGCGCCGGTCTGTTCGGTCGCCTCCAGCAGGGTGTGCGAGCGGGTCGCCTTGGTGAAATCGCCGAACCGCATCCGCAGCACGACGGTCCGGCACACCCGCTGTGCCGCGCGCAGCCGCCTGGCCAGGCGATCGGCCAGGGTCAGCAGCGTCGCGTCGAGTTCGGCGGGCGAACGCGGCCTGGCGCCGAGCGCGCGCTGTGCCCCGATCGAGCGGCGACGGCGACCGGTCTGCACCCGCCGCGGGTCGTCGTTGTGGGACAGGGCGTGCAGGTGGGCGCCGACGCCGCGGCCGAGCATCCGGACGAGTTCCTTCTCCCCGAACCCTTCCATCTGCCCGACCGTCGTCACGCCGCGCTCGCGCAGCTTCCGCGCCGTCACCTTGCCCACGCCCCACAGCCGCTCGACCGGCAGCGGGTGCAGGAACTCCAGCTCCTTGTCGTGCGGCACGACGAGCAGGCCGTCGGGTTTCGCGACACCGCTGGCCACTTTCGCGAGGAACTTCGTCCTGGCGACGCCGACGGTGATCGGCAGGCCGACCTGCTCCAGGACGTCCTTCCGCAGTTTCGCGGCGATCCGGCTCGGCGTGCCCGCGATCTTCAGCAGCCCGCCGACGTCGAGGAAGGCCTCGTCGATCGAGATGCCCTCCACCAGCGGCGTCGTGTTGTCGAAGACCTCGAAGACCGCTTTGCTGGCCTCCGAATACGCGTGCATCCGGGGCGGGACCACGATCGCGCCCGGGCACAGCCGCCGCGCCTGGCCGCCGCCCATCGCCGTGCGGACGCCGTACGCCTTGGCCTCGTAACTGGCCGCCAGGACGACGCCTCCGCCGACGATGACCGGCCGCCCGCGCAGGCTCGGATCGTCACGCTGCTCGACCGACGCGTAGAACGAGTCCAGGTCGGCGTGCAGGATGGGACCCTCGATCGTCATAGAACATATGTTCGCATCAAACGGCCGAACGACCAACACGCGCGCGGAGGAGATCCGTCACCGATCGCCCGCCCGCGAAACACCAGATCGCGATCACCGGGTCGCAGATCGCGCAGCCGAACGAGGAATGCTCCGCGAACGGGATGATCGGGGCGCCCTTGAGATGGTGCACGACGTCCCAGCCGGTGTGCAGCAGCCACGCGACGCCGATGAACGTCCAGGACTCCAGGCCGCGGTACGCCACGTAGGTCATGACGGCGGTGAACGCGAACTCCCAGATCCCGAGGCCGCCGCCGCTCAGGTACGCGGCGCCGGCGCCCGCCACCATGACCGCGTTGAAACGGCGGCGGTGCGGCTCGTGGATCAGCGACATCAGCACGACGTAGACAAGGCCGACGAGGATCGGCGCGATGATCATCATGGCTCGACGCTAGAACTCCGACGGTGCCGCTCCCAGTGGCGCGAACGACGTCTTCCGACGGGATCTCGCCATCGGGGCGGGTAGGTTGCGGTCATGCACACCGTCGCCGTCCTCGCGCTGGACAAGGTGATCCCGTTCGACCTCTCGACACCGATCGAGGTCTTCACCAGGACCCGGCTCGCCGACGGGAGCGCGGGCTACCGGGTGGTCGTCTGCGCCGAGCACCCCGAGGTCGACGCCGGGCACTTCACCCTGCGCGCGCCGTGGGGCCTGGAAGCGCTGCGCGAGGCCGACACGATCGTCGTCCCGGGTACCGCCGACCCGGCAGGGCCGTTGCCGGAGGCCGTCCGCGCCGCGCTCACCTCGGCCGCCGCGAGGGGTACGCGGATCGCGTCGATCTGTTCCGGCACCTTCGTCCTCGCCGCCGCGGGCCTGCTCGACGGCCTCCGCGCCACCACCCACTGGGTCGCCGCCGAGGCGCTGGCCGCCGCCTATCCGGACATCGACGTCGACCCGGACGTGCTCTACGTCGACAACGGGCAGATCCTGACGTCGGCCGGCGCCGCCGCGGGCATGGATCTGTGCCTGCACCTGATCCGCCGCGACCACGGCGCCGCGATCGCCGCCGACGCCGCCCGTCTTTCGGTGATGGCGCTGGAACGCGAGGGCGGCCAGGCGCAGTTCATCGCGTTGCGGCATCCCCCGGCTCCCCGCGGCGCGGCGCTGGAACCCACGTTGCTCTGGATGCAGGAAAACCTCGCACGCGACCTCAGCCTGGCCGAAATCGCCGCGCGCGCCGGGACGAGCACGCGCACGCTCATCCGGCACTTCCGCGAACAGACCGGGACGACCCCGTTGCAATGGCTGCACCGGACGCGGATCCGGCAGGCGCAGCATCTGCTGGAGACCACCCAGTACGCCGTCGAACGGATCGGCTCCGAAGTCGGTTTCGGTTCCTCCACCTCGTTCCGCGAACGGTTCAAGCGCACGACCGGCGTCAGCCCGGGCACCTATCGACGCGCTTTCCGTTGAACGGGAACGCCTCTTGCCGCCGGCCGGGCCTCCCGGCGACCATGGCCGTAAACATCACCGAGCACGTCTTCGCCCGCCGTAGGGGACGTCGTCAGGAGGCAGGCTCGTGCTGGGCAAGAAGCTGGGCGTCCGTCGAAGGCACCCACGGCGGCGGCTACGACCACGGCGGGATCGCGCCGGGCTTCTGGAACGACGGAGCGCACGGCGTCACGACGGTGTCCAAGACAGACCCGGACAAGCACTATCTCCACGTCCTCACCCGGCCGTCGGGATCTACGCTTTCCTTGCGGGACAACGGCTACAAGGTCAAGCGGGTGACCGACCTGCGCACCGGCGCGGTGGTCGCGCACAGTCAGTCCGGCGGCAAGCTCACGCTGTCGGGCATCTCGTCGTGGGACGAGTACGACACCGTGTTCGCGGTGGAGACCGGCGGACGCGAGGGTATCTATCCGCCGTCGTCGTACTCGATGAGCGCCAGCGCCTCCGGGAGCGGGCATCCGGCGCAGGCCGTGGCGGACGGCGACTACTCGACCTATTGGGACGCGACGTCCGCGCAGCCGGTGTCGCTGCGGTTCGACCTCGGTACGCCGAAGCGGATCCAGTACATCGGGATCAACCAGCGCGAGGACTCGACCACCTACCCGGCGTCGAATTCGGCGCGGATCAAGAACTACCGGGTCTACGTCAGCGCGGACGGGCAGAACTGGGGTTCACCGGTGAAGAGCGGCTCGCTGCCGAACCACCGGGGCGTGCGGTTCATCGACCTGCCGGTGACGACGGCGCGGCACGTGCGGATCGAGAAGGTCGACAGCCAGGGCGCCGACCGGCTGCGGGTGGACGAGGCCTGGATCGGCTCGGCCTATCCGGCGGGCTGACTCACGCGGCGAGCGACAGGGCGGTGTCCGACGCCCGCACCCGGGCCTGTTCGGCGAAGCGCCTTCGGGCGGCGACGACTCTGAGCCATCGTTGCGAGCGCTCGGCGTCAAGATCCGAGGTGGCGCGGGCGAGTACTTCGGCGGCGTGCGCGGCGGAATCGATCTCCGCGGCGGCGCCGAGGTAGTCGCCCGCCTCGATCAGTTTGTAGGCGTGGCGCATCTCGGTCTGCGCGGTCGAGTAGATGGCATAGGCGGCCAGATTGTTCGCCAGCGGGCCCAGTGAATGCGACATCGGATTCTCCGTTCCTTCTCTTACTTACACGTCGAACGGGTACCCGGCGGTTCGACACGACAACGGATATTTTTCGAAGATCTTCGGGGTTGCGCGAAGTGGTCGCTTCACGACAGCCTGAAGCGCATGTCAGCCCCGGCGGCGTCGTTCCGCAGTGTCTTCGCGGTCGCCGAATTCCGCCGGATCTGGCTCGCCCACCTGCTCTCGGTCGCCGGCGACCAGCTGGCCAGGGTCGCGCTCACGGTGCTGGTGTTCGACCGGACGTCGTCGGCGGGGTGGGCTTCGGCGGCGTACGCGCTGACGTTCGTGCCCGACCTGCTGGGCGGTGCCCTCGGTGGCATCGCGGACCGCTTCTCACGGCGCACCGTGATGGTGGTGACCGACGTCGGCCGCGCGGTCCTGATCGCGCTGATGGCGGTGCCCGGTCTCCCGCTGCCCGCCGCGGCCGCGCTGTTGTTCTTAGTGCAGCTGATGGCCGGGCCGTTCTACGCGGCCCGCCAGGCGATGCTGCCGGATCTGCTCGACCCGGACCGCCTGGTCGTCGGCCAGGCGGTCATCTCGTCCACCTATCAGGCCGGGCTCGTGGTGGGTTTCGGCGCGGGCGCCGCCGTCGTCGCCGGCCTCGGCGTCCCCGGTGCGCTGCTGATCGACGCGGGAACGTTCGCGCTGTCGGCCCTCATGCTCCGCTTCGGACTCGAGCGGTACCCACCTTCGGCGCCGAGCCATCACCGGCACCCTTCCCTGCTCGCGGGCTGCCGGCTGGTCGCCCGCGACCGCAAACTGCGCTGGCTGCTGCTCATCGCCTGCTGCTGTGGTTTCTACGTCGTGCCCGAAGGCCTCGCCGTCCCTGTCGCCGCCGAACTCGGCGGTGCGGGCGCGCTGCCGTGGCTGCTGGCCGCGAACCCGGTCGGGTCCGTACTCGGCGGGATCCTGTTGAGCCGGATCCCGCGCGAACGGCAGGTCCGGGCGCTGGGCGTGCTGACGGTGGCGAGCAGCCTGGTGCTGATCCCGACCGCCTGGGCAGGCGGGCTGGTCCCGATCGTCGTGCTGTGGACGCTCTCCGGTGTCTTCTCCGCGCACGACATGATCACTCAGACGCAGTACAGCCTCGCCGCGCCGTCCGCCCATCGCGGCCAGGTGATCGGGGTCGCGATCGCCGCCTTGCGGGCGGCGCAGGCGGCCGGGATCGCGGCCGCCGGGCTGCTGGCCCAGGTCGTCGCGCCGACCACCGTGATCACCGTCGCGGCGGGTGCGGGTGTGCTGGTCGCCTGCGTCGCCGGGGTGGGCTGGTCACGAGCGGTGTCGTCCCGCCGCGGCCCCGAAGATCCCGTGGGTCCGGCCGGCGGGACGACACCCGTTGGCGAGCATGGTTCCTGACTCGATCGGCTCATCACGTCCAGTTGTTGTCACGACGGGTCGTCCAGTTGTTGTCACGCACTGCGTTCACCTCCCTTCGCCAAACCGCGCCTCGGTGGGCCGGATCACTCAGGTCCAGTTGTTGTCACGCCGAGTGGTCCAGTTGTTGTCCCGCATGTCGTTCACCTCCCTCGAACCAGCGATGTATCGGGCAAAACATTCACCAGTTGTTGTCCTGCATCGGTGCACCTCCCTCTTTCCGGTTGGGCTGTCCGGGGGAATTCGCGGCCGCGCTTCTTATCGTCCGGACAACGACGGTCGTCGCAGTCCCGGTTCGATTACGGTGTAGATCACCGACGGAAGAGGGTGCGTGAACGGACGACTCGGCGACGCGCGGCGGCGGCTCGGGGCCTGGCACCTGTGGAGCCTGCCGCGGCCTGTGCGTTCCTACGTCCTGGTCGTGAATCTCATCGCAGTCCTCTCGACCGCGGCGACGGCCCGGCTGGTCCCGGTCACCGGCACCGACCTGGCCCGGTTCGGCGTCTTGACGCTGTGCGCGGCCATCGCGATCGAGGGCACCCGGCAGATCGAACGCCAACGGGAGTACGACAGGGCCCCGTCGGTCGCCTACGTCGACACCAAGGCGGTCTGGAGCGTCGCCGCCGTCATCGCGCTGCCGCCGGTGCTCGCCGCCGCGATGGTCGTGGTGACCTACACCATCGCATGGCTGCGGATCTGGCCACACCAACGGCCGGTTCTCCCCCATCGGTGGATCTTTTCCGCCGCGACGGTGCTCTGCGGCACGCAGGCCGCCGTCGTCGTCCTCAGCCTCGGCATGCGCCACTACCCGGGTTCGCCCGACTCGGGCCTGCTCGCCGGGCTGGGCGACCTCGCCGTCATCATCGTGGCCGCGGCCCTGCGCTGGGCGATCAACACCGTGCTGGTGATGATCGCGATCGCCTTCTCGTCGCCGCCGAAGACGATCGGCGAGCTGTTCTCCGGGTTCGGCGACCAGATCCTCGAAGCCGGCGCGCTCGGCCTCGGCCTCGTGACGGCCGTCGTCCTCGTCCAGGCCAACCCGCTGGTGCTGGTCGGCGTCGTCATCGCACTGGTCGCGCTGCACCGCGGGCTGCTGCTGACGCAGTACCGGCGTGACGCGCACACCGACGCCACCACCGGGCTCGTCACGAAACGCCGCTGGCGTCAGCTGGCCGAGGAGCTCCTGGGCCGGACACGCGGCGGACGCAAACTCGGCGTGCTGTTCCTCGACCTCGACAACTTCAAGACCATCAACGACACCTACGGCCATCCCAACGGCGACCTCGTCCTGCGCGCGGTCGGCGACGCGCTGCGCGCCGAGATCCGCGAGCAGGACGTCTGCGGACGCTGGGGCGGCGAGGAGTTCGCGATCGTCATCCCGGACATCCACGGCGAGGAGACCCTGCGCCAGGTGGCCGAACGGATCCGGCACCAGGTGGCGGTGGTCTCGGTCGTGTTGCCCGATCGCGACGCCGTACTGACCGACCTGACGGTGTCGATCGGCGGGGCGTTGTACCCGGCCGCCAACATCACCAGCGTCGACGACCTCCTCGTCGCCACGGACACCGCGCTCTACCGGGCGAAGCAGGGTGGCCGCAACAGGGTCGAATTGGCTCCTCCCGCGCAGTAGGCTTCGCCTCGTCTGGGGAGGCGCGATGAAGCGATTCGCTCGGGGTCCGGTCGGTCTGGTGGTCGCGATACAGGTCCTGGTGCTGACCTTGTTGTCGGGCGATACGGATTTCATCGGGACGAGCTCTACTTCCTCGCCGCGGGCAAGCGGCTCGCCTGGGGCTACGTCGATCAGCCGCCGCTGACGCCTTTGCTGGCGCGGGTCTCCACGGACCTCTTCGGTGCCACTCCTCCCGGCCTGCGCGTGGCCGCGACGCTGTGCTCCGCCGCGACGGTGGTCCTGCTGGCCCTGGTCGCCCGCGAGTTCGGCGGCGGCCGCGGCGCGCAGGTCCTCACCGCCGCGATGACCGCGCTGGCGGCGTTCGTCGTGGTCGACGGGCACATGCTCTCGACGGCCACGGTCGACATGCTGGTCTGGAGCGCGCTGGGCCTGGTGGTCCTGCGCCTGTTCCGCACCGGCGACGGACGCTGGTGGCTCGCGGTCGGCGCCGTCATCGGCATCGGACTGGAGAGCAAGTGGCTCGTCCTGCTGATGGTCGCCTCGATCGGTGTTCCGCACCGGTTGGCTCGCCGCCGGGATCCTGCTCGCGCTGATTCTGGCCGCGCCAGGGCTCATCTGGCAGGCGACGCACGATTTCCCTTTGCTGACAGTGGCTTCCGGGATCAGCGAGGACGACGGCGCGGAGAACCGGATCCTGTTCGTGCCGATGCAGCTGCTCTATCTATCGCCCGTGGTCGTGCCGGTCTGGGTCGCGGGCGGCCTCCGGCTCTGGCGTGATCCGGACCTGCGCTGGGCCCGGTCTTCGCACTGGCCTATCCGGTGCTGTGCGTGATCTTGGTGGTGCTGAGCGGAAAACCGTACTACTCGGCGCCGTTCTTGTTGCTGCTCGCGGCCGCCGGCGCGGACCCCTGCCTGCGGTGGCTCGACCGGACCCGGCGCCGAGTTCTGTCGGTGTCCTGGTCGGTGACCGGCGCGGCGGTTTCCCTGATCGTCGGGCTGCCGCTGCTGCCGGTCTCCGCGCTGGCGCCGGTTTTGGCGGTCAACAAGGAACAAGGCGAACAGGCGGGCTGGCCGGAGCTGGCGTCGACGGTGCGCAACGTCTGGGAGCAGGTCCCGCACGGCACCGCGGTGATCTTCACGCGGAACTACGGGCAAGCGGGGGCCTTGGAGCACTACGGGCTTCCTTCGGTGTACTCGGGCCATATGTCCTATGCGGACTGGGGGCCGCCTCCGGACAGCGCGCTCGGCCCTGTCGTGGTGGTGGGCCCGCATCTTCCGGCGTGGTTCACCGGATGTCGTGAGGTGACCGCTCACGACAACGGGCTCGGAGTGGAGAACGAGGAGCAGGGAGTGAAGATTTCCTTGTGTACGGGGACTTCTCGGCCTTGGTCTTCACTGTGGGGCGAGCTGCGGCACTACTACTGAGTTCTTTGTGGCGGGAATTGTCGGTGGGTGGTTGTACGGTTCTTTGCGTGGATACCGATAGAGCCTTTTTGGCTTCATACAAGGATTGTTCAGCTCTGAGCGATGTGGAGTGCGCGGCTGTCACACAGGCGGTGTCGGCGGATATCGCGCGGTTGGAGGCGGTCCGGTTCCGTGCGATCGCGCAGCTGTCCCGCCATCGCGACGGCGTGTCCAGCGTGGCGCAGGAGGTGGCGTTCGCGTTGTCCGTTGTGGACGGCCACGCCGGCGCCCTGGTGTCCACCGCAGAGGCGTTGACCACCCGCCTGCCCCGCACACTGGGGTTGATGGACCAGGGTGTGGTGAGTGGCGCGGGGGCGATGAAGGTCGCCGCGGCGACCGCGTGGCTGTCCGACGACGACGCCCGCGCCGCGGACACGTTACTGGAGGACCGGTTGGAGGGCAGGAACACCGAGCAGATCCGGAAAGCGGCCAGTCACGCGGCGCTGACGGTGGACCGGGAAGGAGCTGCCCGGCGCACCGAACACCACCGCGAAGGCCGCCGCCTGACGCTGCGCCAGGGCGAGACGGGGGTGGCATCGATCGAGATCGAGGACGGCCCGGTCGAAAAAGTGGCCGCCGCCTATACCCGGATCGACCGGGAAGCGCGGGCGTTGAAGACCGGGGGTGAGACCCGCACCCTGGACCAGCTGCGCGCCGACATCGCCCTCGACCTCCTGCTGAGCGGCCAGGGCGGCGCCGGGGAACGGTCGGAGGTGTTCCTCTACATGGACCTGGCCACCTATCTCGGGGTGAACGAGGAGCCGGCGGAGCTGGCCGGACACGGCCATATCCCGGCGTCGCTCGCGCGGCAGATCGCGTCGGGTGCGGACACGGTGCTGCGGCGGATCATTACCGACCCGTTGTCCGGGCAGGTGCTCGATTTGGGGCGGGAGCGGTACCGGCCCACCGCTGGGCTGGGTGAGTTTGTGCGGGTGCGGGACCGGGAATGCCGAAGACCCGGCTGCCACCGCGTCGCCCAGGCCTGCGATCTCGATCATGCGGTGCCGTGGCAGTTCGGTGGCCATACCGACGCGGCTGACCTGATCGACCTCTGCCGCCGCGACCACCGCCTCAAAGACGAACCCGGCTGGATCTATCACCTCGACCCCGACGGCACCCTCACCATCACCACCCCGACCGGGCAGCGCTACGACAGCGAACCGCCACCCCTGCACGAGCCCCGCCCGGCAGCGTCTCCGGACGACGTGCCGCCACCGTTCTGACCCATTGCCGAAAATCGGCTACGGGGAGTGCTGGTCAGATACGGCCCCGATTGCTACGTCCGGGGTGCTGCGCCTCTTCGTCGTGAAGCTGTTGCCGAAAACGGCCACAGCAGCGAGGGCCCCTAGTAGTCGTGTCGACGAACCGCCACTGCTCTGGGCTGTCGCCGGAAATCGGCTACGGGAGCGTTTGTCAAACGCGACTCCGATCGCCGCGTCCATGGCGCAGCGCCGCTCTGGCGTGAAGCCCTTGCCGAAAACCGACCACGCAGCTTCTGCTTGAGCGGGCCTCCACATGGAGATCTCGCGCTTGGCAGCGCGGCGTCCGCCAGTGACTCTGCCGACGAATCGCCACTGTTCTGAGTCATTGCCGAAAATCTGAGTCATTGCCGAAAAACGGCCACGACTCCCCCCGCCCACGCCTCACTCGCACCGAGACACCGCGACCCGCCCCATCCTCCGTTGCCGGAAAACGGCCACGCCGCCTCTGCCCGAGCAGATCTCCACGGAAGCCCCTGCCGGGCACCGCGCCGCCCGCTGGCGCTCCTCGCCGACGAACCCCGCCGCCGCACCGCGCCTGTCGTCGCAAACAACCGTTCCCTCGTCACGCACCCCGGGCAGCCGTTGCCGAAAACCGACCACGCCACCACCACCCGAGCAAGCCTCCACACAAGACCCGTAACGTCGCCCCCGACCGAGCGCCGTTGCCGAAAAACGGCCACAGCCCCTCCAACAGCGACTCCACCCCCGACCCCCGCCACTCGAAGCGCTCCCCAGCCGAAGCAGTCACCCGGCGACCCCGATGAAGCGGCCGTGAACACCTGGTGACACCTCACGAACCCGTCTAGCAAGCCCGGCCCCCGATTGTCCACTTCATGACGTCATCAGGCCCCTCCACTAGGTGTTCCAGGACACTTTTTGGCGGGTTCCTACAAGACCCGGCCCTCGGCATGCGTCACCGACGACATTCTCGTACCGGCCGGTAAGAGGCAGGCTGTCAGTCAGGTACAGGAGACTGTCCCGCGCGTGATCCGGCGGGATGTCACCTGTTGTGCTGCGTACTTGGGAGGCTCAGTCGGTGTTCAGTCGTGTCGCCATCGTCAACCGCGGAGAAGCCGCGATGCGGCTCATCCATGCCGTCCGCGAGCTGTCGGCGGAGACCGGACAGCGGATCGAGACCGTCGCTCTCTACACGGACGCGGACCGGTCGGCGACGTTCGTGCGGGAAGCCGACCTCAGCCACAACCTGGGTCCCGCGTCGGCGCGTCCGTATCTGGACTTCGCCGTGCTGGAGCGGGCGCTGACCGAGACCGGGGCCGACGCGGCCTGGGTTGGTTGGGGCTTCGTGGCCGAGGATCCGGCCTTCGCCGAGCTGTGTGAGCGGCTGGGCGTCACGTTCATCGGGCCGAGCGCGGACGCGATGCGCAAGCTCGGCGACAAGATCGGCGCGAAGCTGATCGCCGAAGAGGTCGGCGTGCCCGTGGCCCCGTGGAGCCGCGGCGCCGTCGCGGACCTCGACGCGGCCATCAGCGCGGCCGAGGAGATCGGCTACCCGCTGATGCTCAAGGCGACCGCCGGCGGTGGCGGCCGCGGTATCCGCGTCATCACCTCCGCCGACGAGCTCAAAGACGCTTACGAGCGCACCAGTCTGGAGGCCGAGCGGGCCTTCGGCAGCGGCGTCGTGTTCCTGGAGCGCCTGGTCACCGGCGCCCGGCACGTCGAGGTCCAGGTCATCGCCGACGGTCAGGGCACCGCGTGGGCGCTCGGCGTCCGCGACTGTTCGGTGCAGCGCCGCAACCAGAAGATCATCGAGGAGTCCGCCTCCCCGGTGCTGAGCCCCGCGCAGGCCGACGAGCTCAAGCGGTCCGCCGAGCGGCTCGCGCTCGCGGTCGACTACTGCGGCGCCGGAACGGTCGAGTTCCTCTATCACCCCGGCGACAAGCTGTTCGCCTTCCTCGAGGTCAACACCCGCCTGCAGGTCGAGCACCCGATCACCGAGCTGACCACCGGCATGGACCTGGTCAAGGCCCAGCTGCACGTCGCTTCCGGCGGCAAGCTCGAAGGCCCCCAGCCCGCCGAGTTCGGGCACGCCGTCGAGGCGCGGCTCAACGCCGAAGACCCGGACCGCGACTTCGCCCCGTCGCCCGGCCGCATCGCACGCCTGACCCTGCCCTCCGGCCCCGGCATCCGGGTCGACACCGGGGTCAGCGAAGGCGACACGATCCCGGCCGACTTCGACTCGATGATCGCGAAGATCATCGCCTACGGCCGCGACCGTGACGAGGCGCTCGGCCGGCTGCGCCGCGCGATGGCGCAGACCACGGTCATCATCGAGGGCGGCGCGACGAACAAGAGCTTCGTCCTCGACCTGCTCGACCAGCCCGAGGTGATCGATGGCAGCGCCGACACCGGCTGGATCGACCGCGTCCGCGGCGAGGGCAAGCTGGTCACCCACCGCCATTCGGCGATCGCGCTCGCGGCCGCCGCGATCGAGGCCTACGAGGACGAGGAAGCCGTTGAGCGCCAACGGCTTGTCTCCACCGCGCACGGTGGCCGCCCGCAGGTCCAGCACGAGAGCGGCCGTCCGCTCGACCTCAAACTGCGTGGCGCCGCGTACCGCGTGAGCGTGGCCAGGATCGGCCACCGCCGGTTCCGCGTCGGTGTCTCCGCGGGCGGCGGCGACATCCACCCCGCAGACGTCGAGGTCGACCGGTTCGACGAGCACACCGGCCAGATCACCGTCAACGGCACCCGGTTCCGCCTGGTCACCGGCACGCACGGGCCGATCCACCTGGTCGAGGTCGACGGCGTCACCCACCGCATCAGCCGCGACGAGGGCGGCGTCGTCCGCTCCCCCGCGCCCGCGCTCGTCGTCGCGACACCGCTCGAGGTCGGCGCGGAGGTCGAGGCCGGCGCTCCCGTGCTGGTGCTGGAAAGCATGAAGATGGAGACGGTGCTCCGCGCACCGTTCCGCGCGAAGCTGCGTGAGTGCGTCGTCTCGGTCGGCAGTCAGGTCGAAACCGGCGCTCCCCTGCTGCGGCTCGAGCCGCTGGCGGACGAAGGCGAAGAGGTCGCCGAGGACACCGGCAGCGTCGAGATCGAGCTGCCCGTGGAGCCGAACGGCACGTCGACCGCGCAGCGGATCACGCGCGGGCAGCAGGATCTGCGCAGCCTCCTGCTGGGCTTCGACGTCGACCCGCACGACGAGCGCCGCACGCTCAGCGCGTACCTGGCCGCCCGTTCCGAGCTGGAGGCCAACGGCGACCGCCCGCTGGAGGGCGAGGTCGAACTGCTGACCGTGTTCGCCGACCTGTCCGAGCTGATGCGCAACAAGCCGGCGCGCGAAGAGGCCAAGACGGACACCCGGGTGCACAGCGCCCGCGAGTTCTTCCACACCTACCTGCAGAGCCTCGACGTCGAACGCGCCGGGCTGTCGGAGTCGTTCCAGAACAAGCTCAAGAAGGTCCTGTCGCACTACGGCATCGACGACCTGGAGCGGACACCGGAGCTGGAGGAGGCGGTCTTCCGCATCTTCCTCGCCCAGCAGCGGACCGCTTCCGACGTCGCGATCGTCACCGCGCTGCTGCGGCAGTGGCTCACCGAGGCGCAGCCGTTCGAGTCGATGCGGGAGCCGGCGGGCAAGGCGCTGGAGGCGCTCATCGCCGCCACGCAGCTCCGTTTCCCGGTGGTCGGCGACCTGGCCCGCAGCGTGGTGTTCCGCTGGTTCGCCCAGCCGCTGCTCCGCCGCACCCGCGCCGAGGTGTACAGCGAGGTCCGCAAGCACCTGCGTCACCTCGACCTGCACCCGGATTCGCCGGACCGCGCCGAGCGGATCGCGAGCATGCTGGCCAGCGCGCAGCCGCTGGTCCGCCTGCTCGGACAGCGGATCGGGCGCCCCGGCACCGATCACACCCCGCTGCTCGAAGTGCTGAGCCGCCGCTACTACGGCAACCGCGCGCTCACCGGTGTCCAGCAGGTCACCGCCGGGGGCTGCACCTTCGTCACCGGTGACTACGCCGACGAGAACGAGCGGTTCCACATGGCGACCACCGCCGTCGACCGCGCCGGGCTGCCCGGCGCGATCAAGGCGGTCGCCGACCTCGCCGCCCAGCTGCCCGCCGACACCGACGTCGAGGCGGACCTCTACCTGACCTGGGACGACGAGTCGGCCGACGACGACACGATGGCGGCCGGGCTGCGCGAGGTCCTCACGGCCGAGTCGCTGCCGAGCCGGATCCGGCGCATCACCACCACGGTCGCCGGGCACGGCGGCGCGGTGACGCACCACCACTTCACCTTCCGCCCGTCTTCGACAGGCTTCAGCGAGGAGCGGCTGATCCGCGGTCTCCACCCGCTGATCGCCCAGCGGATGCAGCTGCAGCGGCTGGCGAACTTCGACCTCACGCGGCTGCCGTCCGGCGACGAAGACGTCTACCTGTTCAAGTGCGTCTCGCCGATGAACCCGTCGGATCAGCGGCTGGTCGCGCTGGCCCAGGTCCGCGACCTGACCCCGTTGCGGGACAACGACGGCAAGCTGCTGGCCCTGCCCGCGGTCGAAGGCACACTGGCGGGCTGTCTCGACGCGATCCGCGAAGTGCAGGCGACGCTCCCGGCGAAGAAGCGCTTCGACACCAACCGGATCATGCTGTACGTGTGGCCGACCAGTGAGCTCACCGGCGAGGAGCTGAACACGGTCGCGCAGCGCGTGCAGCCGTCGACGGCGGGCGCGGGCCTCGAAGAGGTCCAGTTCCTCGGCAGGCAGCGCGACCGCGTGACCGGCGACATCACCGAGGTCGCCGTGCGGATCGGCTACGACGTCAGCAGCGGCGTGCAGATGTCGCTGACCGAGCCCAGCACCGAGCCGATCCTCCCGCTCGACGACTACCGCCAGAACGTGCTGCGCGCCCGCCGCCGCGACACGGTGTACCCGTACGAGCTGACCGAGATGCTCGGTTCGTTCGCCGAGTACGACATGGACGACAGCAACACCCTCGTCCCGGTCGACCGGAAGAAGGGGCGCAACAAGGCGGCGATCGTCGCCGGTGTGGTCACCACACCGACCGAGCGTTACCCGGAGGGCATCAAACGCGTGGTGCTGCTGGGCGACCCGACGAAGGCGCTCGGCGCGTTGTCGGAGCCGGAGTGCTCGCGGGTGATCGCGGCGCTGGATCTGGCGGAGCGGCTGCGGGTCCCGCTGGAGTGGTACGCGCTCTCGGCGGGTGCCCGGATCTCGATGGAGTCCGGTACCGAGAACATGGACTGGGTCGCGGCCGCGCTCAAGCGGATCGTGCACTTCACCCAGGACGGTGGCGAGATCAACATCGTCGTCGCCGGGATCAACGTCGGCGCCCAGCCGTACTGGAACGCCGAAGCGACGATGCTCATGCACACCAAGGGAATCCTGGTGATGACACCGGATTCCGCGATGGTGCTGACCGGTAAGCAGTCGCTCGACTTCTCCGGTGGTGTCTCGGCCGAGGACAACTTCGGCATCGGCGGCTACGACCGCGTCATGGGCCCGAACGGCCAGGCGCAGTACTGGGCGCCGAACCTCGCCGCTGCCCGCGACGTGCTGATGTCGCACTACGACCACACCTACGTGGCGCCGGAGGAGACCGGCCCGCGCAAGGCGGTCACGAACGACCCGATCGATCGGGACGTCTCGCCGTTCCCGCACGCGGCCGTCGACAGCGACTTCACCACGGTCGGCCAGATCTTCTCGCGGGAAGCCAACCCGGACCGCAAGAAGCCGTTCGACATCCGCACCGTGATGCGCGCGCTGTCGGACCAGGACCACCCGGTGCTGGAGCGCTGGCCGGGCATGGCCGACGCGGAGACCGCGGCCGTGCAGGACGTGCACCTCGGCGGGCGGCCGGTGTGCCTGCTCGGTATCGAGTCGCGTTCGGTGCCGCGCCGCGGCTTCCCGCCCACCGACGGCCCGGACACCTACACCGCGGGCACGCTGTTCCCGCGGTCGTCGAAGAAGGCGGCGCGGGCGATCAACGCGGCCAGCGGCAACCGGCCGCTGGTGGTGCTGGCGAACCTGTCCGGCTTCGACGGTTCACCGGAGTCGATGCGGAAACTGCAGCTGGAGTACGGCGCGGAGATCGGCCGGGCGATCGTCAACTTCGAGGGCCCGATCGTGTTCACCGTGATCTCGCGGTACCACGGCGGCGCGTTCGTGGTCTTCTCGAAGGCGCTGAACCCGAACATGACCGTGCTGGCGCTGGAAGGCTCGTTCGCCTCCGTGCTCGGCGGCGCGCCCGCCGCGGCGGTCGTGTTCGCCGGTGAGGTCAACGCGCGGACCGCGGCGGATCAGCGGGTGCGGTCGCTGTCGGAGAAGCTCAGCGGGGCGACCGGCGCCGAACGCGCCGCGCTGGCCGCGGAACTGGCCGAAGTCCGGTCTTCGGTGCGGGCGGAGAAGCTGGGCGCGGTCGCGTCCGAGTTCGACGGTGTGCACAGCATCGAGCGCGCGGTGAAGGTCGGTTCGGTGGACGCGATCATCAGCGCCGCCGAGATGCGGCCGCGCATCATCGAGGCGATCGAGCGGGGCCTTTCGAAGCAGTAACCCCGCCCGCCGAAATGTCATGAAAGGGTCGTTCAGGACGAAAAATGTCCTGAACGACCCTTTCATGACATCCGGGGAAGGCTAATCAGCAGGCGGCGGGTCCCCGAAGTCCTCCGGCACGATCCTGTCCAGCGCCGCCCGGAACTCCTCGACCTCCCGCTCCTGCGCGACCGGGTCCGGCGGCACCGTCGGCAGTTCCGCGTCGGGCCCGGACCCCACGATCTCGACCCGCACCGAAGCGACCTCCAGTACCGAGTCCGCCACCTCGATCGCGACCCCGGCGCGCAAGCCGATCGCGACCGCGTCGCTCGGCCTGGCCGAGACGCGGATGCCGGAATCGAGCACCAGGTCGGCGAAGAAGATACCGTCCCGCAGCGCGGTGACCTCCACTCCGATGACCTGGTGCCCGAACGACTCGACCACCTTGCCGATCAGTTCGATCGTGCCGGGCCGGGGCAGCCGGATCTTCTCCTGCGCGAGCGCCACCGCGCTCGCCTCGGGTCCGCCGATCGTGATCGCCAGCCAGCGGCGTTCGCCCTCCCGTTCCCGCAGCAGCATCACCGGTGCCGCCTCCGGAGCCAGGACTGCCATCCCCTCGACGTTCATCGGGATCATGCGGGATACCTCATTCCGTCGGTCGGGTCAGGTGCCCCTCGGCGCGCAGCCGGGGAACCATGTGGGGGTAGTGGAGTTCGAACGCCGGGCGTTCGGATCGGATCTTCGGCAGGTCGTGAAAGTTGTGCCGGGGAGGCGGACAGGTCGTCGCCCACTCCAAGGAGTTCCCGTGGCCCCACGGGTCGTCGACTTCGACGACGTCGGCGAACCGGAAGCTGCGGACGACGTTCCAGAGGAACGGCAGCACCGACGCGCCGAGCAGGAACGCGCCGATCGTGGAAATCGTGTTGAGCGTGGTGAATCCGTCCGACGTGAGGTAGTCGGCGTAGCGGCGCGGCATGCCTTCGTTGCCGAGCCAGTGCTGGACGAGGAAGGTCGTGTGGAAGCCGATGAACGTGGTCCAGAAATGCCATTTCGCGAGCCGCTCGTCGAGCATCCGGCCGGTCATCTTGGGGAACCAGAAGTAGATCCCGGCGAAGGTGGCGAACACGATGGTGCCGAACAGCACGTAGTGGAAGTGCGCGACCACGAAATAGCTGTCGTGCACGTGGAAGTCCAGTGGCGGGGAGGCGAGAATGATCCCGGTCAGCCCGCCGAGCAGGAACGTCACCATGAACCCGACCGACCACAGCATCGGTGACTCGAAGGTCAGCTGTCCCTTCCACATCGTGCCGATCCAGTTGAAGAACTTGATCCCGGTCGGCACCGCGATGAGGAACGTCATGATCGAGAAGAACGGCAGCAGGACCGCGCCGGTCGCGAACATGTGGTGCGCCCACACCGCGATCGACAGCGCGGTGATCGAGATCGTCGCGAACACCATGGTCTTGTAGCCGAACAACGGTTTCCGGCTGAACACCGGGACGATCTCGGTCACGATGCCGAAGTACGGCAACGCGACGATGTAGACCTCGGGATGGCCGAAGAACCAGAACAGGTGCTGCCACAGGATCGCCCCGCCGTTGGCCGGGTCGAAGACGTGCGCGCCCAGCCGTCTGTCGGCTTCCAGCGCGAACAGCGCGGCGGTGAGGATCGGGAACGCGATCAGGATCAGGATCGTGGTGAAGAGGATGTTCCAGGTGAACAGCGGCAGCCGCCACATGGTCATCCCCGGCCCGCGCAGGCAGAGGATCGTCGTGATCATGTTGACCGCGCCGAGGATCGTGCCCAGACCGGACACGATCAGGCCCATGATCCACAGATCGGCGCCGACGCCCGGCGCGTGCGCGGCGGCCGAGAGCGGCGTGTAGGCCGTCCAGCCGAAGTCGGGTGCGCCGCCCGGGGTGACGAACGAGGTGAGCGTCATCGTGCCGCCGAAAAGGTAGAGCCAGTAGGAAAACGCGTTCAGCCGGGGGAACGCGACGTCGGGCGACCCGATCTGCAGCGGGAGGATGTAGTTGGCGAAGGCGAACAGATTCGGTGTCGCGTAGAGCAGCAGCATGATCGTGCCGTGCATCGTGAACAGCTGGTTGTACTGCTCCTGCGAAAGGAACTGCAGTCCCGGCCTGCCGAGTTCGGCGCGCATCAGCAGCGCCATGAACCCGCCGGCGAGGAAGAACGCGAACGAGGTAAAGAGGTAGAGCAGGCCGATCGTCTTGTGGTCGGTGGTGCGGACGACACTGAGGAACACGGAGCCTTTGGGGGCCCGGGGCCGCCCGCCGAAGCGGATGGCCTCCGGCCCGGGCGATGTCTTCACTGTGGTCACGGCGACTCCCAGCACGAGGACACACCTTTACGAAGCTGGTACCCCTCCAGGAGAGTCCCTACACGTGGGCTTTTCAAGGGCTAGGAGAGTAGAGCCTCCAGGTGGTCGGCCGCCATCGCGGCCCCGCCCGCTTCCCGGAACGACGCGCCCACCTTCTCGGCGGCGGAACGATACGCCGGATCGTCCAGCACCTTGGTCACGGCGGCCGCGAGCCGTTCGGGTTTCACGCGGCCGAACCGCAGCCGGACACCGGCGCCCGCGTCGACGACCTGCCCGGCCACGATCGGCTGATCGTCTCGGATCGGCGCGACCACGAGCGGCACGCCGTGCCACAGACTCTCGCAGACGGTGTTGTGCCCGCCGTGGCAGACGACGGCGTCCACCCGCGCCAGCAACGCCATCTGGGGCACCCTCGGCACCACGAGCACCGTGTCCCCCACCGGTCCCACGGCACCGCCGGGATCGGCGATGACGGTCCGGATCCCCTCGACCCGGGAAAGCCCCCGGGCGGCCGCGCCGAGGAAGTCCCGGGCGGCGTCGGCGTTCGCGGTCCCGAGGGTGACGAACACGGTCGGCGCCGCCGGGTCGAGCCGGTCCCACGGGAAGTCGCCGGTGGGCGCGCGCCCGCCGATGGACGGTCCGACCAGCCGGACCCGTTTCGGCAGCGTGGCCGGGCCGAGCAGTTCCCGGGTGGTGAACGCGAGCACGCCGTGCGGGGACATCCTGGGGTCGGCGGGGCCGCCGTCGAGCCGCGTGCGCAGACCGTCGAGGAGGTCGTCGACCCAGGCCGCCACCTTCGGCATCCCGGCCAGGGGGTCGACGAGTTCCGCGGACGTCGTCGCGGAGGTGACCCACGGCAGGCCGAGCCCGTCGGCCACGAGACCGCCCGCGATCGCCTGCTGGTCGGCGACCACCACCTGCGGACGGAACCGGGCGATCGCGGCGCGGATCCCGGGCGCCATCGCCTCGGCCAGCGGGATCAGGAACTCCTCCCACAGGAACCGGAACGCCGCCGGTCCTTTGAGGCTCGCGTCGCGTTCGGGCAGGCCGTGCGGGACGGCGCACGGGAACACCTCGGCGCCGTCGCCGGCGAGGCGGCGGATGACCTCCGGCTGCCCCGCCCAGGCGACCTGGTGCCCGCGCGTGGTCAGGGCCGCCGCGACCCCCACCGCGGGGTTCACGTGCCCGGTCAGCGGCGGCGTGACGAAGAGGAATCTGCCCATCTAAACCGCCGTTTCGCACGAGTGTTCGCGAACCCAGCCCAGGATCAGCTCCGTGGTCTCCGCGGTGCGCTCGACGAGCACCGAATGTCCCTGCTCCGGCAGGACGACCGTGCGACAGCGAGCGAGGTTCGCCTCCAGGTCCGGGACCTGCGCCGAGAGCCCGGACTGGTCGCCGAACAGCGCGAACACCGGGCAGCGCACCGCCGCGAGGTCGTCGCCGATGGTCCGGCTCAGCGGGATGTCCTCGGCCAGCGTCGTGGCCGCCAGGATCTTGTACGCCGCTTTCGACAGCCGGGCGGTGTGCGCGCCGTGGTTCTCGGCGATCCAGCCGATCACCTCGTCGTGCGCGAGCCGGTTCTTCGCGTCGGCGAGCCCTTCGGCCATATGCCCGATCCAGGCCCGCACCGGCGGTTCCGCTTCGATCGCGATGACGCTGGCGACGCGCTCGGGGCGCGAGGCGGCGAGACCGAAGGCGACCGAACCACCGAACGAGTTCCCGACCACGTGCGCCGGCCGGTCGATCTCCAGCGTGGTGAGCAGGCCGTCGAGGTCGGCGACGAACTCCTCCAGTCGGTAGCCGGTGGCGGGCCGCGTGGTGCGCCCGTGCCCGCGAAGGTCGTACATGACGACATCGATCCCCTGCGCCGCGAAGGCCGTTCCCAGGGTGAAGTAGTAGCTCGCCAGGCTGTCGGTGAGGAGGCCGTGGACGAACACCACGACCGGCGCGTCACCGGCCTCGGGCCCGAGACGCTGGACGTGGACGTCGAGGTCTCCGACCTTGACCTTCGCCATGCTCAGGCCTCCCCGGTCAGCGAGTCGACGACGTGGTCGACCAGTTCGCCGACGGTCAGCGCGATGATCTCGTCCAGTTCGCGTTCCGCGACGAACTCGGCGAAGTTGACCTTGTCGCCGTAGTGGTCGCGCAGCCGCCCGGACAGCGTCACGAGGTCGATGCTCTCCAGTTCGAGGTCGTCGTGGAACTTCGTGTCCCGGCCGATCTCGGCGTCGTCCAGCCCGTATTCTTCGAGCAGTTCACGCAGCATCACGGCGAGGTCGGCCAGGACTGTCGCGGCTGACGCGGTTTCAGTGGTCATCTTCGTTCTCCGTCCAGGCCACGACGTAGTCCTTCGCCGGGGTGGTGATCGTGGTGTGCCACACCGGATACCGGGCACCGTCCGCCTCGACGGTGAGCCGCCCGCCGTCCGCGCCGACGACGGTGAAAGCACGCGGGTCACCGCGCAGGCCGGTGCGGAGCCGTTTCGCGACGGCTTCCTTCGCGGCCCAGAATCTGGTGAACCACAGGGCTTCCGGTTCACCGAGCAGTGCTCGTTCCACCTCTCCGAGGGCGGCGGTGACCGTGCTCTGAGGGCGGTCTTCGACGGCTTCGACGTCGATTCCGCACGGCCCGCGGCGGGCGATGGCGACGCCGAGCGCGTCCCGATGGGCGATCGAGACGGTGAGCCGGGGCAGCTGCCGTCCGTAGGCGCCCGAGACGGTCGGCGCGCCCGACGAGTCGTTCCCGATCCGGAGTTCGGCGGGGAAGATGTCGCCTTCGCCCTTCCTCCAGAGCATCCGGCGGACGGCGTCCTTGGCCGCGATCCGGCCGAGCAGCCAAGCCCGTTTCCGTCGCGGCGGCTGGTCGGCGTACGACTGTCTTTCCTTGCCCGCCAGCACGTTCCGCATGATCAGGTCACGCGTCGCCAGATCCGGCCAATGCTCACGGACCAGGGCCCAGCAGCCGGGCCGCTCTTCGGACAGCGTCGCGCGCTCGGGCCGCCGGTCCATCGCGCGGATCGCCGGGTTGCTGTCGAACCGGCGATCACGCCAGCCCTCGACCTCGGCCCAGACCCGGCCGCCACGGATCAGCTGGATGTCCGCTTCGAGTTCCGCGTCGGTGACCGAGACGATGCGGACGGCACAGTCGAGCCGCTCCCCCGGCACGGGATGTTCGCCGTAGAAACGGATCCGCCGCATCCCCACCGGGAACACCGTGGTGCGGCCGGTCAGCCGGGACATGATCCAGTAGCCGAGCAGCTGACCGGCGTTGTCCAGCAGCGCGCCCGGCGCCTCCGGTGTCCGCAGGACCCCGCGCACGTGCCGCTCCCCCACCGCGACCAGGCGCTCGACGCCCTGGAACTTCGGCCCGTGGAACATCCAGCGCTCGGAGTAGAGCTGCTCGGCGCGCAGGTCCGGCTTCCGTTCGTCTTCGGTGGGGAACGTCCACGGCCGGGGCGGATCGGCGGGGAATCCGGCGCCCAGCTCGATGACGGCCCGCGAGTACTCGCCCAGGGACACCGTGACCTGGGCAGGGCCTTGGGGCACCACGGTCACCGGCACGTCCAGCGCGGGGGTCGCGGCGATCCACTGGTTCAGCCGGACGTCCTCCAGCGCGACCGCGCGCCTGCCCAGCGCCGCCTGTTCGGCGAAGTCCATCAGGTGCCCGATCACCGTCGTGGCGGGCACCACAGGCCACGCGTCGGCGGGGTCGGCACCGGGTGGTTGCTTGAAGAAGCAGTGGTCGAGCAGATACGGCATCGTCTCGACGGAGACCCGGAGTTCGGTGTGCAACGGCCGAAGACGGGGCGCCGGTCTGGCCTCGAACAGTGCGGCCGCCAGGCCGGCGGTTTCGGCCAGCAGCCCGGAGAGTTCGGCCGCCAGCGGGTTCCGCTCCCCGATCTTGTCCAAAGTGGACGTCTTGGCCGCGCCGGGACGGAAGCCGCGCCGGACGCTCTCGTCGAGCGAAACCAGCGCGCCGCCGAGGTCGAGACGGATCGTCCGGCCGCGCTTCCCGCCGCCTTGGCCCGGCAGGAGCTCGAACGCCGGATCGGCGCCGTCCGCCCAGAGCGCGGTCGCGACCCGCAGCAGCTGCGGGAGGCCCTGCCGATGCGCGGAATGTGCGGCGACGACGAGGTGTTCGCGGTCGTGCAGCGTGTTCCCGATCAGCGAGCCGAGCTGACCGGCGCCCGCCTGCACGAAAGCGCGGAACCCGGCCGCGTACATGTTCTCGACGAGACTCCGGAACCGCACCGGTTCCAGCAGATGCCGGACGAACAGCTCACGGACCTCCGCGGCCTGCGACGGGTACTGCCTTCCCGTCGTGGCCGACCAGACCGGGAGTTTCGCCGGATGCAGCGTGTAGCGCTCGGCGGCCTCGCGGATCGGGCCGAGATACGGCGCGAGCATCGGCGTGTGGAATCCGGAGCGGAACGGCAGCACCTGGGAGATCACGCCGTCGGCCCGGAACGCGAGAACGAAGTCCTCGACGGCCTCCGCCGGGCCGCAGATCATCGACTGGTTGGGCGCGTTTTCATGGGACAGGACCACTTCGGACTGTCCTTCGAGGACTTTCGTGACCACGGAGGCGTCCGCGCCGACCACCGCGAAAGCCAGCCCCGGCACCTTGAGCGCGTCGGGATCGAAGTCCGCCAGGAACGCGTCGACCTCGTCGTCGGCGTGGATCCCGGCGACGGCCATGGCGGTCCACTCCCCCAGGCTGTGCCCGGCGAGCGCGTCCGGAGTCACGCGAAGCGCGCGTAACGCCGTGTCGAGAAGCCTGCCTAGCTGGAACACGCCCTTGCCGTGCCTGCCGACATCGCCGACGGTGACGTCGGGTGAGTCCCAGCGAAGGCCGAAGCGCCGGGCGATGTCGTCGGCGTGGGCCTCGAATTCGTTCTCCAGCCCGGGGAAGACGAACGCGAGCTTGCCGCCGCCCGCGCCGAGCAGCGGTTCCGGAACGAACCAGAGGTCGTTGCGGCCGCGCCAGGGTCTGCCCTTCGCGACCACCTTCCTGGCCAGGTTGAGCCGTTTGGGCGTCGGGTCGACGAGGCCGAGCCTGATCCGGCCGCGTCCGGTGTCGCCGGAACTCAGGAGGTCGTCCCTGTCGAGCAGGCAGCCCATCTCGGCGACGGTCGGCGCGGAGAGCCGCAGGACACGTTCGGGTTCGGAGACCTCGACGGCCGCCCGCGTCGCGGCCTGTTCCAGGACGACGTGGGCGTTGATCCCACCGAAACCGAAGGCGTTGACCCCGGCGCGTCGCACCGGCCGCCGGTCGTCGCTCTCCCAGACCTTCGCCGTGCCGAGCGTCTCGAAGCGGGTCGCGGCCAGCGCCGGATGCGGTTCGTCGCAGTGCAGGGTCGGCGGGAGAACCCCGTGGTACACGGCCAAAGCGGCCTTGACCAGTCCGGCGACGCCCGCCGCGGGCATGGTGTGCCCGATCATCGACTTGACCGAGCCGAGCACCGCCGTCGGCTCGTCCGCGGGCCCGAAGACCTCCGCGATCGTCGCCAGTTCGGCGGCGTCGCCCGCCGGGGTCGCGGTCCCGTGCGCTTCGAGCAGCCCGATCGCGGCGGGGTCGATCCCCGCGGCCGCCCAGGCCTGCCGCACCGCGCGAACCTGCCCGGCGGTGTCCGGAGTGGACAGTCCGGCGGTCCGGCCGTCGCTGGCCACACCGGTCCCGGTGACCACGGCGTAGACCCGGTCGCCGTCGCGTTCGGCGTCCGGGAGCCGTTTCAGCACGACGACCCCGGTGCCCTCGCCGATCAGCACCCCGTCCGCGTCCCGGTGGAACGGCCGGATCCGCTGACTCCGCGACAACGCGCCGAGCTGGGAGAACACACTCCAGAAGGTGACGTCATGGCAATGGTGCACGCCACCGGCCAGCACCACGTCGCACCGCCCGGTCGCGAGTTCGCGCACGGCGTGGTCGACGGCGACGAGCGAAGAGGCGCAGGCGGCGTCCACCGTGTACGCGGGGCCGCGCAGGTCGAGCCGGTTCGCCAGCCGGGAGGCGGCGAGGTTGGGCACGAGCCCGATCGCGGCGTCGGGGGCTTCGGGGCCGAGCCGGTCGGTGAAGGCCTGCCGGAGTTCCTCCAGCCGCTCGCCACCGAGTTCCGGCATCAGCTCGCCGAGGGTGCGGACGACCTGGGTGGCCGTCCGGACCCGCTGGTCGAGCCGCACCAGACCGGGCGTGAGGTAGCCGCCACGGCCGAGGATGACGCCGGTCCGCTGCCGGTCGGCGGGCAGCCGGTGCTCACCGCCGGCGTCGGCGATGGCCTGCGCGGCCACCCGCAGCGCGATCAGCTGGTCGGGTTCCGTGCCCGGGACCGAAGACGGCATCACGCCGAAGCCGGTGACGTCCACTTCGGCCAGTTCACCGACGAAACCGCCGCGACGGCAGTAGATCCGGTCCGCCCGCGGTTCCGCGTCGGGCTGGTAGAAGCCTGGGTCCCAGCGGTCCGCCGGGACCTCGGTGATCGCGTCGACGCCGTCGACGATGTTGCGCCAGTAGGTCTCGAGATCGGGGGCGCCGGGGAACAGCACCGACATCCCGACGATCGCGATCGGAGGTGTCTGGGCCACCGGTCACCACCCCGACGCGGTATAGGTGACGGCCGTGAGGCCCTCGTCGCCCCACGCCAGCTCGCGCAGCAGGCTCAACGTGCCTTCTTCGGGGTCGATCAGTCCGATCCCGCGCCGGGCGTAGTCCCGCATCAGTTCCGGGGTGACCATGCCGTTGTTGACACCCGTGGGCGCCCACGGTCCCCAGTGGACAGTGAGCCCACGCCGTCCGTACACAGTGGACCAACGGTGGCCGAGCACTTCCAGCGCGTCGTTCGCGGCCGCGTAGTCGGACTGTCCCCGGTTGCCCAGTGTCGCGGCGACGCTGCCGAACAGGACGGCGAACTTGGGTGCTTCCGGCAGCTCGCCCGCCGCCGCGAGCAGGGTGCTCGCCCCTTCGACCTTGGTGGCGAAGACACGGTCGAACGACGCCGGGTCCTTCTCCGCGATCAGCCTGTCCTCGATGACGCCCGCCGCGTACACGATGCCGTCGAGCCTGCCGTGTTCGGCGTGGATCTCCTTGACCGCGCGGTGCACGGCCTCCGCGTCGAGCATGTCCACCGAGTGGTAGCGCGCCGGGCTGCCGAGACCGGTGATCCGCCGCAGCGTCCCGCGGACCTCGCGTTCGGCCTCGATGAGCCGGACGGTCCGCTCGATCTCGGCCGGTTTGCTCAGCCCGCTCTCGATGAGGGCCGCGCGCAGCTCCGCCGTCGTCGTCGCGGTGGCGATATCCGGTTCCTCGCCGTCGACGGGCACGGCGGTGCGGCCGAACAGCTCGATGCGGCAGCGCGACACCGAGGCCAGCGTCGTGGCCAGCCGGGCGGTGATGCCCTTCGCCCCGCCGACCAGGAGGACGACCGAATCCCGGTCCAGGCCGAGCGCTTCGGCTTCGGCGGTCCCGTCGCCCGCCGGGCCGGCCCCCGTGCTGCCGAGCAGGCCGAGGCTTTCTTCGGTCATCCGCAGGCCGCGCCGCGCGCCGTCACGGCGGATGACGACCGGCTCCCAGTCCCCGGCGGACAATTCCGCGAGCAGGGTCTCCACCTGTTCGTCCACAGTGGATTCGGGGTGCTGCTCGACCACGCGGGCGACCGTGTCCGGGTACTCCCTGGCCACCGTCCGGAAGAAGCCGCGGGCGCCGTCGGCGGGTCCGTTCGCGATGAGCCAGCGCGGTCCGCCCGCCAGGACGGCCTGGTACAGCGGGAAATCGTCGGGGAAGGACGGCGACAGGTGGAACACGCCGTCCGCGCCGTGCCTCGGTACGCCTTGGACCAGCTCGGTTTCGGCGCCGTATCCGGCGAGCCGGGCGGCGAGCATTTCGGCGACCTGGCCCTCACCGACGACGGCGAAGCGGAGCCCGGCGAGTTCCTCGTCTGCGGGGACGGCGTCGGCGAGGTCGAATTCCCGCATCAGGTAGCGCTTCGGCGCCACCACGACGGCGGCGGTCTCCTCGGCGGGAGGCGCGGCTTCGGTTCCGCCGCCGGTGATCAGGTCCGCCAGCGCGGCGGCGGTCCTGGCCTTGGACAGCACCTCGGGATCGCCGCCGGTGATGCCCAGCCGGGTCGCCAGCTCGCCGGCGATCTCGGCGCGTTTGATCGAATCGACGCTCAGATCCGCTTCCAGATCCAGATCCGGCTCGATCATGTCTGCCGGGTAGCCGGTCCGCTCCCCGATCACTTCGACGACGACGTCGAACACCGAACGTTCAGTGGTGGCCTCGACGCGAACCGGCTCGGGTACGGGTGTGGGGAGGGCAGGGAGCGCGACGGGCGCGGGCGGGCGGACGCCGGGGTCCGCTCCCAGGTAGCCGAGCAGGACGTCCCGTTGCGCGGCGATCATCTCGCGACTGGTGCGGAGGAACTCCGAGATGAGCGCCTCGCCGCCGTCGGGGCCGGGCCGGGATGTCACGATCGCCTCCGTGGGGATTCTTTGGGCTGGATGCAGGGCGGCGGCGGGGATCCGGCCGTCGGCGGTGCGGACGAGCTGACCATCGACGGTCCAGCCCGCTTTCTTCGGCGGCCGCCCGGACAGCGCGTCGGTGCACGCGCGGCCGGTGAACAGCCTGCCGGTGCGGACGTCCACGCCCGCGACGGCCAGCCTGGCCAACGCGGCCAGGAAGCCGGGGATCCCGGTGCGGTGCCCGCTCTCGAAGGTGACCGTCCGATGTGGACGGCCATCGAGCACGGCTCCGACGAGCCGGGCGAGGACGGATCCCGGGCCCGCTTCGACGAACGTCCGGGCGCCCGCCTCGTACATGGCTTCGATCTGGTCGGCGAACCGCACCGGGGCGCCGATCTGCGCGGCCAGTCCGGCACGGATCCCGTCCGGGTCCGCCGGATAAGGCGCGGCGGTCCGGTTGGCCCACACCGGGATCTCCGGTCCGGTGATTGGGACGGCGCCGAGCACGCGGGCGAACTCTGTCTCCGCCGAGGCGACCAGCGGGCTGTGGAACGCGCAGGCGACCGGAAGGGTCTTCACACCGAGCCCGCGGCCTCGCAGCCGGTCCACCGCGGTGGCGACGGCGTCGGTCGGCCCCGAGATCACCGTCTGCTTCGGCGAGTTTTGGTTGGCGATGACGACGGCCTCGGCGAGGTCTTCGGCGACGAGCGCGGCGGTGACGTCGGCGGCGCTCGCGGCGACGGCCGCCATCGTTCCCGGGTCGCCACCGCCGGTCGCGCCGAGAATCGCCTCCGCCCGCGCCCTGCTGCAGTCGAGCAGCGAAGCCGAGCTCAGCGCTCCGGCCGCGGCCAGTGCGACCAGTTCGCCGTAGCTGTGGCCCGCCACCATCGAGGGCCGGACCCCGGCGTTGGCCAGCAGATGGTGCGCGGCGAGCCCCACGATCCCGAGCGCGGGTTGCGCGGCGCGGGTGTCGGTCAGCCGGGCGAGCCGGTCCTCGCGCCCGGCCTCGTCGAACGCGGCGGACGGGAACAGGACGTCGACGGTGCTCCCGGCGCCGGCGAGGTAACGCCGCAGCTCGGGGAACGCGACGAACAGGTCCGCGAACATCCCGGGGCGCTGGCTGCCCTGCCCGGGGAAGAGGAAAGCGATCTCGCCGACCGGCTCGTCGTCGGTGCCGAAAATGCCCGCCTTCTCGTCGCGCTCACCCGCGATGGCCCGGCGGAGCAAGACGGCGAGTTCGTCCACAGTGGACGCCAGGATGGCGAACCTTGTCCGGCCGCCCCGGGTCTCCACCCGGCGGGACGCGGCCAGGGCCAGGTCCCGCAGCCGCCAGCCCTGCCCTGTGGCGGACAACAGATCCTCGGCGTCCTTGTCGTCTTTGCCCGCGAACAGGAAAAGCTCGGCGGGCCACTCGTCGAGGGTCTTCACGGGCAGGACGGCACCCTGGTGAGAGGTGAGGACGACGTGGAAGTTGGTGCCGCCGAAGCCGAACGCGCTCACCCCGGCGACGCGCTCGTCCTCGGCCCACGGCCGGGCTTCGGTGTGGAACGCGAACGGACTGCTCGCCGGGTCCCACGCGGGGTTCGGCTTCTTCAGGTGCAGCGTCGGCGGTTTGACGGCCGTGTGCAGCGCGAGGCTCGCCTTGATCAGCCCGGCCAGCCCGGCGGCGCATTTCGTGTGCCCGATCTGGGATTTCACCGAACCGAGCGCGCACCGGCCGGGTTCGGCGCCCCCTTCGGTGAACACCCGGGTGAGCGTGGCGAGTTCGGTGCGGTCGCCGACGACGGTGCCGGTGCCGTGCGCTTCGACGAGCCCGACGCGGGACGGCGAGATCCCGGCGTTGCGGTAAGCCCTGGTCAGCGCATTGTGCTGGCCCTCCGGCCGGGGCGCGGTGAGCCCGAGCGCCCGGCCGTCGCTCGCGCTGCCGACGCCCTTGATGACGGCGTAGACCCGGTCGCCGTCGCGTTCGGCGTCGGCCAGCCGTTTGAGGACGACGCAGGCGACACCCTCGCCCAGCGCGATCCCGTCCGCGTCGCGGTCGAAGGTCGCCGAGCGGCCGGACGGGGAGAGCGCGTGCACCGAGGAGAACAGCAGGTAGTCGTTGATGCCGTTGTGCAGGTCGGCGCCGCCGCACAGGACGAGGTCGCTGGTGCCGGTGACGAGTTCCTTGCAGGCGACGTCGACGGCGGTCAGCGAAGACGCGCACGCCGCGTCGACCGTGTAGTTCGCGCCGCCGAGGTCGAGCCGGTTCGCGATCCGGCCGGCGATGACGTTGGCGAGCACGCCGGGGAACGAGTCCTCGGTCAGGCGCGGCAGCTGACGGTCGAGGTCGGGCGGGAGTTCGCCGAGGTAGGACGGGAGCACGGTCCGCAGGGTCATCGCGCTGGACAGGTCGCTCCCGGCTTCGGCGCCGAAGACCACCGACGTGCGGGACCGGTCGAAGGCGCGTTCGGCGTATCCGGCGTCGGCGAGCGCCCGCCGCGACACCTCCAGCGCCAGCAGCTGGACGGGTTCGATACTGGCGAGCGACGCGGGCGGGATGCCGTGGTCGAGCGGGTCGAACGGGATCTCCGGCAGGAAGCCGCCCCAGCGCGAGGGCGTCTTCTCGCCGTCGCCATCGGGCGCGTAGTAGAGCGCCGGATCCCAGCGGTGTGTCGGGACCTCGGTGACCGCATCCACTCCGGACAGGATGTTCGACCAGAACGACGGGAGATCCCCGGCCTGCGGGAAGACCCCGGCCATCCCCACGATGGCGATGTCGAGCGGTTCCGGGGCGGGCTCCTCCGGACGCGGCTCCAGCAGCTCGGCGGCGCGGGCTTCGAGGAACGCCCGTGCTCCCGGGCCCACGGCCTCGTGCAGCCGGGCGATCGTCGTGACCTCGGACCGCAGGACGGCGACGTCGCCCGCCATGAACATGCCCTCGGCGAGCTGCCGGTCCTCAGGGACCGGGCTGAGCGCGTCCCCGACCCGCTCGATTCCCTTGCTGGCCAGGCGAAGCCGCCCGACGTTGAGCTTCTCCAGCCGCTCCCAGGCCTCGCGGTCCGGTACTTCCTGGTCTTTCAACGCGCGCTTGAGCTCCGCGTATTCGGTCGTGAACGCCGACCGCACGCACCGCGTCGCGTGTCCGGGCGCGGTCTCCAGGAGGTCGGTGCGGGTGGCCTCGACGACCTGACGCTGGAACAACGGCAGGACGGCGCCCGCGCGAACGGCCTCTTCGGTGAACAGGTACGCCGTGCCCATCAGCAGGCCGACGTTCGCGCCGAGCCGGGTCAACGGCGCCGCGGCCGCGGTGACCATCGCGGCCGACCGCTCGTCGTGCACGCCTCCGGCGAAGAACACCTCGACATCGGCCGCATAGTCCATGAGCACGTCGATCTGCGCCTCCCACAACGGAAAACTCGCCCTCGGGCCGACGTGACCACCGCATTCGGAGCCCTCGAAGACAAATTTGCGTGCTCCCGCTTCGAGGAACTGGCGGAGCAATCCCGGAGACGGGACGTGCAGGAACGTCGAGATGCCGACGTCCTCCAGCGCCTTCGCCTGGGCCGGGCGGCCACCGGCGATGATCGCGTGGCTCGGCCGGATCTCGCGGATCACCTCGAGTTGCGCGGCCCGGACGTCCTCGGCCGCGAACCCGAGCACACCGACACCCCACGGCGCGTCGGCCAGCGCCTCCTTGGTCTTTTCGAGCATCTCGCGGGTCTGCGCGGGCCCGGACAACGCGAGTGCCAGGAACGGCAACGCTCCCCCGGCGGCGACGGCCCTGGCGAACGCGGGCTGATCGCTGACCCTGGTCATCGGCCCCTGCGCGAGCGGCAACGCACCGCCGGACGCGGCGAGACCTTCGGCGATCGACGCGCGGACGCCCTGGATCGCGGCCGGGAGCGTTCCCCAGGTGTCACGGAAACGCCGGGGCAGGAACGCGTCCTGGCCCACCTCCACCGCTCGACGGCGCCGGAGTGCCCGCACGCCGCCGTCCACAATGGTCTCGGACCCGTCGAGGCCTTCCAGTGCCAGTGTGACGTCCGAGGGGAGTTCCGCTTCGGGGAGCAGCGCGAACGCCGTGTCGAGCACGACACCGGCGGCGCCTCCGGCCACGGCGGCGGCCGCCGTACGCGCACCGATCCCGCCGTACGCCCAGACCGGGATTCCGATCGCCGGATCGGCCAGCAACTGCTGCAGGAAGACGAAGGTGCCGAGGTCGCCTGCCCTGCCGCCCGACTCGTGGCCACGCGCGATCAAGCCGTCCGCACCGGCGGCGACGGCTTCCGCGGCTTCGTCCCGGCTGGCGACCTCCGCGAGGACTCGACGGCCCTTGAAGTCCACAGTGGACACTGGGCTGCCCGCGGCGAGCAGAACCGTGTGCGCCGCCGGAGGAAGCTCGACCGGTCCCGCGACGCGGACGGCGAAACCGGTTTCGATCAAGTGCCCGGCAAGGTCGAGTTCTTCGCGAGCGGCCCGGTTTCCGCTGGTCAGGTCCAGGACGCCGAGCGCGCCTGCCCGCGTCGCCACCGCGGCGAACCGCGCGGAAGGCACACCGAAGGGATGCACCGCGATGAGCAGATCCGCCGTACCGGCCGACAGGGAGGAGACGGCGCCACGAATCGACTTACCCACGGGAAGCCTCCGAGCACACGGAAGAGTGATTTGGTTACCGGGCGTACTTAAACGCAGGCGGGGCTTCACGTCAATACTCGACAGTAGGGTTTCCGATCACAGGAACCGGATGGCGGAACGCCGACCTGCGAAACGCGGAGGCCGTCGCGGAAAATTAGCGTTCCGGATACACGGGCGACATCGGACACGCCACGTTTTCCCGCAGTACCAGGGAAGTGCCGTCAACGACCAGGTGTCCCAACGGCCGATACGCCATCCGGCCTGTTACCCGGAGTTCGCCATTCCGTTTTCGCCAGTACCACCGGAAATAGTGGTCCACCCCCATTTCGGGGAATTGACCGCGATTCGCCCTATCGTCGGTATCCACGCCGCCGGGACTTTCGGTATCACGCGCGATTAACGGACCGTTCACAGAAGAACATGAAGGGACTCACCGCGATTTCGCATTCCGGACCGCGATGGCCAGCAACGCCGCGGCCGGACCGGCGAGCCGCCGCCCGGCGGGCCACACCGCGCGCAGTTCCCGGCCGAAGTCGACGCCCTCGACGGCGACCGGGACGAGCCTGCTTTCGGCGACGTCCCGGACGATGGCGAGTTCGCTGATCACCGCCGGACCCGCACCCGCGATCACGGCGTTGCAGACCGCGGAGGAGGAACCCAGTTCCAGCAACGGTTTCGCCGGTCCGACACCGGCCTTGCGCAGCGCGGCGTCCACGGTCTCCCTGGTCCCGGACCCCGGCTCGCGGACCACGAGCGGCGTGATCGCCAGTTCGGCCGCGGTCACGGGACGGCGCTTGCGCGCCCACGGATGGCTTCCGGGTACGACGAGGACCAGCCGATCGGTGGCCACCCGCTTGGACGCAAGGCCGGGCAACGAGCCGGGTGACTCGACGAACCCGAGGTCGACCTTGCCCTCCCGCGCCAGCTCGGCGGCCTGATCGGAGTTGGTGACCTCCAGTCCGAGGTACAGCCCGGGGTCGCCGCGTTTGAGCTCGCCGATCCAGCCCGGCACCAGGTACTCGGCCAGTGTCATGCTCGCGGCGACCCGCAGCTGCGCCTCGTGTTGGGTGCGCAGCGCCTCGGCGCCGTCGAGCAGACCGTCGAGTTCGGACAGCACGCGGTGCGCCCAGCCCGCGATGACCCGGCCGTCGGGAGTGAGCGCGGAGCCGCGCCGCGTGCGGTCGACCAGCACGAGCCCGAGCCGTCGCTCGACTGTGGACAGTCGTTTGCTCGCCGACGGCTGCGCGATCCCGAGGCTTGCCGCGGCCTGCCCGATACTGCCGAGCTCTTCGACGAGTACCAGCAGGCGGAGAGAGTCCAGGTCGGGTGCGGTCATAGCCCAAGTGTATGACCTACCCCTCGTATTCCCGGCTACCGAGGTCACCCCGTCCGGGCGAGGCTCGAACCATGAGCACCACGCACGCGAGGTCGACGAAGCCCTACCTGACCGCTTTGGCCATCACCGCCGCCGGGGTGGCCGCCGCGTACCTGGTCGGCACGGCGTTCCCGGTCGTCAGCGCGCTCACCATCGCCGTCGTGCTCGGCATCCTCACCGGCTCGCTGCCGTCGCTGTCGGACGAGACCCGGAAGGCGATCTCCGGAGTCACCAAGAAGCTGCTTCGCGCCGGTGTCGTGCTCCTGGGCCTGCAGCTTTCGCTCCCGTCGGTCCTGGCACTGGGGCCGGGGACGCTGCTCGCCGTCGTGCTCACGGTCGGCATCACGTTCCTCGGCACGATCGGCCTCGGCAGGCTCCTCGGCGTGCCGCGCGGCCTGGCGATGCTGGTCGCGACCGGGTTCTCGATCTGCGGCGCGTCCGCCATCGCCGCCATGGAAGGCGTCGTCAAACGCGAGGATTCCGACGTCGCGACCGCTGTCGCGCTGGTCACCTTCTACGGCGGGCTCGCCATCGCGGCCGTCCCGCTGATCGGCGGCTGGCTGCACCTCGACGCGGTCCGGATCGGCGAATGGGCCGGGCTCAGCGTGCACGAAGTCGCGCAGGTCGTCGCCGCTGCCACCCCCGCGGGCAGTGCCGCCATCGCGGTCGCCATCGTGATCAAGCTCAGCCGGGTGGTCCTGCTGGCCCCGATGGTCGCCGCGGTCGGCGTGGCCGAACGCCACCGTCCCGCCGACGGGAAGCGGCCGCCGCTGGTCCCGCTGTTCGTCCTCGGTTTCCTGGCGATGGCCGCCCTGCGCAGCACCGGGATCGTGCCGGGTCTCGCGCTCGACGTCGCCAAGATCGCCTGCACGCTGCTGCTGGCCGGGGCGCTGTTCGGGCTGGGCTGCGCGGTCCGGATCGGGAATCTCGTCCGGACCGGGGGCCGCGCCCTGCTGCTCGGCCTGCTCTCCACTCTGCTGGTCGGCACCACCGCGCTGGTCACGCTGACCGCGCTCGGCTGAGCACGCCGACCGCGACGAGCGCGAGCACCCCGCCGGCGACCATCGCGGCCGGGACGGAAACCGAGTCGACGACGATCCCGCCGAGCAGCGCGCCCGCCGAGAGGGTCACCTGGAACGACGAGGTGAACAGCACCGACGCCGCTTCGGGCGCCTGCGGAGCCGCCCGCGCGAACCACGTTCCCGAACAGACCGGGACGGCCCCGTAGGCGAAACCCCAGATCACCAGCAGCGCGAGCGCGCCCGCTTTCGTGTCGCCGACGAACGGCAACGCGCACGTCGCGAGGCCGATCAACCCGGCGGCGGCGAGGAAGGTCAGGCGGAGATCGCGGGCGATCGCCGCTCCGGCGGCGAAGTTGCCGGCGATCCCGGCGGTGCCGTAGACGAGCAGGAAGACGGTGATCAGCTCCGGGCTCACCTGCGTCACCTGGCGCAGGAGCGGCGTGACGTAGGTGTAAGTCCCGAAGTGGGCGAGCACGACCAGCACCGTGACGAGCAGGCCGAGCCGGGTCGCCCGCTCGCGGGTCATCTCGCGCAGGACGCCGAGCCGGGTCGCGTCCCTTGAAGGCAGCGGGGGTAGCGCCCACGCCAGCGCGGCGAGAACGCCGATCGTGAAGACCGCCATCGCGGCGAAGGCCGCCCGCCAGCCGAACAGTTCGCCGACGAACGTCCCGGCGGGCACGCCCAGCACGGAGCCGAGCGGTACGGCGGAGAAGATCACCGCGGTCGCTCGGCCCGCGTGTCCGGGTCCGACGAGCCGTGCGGCGAGCCCGGAACCGATCGCCCAGAACGCGCCGATCACCAGCCCGACCAGCACTCGCGAGACCAGCACCGCCCAGTAGGCCTGCGCGGTCGCCGCGAGGACGTCGGCCAGCGCGAGCACCAGCATCAGCGCGCACAGCAGAGGCCGTCGGTCGAGCCGCCCGGCGGCGACGGTGACGGCCGGGGCGGCGAGCGCGGCGAGGAAACCGGGCAGGGTCATGGTCAGGCCCGCCGTCCCCGGCGTGATCCGGAAATCCTCGCCGATCGGGGTCAGGAGGCCGATCGGCAGGATCTCCGTGGTGACGAGGGAGAAGATCCCCATCGTCACCGCGAGGACGGCGAGCCATCCCTTCAGCGGGGTTCGCGCGGAGGTGTCGAGGGTCGAGGCGGTCATGTGCCCCAGCCCATCACCGCGCGGACACCGCGGTCTGGCGGATTCGCGACGTTGATCCAGCTGCGTTGATCCAGCTGCGTTGATCTAGCTGCGGGAGCGTTGGGTCACGACGATGCAGGCGACGACGATCAGTGCCGTCACCGGCGCGGCCGTCGGGAGGTGCTCGCCGAGCAGCAGCACCGCCCAGACCAGGGTCAGCAGCGGCTGGGCCAGCTGCAACTGGCTCGCCCGCGTGACACCGATCTCGGCCATTCCCTTGTACCAGGCGAAGAAGCCGCCGAACTGCGAGATGAGCGCGACGTAGAGCAGGCCGGCGATCCCCTCGCCGGTGACGTGCAGCGGCTCGGTCAGCAGCCCGAAGACGGCGAACGCGGCGGTGGCCGGGAGCGCGAGGACCAGCGCCCAGGCGATCACCTGCCAGCCCGCCATTTCCCTGGCGAGCCTGCCGCCCTCGGCGTACCCGAACGCGCACAGCACGAGCGCGGCGAACAGGAACAGGTCCGCTGTGGACAGTCCGCCGCCGCTCTGGCCGACGGTGAACACGACCACCGCGCTCGCGCCGACCGCGGCGGCGAGCCAGAACCGGCGGGACGGCCGGTGCCCGGTCAGCCTCGACGAGACGACGGCGGTGGCCATCGGCAGCAGCCCGATCACCACCGCGGAATGCGCCGTCGACGACGTCTTCAGCGCGAGCGTGGTCAGGGTCGGGAACGCGAGGACACAGCCGAGGCCGACCACGGCCAGGCCGCGCCACTGGTCACGCCTCGGCAGGGGGACGCGGAAGACGCGAAGACAGACGCCGGCGACCAGCGCGGCCAGGACACTTCGCAGACCGGTGGCCGTCCACGCGTCGAAGCCCTTGAGCGCCCACGCGGTGGCGGGGAAGGTGAACGAGAAGGCGAAAACACCCAGCGCCGCCAGCAGCGTCCCGGAGCGGACCGCTACTGCCCGATCCGCGATAGCGCTATCATCCAGTCTCATGTCCGATGGTAGCAGCGTCGCCAGCCTGGTCACACAGCTGAGGTCCGAGCTCAAGCGCTATCCAATCGAAGGAAAGCTCCCGTCCAGCCGAGAGCTCGTCCGGCAGCTGAAGGTGAGCCCCGTGACGGTGTCGCGCGCCATCGCCGCGCTCGCCGCCGAAGGCCTGGTGATCACCCGCCCCGGTGCCGGCGTCTTCCGTGCCCCGCCACCCCGCGAGGTGGTGGTGACCGGCGACGTGTCATGGCAGGAGGTGGCGCTGAGCTCGCAGTCGGGCGCCCGCGCGATCGACGCGACCGGAGTGCTCGCCGCGCTGAGCGACCCGCCGTCGGGCGTCATCGACCTCAACGGCGGCTACACGCATCCGAGCCTGCAGCCGGAACGCGAACTCGCGGCGGCGTCGGCCCGCGCCGGACGCCGTCCCGGCGCGTGGACGAGGCCGCCGATCTGCGGCCTGCCCGAGCTGCGGGCCTGGTTCGCCCGCGACATCGGCAGCCCGGTGAACGTCGAGAACGTGCTGATCACCTCGGGTGGGCAGAGCGCGCTGACCACGGCGTTGCGCGCGCTCGGCGCCCCCGGCGCGCCGGTGCTGGTGGAATCCCCGACGTACCCGGGGATGCTGGCCATCGCACGGGCCTCGGGGCTGCGGCCGGTCCCGGTGCCGATCGACCGCGACGGCGTCCGGCCCGAACTGCTCGCGGACGCCTTCCGCGACACCGGCGCCCGGCTGTTCGTCTGCCAGCCCGCGTTCCAGAACCCGACCGGCGCGGTGCTGTGCGCCGAACGCCGGGCCGAGGTCCTGCGGATCGCCCGTGACGCGGGCGCCTTCATCATCGAAGACGACTTCGCGCGGCTGATGGCGCACCCCGGCAGCCCACCTCCCCCGCCTCCGCTCGTGGCGGACGACCCCGACGGCGTCGTGGTGCACATCCGGTCGCTCACGAAACCGGCGTCGCCGAGCCTGCGGATCAGCGCGCTGGCCGCCCGCGGCCCGGCTCTGGAACGGCTGCGCGGGCTCCACGCCGTCGAGAGCTTCTTCGTCCCGCGGCCCCTGCAGGAAACCGCGCTCGAACTGGTGAGTTCTCCCGCCTGGGCACGGCACCTGCGGACCCTCGCCGCCGCGTTGCGTGAGCGCCGCGACGTCGCCGTCTCGGCACTGCGGCAGTTCCTGCCCTCCTGGAGCGCCGTCCCGGTCCCGACCGGCGGCTATCACCTGTGGCAGCCGCTCCCCGGTTTCGCCGACGAAGTGGCGCTGACCAGCGCTGCTTTCCGCGCCGGAGTAGCGGTCACCCCCGGCAGGCTCTACTTCGCGGCCGAGGCACCGGGGCCCTATCTGCGCCTGAGCTACGTCAGCGCCGCGACGGGCACGCAGCTGCGGGACGGTATCCGACGCCTTTCTCAGGCATACCAAGAGATCCCCGGATAACGCCCGGCGCGGTTTGCTCGTACCATCGCGCACGGAGGCGACGAAAAGGAATGACACAACCGGCGGCGGAGCCGCAAGAATCACCCGGCAGGCTCTGGGAGCTGCTCGACGACGGCCAGCGCAAGGCGCTGCGCGCCGCGGCCGAGCTGCGCCGGTACCCGGCCGGGACGGTGATCATCCGCGAGGGCGACCGGTCGGACTGGGTGCTGATCCTGATGACCGGCCGGGTCAAGATCACGTCGGTGTCCACCGGTGGTTACGACGCCGTCCTGGCCGTCCGCGATCCGGGCGACATCATCGGCGAGATGGCGTCGATGGACGGCAGCCTGCGCTCGGCCACGGCGGTCGCCGTCGAACCGGTCACCGGGCTGTGGCTGTCCGCGCGGGCGTTCAACACCGTGCTCCACGGGTATCCCGGCATCTCCGTGGTCCTGCTCCGGATCATCACCTCGCGGCTGCGCTACGCCAACTCGCGCCGCACCGAATTCGGGGACAGCACCGCCGCCGAACGCATCGCCGCGATCCTGGTCGACCTCGCCGAGCGGTACGGCGTGCCCGTCCCCGACGGTACCCTGATCGCCCTGCGGATCAGCCAGCGCGACCTGGCGGGACTCGCCTCCGCGTCACGGGAAGCCGTCGCGCGGACCCTGCGGACCCTGCGTGCCGACGGGCTGCTCAGCACCGGGCGCCAGCGGCTGGTCGTCCGGAGCCTGAAAGACCTCAGACAGCTCGCACCCGACGACCACTGAGCCGCCACGGCAGGCCGAAGTGCCGCTCTACGCGCGCACCGGTGGCGGAGAACAGTTTCCGCACGCGCGGCTCGTTCTCCGGGTCGAAGTCCGGCGTGGTCTCGATCAGCGTCGTGAGTTCGCCGGTGAGCCTGGCCGCGGCCGTCCTCGGCACCAGCAGGACCCGCACCGGCGCGAGGCTGCGCTCGGCGGGCGGCGGCGCGATGAGGTCGACCCTGGCGCGGACCAGCCCGGTCAGCCTGGCCAGCCAGAGGACGGCTCCCGTCACCGTCCAGGCCACCAGTTCCGCCAGGAGGAACGGCGACAGGAGCAGCGCGAACCCGGCCGTGTAAGCGACCACGAACGCCATCACCAGCAGGTCTTCGAAGCTCGGCCGTTCTTTCTCGGCGGACCGGCCGCGGTGCCGGGTGAACGACACTTCCCGGTAGCGCTCGCTTTCGGTGACGATCGCGAACGGGCGGACCCGGCGCAGCCACGGCGCGAACCGGCGCACGATCAGCCACTCGCCGCCGTCGGTATCGGCCACCCGCATCGCGTTACCCCCTCATCGGTGCGCGGATCTTGACACAGACCTCCGACGAAGCAGGGTCCGGTGCCGTTCCACCCGCGCGCCGAACCGGGTGAGCGCCTCGTGCACGTCCGGGTCACCGGGGTCGAACATGACCCGGTCACGGAACAGGCCGCGCAGTTCGGTGACCAAGGGGCCCGCCTGGTCTTCATGCACTTTGAGGATCGTCAGTGAGGCCAGGCTGTTCTGTTTCCTGTGCCAGCCGAGGACGTCGACCCTCACCGGTGCCCGCCGGAACCGCCGGACGGCCAGGGCGACGGAGCCCGCGATGCCTTGGCCCAGCAGTTCCAGCAGCAGGAACGGCAGCATCAGGAGCCCACCCAGCAAGTACACCGGCAACATCACGAGCGCCTCCACCGCGAACAGCGTCCCGACCAGACCCATCGCCGCTTTGGCAAGAGGTCCGGCCTCACTGCCCTCGGTTTCGTCGTCGCGGACACCGAGGCCGTCATCGAAGTGGAGCCACCAGTCCGGGGCGAGCCTGTAGTGCCGGTAACCGCCCCTGAACAGAGCTAACGGCTGCACCCACCGGCGCCACGGCGCGAACCGGTGATCGATCGCCCACTCACGCCCCTCCGGATCGAACACCTTCATCGGCCCTCCCCCTCCCGAACTCGCGCCGTGGCCGGCTGAAGGAACTTTGACAGGGAACGGTGTCTCGTTCTGCGTCACCTGACACAGAACGCGAAACCGGGTTGTACGGGCCTTGTACGACGGCTGTACGAGCCGGAAGGACTCTGATGCCCCGTCACCCGGAATCGAATCCAGGACGGAGCACTCCCGTGAAGCTCTCCCGCGTCGCACAGGGCCTGTTCGCGGCCCTCGTCGCCAGCGCGGCGGTCGGCGCATCCCCGGCCACTTCCCTCGCCACCCCGGCCACCGGCGACCAGATCTCGGCGGCCGCCGTCGGGAACACGTTGGTGTACAAAGAGAAAACAGAAGGTTACGACTGCTTCAGAATCCCCGCCGTCGTCAAGGCCAACAACGGCGAACTGCTCGCGTTCGCCGAAGGACGCAACGGCGGCGCGAGCTTCTGCAACGACAGCGGCGACATCGACCTCGTCGTGAAACGCTCGGCTGACAACGGCAAGACCTGGAGCGCCCCGAAGATCGTCATCGAAGGTTTCGGGGACACCAAAGGAAATCCGACGCCGATCGTGATCCCCTCCACCGGGCGGATCGTGCTGCTCTCGGTGCTGGAATGCGTCAAGAACCCCGACTGCAACCGGATTCCGCGCGTCTCGATCAGCGACGACCACGGCAAGACCTGGACCGCGCCCAAGGTGCTCACCACGCAACTCGGGTTCGACACCGCGCCGGGCTGGCTCGCGACCGGCCCGTCACACGGCATCGTGCTGACGCGCGGCGCGCACGCCGGCCGGATCGTCGCCGGCATGAGCTACACCGACGACGACAAGAACAGCGGCGCGCTCGTCTACAGCGACGACCAGGGTGTCACCTGGAAGCGCGGCGCCACCGAAACCCTGGCGAAGTCGGCTTCGCTGAACCCGCAGGAGATCAGCGTCACCGAACTGCTCGACGGCCGGGTCTACGCGGCGGCGCGCAACCAGGCCAACAACGGCGACAAATGCCTCAGCGGCGGCGCGAAGAACCGCGCCTACGCCCTCAGTTCCGACGGCGGGGCGAGCTTCTCCACCAAGTTCACCTTCGAGGAGGACCTGATCACCCCGGTGGTGCAGGCCTCGACCGCGCGGATGACCGCGACCGACAAGGCGGGCAAGTACAACCGGATCCTGTTCGCCGCGCCGTCGGTCTGCGACCGTCGCAAGGAACTCGTCGTCCGGTCGTCGTTCGACGAGGGCGCGAACTGGCAGGGCAACTCCGCCGGAACGCTGGTGTGGAGCGGTGATTCCGCGTACTCCGACATGGTCCAGCTCTCCTCGGGCTCGGTCGGCGTGCTGTACGAAGCGGGCCCTGCCGGGAACGCCAACGAGACCATCCGCTTCTCGACCGTCACCGAGACGACGCTCGGAGCCCCGGCCTGCGGCGGCGGATACGGCGTGATCGACTCGGCCCCGCTCGGGACGGCGGGCACGGTTTACCTGTCCTACAACGCTTCCAACGGACAGAACTGCGTCAGCACGATGAAGAGCACGTCCGCGGGCACCGCGACCGCGACTTCGGCCTACCTCGAGGTCGCGGGCTCTTCCCGGCTCTCCGACTCCGGGTCGTTCGCCTGGTTCGCCGGTCCGGTGAAGGCGGCCGCGGCCGACAAGTGCGTGAAGTGGGGCGGTTCCGCGGGCGGGGTGAAGTACGACAGCCCGTCCGGGCACTGCGGCTGAGCCTTGGGTCTCGTGAGTGGTAAGTGTCGTTCTAACGACACTTACCACTCACGAGGCCCTGCTTACTGAGGCCCTGCTTACTGAGGCCTGGTCACTTCGGCGGCCGCGACCGCGGTGAAAGCTTGGTGAGCCCCAGTTTCTCCAGCTGACCCGAGATCTCCGCGAGCCCGGCGTCGAACCGGTCCAGATCCACGCCGCGGCCGGACAGGCCATCGCGGACGTGCTTCTCGACCTTCGCCCAGTCGTTGCGGTACTCGGTGGCCAGTTCCTTCCACGGCACACCGGCCAGCTCCCCGGCGAGGCCCTTGTCGTAGGTGAGCACGCCGCGCTCCATCAGGTACGCGATGCCCGGGTACCCGAGGTACCCCTGCCAGTAGGACCCGTTGTCGTTGGCCGTGATCGACCCCGCGGCCGGATCGTGGCGGACGTCGTAGGTCTTGGCCTTGTCCGACGACGCGACGCGCGCCGTGTCACCGTCGATCTCGACCCGCCCGTCGGCCACCGCGCCGAGCGCCTCGTAGATCTTGATGACCGGGGACGGCTTCCATTCGGCGGCCACTCAGCCCTCCAGCCGTTCGAGCAGGACGACGTCCACGGTGTCGCCCTGCTCCTTGCCGATCGCCTTGCGCACTTCGGCCTTCACCGGGAGCTTGTGCGTGCCGTCGCCCAGCGCCATGAACGAACTCCGGAACGCGTGCCCGTCGATCGTGCCGCGCACCTTCACCAGCCCCTTGGTGCCGAAGAATTCGGCGGAGCCGGGCATGACCACGTACGTCCAGCCGCCCTTCTCCGGGCTCTTGAGCAGTGTCGCGGTGAACTGTTTGTCCATGGCAGCACCCTACGACAGGGCACCGACGAAACCGGGCTTCAGAGGACGACGCGGATGCGGACGCGGCGGCCGACGTCGCGCGCCCAGGCCCGGATCGACGGCCAGTCGCGGAAGTCGCCGGCCCAGGGACCCATGGCCATGATCTTCCAGAGCAGGCCGCGCGCGGTGGACGGCGTGAGCCTGCCGCCGAAAGTGGCCGTGCGCTCGGCGTCGATCCTCGCGGCCAGCAACGCGACTCCCGCGGGCAGGCTGACCCGTTTACCCGCGGCGAACGGCCCGCAAGGCCCGCTGTGGAACAGCCAGACCGGGCGGTTCCGGAGCGCCTCTTCGTGTTCGGTGAGCAGGCGCACCGCCTCCGGACGCCAGCGCCGGTGATGCAGCGCGCTCCCGACGATCACCGCGCCGTAGGGTTCGACGTCCTCGACCTCGGCGGCGTCCAGCAGATCCGCCGTCAGCCCGCCTTCCCGCAGCTCGGCGACGATCACCTCGGCGATCTCCCTTGTCCCGCCGGATCGGCCGGCGTGAGCGACGAGTACTGCGGTCATGCCTCCATTGTCCGCACGGCCGCAACCCATGCCACCGTCCAGCCTATCGACACGCCGCATCCGGCTCACCTCTTCACCCGTCTGTGCCCTACCCGGGAGGCAGGAACGCCGGTCTCGCGGCCGGATCGGGTTCGTCGTAGTAGCGATGGAACACCGCTGTCTGCCCACCGGACAGCGGTGGGACGATCCAGCTCCACTCCGCCTGGCAACGGCGGCCCGCGCGCTCTTCCTTGGCGATGTGCGTGAGGAACCGCCGCGATTCGGTGTGGTGGTCGGCGACGGTCACGCCCGCCGCGTCGAAGGAGTGCTGGACCGCCAGGGTCAGTTCGACCAGCGTGCGGTCACGCCACAGGGTGCGCTCCGATTTCGTCGACAGGCCCATCAGATCCGCGATCACCGGCAGCAGGTCGTAGCGGTCGGTGTCGGCCAGGTTGCGCGCGCCGACCTCGGTGGCGAGGTACCAGCCGTTGAACGGCGCCGCGGGGTAGGTGATCCCGCCGATGACCAGCCGCATGTTGCTGATCGCCGGCACCGCGTGCCAGCGCAGCCCGAGGCCGGCGAACCACCGGTGGTCGGGATGCGACAACGGGACCTCCAGCACGGCGTCCGACGGCAGCCGGAACAGCTGCCGGTCCCCCGGTTCGGCTTCGATGAGCAGCGGGAGGACATCGAAGGAGCCCTTGCGTTCGGGCGGGCGCCAGCCGTGCTCCCGGACGGTCTCGGTGAAGTCGGCGTGGCGCGGATCGCCCAGGACCGAGCCGTCGCTGAGCCGATATCCGGCGTACCGGATGAGCTGGTCGTTGTGGATCTTCGGCCCGGGTTTCGCCGGGCCGTCCGGCGCGAACACGGTGATGGTCGAGCGGATCCGGCCGTCCCGGGTCGCGTCCCGCAAATGGGTGAAGCACTCGTCGGCGATGGCGTCGGCGCCTTCGACATCACGACGGTCCCGCACCTTCAACCCCTGCCAGTACAGCCTGCCGATGCACCTCGCGGAGTTCCGCCAGGCCACCCTGGCGCCGAACTCGACCTCGGCCGCGGTATGCCGGTAGGTCCCGGTCTCGTCGATCTCGGCGCGGACCCCTTCGAGCCGCTCACGCAGCCGCACGGCCCCGCCGTCCGTCTCGGCGTGGAAGAGCCGGAGGAAGTCCTCCGCCTCGGCCACGTCCACACTCCGTCCCCGTGACTTCACCTCCGGAGGCAAGCGAGGGATGTCGGTCACCCGCATGGAGGCCGCCGATACCTCGGCCTCCCACTCTCCGAATTCGACGCCGGCACCAGCGGCGGGAACGATCACCATTCCTCCTGCACTCGGGAATGCCCGGAGGATCATGCCTGATCGGCGAGATGGCCGGGTCCGGACCAGACGAAAGACGATACCCCACAGAAAGACGAGTACGATCCACCAAACGGCAGAAGCCTCACCCACGATGACATTTCAGCAGGCAGAGAGCTTGCCGACGACAATATTTGGAATTGAGTAGGACTTCGCGGGATATTCACCGAATTACGTCGACCGAAATGATCACGCTTACCCAAGATCACTTTTATGATCGTTGTTCATCACTCTTTCGAGCGTATTTCGCCGTCCCCTCTTCTCCTCTTTCCCCGGACCGGTGTATTGACCCACCTCGGCCATCGCTAGAGTGCGAGGATCCCGGCGGAAAGGAAAATCGTGGTCGACAGGCGGATTCCGGTCATCCTGGTCGCGGGCTTCCTCGGCTCCGGCAAGACCACGCTGCTCAACCACCTGCTGGCCAACCGCCAGGGCGCGCGGATCGGTGTCGTGGTCAACGACTTCGGGAGCATCGCGGTCGACGCGATGGCCGTCTCCGGCCAGGTCGACACCATGATGTCGTTCGGCAACGGCTGTCTCTGCTGCGCCGTCGACGCGAGCGGCCTCGACGCCATGCTCGCCAAGCTTTCCGAGGCCGAGGCCGGCATCGACGTCATCGTGATCGAAGCCAGCGGACTCGCCGAACCGCGTGACCTCATCCGCCTGATGATCGCCAGCGAGAACCCCGCCATCGCCTACGGCGGCCTCGTCGAACTCGTCGACGCGGCCGAGTTCGAGGCGACCAGGAAGCGGCACCCGGAACTGGACGAGCACCTCGGGTTCGCCGACCTGGTCGTGCTCAACAAGACCGACCGGGCCGACGAAGACGCCCTGGCCAAGCTGCGCGGCACGATCGACGAGATCGCGCCCGGCACGCCGGTGATCGCGACGTCCCACGGCCGGATCGACCCCGCGCTGTTCTTCGACGCCCAGCCGCGTGAACGGGCGGGTCAGCTGTCGTTCGACGACCTCCGCGAGAAGAAGCACGACCACGAGCACCACTTCCACACCGCGTACGACAGCGTCGCCTTCACCACCGAGCGGCCGCTGGACCCGCGGCGGCTGATGGACTTCCTCGAACAGCGCCCCGCCGGGCTCTACCGGATCAAGGGCTTCCTCGACTTCGGCCCGAACGGCCCGCGGTCCCGGTTCGGCCTGCACACGGTGGGCTCGTTCATCCAGCTGGAGCGGTCGGCGTGGCCGTCCGGGCAGTCGCGCCGGAGCGAGCTGGTGCTGATCGGCTCGGGGATCGACACCGAGGCCGTCACCGCGCGCCTCGAAGAATGCGTCGCGGACGATCCCGAAGTCGTCGACGAGCGGGGAATGCTGCGCGTCCTGCGGTTCATCCAGGACTGATCTGACACGCCGAAAGGCCCCGAAATACCCGATATCGCCGCGCGCCTCCTTGACACTGGTCGGCGAAAGGAATCTCGAGCTGGACCACCTGTATCGGGAGGACAGTTCCATGACGAACACCGCCGGACGCTGGTACCTCGTCGGCGCGCTGCCGGAGGACTCCCCCGCCGCGCACCTGATGACCCGCTCCGAAGACCTGCGCTACCGGCGTTCCGCCTGTGGGGACAAGGAATCCCGGCTGTGGACGCCGGTCGATCTCACCGGTACCGACGTCGCCCCGTGCCCGCGCTGCGCCGCGACCCTGCCGGGCCACCGTTCCACCCGCAAGGCCGAACCCGCCGTGAACACGCAACTCGCCTTCGACCTGCCGCTCTGACAGCGTTTCGTCCTCTGGATGCGGTCCTTGCACGCGCAACTACCGCATTCAGAGGACTAATGCGCCCTTGCGGCGGGCGTACGCCCTTAATCCTTCTTGGCTCGGCTCGGCGCCACCCGGGGCGGCTCGTTCGGCATCTTCGGGTAGACCGGCGGCCAAGGCGCGTCCATGAGCCCGTTCTCCATGTCCTTCCGGGACATTTCCAGCAGCGGCTCGATCGACTGCGGTTTCGTTCCCTCCCAAGGGTCTCCGCGTTCGGCGAGGCGAGCGGGCACAGTGGACAGCGTCAGCTTGTCCGGCTCGATGGTCTCCAGTTCGTCCCAGCCGATCGGCGTCGACACCTGCCCGCCGACCCGCGGCCGCACGCACCACGCGCCGAACACCGTCTTGTGCGGCGCGTTCTGGTTGAAGTCGACGAACACCCGGGAGCCGCGTTCTTCCTTCCACCACTGCGCCGTCATCTCCTCCGGGTGACGGCGCTCGAGTTCGCGGGCGAGCGCGACGGCGGCCGCGCGGACCTCGTAGCCGTCCCACTTCGGTTCCAGCGGAACGTAAAGATGCAGACCACGCGAGCCCGAGGTCTTGATCTGCGCGGTGATGCCGAGTTCGTCCAGCAGCGCTTTCGTCAGGACGGCACCGTGCCGCAGTTCGGGGAACCCGATCCCCGGCGACGGGTCGAGGTCGACGCGCAGCTGGTCACTGATGTCCGGCGCGTCGGCCCGGTTCGGCCAGACGTGGAACCCGAGGCAGCCCTGGTTCACCGCCCAGATGACGTGCGCGAGGTCCTTCGCCACGAGCGCGTCCGAAGTGGTGCCGTTCGGAGTGGACACCACCGTCGTGGTCAGCCAGTCGGGCGCGTTCTTCGGGACCCGCTTCTGGAACCACGACTTCCCGCCCGCACCGTCGGGATAGCGTTCCAGCAACAGGGGCCTGCCGCCGAGTTGTGCCAGCAGCGGCTTCGAAACCGCGCGGTAGTACTCGACCAGGTCCAGTTTGGTCTCGCCGTTCTCCGGGAAGTAGACCTTGCCCGGATTGGACACCGCGAACTCGACGCCGTCGAGGTCCAGCGTGACCGGTTCCGACTTCATGCTTCCCCCAGCTCGGTGAACAACGTGGCCAGCTCGGCGGGCGGGACCTCTTCGAGTTGCGCGTACGTGCACGAGGCCGGTTCGCGGTCGGGACGGAAGCGCACCAGCCTGCCGCCGTGGCGGAACCGCGTGCCCTCGACGTGCTCGTAGCGGACTTCGGCGACCCATTCGATGCGGACCGGCTCCCAGCTCAGGTCCTTCTGCGGCGCCCATCGGCTGCCCGCGCCCGGCATGCGGCCGCCCGCCTCCTCATGGGCCTCGGCCCACTCACGCCAGGGGTGGTTCTCCAGCGCGTTCTCCCGCAGCGGCGCGAGCTCGTCCACCAGCTCGCGTCGCCTCGCGGCGGTGAAACTGCTGGCCACGCCCACGTGGTGCAGGACGCCTTCGTCGTTATAGAGCCCGAGCAGCATCGACCCGACGCCGACACCGTCCTTGTGCCACCGGAACCCGGCGACGACGCAGTCCGCGGTCCGCTGATGCTTGACCTTCCACATCACCCGCTTGTCCTGTTCGTACGGTGCGTCGGCGGGTTTGGCCATCACGCCGTCGAAACCCGCGCCCTCGAACCGGGTGAACCAGTCCTGGGCGACGTCGGGATCCTCGGACAACGGGGTGAGGTGCACCCGGGCGAACTTCGCGTCGACGACGCTTTCGAGCAGCTTCCGCCGTTCCCCGAACGGCTCCGGCGTCAGATCCCGGTCGTCCAGGGCCAGCAGGTCGAACACCACGAAACTGGTCGGCGTCTCCGCCGCCAGTTTGTTCACCCGGGACGCCGCCGGGTGCAGACGCAACTGGAGCGCCTCGAAATCGAGCCCGCCCTCGGTGACCAGCACGATCTCGCCGTCGACGACGCACCGCTCGGGCAGCGCTTCCTTGAGCAGCTCGACCAGTTCGGGGAAGTACCTCGTCAACGGCCTGTCGTTGCGCGAGCCCAGCACGACCTCGTCACCGTCGCGGAAGACCACGCAGCGGAAGCCGTCCCACTTCGGCTCGTACAGCAGCCCCGGCGCGCGCGGCAGTTCGTGCACGGCCTTGGCCAGCATGGGCTTCACGGGTGGCATCACGGGCAATTCCACGAGGTGATCCTAAGCCGGACCACCGACAAAAGCGCGACGTCAGAGCTCCGCCAGCAGCAGTCCACTGCGCGGTTTCGGCGTGAAATAAGTGGCCTTCCTCGGCATCCGCAGCCCGGCCGCGTGCACGGCGAGCACCTCCGCGTACGGGACCGGGGCCAGCAGCACCACCGCGTCCGCGTCTTCGGGCACCGGGACTCCCGGCAGCAACGGCCGCACCTGCGGCCCTTCCGGATCGACGCCGAGCGCCTCACGGAGCAGCACCTGCTCGACCACGGCGTGATCGCCGCCCGCTCTGCCGAGCACCACCCGGAAGGCCGACGCCCCCGCCACCACGGTCACCTCGCCCGCTTCGACCGGCGGCGTCGGCGGCCCGGGATGCACGTCGAACCCCGCCTCCGTCCATCGCCGGACCAGCGTCTCCGCGTCGAGACCGGTGCCGGCGAGCACCCGGTGGATGGGCCCGATCCGCAGTCCCGGCCCGCCGGTGACCAGCGCCAGCAACGCGCCCCGCCCCGACTCCGCGGCGGCCGCGACCCGGTGATTGCCGTCCGCGACCAGGAGATCCAGCCCGTCCAGGGTCGCCAGCAGCTCGGCCTGGTCGTCGCCAGGACCGGCCAGCCACAGTTCGTGCTTGCGGCCCACGCCGTCCACTGTGGACAGGGTGGGTACCTGTCCCCGGCAGATCCGTTCGATGAGTGCGGTCAGCTCACGGCCGCCGGTCGCGGGGACCAGCATGGCCGCGCTCGTGGCGACGCCGAGTCCGGCGAGCATCGCGGCCCGCTCCGCGACGACGTCCGGATAGACGTCCTCGGTGTGCCGGACCCTGGTCACGCCGTCGTCCCGGACCGCCGCGGGATCGACCAGGCACAGCACGCCCAGCGCGACCCCGTCCGGCCCGTCGATGCGATACGGCGCGACGACGGCGGTGACCGGGCGATAGTGCCGCTCCCGGATCCGCTCGAAGGTCGCCCGGGCCTGCGGCAACGCCGCCTCGATCGAGAGGCCCCCCGCCAGCGCGGCCGGGGTCCTGGCCGGATGCTGCACCGCCAGCAGGCTGTCACCGCGCGCCCCGGCGAGCGCGGCGGCGACCCGGTCCGGGTCGGCGAACTCGTCGACGTCGGGCCCCGGGACGGTGTCGCGGACAACCCAGCCACGGTCGATCGGGCGGATCCAGGTGCTCATCCGATCCATTTTGCGGGATACCTCACGGAAAAAATCGGTCCCATGACCGGGCGTCTCCATGGAATGCTTACCCATGCGAAGCAGTTGACGCCCTTCATGAGTGCGAGGAGACCGCCACAGATGACCACCCCGGCCCCGGTCACCGCGAAGGAAGGGGTCGGTTTCCGCTCCGAACGCGGCCCCGTCCTGATCGCCGTGATGCTGTGTTCCGGCCTGATCGCCCTCGACTCGACCATCATCGCGACGGCGGTGCCCTCGGTGGTCGCCGATCTGGGCGGGTTCTCGCAGTTCCCGTGGCTGTTCTCGATCTATCTGCTGACCCAGGCTGTCACCGTCCCGCTGTACGGCAAGTTCGCCGACGTGCTCGGCAGGCGGCCGGTGATGTTCTTCGGGATCGCCGCGTTCCTGCTGGGTTCGGTGCTGTGCGGCGCGGCCTGGAGCATGCCGGTGCTGATCGCCGCCCGCGCGGTGCAGGGCATCGGCGCGGGCGCCATCCAGCCGATCGCGCTGACCATGGTCGGCGACATGTACACCGTCGAGGAACGCGCCAGGGTGCAGGGCTATCTCGCCAGTGTCTGGGCCATCTCGTCGGTGGTCGGGCCGACGTTGGGCGGCGTCTTCGCCGAGTACCTCGACTGGCGCTGGATCTTCTTCATCAACCTGCCGCTCGGGGCGCTGGCGGCGTGGATGCTGTTCCGGAACTTCCGCGAGCGCGTCGAACGCCGCTCGCACCGCATCGACTATCTCGGCGCCACGCTGCTCACCCTCGGCTGTTCGCTGCTGATCCTCGGCCTGCTGGAGGGCGGGGTCGCCTGGGGCTGGGCGTCCGCGCCGAGCCTGGCGATCTTCGCCGGCGCGGTGGCGCTGCTGGTGGCTTTCGTGTTCGTGGAACGCCGGGCCGAAGAGCCGGTGCTGCCGCTGTGGATCTTCACCAAACGGACGTTGATCGGCGGGAACCTGGTCGCCGTCGTCGTCGGCATGCTGCTGATGGGCCTCACCTCGTATCTGCCGACCTTCTCCCAAGGTGTGCTCGGCACCGGCGCGCTCGTCGCCGGATTCGCCCTCGCCGCACTGACCGTCGGCTGGCCGATCTCGGCGTCGCTGGCTGGCCGGATCTACATGCGGATCGGGTTCCGGGACACCGCGCTGATCGGCAGCGGGGCCGTCATCGCGGGCGCGGGGCTGACCGTGTTCCTGGCGGCGGGGTCGTCGATCTGGCTGGCGGCCGCGGCCGCGTTCGTCCTCGGCCTGGGCTTGGGCCTGACGTCGAGCCCGACGCTGATCGCCGTGCAGTCCACCATCGGCTGGGAGCGCCGCGGCGTGGTCACCGCGACCAACATGTTCAGCCGTTCGCTGGGCAGCGCCGTCGGCGTGGCGATGTTCGGCGCGATCGCGAACGCCACCCTGGCGAACCGTTTCGCCAACCCGCCCGCCGGGGTCTCCGGCCTGCCGTCCGGCGTCGACGCGACCAGCGTCGTCTTGGGTGGCAACGGCCCGGAAACCCCGACGACGACGTTCGTGCGTGGCGCCCTCGCGAGCGCCACGCACCACGTCTTCCTGGCGATGCTGGTGGTGGCCGTGCTCAGCGTCGGCGCGCTGCTGCTGATGCCGCGGCGGACCGAAGAGCTGAAGTTCGACTAGGGCTTAGTTCTGCAGCGGGATCGCGTGCTCTAGTTCTGCAGCGGGATCGCGTGCTCGACGAAGTTCTCGACGAACCGCTCGATCGGCTCCGGTCCGGCCGGGTACAGCACGAACTTGCTCAACCCGGCGTCGATGTACTCGGCGACCAGATCGCGGGCGGCCCGCCAGCTGCCCGCGATCAGCCGGGAGGGGTCCGCGTCGGACCTTGCCGCGACCGAAGCCGCGAGCGCGTCCGGGATCCCGTCCTCGGCGACGACGAGACTGATCCCGAAGTGGTCGGCCTCGACCTCACGATCCGCCTCGGCGGCGGCCTTCTGGATCGCCTCGCGGCCGGCGCGCGCTTCCTCGGGCGTGAGGAAACTGGCCAGCCAGCCGTCCGCGAGCCTGCCGATGCGCCGCAGCGCGCCGGGCGCCTTACCGCCGAGCCAGAGGTCGAGCCGTTTGACCGGGCGCATGCCCAAGCCGACGCCCTCGACGCGGAAGAACTCGCCCTCGAAGGTCACCTCTTCCTGTTCAAGCAACGCCTTGATCAGCAGCAACGACTCGTCGAACACCGCGGCGCGACGGCCTTGCGGCACCGGGAAAAGCGGCAGTTCCGCCTCCCGGGCGGGCTTCAGGCCGAAGACCGGGAGAACCCTTTTCGGCGCGAGCGCGGCGAGTGAGGCGAGCTGTTTGGCGACGAGCACCGGGTCACGGCCGGGCAGCACCATCACGCCGGTGCCGACCTTGAGTTTCGAGGTGCGGGCGAGCGCGTGCGTCAGCCCGACGACCGGGTCGATCCTGGGCGAGTACACCGCCTCGGGCAGCCAAAGCGAATCGACGCCCGCCTGCTCCAGCAGATCGACCGCGGGGCCGAACTCCTCGGGCGCCGTCCCGGTCCCCAGCCCCGCGCCGAGCCGGATCTTCAGGTCCTCCGCCACACTCGCTCCCTTCCGCCAGGCCCTGGATGTGGGCCGGTGTCCAGTGTTCCCATCCCGCCCCGGCGTGAACAACCCCGCACAGCCATGGACTCGCCCCGCGAATTCCCCGTACATTCGAGTGTCGCGGGGGTCGTTCCCGCATGGATTGGGGGATTTTCCATGGCAGGGCAGGCTCTCCGCGGCTGGACGCGGTGTTTCCACCCGGCGCCGGCGGCCGGGATGCGGCTCATCGCCTTCCCGCACGCCGGTGGCTCGGCGAGCGCGTACAGGCCGCTTTCGGGGGCCCTCTCGCCCACCGTCGAGGTGCACACCGCCCAGTACCCAGGCCGCCAGGACCGCATGGACGAGCCGGTGATCGACGATCTGCACGCCCTCTCCGAGCACCTGGTGGACGTCGTCGCCGCGTTCCCGAAGCCCTTCGCCCTCTTCGGCCACAGCATGGGCGCCATCGTCGCTTTCGAGGTCGCCCGGCGGCTCGAAGCGCGCGGCCTCGTTCCGGCGGCCCTGTTCGTCTCGGCCCGCCGTGGCCCGGGCGTGTTCAAGGAGAAAGCGCACCACCTCGCCGACGACGACACCTTCCTCGCCGAAGTCAGCAGGCTCGGCGGCACCGACGCGTCGATCTTCGACGACCCGGACATCCGCGCGCTGGCGTTGCCCGCGCTGCGCGGTGACTACAAGGCCGTCGAGACCTACCGCTACCGGCCCGGTCCCGGCGTGACCTGCCCTGTCGTCGCGCTCGCCGGGGACGCGGACCCGGTCCTGGAGGTGCCGGACGTCGAAAACTGGCGCGAGCACACCACCGGCACCTTCGAGATGGACGTGTTCGAGGGCGGGCACTTCTTCCTCGACGACAATCTGGAGGCCGTCACCGCGCGCATCATCGGCAAACTGACCGTCAGCCCCTGAAAATCAGGCCCAGGCCGAAAGCTCCTTGGCCAGCGCGGAGGCTCCGCCGGCGGTGCGCAACGTCGGCGCGCCGGGCCAGCAGTCCTGGTGCTCGCCGGTGCGCAGGCTATCGGCGAACCGGGCCACGAGCCGCGGCTGCGAGGCCACCGTCCGGCCACCGAGGTAGGCGACGACGACGTGGTGATCGTCGCCCGCGTGCGTCGCGACCGCGGCGGACCAGCCGTGCTCTTCGTGCCACATCAGGTCGACGTCACGCTCGGGGAAGCCGGGAAGGCGCCAGTTCAGCCTCATCCGGGCGGTGACCGGGCCGGTGAGGTCTGCCGTGCACGAATCCATCCGTATACCCAGTGCCGCTGCCACGTCCTCCAGATAGGCGTTCAGCCTGGTCATGAGATCCAGACCTGCTTCCGTGGGCGCGGGGGTCGAGGTGGTCACGGTCCCTCAGCTTCCTGTCACATTGAGTTGGCGTGACGGGAATTACCCACCCTGGCGCGGCTTCACACCCCCATTTCGTCACGCCACGGTTTCGGTTCGCTCAAGCCGTGGCTTCGATGACCCGCGTCAAGGCTTTGTGCAGCGCCTCCAGCTCGGAGACCTCCATTCCGAGCTTCTCCACGACGCGGTACGGGATCTTTTCCGCCTCCGCGCGCAAGGCGCGACCGGATTCCGTCAGCTCGACCGTCAGCAGCCGCTCGTCCTCGGAACTGCGCCTGCGAGTGACGTAACCGATCGTCTCCAGCCTCTTGAGCAGCGGTGACAGCGTCGCGGGTTCGGCGCGCAGAGCGACGCTCAGGTCCTTCACCGCCTGCGGTCCCCGCTCCCACAGCGCCAGCATGACCAGGTACTGCGGATGGGTGAGTCCATGCGGCTCCAGCAACGGGCGATAGATGGCGATGACGCTGCGCGAAGCGACCGACAGCGCGAAACACACCTGACGCTCCAGCGCGAGCGGATCCGCGCCCAGATCGATCGACTTCATCTCCGGCCCCTCCGAGTTCATGCCGCGAATCCTAGCCGTGGCGTGCGCGACACTAATGATTAGCGTGCTAATCATTAGTGTACTGTTACGGACATCGAAGGAAGAAGGAAGGGAGTCGTCCGATGCCCCGCAAGCGCCCGGATGTGTTCCGCTGGCTGTGGTACTCACTCGGCGGCAGGCTGCCCGAGCGCTACCACGACTGGATCCTCCACGACGCGACCACCGGAAGCTGGCGCTGGCGGCACGTCGCCCGCAGCACGGTGATGATCGCCCCGCTCTGCGCGGTGTGGCTGCTCCTGCCCGGCCCGCTCCCCCTGCGGCTGGCGATCGTGCTGATGGCGGCGCTCGTGGCGTACTTCTACTCGATGGCCTACATGGAGGAGAGCATCGAACACCGGCTCGCCAAGAACGGCTTCCCGCCGGGCACCGGCCGCCGGACCCGCGCCGAGGCCATCGCGGTCGCGGAGGCGGAGATCACCGAGCGGTACCTCGCGCGGTATCGGGACCAAGCGGGCGCCTGACCCCGCCCCTTCGCGGTGCCGCCACCGATTCGGGCTCCATCTTTGGTCAGGCGGCCCGACGCGTACGGGCCTCGGCGGCGCGATAAGCGGCCACGAGTTCGGCGACCACTCGCTTCGGCTCCGTGCGCAATCGACTGGGCAAGGTCTGGAGGACCGCGATGCCGGCGGCCGCATACCTGGCGTTTCTCGCCACTGTCGCGGCGTACTGCTGCTTGCCGAAGTGAAAGTCATACGAATCGATCTCCCAGGCCAGGCCTACCGCCACGAAGTGGCCGTCGGGAGTCGCGATGTACTCGCCGTCTTCGTCCCGCAGTTCGTGATTCCACCGGGGCTCCGGCAGACCGCTCATTCGCCACACCTTCATCGCGTCGACCTCCGCGACCGACCGGGCTCCGTCGGCGATCCGATGCAATGCTTCGCGCGGGATCGCGGTACCACGGCTGCTTCCGGCATCGAGTTCGTCGAACAGTTCCGGAAGGCTCACACCCCGTTGCACCGCCTCGGCAAGCAGAGCCGAAACCTCCTGTCGTGAGCCGAGCCGACGACTCTCGTCGAGAACGGACCGGACCAACGGTGCCAGTGGCACCCCATCAAGCACGACCGCCTGCGGCAGCCGGGTCGTACGTTCGATGATCGCGTGCCCGGAACTGCCGACCTTGTGCTCAAGGGGAACGAGAAGATGGACGCGAGAAGTATGGCCGGGGAGCATCCTCAACCCCTGCCGACGGCACGCGGTCGCTCCCGTCACCACCGCGTCCGGCCCGGCGTACAGAAGGGCGGCGTCGACCAGCTGCCGTCGCGTCGGCTCGCCGGAATTCAGCAGCAAGACTCCCGGCAGCAGTCGTCGCCACTGCTTTCCCGGACGGCACCGGCGATAGCATGTCCTCGACGGAACACCGAGTTCCGTCAATCGGGCGACGGTGATCACGCCACCACGACTGTGCTGATAGAGCCCCTCGGGATCACGAGCCCAAGCTCCGGATTTCACCCCATGATCGTCGGCCCGCCCGCCCTCGGTCGCCAGTACCTTCCCCCCGGCCTGTGGACAACTCGCCACACCAGCACCACTGTGGACAACTCCGCAGGAGTCGCGAAAGCCCCTTGACATCAATAGGAGCATCGTTCGCGACGTCTGATGTCCCGAAAGTGGCTTTCGCGACATCGCGGCGAGCGCGGGCAGCCGCCCGCGACCAGGCCGGATGAGCCCCCGCGGCTAGAGTGCGCGGTGATGAGACGCAAGCTCCGCCCGCCGCTCCCGCCCCGTCACGGGCTCGATCCCGCGAGGCTCAAAATGCCCGCCGAGGGGCCGTGGACGACGTTGCGGGAGCATCTCGTCGAGCGGCTTCCCCGGGTCGCGCCCGAGCGGATCGAGGAGATGCTCCGCGAGGAGCGCATCGTCGGGCAGGACGGGCCGCTGGGCGTCGATTCGCCGTTCGTGCCGGACTCGTTCATCTGGTTCCATCGCGATCTGCCCGACGAGGTCGAAGTCCCGTTCGAGGTCTCCGTCGTGCATCGCGACGAGCATTTCCTGATCGCCGACAAACCGCATTTCCTCGCGACGATCCCGCGCGGGCGGCACATCCTGCAGACCGCGCTGGTCCGCCTCCGCCGCGAGCTCGATCTTCCGGCGCTCATCCCCGCGCACCGGCTCGACCGGGTCACCGCGGGGCTCATCCTGTTCGTGATCACCCCCGAAGTCCGCGGCAAGTACCAGACGATGTTCCGGGATCGTTTGGTACACAAGGAATACGAGGCGATCGCGCGCCATGATCCGAGCGTCACGATGCCGCGCGAGATCAGCAGCCGCATCGTCAAGGAACGTGGGGTCATCGCCGCGCAGGAGGTCGACGGGCCGCCCAACGCCGAAACCCGCGTCGAGCTGATCGAACATCGCGACGGGCTCGGCCGCTACCGCCTGCTCCCCGCGACAGGCCGCACCCATCAGCTCAGGCTGCACATGAGCGGCCTCGGGTTGCCGATTCTCGGCGACGACTTCTACCCGGACCTGACCGAAACCCCGCTCGACGACTTCACCGAACCCTTGCAACTGCTGGCGAAGGTCCTCGAGTTCACCGATCCGGTCACCGGCGAACGCCGCCGGTTCGAAAGCGGGCGGACCCTCGAAGCGTGGACGGACCTCGACGCGTGGCGCCGAGGTCCGTGACGCCCCGTCCCGTGATGGAGGGGCCGGTGAGCGTCGGTCGGGGTGGTGGGGGGGGGGGGGGGGGGGGTTGTTAAACCAAAACCCCACACCACCCCCCCCCCCCCCCCCCCCCCCCCCCCCCCCCCCCCCCCCCCCCCCCCGGCCCGGCCCCCCTCCCCCCCGGCCGGCTGCGGGGGGGGGGGGGGGGGGGGGGGGGGGGGGCGTTTCCGGGGGGGGGGGGGCCCCACCCCCCCCCCCCCCCCCCCACCACCGGCACCGGCCACCCACCGGACACCGGACGCCGGACACCGGCAGGCTCACTTCCGCCAGAACTTGATCCCGCTCCACGTCACCTTGACCGGGCCGGCGCCACTGGCCGTCCGGTAGGCGCCGAACTTGTCGTAGTAGCTGCCACTGCTGCTGCTCACGGTCTGCTTCAGCGAACCGTTGATGTACACCTTGTGCGTGCTCCCGACCTGGTGCACGGTGTTGACCCGCACCGACGTCCCGACGGTCGCCCCGCTCCCCAGCGTCTCCCCGCCGTGGACCGCGTAGAGCCGCCCGCCGCGTTCGACCGCGAGCATGAAGTACGGCCCGGCGGTCGGCGCGTCGCGGAAGGTCTGTTTCAGGCTGATCCGGGTGCCCGCCATGCTGGTGATCCGGAACGAGCCCTCGAACTGCCGGGTCCCGCCGGTGTAGGTCACGTAGCGCCGTTCCGCCCGCTGATCCCCGCTTCCGGTGGAACAGGTCAGTTCGAAGTTGAGCCCGTCGACGGCGCCGCACCCGCGTTCCTGGACGTTGAACGAGGGATTCTCCGCCGTCCACGGTCCCGTTCCGACCTGGGCGCTCGCCGGCATCGCCGACGCCATCAGGCCGAGGACGGCCGCCGCGACCACCCCAGCGGTCCGAAGTCGTCTCCGCATCCTGCCTCCTGCACACTCAGGGCGGCGGTGGTCCAGACCAGGACCAGGCTGCGACTGTACGAGCACGAACCGTCATCGGACAAGATGTTGACGCTCCGGCGTCCCGCTGATTGGGTAACGACGGTGATCCTCTCCATGACGGTCCTCGAAGGGCTGGCCGCCGGGACGATCGACCTGACCTTCCGGCGCTGGTCGAAGCAGAACGTCCACGCGGGTGACGTCATGCGCCTGGCAGCCGGGGTGATCGAGGTCGACTCGGTCGAGATCGTCGACCCCGCCACCATCACCGAAGCCGACGCCCGCCGCTCCGGTGCGGACTCGGCGAACGCGGTCCGCGGGACCTTGCGCGGCCCTTCGGACGCTCCGGTGTACCGCGTCCGCCTGCGTTATCTCGGCCCCGATCCCCGGCAGGCGCTCAGCGCGGCGGCCGAGCTGTCCGCAAAGGACGCCGAAGCGATCCGCAAGCGACTGTCCAAGATGGACAGACAGCGCTCGTGGACCCACGAGACCTTGCGGCTCATCGCCGGCAATCCCGGCCGCCGGGCTCAGGAACTCGCCGATCTCCTCGGCCGCGAGAAGGAGCCGTTGAAGGTCGACATCCGCAAGCTCAAGGATCTCGGCCTGACACTCAGCCTCGAAGTCGGCTACCGGATCTCCCCGCGCGGCGCGGCCTACCTGAGCCTCACCGAGGATCCCGGTAGAACGCGCTGAGTTCCGGCACGAGCCGCTCCGGCGGGACACTGTGGAATTCGCCGTCCAGCTCGACCTGCCTCGCTCCCGGGATCGCTTTCGCGGTGGCGAGGGCGGCGGCCTTCAGCCACTCCGTGCTGCCGTTGCTGTTCACCACGAGGACGGGCGTCGCGATCGACGCCAGCTCGGCGGGCACTTTCGAATCGCCCATCACGAAGGCGTCATAGACGAGCGTAGGCGCATAGGACCGGAGTTCGGCCCACATCGGCGTCGCCTTGGCCTCGGCGACGGCCTCCGCCGGCGTGCCGACGGCGGACATCGTGAACAGCGCGACGGCGTCGTCCCACCGATCGGCCGCGACCAGGTCGCGCATCTCTTCGGCGTACCCCTCGGGGACGTCTTCCGTTTCGCCGCGATACGGCGATTCGAAGACCGAAAGTCGCACCATCGGCACTCCCGCCGCGGCGGCGAGGAGGGCCAGCGCGCCACCGGAGGAGATGCCGTGCACGATCACCGGCTCGCCGATCGCGGCGGCGACGGCGGCGAGGTCTTCGATCTCGCGCTCGACCGCGTACGGCGCGGTGTCCCTGCTGTCGCCCCGGCCCCGGCGGTCGTAGGTCACCACGGAGTACTCGGCCACGAACTCCGCGACCAGCGGTTCGTCGCCGTGCCTGTCGTTGCCGGCGCCGGCGACGATCACCACCACCGGCCCCTCGCCACGTCGTTCGAACGCGATCGGCGTTCCGTCCGCGGACTTGGCTGTGTCGATCATGGGGACCATCGTGCCCGGCGCCGCCGTCGGCCGCAGGTCATTTATCCCAGTCGAACACCCGTTCGACAAATGATCGAAAACGGGGTAGGTTCGGTTGCCATGACACCCACGCTTCAAGCCTCGCTGTTCGACGAGTGCGCCGCTCTCGAGCTCGGCTCGCTCGGCGGGCTCCGGCGCACCGAGCTGTCCCGGGGTGCCTGGATCGACGTGCTGCCGGGCTGGCTCGCCGGCGCGGACGAGCTGTTCACCCGGCTCGCCGAAGACGTGCCCTGGCAGGCCGAACGACGGCAGATGTACGACCGCGTCGTCGCCGTCCCCCGGCTGCTGAGCTACTACCGCGAAGGAATGCCGCTCCCCCACCCGATCCTCACCGACGCTCGGGAGAGGCTCTCCGCGCATTACTCGGACGAGCTAGGCGAGCCGTTCGTGACCTCCGGCCTGTGCTTCTACCGGGACGGGCGCGACAGCGTCGCCTGGCACGGCGACGACACAGGCCGCTCCCGCACCGAGGACACCATGGTCGCGATCGTCTCGGTCGGCGCCGCCCGGCAGCTGGCACTGCGCCCGCGTGGCGGGGGCGAAACCCTCCGGCACGCCCTCGGCCACGGCGACCTGATCGTCATGGGCGGCAGCTGCCAGCGCACCTGGGAACACGCCGTCCCCAAGACCGCCAAACCCGTCGGGCCGAGGATCAGCGTCCAGTTCCGCCCGAGAGGAGTCGCCTGAGATTTCAGTCCAGCAGCACGGGAAGCGCGTCGACGCCGTAGACGATCGAGACCTTCCGGAAGCCCACCTCGTCCGGTTCGATCGCCAGCCGCATCTCCGGGAACCGGCGCACCAGCGCGGGATACGCGGTGCGCAGTTCCATCCTGGCCAGTTCGGCGCCGATGCACCGGTGGATGCCCCAGCCGAAGGCGAGGTGCGACGTCGGCTCGCGGGTCGCGTCGAACTCCTCCATGTCCTCGCCCAGGACGCCGTCACGGTTCGCGACGTTGAGCGAGCACAGGACGATGTCGCCCTTCGCGATCCGGACGCCGGCGATCTCCATGTCCTCCTTGGCGAAGCGAGGGAAGGCCATCTGCACGACCGTCAGGTACCGCAGCAGTTCTTCGACGAACTTGTGGACGGCGTCGTCGCCACCGCGGACGGTCTCGAACAGCGAACGGTCCTTCAGCAGCACGAGCGCGCCGAGCGCGAGCATGCTCGCCGTGGTCTCCAGCCCGCCGGTGAGCACGCCGTCGGCGAGGCCGGCCAGTTCGCGGTCGTCGATCTCGTCGCCGTGCTCCTTGATGAGCATGCCGAGCAGGCCGTCGCCCGGGTTCTCGCGCTGCTTCTTGACGATGTCGTCCAGATAGGACAGTGACTCCGTCATCGCGCCGAGTGACGCCCCGGCACCACCGAAGAGATCGAAGCGGGCGGTGCTCAGCCGCTGGAAGTCGTCACGGTCCTCGTACGGGACACCCAGCAGCTCGCAGATCGTCAGCGACGGGATCGGCAGGGCGAAGGCCTCCCACAGGTCGACAGGACCGTCCGTCTTCGCCATCGCGTCGAGCTGATCGGCGACGATCTCGTCGATCCGAGGCGCCAGCCGTGACAGCCGTCGCATGGTGAACTCCGGCGTGAGCAGGCGCCGCAGCCTGGTGTGCACCGGCGGATCGGCGAACCCGAGCCCGCCGGGGTTCTGGTCCTCGGTCACGCCCGCGTTCCCGACCAGGTTCGTGAAGTCGCTGCTGAACTCGGTCACCTTGCCGAGCACGGCCTTGGCCTCGTCGTAGCCGGTGACCAGCCAGCCGTTCATCCCGAACGGCAGCTCCAGCTTGCTGATCGGCTCCTTCTCGCGGATCCGGCCCAGCTCGGGCACCGGGTCGAGGTCGTCGCGTTTGAGCGGCAACAGCACGTTGTCCGGGATGATCGACATCTTGGACAGGTCGAAGCCGTTTTTCTGCTGACGCGCGAGGTAGCGGCGGCCGATCCACGCCAGCACGCGCGAGCGAATGCTCCCCATACCCCGCACCCTACTCCAGCCCTCGCGTAGCTGACCTGGCACAACAGGCCTTGTTCGCCCGACGGGGCACGAACTTCGACGGCTGTTCACCCGCCGTCCCACTCGATTCGTCACGCCCAGAAAGTCGGATTCGGGCCGCGGAAGGTTCCCAGTGGCTGGGAGACGTCGGTCACGGGCGGTCACCACGGACCGCCGGTAACGCCTGACAACGGGCGGGCGTCGTGAAAGTGTCGGACCCTACTGGGAGGATTCGGACATGTCAGCCGTGCTCATCGGACGCGACCATCCCGCCGGGGTACTCCGCGCGGAGATCGCCCGTGCCGCCGAAAGCCACGGCGGGCTGGTGCTGGTCACCGGCGAGGCCGGGATCGGGAAGACCACGCTCGTCACAGGCGCCGCCGAAGAGGCGAAGCGCCTCGGCGGCCTGGTGCTCAACGGGTCCTGCTGGGACTCGGCGAGCGCGCCGGGCTACTGGCCGTGGACGCAGGTGGTGCGCGGGCTGCGGCGCGCGGTCGGGCAGGGCCGCTGGGCCGCGATGGCCGACAGCGAACTGGACGTCCTGCTCGGCGAGACCCGCGGCGACGGCGCGGCGGACGGGTTCCGGCTGTACGACGCGGTGACGAGCGCGCTGGTGGCCGCCTCCCAGGATCAGCCGATCGTGGTGGTGCTCGACGATCTGCACTGGGCCGACGCCGCGTCGCTGCGGTTGCTCGAGTTCGCCGCGCAGCACACCTGGTTCGAACGGCTGCTGCTGATCGGCACGTACCGCGACGTCGAGGTCGAGACGACCGATCACCCGCTTCGCTCGCTCGTACTGCCTCTGCTCGCGAAGGCCACTTCGGTCACTCTCACCGGGCTCGAACCGGACGAGGTCGGCGCGCTCATGGCCAGGACAGCGGGCGCGGAGCCGGACGGCGCACTGGTCGCCGAGGTCCACCGCCGCACCGGCGGCAATCCGTTCTTCGTCGAGCAGACGGCGCGGCTCTGGCACAGCGGCGGCTCCGCCGAGACCATCGCACCCGGCGTGGCCGACGCGTTGCAGCGGCGGCTTTCCCTGCTCCCCCAACCGGTTCTCGATCTGCTGACCACCGCGTCCGTACTCGGCCGGGAGTTCCACCGCAGACTGCTCGCGGGCGTGGCGTCAGCGCCGGTACCCCAGGTGGACAGGCTGCTCGACCAGGCCGTCGCGGCACGGCTGGCCGTGGTGCACGGCCAGGGCCGGTTCGCCTTCGCCCACGACCTCGTCCGCGAGACCCTGTACGCGAGCCTGTCCGAAGCGGAACGTCGGAAACAGCACGCCGCGGTGGTCGCGGCGGTGCGGGAGACACCGAAGTCGCCGGACCGGCTCTTCCCCGCCGACAAGGCCCGCCACGCGCTGCTGGCCGGACCGGAAGTCGATCCGGACGAGGCCGTGGACCTGTTGCTGGCCGCGGCGATGGACGCCACCGGCCGGATGGCCACCGAGGAGACGGCCGGGCACTACCGGCGGGCGATGGAGATCATCGAGGATCCCCGCCGCCGGGCGGTCATCGCGCTCGAACTGGGCGCGCATCTCACCCGTCACCACGAAACCGAAGAGGGCCGCGAAGTCCTCGACGCGGCATCGGCGCTCATCCGTGAAATCGACGAAGGCGATCTGCTCGCGCGGCTCGCGCTGACCCTGATCCGGTCCGACCACAAGGGTCTCCGCGTCGAAGAGACCACCGCCCTGCTCGCCGAGGCGCATAGACGGCTCTGCGACGGAGAATCCGGCGAGTCCCTCTCCGTCGAAGAGATGACGCAGGACCTGACGGCGCGCATCATGATGACCGCCCGCGACGATCAGGACGACTCCGCGCTGTTGTTCGGGCTGTGGGCCCGGCACGACGCGATCTGGGGGCCGGGCACCGCCGCCGAACGGGAACGGCTCACCGACGAGCTGATCGCGGTCGGGCGCCGCACGGGGAACGCGGAACTCGAACATTTCGCGTCGTCGTTCAAATGGGTGGCGCTGCTGGAACAAGGCGATCCGCGTTATCTCGATCAGTACCGGGACTTCGTCGCCATGGCGGACACCGGCCGGGTGCCGAGCTCCCACCTGGCGTCCATGATCGACCAGTGCATCATCGCCACCATCCAGGCGCGATTCGACGAAGCCGAGGCATATCTCCAGCAGGCGATCGAAGGCCAGGCGGCCGACGCCCACCCGTTCTTCTGCGATGTCAGGCAGTTGCAACGCTGGACCCGCTGGTGTCTGGAAGGCCGGTTCGTCGACCTCGCCCGGCTGCATCGGGAGATGGCTCGCGAAGGCTATCCCTACCAGCGCATGCTGGAAGCGATCACCGCCGCGCAAGCCGAGGACGCGGGGGAAGCCGTGCGGCTCACCGATCTCGCGGCCGAGACGAAGCCGTATCCACGCGACCTGGAGGCGATGTGGCTGCGCTGCCAGGCGCAGACGGCGGCGGTCTCCGGCGATCCGGAACGCTGCGAGGCCGCTCGCCAGCTCCTGGCCTCCTACAGCGGAGAATGGCTGGTTTCGCTGTACGGGTGTGAAACCGGCGGCCCGGTCGATCTCTGGCTCGGCAGGCTCGACTTCGCGCAGAAACGCTGGAACGACGCCGTGGGCAGGTTGCGCCGCGCCGCGCGTTCGGCCGAGCTGCTGCGGGCCGCGGCTTGGGCGGTGGAAGCCAAGTCCTGGCTGGCCAAGGCTTTGCTCGGCCGGAACCTCGAAGGCGACGCGTTCGCCGCGAAAGCCCTGCTGTCCGAAGTGGACAGAGAAGCCACCGCGCTCGGCCTGCGTCAGGTGCTCGCCAGGGTGGAGGGGGCACGGAAGGAGGCGCGGGCGCCGTCGTCACCGACCGCTGGGTTCCGCCGCGACGAAGGCGTCTGGACGCTGCTTTTCGACGGCGTCACCGCACACCTGTCGGATTCGAAAGGCTTGCGGGACCTGCATTTCCTGCTCGGCAGGCCGGGTTCGGAGGTACCGTCCGTGCGGCTGCTCGACCCCGAGGGCGGTGAGCTGGTCGTCGCCGCGAAGAGTCTCGGCGGGGACGACGTCCTCGACGACGAAGCGAAGGCCCGGTATCGCGCGCGGCTGGGCGAGCTCGACGAACTGATCGACACCGCCACCGGGCTCGGCCAGGACGCGCGCGCCGCCTCGCTGGATCGGGAGCGGGACGCGCTGCTGGCGGAACTGCGGTCCGCCGCCGGGCTCGGCGGCCGCACCCGGCGGCTCGGCGACGAAGCCGAGCGCGCCCGCAAGACGGTGACCGCCCGGATCCGGGACACCCTGCGCAAACTCGACGAACAGCACCCGGCGCTGGCCGCGCACCTGCGCGCGTCGGTCACCACCGGGGCTTCGTGCCGCTACGCGCCGGAAGGCAAGGTCCCCTGGCGGCTGTAACCGCCAGGGGACCCGGGATCATTTGCGGTTGTAGAGCCGCATCGTCAGCGTGCCGAAGACCGCGAGGAGGACCGCGCCGGCGATCAGCACCCAGGTGATCTCGCCGCCGTCCCAGTTGCCGTCCATCATCGAGCGGACCGCCCCGACCACGTGGGTCACCGGGTTGACGTCGACGAAGGCCTGCAGCCAGCCCGGCATCGTCTCCGGGTTGACGTAGATGTTGCTGAGGAAGGTCAACGGGAACAGCACCATCATGCTGACGCCCATCACCGACTTCTCGCTGCGCAGCAGCAGGCCGAACATCGTCCAGATCCACGAGAACGCGAACGAGAACGCCAGCAGCAGGAGGATCGCGGCGGCCACGCCGCCGACCCCGCCGCCGGGCCGGAAGCCCATGATCAGCCCGACGCCGAGGATCACCAGTGCCGCGATGAGGTAGCGCAGCATGTCGCCGAGCAGGTAGCCGACCATCGCCGCCGGCCGCCAGATCGGCAGCGTGCGGAACCTGTCGAAGACGCCCTTCTCGATGTCGGTGTTGACCGCCACCCCGGTGTACATGGTGATCATCAGGATGCTGCTCGCCATGATGCCCGGCAGCACGAACTGCAGGTACTCCGTCGGCGAGCCGGACAGCGCGCCGCCGAACAGGTAGGTGAACATCAGCGTCATCATGATCGGGAACGCCGTGACGTCGAACAGCTGCTCGGGCACGTGCTTGATCTTCAGCATCGCGCGCCACCCGAAGGTGATCGAAGCCGACAGCGCGCTGGGCCGCTGAGGACGGTTCTTCGAGATCAGGACGGCGGCGAGGTCCTCGGGCTTCGGTGCCGCGAGAACGGGTTCTGTTTCTTTGACTGCCGTGGTACTCAAGCTGCACTCTCCTCAGGCGTGGCGGTGCGGTCGGTGAGGGCCAGGAAGACCTCGTCGAGGCTCGGCTGGCCCAGGGAGAAGGTGTCGACGACGATGCCCGCGCGGGCGAGTTCGGTCAGGGCGCGCGCGGCGTGCTCGGCGGCGCCCTGGTCGGTGCTCTTGCCCGAAAGCCGGGCGGTCAGCGAGAGCGGGTCCGGTTCGAGCACCACCTGTGCCTCCAGGTTGCGGACGAGCAGCGCTTCGGCCTCCGGCCGCTGGTCCGCCTCGCGCAACCGGACGTGGACCGCGCCCGCGCCGACCGACGCCTTCAGCTGGCCCTTGGTGCCTTCGGCGATCACCTTGCCGTGGTCGATGACGGCGATCCGCGACGCCAGCTGATCGGCCTCGTCGAGGTACTGCGTGGTCAGCAGGACGGTGGTGCCGTGCTGCACGATCGCGCGCACGATGTCCCAGACCTGGTTGCGGCTGCGGGGATCGAGCCCCGTCGTCGGCTCGTCGAGGAAGAGCACGTCCGGGGTGTTGAGGATGCTCGCGGCGATGTCGATCCGCCGCCGCATCCCACCGGAGTAGTTCTTCACCTGCCGCCCCGCGGCCTCGGACAGGCCGAACGCCCCCAGCAGCTCCTCCGCCCGCGCGCGGGCGGCCGGTTTGCGGTGCCCGGTCAGCCTGCCGATCAGCACCAGGTTCTCGGTCCCGGTCAGTTCTTCGTCGACCGAGGCGTACTGCCCGGTCAGGCTCACCATGGCCCGGACTGCGTCGGCCTCGCGGACGACGTCCTTGCCGAAGATGCGCGCTTCGCCCTCGTTCGGGCGGAGCAGGGTCGCGAGCATCTTCACCGCGGTGGTCTTGCCCGCGCCGTTCGGCCCGAGGACGCCGTACACGGCGCCGGCCGGGACCTTCAGGTCGATCCCGTCGACCGCCCGGTTCTCCCCGAACACCTTGACCAGCCCCGAGGCTTCGATGGCCAGTTCACTCATTTTCCTTGTCCTTTCAGAAACTTTCAGCAGACGTAGGGGCGCGTGGCACGCGCTTCGCGCAGGGCGAGGCCCCACCAAACGAGTTCGTCGAGCAGGGTGGTGACGGCCTGTCCTTGGCCGTCGATGTCGATAGGGGTGCCATCACGGGCGAAGGTGCCGTCGAGGAGGTTGAAGGCGACGGTGTCCCGCATGGTCACCGTGTGCAGCTCGGTGAAGATCGAGCGCAGTTGCTCGACGGCGTAGAGGCCCTGTGACCGGTAGCCGTAGGAGACGAAGCCGACCGGCTTCGCGCGCCACTCGTCGTAGGCGCAGTCGATCGCCTGCTTGAGCGACGCCGGGAAACTGCGGTTGTACTCGGGAGTGACGACGACGAACGCCTCCGCCTCGTCGACCAGCCTCGCGAACCGCCGCATGTCGGGCGTCGGCTGTTCCGGCAGCCAGGCGGGCAGGGTGAAGTCGATCAGGTCGAGGACTTCGACGACGAGGTCGTCCCGGCCTTCCGCGCGGCCGGTGAACCACTTGCCGACGGCGTCCCCCACCCGCCCTTCGCGAGTGCTGCCGATGATCACCGCGACCAGTAGCGGACTGGTGTTCATGACCGACCTCCTCTCGCCTCACCCCCCAGGCGCGAGAAAGCCGCCGGATGTTCGCTAGATCGGATCTAGCGAACGCCCGGCGGCTTCGGTCGGTGATCTCGCTACGCGTCCAGCGCGATCGCGATCGCGCCCAGCAGGGACGCGTCCTGGTCGAACTTCGCCGACACCAGTTCCGGAGGGAACGGCACGGCCCTGGCCAGCCGTTCCCGCAGCGCGGGCAGCAGGATGTCGGCCGAGCGCACTAGTCCCCCGCCGACGGCGATGCGCTGCGGATCGAGTGCGATGGCGAGGTTCGCGACGTGCATCGACAGTTCGTCGAGTGCCGCGCCGACCAGTTCCTTGGCCTGCGCGTTCTCCCTGGCGAGGCCGAACAGCTCGCCCGCGGTTACCGGGCGGCCGAGCAGCACACTCGCCCGGCCGCCCAGCCCACGCCCACCGACGGCTTCCTCCAGCGGCGCCGCTCCGCTGGCGAACCCGTCGGTGTCCTGCGGTGAGAGGAGGTTGTACCCGATCTCTCCCGCAGCGCCATTCGCGCCGGCCAGCAGCCGGCCGCCGACCAGGACCGCCGCGGCGATCCCGGTCCCCAGCGAGAGGAACACCGCCGGATCGGTGTCCGCCAGCGCCCCCCATCGCCATTCCGCGAGCGCCGCCGCCTTGGCGTCGGTGCCCACCTCGATTCCGACGCCGCCGAACTCGTCGGCGACGAGTTCCCGCAGCCGCAGTTCCTCCCAGCCCGGCACGTTGGGGGCCAGCAGGATGCGGTCCTCCAGCACGATGCCCGGGCTGACGACGCCGATCGCGACAAGGTTGTCGGCGGCGCCTTCGTCGGCGAGCAGTTTCCGCGCGGCGGCGAGCGCACGGCTCACCACCTGTTCGGCGCCCGCTTGCGCGTCGGTGTCGAGCCGCCGGGTGACCAGCAGGCTCCCGGCTCTGTCCGCCAGCCCGATCGCGACCTTCGTCCCGCCGAAGTCGATCCCCAGGATCAACGCTTCCCCCGTCACTTCCCGTTCCCCTCTTCCGCCCCCGCGAACGATTCCTGAATTCCCTTGGGCCCGAACGGCCACACGCGCTCCGTCTTCGCGTAGGCGAGGAACGCCGCCACGCCGATCGCGATCCATCCCACCGAAAGCCCGATCGAGAGCCAGGTGGCGGAGAAGTAGATGTAGACCCAGCCGAGCAGCGCGATGATCGTCGGGATCGGGTAGAGCCATTGGCGGTACGGCCGGTCCAGTTCCGGACGCCGTCGCCGCAGCACCACGATCGCCGCGACCTGGGCGAGCGATTGGACGAGCACGAGCACCGTCACCGCCGCGTTGATCACCGCGGTCAGCGTGAACAGCGAGCCGATCGCGGCGATGAGACCCATCGTCAGCACGCCGGCCGTCGGCAGGTTCAGTTTCGGGTGCAGTTTGGCGAACACCGGCAGGAACACCTTGTCGCGCGCGGCCTCGAACGGGACCCGCGAGCCGCCGAGCAGGCCGGCGAACACCGAGCCGATCGCGGCGATCACGATGAACACGGTGATGACCTTGGCCGTGCCCGTGCCCCACGCCTGTTCCAGCACGGTGGAGGCGACCGACGTGGCGGTCTTCAGCTCCTCCAGCGGGATCGAGCCGAGCACGCCGAGCTGCAGCAGGAAGTACAGGCTCATGATGCCGAGGATCGAGAGGATGATCGACCGCGGCAGCGTCCGGCCCGGGTCACGCACCTCGCCGCCGAGGTAGGCGCTGGTGTTGTAGCCGAGGTAGTCGTAGATGGCGATGATCAGGCCCGCGCCGAGCCCGGCCCAGAACGCTCCGCCGTCGAACGAGAACGCGCCCGGGGTGAAGGCGAACGCCTGCGCGCCGTCGAAGTGTGTGAAGGCCGCGACGATCACCGAAAGCACGGCGAACAGCATGATCGCGAACAGGACGGTGGTCAGCTTCCCGATCTCGCCGATCTTGCGGAACAGCGCCAGCACGATCAGCGCGATGACGCCGAGGCCGATGACCTTGCCGAGCCCGGTCGTCCCGCCGCCGTCGGCGACCCCGGGGATCAGGTACCCGAGGTACTGGACGAGGCCGATGATGCCGGTGGACATGATCAGCGGGATGAACAGCACCGCGCTCCAGGCGAACAGGAACGGCATGAGCCTGCCGGTCCGGAAGCCGAACGCTTCGCGCAGGTACACGTAGGTGCCGCCGGCGCCCGGGAGGGCGGCGCCGAGCTCGGCCCAGATCAGGCCGTCGGCCAGCGCGATGAGCGCGCCGATGAGCCAGCCGAACATCGCCTGCGGGCCGCCGAGGGTCGCCACCATCGCGGGGATGGTGACGAACGGGCCGATCCCGCACATCTGGGTCATGTTGATGGCGGTCGCCTGGAGCGGCCCGATCTTCCGCTCGAGCCCCGGCCGCGGGGATGAACTCAAAACGCGCCTCCCTATTAGTTAGTAAAGTTTCTTAACATATTTTGCGGCGTGTCGGAAGGCCGGTCCGCAAAGTTGTCGCACTCCGGTCACCCCGGAATTGCCCGAAAGGGCGGAATCACCCGGAATACGCCCGAACGGACCAGGCCGGGACGTATCAGGGGGTCGTCGTTCCGCGTCCTTACCAAGAAGGACGTCTTCTCGAGGACGGTGAGGTCCATGAAACGGCTGTTCAGCGCGGCGATGGCGATCGCCGCTCTCGGCTTCGCGGCGGCTTGCGACGGAGCGTCCACTCCCCGCGACACGGATCCGGCCGATCCGACCACGGACACCGGGGTGACGACGGAGATCGCCCCGACGGTGTCCCCCGAGGAGTCCTCGCCCGATGGGCTCACGCCGGGGCCGGGGACCGCTCGCGGCGGCCACACCGAAGAGCCTCGTCCGCCTGTCGTCCCCGGCAGTCCCATCAAGTACAACAGCGACCTGCTCGGCACGGATCCCGACACCGCCGAGAAAGCGATCGGGAAGAACCTCGAAGACCTCTGCAAGAGCCCCCGCCGGTGCGGCGTTTCGATCGTGACCGCGGGCAAGGGCCACTGCATCCGCAGTATCGGCCCGAATCCGGTCTATCCCGGCAAGACGATCACGATCCGGGCCCGGCTGTGCGAAACCGAGACCACGGAGGAAAGCCCGTCGCCTTCGAAGCCGGAAAGCGGGAAGCCGAGCGAAACCACGAGCGGATGAGCACGCGGCGGGGCCTCCGCGCGCCCGCGCCGCCGGTGGCCGAGCCCGCGGCGGGCCCGTCGCACGCACTCCGGCTGGTCGGCGCCGCACTGGCCAACACGACCCTGCTCACCGCGTTGCTCTACTACTTCGGGCTCGTCGAGACGCAGACGTACTTCGGCTACTTCCGCGTTCACTACACCCTGCTCGGCCAGACGCCGGACGAGATCTTCGGACGGGGCGTCGACGGGGTGCTCCTGCCCCTGACCGGCGCGGCGGGCGCGATCCTGCTCTTCCTGGTGCTGACCCGGTTCCTGAAGATCCGCCTCGGCGAGGTCCCGTGGACCCGGCTGCTGCGGATCTGCTCCCCCGTCGCCGGCGGCCTCGGCCTCGCGCTGCTGGTCTCGACGACCGCGATCGCGCTCGACCCGGAACCCTTTCGCGACTACCCCGGCCTTTCCGGGCTCGGCTTCGCGATCGGCGTCCTGATGACGCTGTTCTCCTGGCGCCACTGGACCTCACGCAGAACGGGGAGCACCCGCGCGAGCCTGACGGAACTCGTGACCGGCTACGTCCTGGTGAGCATCGGCCTCTTCTGGGCCGTCGGCGACTACTCGGGAGCCGTCGGCACGACCCGCGGCTTCGAAGCCGCCGGGGTGATCCCGACGAGACCGGCCGCGACGCTGTACAGCGCGGAAAGCCTCAACCTCACCGCGAACGGTGTCCTGGAGGTGAAGTGCGTCGATCCCGAAGCCGCCTACAAGTACCGCGGTACACCGGACTGAAGCTGCTGCGTTACTAGTCAGCTGGTGGCTAGGTTGGTTGGTAGCCAGGGGTTTCCGGTGATGGCGGCGCGGAGTGCGGTCAGGGTGTTGTGGCCGTTTTTGC
>NZ_JBVJLY010000030.1:0-116428 GCF_055584485.1 Amycolatopsis sp. NPDC102522 | reverse complement strand
CGCAAAAACGGCCACAACACCCTGACCGCACTCCGCGCCGCCATCACCGGAAACCCCTGGCTACCAACCAACCTAGCCACCAGCTGACTAGTAACGAGGACGGTTCTAACCGTCCTCACCACTCACGAGGGTCGCGCCCCACTACGGTTCGGCGGCTAGGTCACCTGAGGTACGTGAAGGACCCCTTCACTGCGCTAGGCGCAATGAAGGGGTCCTTCACGTACTTGGGGACCGGGCAGGCGAACAGCCGTAGCCGGAATCCGGCAGGTACCGAAGCCGCTCACGAGGCCCGGACCTCACGGTGTGACGTCCATCGGCGGCGGGCAATGTCAAACGCCTGAAACATTCGGGAGTTTCCAGGTAACACGGCCTACCTACCTTCAAGCGCTATCGACGCCTGGAGGAGGTGCCCGTGCCGCTCGCCACCCCTGTCACCACCCGCGCGGTGGACACGCACTGCCCGTACTGCGCCCTGCAGTGCGGGATGAGCCTCGACGGCGCCCGCGTCGCCCCGCGCGACTTCCCGGTCAACGCCGGCGGCCTGTGCCAGAAGGGCTGGACGTCGGGGGAGCTCCTCACCTCGCCTTCCCGCCTGACGACACCGCTGATCAGGGTCGACAGTGAACTCCGGCCCGCGAGCTGGAGTCAGGCGCTCGACCTCATCGCGCGGCGGCTGACCGAGATCCGCGCGGCCAAGGGCGCCGACTCGGTCGCCGTCTTCGGCGGCGGCGGGCTGACCAACGAGAAGGCGTACTTGCTGGGGAAGTTCGCCCGTGTCGCGCTGGGCACCTCGCAGATCGACTACAACGGCCGGTTCTGCATGTCGTCGGCGGCCGCCGCCGGGATCAGGGCGTTCGGCGCCGACCGCGGGATGCCGTTCCCGGTCACGGATCTGGCCGACGCGGACGCCGTCCTTCTGATCGGCGCGAACCCGGCCGAGACGATGCCGCCGTTCACCCAGCACCTGCGCGGCGCGGACCTGATCGTCGTCGACCCGCGCCGGACGCCGACCGCCGAACTCGCCGGGCTGCACCTCTCGCCCGCGCCGGGTACCGACCTCGCCCTCGCGCAGGGGATCCTGCACGCTGTCGTCGCCGACGGCCTGCTCGACCAGTCCTATGTAGATGGACGCACGAACGGTTTCGAGCAGCTGTGGCGTTCGGTCGCGGCGTGGTGGCCGGAGCGGGTCGAGCAGGTCACCGGCGTCTCCGCCGCGGATCAGCGCCGCGTCGCCGCCAAGCTCGCCGCGGCCCGCAACGCCTACGTCCTCACCGCGCGCGGCACCGAACAGCACGCCAACGGCACGGCGATGGTCAACGCCTGGATCAATCTCGCGCTCGCCCTCGGGCTGCCGGGGCGCAAGGGGTCCGGATTCGGCTGCCTGACCGGGCAGGGCAACGGGCAAGGCGGGCGCGAGCACGGCCAGAAGGCCGACCAGCTGCCCGGTTACCGCAAGATCGACGACCCCGCCGCCCGCGAGTACGTCGCCGGAGTCTGGGGTGTACCGCCGGAATCCCTGCCGGGGCCTGGCCGTTCGGCCGTCGAGCTGCTGGAAGCGCTCGGCACCGAAGACGGGCCGAGCGCGCTGATGGTGTTCGGCAGCAACCTCGTCGTTTCCGCGCCCCGTGCGGGGAGCATCCAGGAGAAAGTGTCCTCTTTGGACTTCCTGGTGGTCTCGGACCTCGTCCTCTCGGAGACCGCGGCGATGGCCGACGTCGTCCTGCCGGTCACCCAGTGGGCCGAGGAGGACGGCACGATGACCAATCTCGAAGGCCGGATCCTCCTGCGGCGCAAGGCGATCGACCCGCCCTCCGGCGTGAAGACCGATCTCTACGTGCTTTCCGAGCTCGCCCGCCGGTTCGGCCAGCCCGACGGCCGGTTCCCGACCGACGCGGAGACCGTCTTCACCGAACTCCGCCAGGCGTCCAAGGGCGGTGTCGCCGACTACTCGGGCGTCACCTACGACAGGCTCCGTGACGGCGAGGCCCTCTACTGGCCCGTTCCGACGGAAGCGCATCCCGGCACGCCGCGGATGTTCCTCGACCGCTTCGCCCATCCGGACGGCCGCGCGCGGTTCGTGCCGGTGGACCACGTCGGCCCGGCCGAACCGCCCGACGCCGAATTCCCCTTGCAGGCCACCACGGGCCGGGTCCTGCAGCACTACCAGTCCGGGGCGCAGACCCGGCTGGTCAAAGAGCTCAACGACGTCGTGGCGGAGGCCTTCGTGGAAGTTCACCCGGACACCGCCGCCCGGGCGGGACTGGCCGAAGGCGACCTCGCCGCCGTGCGGTCCCGGCGCGGGGAGACCGTCGCCCGGGTCCGCTGCGTGCCGTCGCTGCGCCCGGACCTGGTGTTCCTGCCGTTCCACTTCCCCGGCGAAGGCAGGGCGAACCTGCTGACCAATCCGGCGCTCGACCCGACCAGCCGGATGCCCGAGTTCAAGGTGTGCGCGGTCGCGCTCGCCCCGGCAGGGGTCGTCGCGTGAGCCCCCGGTCGGTGGTCATCGCCGGATACGGGATGGCGGGCGCGCGGCTCGCGGACGAGATCCAGCGCCGCGATCCCGACGGCGAACGCGTGCGGCTCACCGTCGTCGGCGCGGAGAAGCACACCGCCTACAACCGGGTGCTGCTCTCGTCGGTGGTCGCCGGCACCATGCGGCCCGACGCGGTCCGGCTGCACGACGACGAATGGCCGTCCCGCACCCGCGCCGATCTGCGCCGGGGAGTCGCCGCGACGGCGATCGACAGGGATTCACGGCGGATCCACCTCGACGACGGGTCCACTGTGGACTACGACGCGCTCGTGCTCGCCACCGGCGCGAACCCGTGGATGCCGCCGGTCGAGGGGCTCGAACCCGGTCCGGACGTCGTCGCGTTCCGCACCCTCGACGACTGCGCCCGCATCCTCGACGCCGCCAAACTGGGCGCGCCGGTCGCCGTGCTCGGTGGCGGCCTGCTCGGTCTGGAAGCCGCGCGAGGCCTGGCGGGGCGGGGGAACCTCGTCACCGTCGTGCATCCGATGCCGCACATCATGGAACGTCAGCTGGACGCGGAATCCGCGCGGGTACTGACCAGGAAGCTCGAAGAACTCGGCGTCGATTTCCGGCTCGGTGTCGGGGCCGCGCGCTACGTCAGTGGCGACGGGCTCAAACTCGACGACGGCACGCACGTGCCCGCCGATCTCATCGTCGTCTCGACCGGTGTCCGGCCCGAGACGAAACTGGCCGCGGACGCCGGGCTGACCGTCGAGGGCGGCATCGTCGTCGACGATCTGCTGCGCACCAGCGACGGCCGGATCCACGCGATCGGCGACTGCGCGAAGCACCCCGGCGCGTTCGGCGGGCTCGTGCAACCCGCTTGGGAACAGGCCACCGTCGTCGCGGATCTGGTCACCGGGACGAAATCCGCGTCGCGCTACCGCGGCACCCAGGCGGTGACCCGGCTGAAGGCCCGCGGCATCGACCTCACCGCGCTCGGCGAGACGATGACCGGCGCGGACGACCCGACCGCCGAAGTGCTCACCTTCAGCGACCCGGCGGGTTGCCGCTACGGCAAGCTCGTCGTCCGCGAAAACCGGGTGACGGGCGCGATCCTGCTCGGCCTGCCCGACGCTGCCGCGTCGATCACCCAGCTCTACGACCGGGGCACGCCGGTGCCCGAAGACCGGCTCGCCGTTCTTTTGGGACGAGCGTTGCCCGCGGGCGCGCCGTCGGCGTCGAGCCCGGCCGATCTGCCCGCGTCGGCGGTCATCTGCCGCTGCAACGCGGTGACCAAGGGGCGGCTCGTCGAGGCCTGGCGTGCCGGTGCCACCGACGTCCCCGCCCTCGCCGGGGCGACCCGCGCGACGACCGGCTGCGGCGGCTGCAAGGACGCCGTCGGCGGGGTCGCGCATTGGCTGGCCGCCCAGTGAAACCGAACGCATTCACCACCGAGGAGGACCGCATGACCGCTCGCGGTAAACGCTGGATCGAGCACTGGGACCCGGAGAACGAGCGGTTCTGGGAGGAGACCGGGAAGAAGATCGCCCGGCGGAACCTCTGGTTCTCCATCCTGGCCGAACACATCGGCTTCTCCGTCTGGACACTGTGGTCGGTCATGGTCCTGTTCATGGGGCCGCAGTACGGTTTCTCGGCCGCCGACAAATTCCTGCTCGTCTCGACGCCGACGCTGATCGGCGCGTTCATGCGGCCGCTGTACACCTTCGCCGTCGCGAGGTTCGGCGGCCGGAACTGGACGATCGTCAGCGCGATGCTGCTGCTGGCCCCGACGGTCCTGGCGGCGATCGTGATGGAGCCGGGCACCTCACTCGGCACTTTCCTGCTGGTCGCCGCGCTCGGCGGGGTCGGCGGCGGGAACTTCGCGTCGTCGATGACCAACATCAACGCGTTCTACCCGGAGAAGCACAAGGGCTGGGCGCTCGGGCTCAACGCGGGCGGCGGGAACCTCGGCGTGGCGGCGATCCAGCTGATCGGCCTGCTGGTCATCGGCACCGTCGGCGCGACCGCGCCCCGCCTGGTGCTCGCGATCTACATCCCGCTGATCGTCCTCGCCGCGACGTGCGCGTACTTCTTCATGGACAACCTCGCCTCGATGAAGGGCGACACCAAGGCGATGCGTGAGGTCGTCAAGGATCCGCACACGTGGGTGATGTCGTTCCTCTACGTCGGCACGTTCGGTTCGTTCATCGGCTACAGCTTCGCCTTCGGTCTGGTGCTGCAGAACCAGTTCGGCCGCAGTCCGTTGCAGGCGGCCGCGGTCACCTTCCTCGGCCCGCTGCTCGGCTCGTTCTCACGGCCGACGGGCGGCTGGCTGGCCGACCGGATCGGCGGCGGCAAGATCACCTTCGTGACGTTCGTCGGAATGGCCGCGGCGACAGTGGTGCTGATCCTCGCGTCGACGTCGAACTCGCTGGCGCTGTTCACCGTCGCGTTCATCGTGCTGTTCGTGCTGACCGGTGTCGGCAACGGTTCGACGTACAAGATGATCCCGGCGATCTTCCGCGCCAAGGCGAAGGTCGCGATCAGCGAGGGCGCGGACGAGAAGCTGGAAATGCTCAAGGCACGCAAGCTTTCCGGCGCGCTGATCGGGCTGGCGGGGGCGATCGGCGCGCTCGGCGGGTTGTTCATCAACCTGGCCTTCCGCCAGTCGTTCGCGGACACGAAGATCGGGGTGCCGGCGTTCGTCGCCTTCCTGGTCTTCTACGGGCTGTGCTTCACCGTCACGTGGGCGGTGTACCTGCGCAAACAGCAGACGGAGGTGGCGAGCACCCGAGGTCTGGCGCTCGCCGGGGCGGAGGTCTGATGCGGAAACTCGTCGTCGTCGGCCACGGCATGGTCGCGCACCGGCTCGTGGAGGCGGTGCGCGCGGAGGACAAGACCGGCGCTTGGCAGGTCGTGGTGCTCGCCGAAGAGGCGCGACCCGCGTACGACCGGGTCGCCCTGACGTCCTATGTGGACACCTGGGATCCGGCGTCGCTGGCTTTGGACGGTGCGGACTACGCGGATGACCCGCTGGTCGAGCTGCGGCTCGGTGACGCGGTGGCCTCGGTGGACCGGGACCGCAAGATCGTTCTGACCGAGGCCGGGTACGAGCAGCCGTACGACACGCTCGTCCTCGCGACCGGTTCGCGGCCGTTCGTCCCGCCGGTGCCCGGGCACGATCTGCCGGGTTGCTACGTCTATCGGACGATCGAGGATCTCGACGCCATCCGGGAAGCCGCGCAGCGCCCCGGCCGCGGACGGCGTTCCGCGGTCGTCATCGGTGGCGGGCTCCTCGGGTTGGAAGCGGCGAAGGCGTTGCGGGACATGGGACTCTCGCCGCACGTCGTCGAGATGGCGCCGCGCCTGATGCCGCTGCAGGTCGACGAGGGTGGCGGCGGTCTGCTCCGGCGGCTGATCACCGGCCTCGACGTGACCGTCCACACGGGAACGTCGACCGATGCCATCGAGCCGGACGGCTCTCGCTACCTCGCGAAGCTGGGCAACGGGACCGAACTCGACGTCGACCTCGTCGTGTTCTCCGCCGGGATCCGGCCGCGCGACGACCTCGCCCGCTCGTCCGGGCTGGAAGTCGGCGCGCGGGGCGGCATCCTGGTCGACGACTCGTGCCGGACGTCCGATCCGGCGGTGTACGCGATCGGCGAATGCGCGGCCGTGGGCGGCAAGGTGTACGGCATCGTCGCGCCCGGCTACGCGATGGCGGAGATCGTCGCGGCGCGACTGACCGGCGGCGAGGGCACGTTCCCCGAGCCGGACATGTCGACGAAACTCAAGCTCATGGGCGTCGACGTCGCCAGTTTCGGCGACGCGCACGCGGCGACAGAGGGCGCGCTGGAGGTCGCGTTCAACGACGCCGTCGCGGGGACGTACAAGAAACTCGTGATCTCGGACGACTCGAAGACGTTGCTCGGCGGGGTCTTGGTCGGCGACGCGAGCGAGTTCAACACGCTCCGGGCGATGGTCGGCAGGCCGCTGCCCGCCGAGCCGGGCGCGATCCTCGCCCCGGCCGGCGGCGGGGCGGCGGTCGGTGTCGACGCGCTGCCCGACGCGGCGCAGATCTGTTCGTGCAACGCGGTTTCCAAGGGCGCGATCACGCACGCGATCACCGATGAGGGCTGCGATTCGGTCGCCAAGATCAAGGGCTGTACGCGGGCGGGCACGGCGTGCGGGTCCTGCGTCCCGCTGCTGGGCAAGCTGCTGACGGCTTGCGGTGTCGAGCAGTCGAAGGCGCTGTGCGAGCACTTCGGCCACTCCCGCGCCGAGCTGTTCCAGATCCTGCAGGCCACCCGGATCAGCACGTTCAGCGAGATGATCGATCGCTACGGCACTGGAACGGGCTGTGCGATCTGCAAACCGGTGATCGCGTCCATCCTGGCGACGCTGGGCAACGGGCACATCCTCGCCGGTGAGCAGGCGACCCTGCAGGACACCAACGACAAGTTCCTCGCGAACCTCCAGCGCAACGGCACCTATTCGGTGGTGCCGCGGATCCCCGGCGGCGAGGTCACGCCGGAGAAGCTCATGGTGATCGCGCAGGTGGCGATGGATTTCGGGCTGTACACCAAGATCACCGGCGGGCAGCGGATCGACCTGTTCGGCGCGACCGTCGACCAGCTCCCGCTGATCTGGCGGCGGCTCGTCGACGCCGGGTTCGAGTCCGGGCACGCGTACGGGAAGTCGTTGCGCACGGTCAAATCCTGTGTCGGGTCGACGTGGTGCCGCTACGGCGTGCAGGACAGCGTCGGGCTCGCGATCGAGCTGGAACTGCGCTATCGCGGCCTACGCTCGCCGCACAAGCTGAAGTCCGCTGTTTCGGGCTGTGCGCGGGAATGCGCCGAGGCGCGGAGCAAGGACTTCGGCATCATCGCCACCGACAAGGGTTGGAACCTCTACGTCGGCGGGAACGGCGGCGCGACCCCGCGGCACGCGGATCTGCTGGTGTCCGAAGTGGACACCGAGACGCTGATCCGCACGATCGACCGGTTCCTGATGTTCTACGTCCGCACGGCCGACCGCCTGCAGCGCACCGCGCCGTGGGTCGAGGAGATGGAGGGCGGTCTCGACCACCTGCGCGCGGTGATCGTCGACGACAAGCTCGGCATCTGCGAGGACCTCGACGCGGCGATGGCCAAGCATGTCGGCGACTACGCCGACGAATGGCGCGGGGTGCTGGAGGATCCGGAGAAGCTGGCGAAGTTCAGTTCGTTCGTCAACGCGCCGGGCACGCCGGATCCGTCGATCTCGTTCCGTCGAGAACGCGACCAGAAGGTACCCGTGCTGCTGGGCATCCCGGAGGTGAAACAGTGACGACCTCGATCGAACGCACCTGGACCGCCGTCTGTGCGGCGGGCGCCGTCCCCGAATGGTCCGGCGTCGCCGCGCTGTTCGACGATGGTGTGCAGGTGGCGATCTTCCGGCTGCCCGGCGAAAGGTGGTACGCACTGTCCAATCTGGACCCGGTGAGCGGCGCCGCGGTGCTTTCGCGGGGGATCGTCGGCGACGCCGGCGGTGTCCCCGTGGTGGCCTCGCCGGTGTACAAGGAACGGTTCGATCTGCGGACCGGTGCATGCCTGGACGCCGAGGGCGTCTCGGTCGAGGCGTACGGGGTCCGGGTCGCCGGGGGTGTGGTGGAGGTGGAAGCTTCACCGTGACAGAAGTGTTGCCCCTGGCGGGCTTCGTCATCGGGATCACGGCGGCGCGACGAGCGGACGAGCTCGGCGCGCTGTTCGTGCGTAAGGGCGCGACCGTGCGCTACGGCCCGGCGATCCGGATCGTGCCGCTCGCCGACGACACCGAACTGCGGGCGGCCACCCAGCGCCTGCTCGAAGACCGGGTCGACGCCGTCGTCGCGACGACCGGGATCGGCTTCCGCGGCTGGGTCGAGGCGGCCGAAGGCTGGGGGCTGGGGGAAGAGCTGCTGGACAGGCTGGGGGAGTCTTCGCTGCTCGCGCGCGGCCCGAAGGCCAAGGGCGCTATCCGCGCGGCCGGGCTTTCGGAGGACTACTCGCCCGCGTCGGAGAGCAATGCCGAGGTGCTGCGGCATCTTCTCGATTCCGGTGTGGACGGTCATCGGATCGCGGTGCAGCTGCACGGCGAGCCGCTTCCGTACTTTGTGGACAGTCTGCGTGCCGCAGGGGCGGAAGTGATCGAGGTGCCGGTGTACCGCTGGGTCGGCCCGGCCGATCCCGGACCGCTGGACCGGCTGCTGGACGCCGTCCTCGACGGCTCGGTGGACGCGCTGCCGTTCACCAGCGCGCCCGCCGCCGCGTCCCTGCTGGCGGTGGCGAGGCGGACCGGGCGGCTTCCGGGAATCGTTCGCGCACTGGAAAAGCGGGTCGTGGCGGCCTGCGTCGGCCCGATCACGGCGGCGCCGCTGGCCGCGCTCGGGATCCCGACGGTCCAGCCCGCGCGGTCGCGGATCGGGGCGCTGGCGCGGACGGTGTCCGAGGCGCTCGAAGCCCGTTCGCCGCGGCTGACGGCGGGCGGGCGGAGCATCGAACTGCGTGGTCAGGCGGCGCTGGTCGACGGGCAGTGGTGCGACATCGCGCCCGCGCCGATGGCCATGCTGCGGGCGCTGGCGGAGTCGCCGGGGCGGGTGTTCTCGCGGCGGGAACTGGTCGCGGCGTTGCCCGACGGCGGCGAGGAGCACGCCGTCGAGACCGCCATCGGTCGCCTGCGGAGCTCCTTGGGTGCCCCGAAACTCGTCCAGACGGTGGTGAAGCGGGGCTACCGCCTGGCCGTCGACCCGTGACTCGCGTTTCGTCCTCTGAAGGCGGTAGTTGCACGCGCAAGGACCGCATTCAGAGGACGAAACGCGGGAGTCAGGAGAAGGTGACGCGGTGGTCGGGGAACTCCCGGGCGGTGGCGACGCGAGCGGCCTCCTCCTCGGCCGCCTTCCGCACGGCCGGGCGGAGCGCGTCGAACGGGGTGACGGTGAAGTCGAGTCGCTTCTTCCCGCTCGCCTTGGCCCGCCACACGCCGGCGATCTCGCCGTCGGCCAGCAGTGCGCCGGGACTGCCGAGGATCTTCCAGACCTCCTTCTGCCTGGCCTTGTCCGGCACGACCACGGCACGGTCCCGCGCCTGGACGAACGGGTCCAGCGGCGGCAGCAGGCGCACCACGTCCGGCTCCGGCGGGTTCTCCAGCAGCGCCACCCGGTCTTCCGGCAGGAACGTTTTCTTGCCGTCGACCCGGACCTCGACCAGCTCGTCCGGCCACATCGCGTCGACCCCGGTGCGGGTCGTCCCGACATAGACGGCGGCGTCGCCGGGGCTGGCCGGGCCGTTGATCCGCAGGTAGCCCTCGACCACGCGGGTCGCCGCTTCGGCGTCCGGCGACGTCTTCAGCGCACCGCGCTTTTCCAGCGGTGCCAACGTCGCCGGGGTCGCGCCCGCCTCCAGCCGCGCCCCGGCGTGGATCGACGCGACCCGCATCAGCTGTTCGTGGATGTGCACGACACCGCAGCCGCGGCAGGCGTACGACAGCCCGTCGGGGATCAGTTTCGTGACCGCGCCGCTCACCGTGCCCTTGGTCTGCGTGCCGGTGACGACCTTGCGGATCGCCTTCGCCGCGGTGAACAGCGCGTCTGTCGCGGACATCCCCGCCGCTTCGACCTGCTTGCGCTGCCAGAGGATCCTGGCCATCGCGTCCTTCTCGTCGAGCGGCACGAGCGCTGCCCGGATCGCGTCCAGTTCCGTGCGGCGGTGGAAATGCGGCGCCCCGCGATGCGTCCACGCGAGGACGAAGCGTTCGTCGTCCCAGACGCCGGGCGTGATGTCGCCGTCGATCCGGGCGGCGAGACCCAGCAGGGCGGTGTCCCGCACGGAATCCTGCAGCCCGAGGTCGAACACGGCCGCCGCGGCCGGATCCGTCTCGTCCCGGCGCAGTCCGTGCGCGGCGATCCGGTACGCCAGCACCTGCTCGCGATCGACCTCGAGCACTGGTCCTCCTTAAAGCGAGTAGTCGAGCGTGTACGACATCGTCGGCTCCCCGAGGGCGCCCGTCGTGGTCCCGGTCCCGGTGATCCCGGCGAGTTCACCTGTTCCGGAGCCCGCGACGACCTCGAACGTCGAGGCGAAGCCCTTCGCGTCGAAACCGCAGTCGTGCTTGATCACGAAGCTTCCCTTGCGCCCGTCCACACTGCCCTCGAAACGTTCGAAGCCCGATGCTGTCGTGCCACCGCCGTCGTAGCCCTCACCCGCGTAGTACAGCAGGTAGTCGAGGATCGACTCGCCTTCGATCAACCCGCTGTAGCCGAACGTGGCGTGCGCGTGGGCCACTCGCGGCCCACCGTCGGTGCCGCTGACGATGGCTTCTTCCCAGTTCTTCACGGCGAAAGTGTTCATGGGTTCACCCTGTCAGCCATACCTGTCAGGTTGTGTCAGGTTTTCGGGGATACTGGATTCATGCGCGCGAGCAGACTCCTGTCGGTCCTCCTCCTGCTGCAGAACCGCGGCCGGATGACGGCCGAGGCGCTGGCGGCCGAGCTGGAGGTGTCGGTCCGGACGGTCTACCGCGACGTCGAGGCGCTGTCCGCCGCCGGTGTCCCGGTGTACGCCGATCGCGGGCGCACCGGCGGATATCAGCTGGTCGACGGCTATCGCACGCGGCTGACCGGGCTGACCGAGGAAGAGGCGCAATCGCTTTCCTTGGCGGGTTTGCCCGGCGCGGCCTCCGAACTCGGGCTCGGCACTGTCCTCGCCGCCGCGCAGCTCAAACTGCACGCGGCCATGCCCGCCGAGCTGCGCGCCGGGGCGAGCAAGATCTCCGAGCGGTTCTACCTGGACGTCCCGGGCTGGCATCGCGGGATCGAGAGCCTGCCGCGACTGTCCGAACTGGCCGACGCGGTCTGGCACGGTCAGCGGATCAGGGTCCGGTACGAACGCTGGGGGCAGCGGAAGGTCGAGCGCGTCCTCGACCCGCTGGGCCTGATCCTCAAGGCGGGCAACTGGTACCTCGCGGCGCGGTGCGAGGGGACCGACAGGACCTACCGCGTTTCCCGGATCGAGGACCTCGAAGATCTCGGCGAGACCTTCGAACGGCCGTCCGACTTCGACCTCGCGCGTTATTGGAAGGAGTGGTCGGAGCAGTTCGAAAAGCGGATGTACTCGCGGGTGGCGGTGGTCCGGCTGAACGAGTTCGCCCGCATACTGCTGCCGTTCTACCTCGGGGCCGTCGGGGCGCGGGCGTTGCGGGAAGCGGGCGCCGAGCCGGACGAGGACGGCTGGCTGACGATGGACCTGCCCGTGGAACCGGGAGAATCGGCGGTCGGCGAACTGCTGCGGTTCGGCGGGAACCTCGAAGTACTCGAACCGCCGGAGCTGCGCGAGCGGCTGGCGGAGGAGATCAGGAAGATGGGCGCGCGTTATGGCTGACCTGGCCGGCATCACCATCGGGATCACCGCGGAGCGGCGGGCCGAAGACTTCATCACCGCACTCGAGCGGCACGGCGCGACAGTGCTGCACGCGCCCACCATCCGCATCGTCCCGTTGCCCGACGACACCGAACTGCGGGCGGCGACCGACGCCGTGCTGGCCGGACCTGTCGGGTTCACCGCGGTCACGACCGGCGCCGGGTTCCGCGGCTGGCTTTCGGCGGCCGAAGGCTGGGGGCTGCGCGAGGCGCTGCTGGAACGGCTGGCGGCGTCACGGATCTTCGTGCGAGGGCCGAAAGCGGCCGGTGCGGTGCGCGGCGAGGGGCTGCGCGAGGAGTTCTCCGCGCCCGAGGAGAGCAACGCGGAGCTGTTCGAGGGATTGCGCGACGCCGGTGTTCGCGGGGAACGGGTCGCCGTCCAGCTGCACGGCACGCTGCTGCCCGAACTCACCGGACTGCTGCGGGACGCGGGCGCGGACGTCGTCCAAGCGCAGCCGTACCGCTGGCTTTCGCCCGCTGACGTCGGACCTGTGCACGAGCTCGTCGAAAGCGTGATCGCCGGGCGGGTCCGCGCCATGGCCTTCACCTCCGCGCCGGCGGCCGCGAATCTGCTCACGCTGGCGGGTTCGCGCCGCGAGGAACTCCTCGACGCGTTGCGAGGTCCGGTGTTGTGCGCGTGCGTCGGACCGGTGACCGCGGCGCCGCTGGAAGCCGCCGGAGTGCCGACCTCGCGGCCCGAACGGCAGCGACTCGGCGCCTTGGTGAAACTTCTCGTCGCGGAACTGCGCATTCGGCCGTCTTGACGCGGGAAGTCCGCTTTGCCAGGCTCGACACATCGGACGCACGGGAGGGCGGCGGATGTCCGAGTCTCAATCGGTCACCTTCGTGCGCGCGATGTTGCGAAAGGGATCTTCGGTGCTGGGCGCGAGCCCCGCGGACGAAGCACCCGACCCCGATTCCGTGCCGGACTGGCGCTACCGCGAAGACTCCGCGGACTCGATGCTGATGCGCGCGATCCGCTACTCCGCGCTCGGCCCGATCTTCTACCGTGTCGCCGCGTTTCCCAAGGTGTACCTCGGTTTCGCGGTCGCGAACGGGTCGGCGGGGATCGTCCCGGTACTGAGCACGACGATCCTGGCGGTGCTGCTCAACATCTTCGCGGTCTGGTGGGTGGTGCGCGGCCGCGGGATCCGGGCGAAGACGTCCGGGCGGCTGATGTACGCGGATCTCGCGGTGGGCATGGTGCTCACGACGATCGTGGCCGTGGCCGCGCCCGCCGAGATCCAGCCGTTCGCGATCGACGTCGCGTGGACGTGGCTGGTCGGGACGGTGGCGTTGTGGACGCTTTCGTTCGGGCTGCCCGCCGCGCTCGTGCTGCTGATCGCGGCCTTCCCGTTCCGGGCGTTCCTGACCTGGATCGGCGGGCTCCCGATCGACCACCCGCTCGCGGTGAGCCGTTCGGTGGGGTGCATGGTCGCGCTCGTCGTGGCGATGGTGACCACGGCCGGGATCCTGATCCTGCTCGGCGTCGGGACCCGGTTCGCGCTCGGGATCGGGATGCGCCGCGGGCAGCGCGCCGAACGCCTGCGGACTCAACGGGTCATGCACGACTCCGTGCTCCAGACCTTGGAAGCGATGGGGTTGGAGGCGCCGGACGACGATTCCGCCGCCGCGGACCGGCTCGCGGAGTTGCGCGCGACGGCGCGGGCGCAAGCCATCGAACTCCGGCGCGAACTGGTCGGCCCGGACGCGCCCTCGGCGCGCGGCCTCACCGCGGACCTCGCCGAAGTCGCCACCGAAATGGCGCGCGACGGCCTCCGCACCCAGCTCGTCGCGGCCGAGACCGAAGAGGACTACCGCCTCTCGCACGCGCGCCGGACCGCCATCCGCGACGCCGTCCGCGAAGCCCTCCGAAACACCGTGAAGCACGCCGGGACGAAGCAGGTCGTGCTTCGCGTCGAAGAGAGCGACGGCGGCATCGCGGTCATCGCGCGGGACCAGGGGACCGGCTTCAGCATGCTGGAGCGGCCGCCGGGATTCGGGATCAGCCAGTCGATCATGGCGCGGCTGGCGGAGGTCGGCGGGCGGGGGACGATCGACTCGCATCCGGGGCGGGGGACCCGGGTGACGCTCTGGGTGCCGCACTGAGTGGGTGCCGCACTGAGGCCTCTGGGCGATCCAGCAGTCCGTGAAGGCCTCCTTCACTACCTTCAGGGTAGGTAAGGAGGCCTTCACGGCATCTGTGGGCGAAAGCGATAGCAAGGGACCCTTGCTATCGCTTGGTTAGCATGGCTACGTAAGTGAGAGCAAAGGTCCCTTGCTCTCTTTTCGCAGGTCAGGTGGGGTGTCGGGGCGATCTGGAGGCTCGCGGGCCGAGAGGTGGTCGCCTTCGCGGGGGTCGAGAGTGCGAAGGCGCGTACGTCGGCCTACGCGAAGTGCTCGCTGATGTCCTGAAGGCCCCCTTTGAGACGTTGAACGTCTCAAAGGGGGCCTTCAGGACATGTCCTCGGTAGCCGCGGCGTCCCAGCGAGCAAAAGGACCTCAGTCGTCGGAGGGGACCTCGCCGGCCTCGATCTGACGCATCGCTTCCCGCCCGGCGGCCTCTTCGCTCAGCCCCTGCCGCCAGTACCCCGTGAAGCAGATCGCCCGCTTGTCGACCCCGCGCTCCCGCACGAGATGCCGCCGCACCAGTTTCACCATGTTCGCCTCGCCCGAAACCCACGCGTAAGGCGTCCCGCCCGGCAGATCCGCCTTCCGCACGGCCTCGAGCACCGCGTCACCAACGGAGCCACCAGAACCAGAACCGCGCACCACCCAGTGCAGCTCCACCGTCCCCCGAGTGTCGAAGACCTGCCGGTCTTCGCGGTCGCTGATCTCGACGTACACCAGCGCCCGCGTCCCGGCGGGCAGCGCTTCGACGATCGCGCCGATCGCCGGGATCGCGGTCTCGTCGCCGATCAGCAGCTGCCAGTTCGTTCCCTCGGGGACGTCGTAGAGCCCGTGCGGCCCCAGGAAAGCGACCTTGTCACCCTCCGAGGCACCCGAAGCCCACGCGGAGGCGGGGCCTTCGTCGCCGTGCAGCACGAAGTCGATGTCGATCTCCTGCGCAGACGGCCGCAGCGCGCGCACGGTGTAGGTCCGCATCGGCGGCCGGACGTCGTCCGGCATCGCGAGGTAGGTCTTGTACCAGGACATCACTTCGTCCCCGCCCAGCGGCGCGGGCAGCACCGGCTCCGCCTGGCCGGGCTGCGGGAAGAACACCTTCAGGTACTGGTCGGGCGCCTGGTCCACCAGCGACGCCCCGGAGAAGGTCACCCTGCTCATATGCGGGGTGAGCCGCCGGACGCCGGTCACCTTCGCCTCGATGTAGCTCATTAGGCGAGGCTAACCTAAAAAAGGCCGCCCAGGCCGGCGTCGTCATCGGGATCACGCTGCCACCGGTATTTTCGCAGGTCGACGCGCTGGCCGTCGGGAATGACGCCCTCCTCGCGCAGCCGTTGCAACTGCTCGTCGACCAGATGCGGAGCCGGAGTGCCGTCGGCGCGCAGAATGCGGTGCCAAGGCAGGTCGTGGCCGTCCTCGCTGAGGATCCGCCCGATCAACCGCGGTGACGGGGCTCCCGAAACCGACGCTATATCCCCATAAGTCGCGACCGAGCCGGCGGGCACGCTCGCGATGACCTCGCGCACCCGCTCCTGCAGTTCGTCATCCATGGGACCACTTTGCCGTGCCGCTGCGAGGTTGTGTCGGCGGGGCGTGGTTCCATCGTGGGCGTGAACGGGCGGCGAACAGCGGCAGGAACCGACGCGCGGCTGGTCCGCACGCCGGTCACCGGCACGCCGTCGTTCCAGTGGGATGCGGGCGCCCGCCGCCTGCTGGCCGCCCCGGACGGCTTCCGAAGGGTCCTCGGCGGTCCGGGCACGGGTAAAACGGCCTTGCTGGCGTCGGCGGCTTCGCGGCGCATCGCGGAGGGCGCGAACCCGGAGAGTGTGCTCATCCTGACCACGTCCCGCAAGGCGGCCGACGTCCTGCGCGCCGACATCACCCACCGGCTCACCACCGATCCGGAAGAGGATCCGCTGCCGCGCACGATCCGCGAGCCGCTCGTGCGCACGGTGCATTCGTACGCGTACGCGCTGTTGCGCATGGAGGCGCAGGCCGACGAACTCCCGCCGCCTCGCCTGCTGGCCGGAGCGGAGCAGGACGTCGTCGTCCGCGACCTGCTCGCCGGTGACCTCGAAGCGGGCGCGCTCGACTGGCCGGAGCAGCTGCGGCCCGCGTTGAACGTGCCCGGGTTCGCCGAGGAACTGCGAGACCTCCTGCTCCGCGCCGCCGAACGCGGGCTCGGCCCGGAGGACCTGGTCGAGCTGGGCAGGCGGCGTGACCGCGAAGAGTGGATCGCCGCGGGGCACTTCTGGAGCCAGTACGAAGAGGTCACGCTGCTGCAGGGCGCGGGCGGCAACGCGCTCGGCGTCGCGAGCGCGCCCGCGCTGGACGCGGCGGAACTCGTCACGTCGGCGCTGCTGGCGCTGGAGGACGACCCCGAACTGCGCGAACGCGAGCAGCGCCGGGTCCGGCACCTGTTCGTCGACGACGCGCAGCATCTCGACCCGTTGCAGACCCAGCTCATCCGGCTCATCGGGCACGCGGCCGACGAGTTCGTCGTCGCGGGCGACCCCGATCAGTCCGTGTTCTCCTTCCGCGGCGCGGATCCCCGGCTGTTCGCCGACGCGGACGAAGACGGCGATCGCACGGTCCTGCTGACCACCGCGCACAGGCTCGCCCCGGTGATCCGCACGGCCGTCACGAAACTCGGCTCCGGGCTGCCCGGCTCGTCGCCGCAGCGCAAGCTCGTCGACGCGCCGGACGCCGAGGGCGGCGCCGTCCGCGTCCGCCTGATGCCGACCCCCGCCGGCGAGGCCAGCTGGATCGCCGATCAGCTTCGCCGCGCGCATCTCGTCGACGGCGTGCCGTGGTCGGAGATGGCGGTGCTCGTCCGGTCGCCTGCCCGTACCTTCCTTGTCCTGCAACGTGCGCTGCGGGCGGCCGGGGTGCCGATCGGTTCGGCCACCGAGGAACTGCCGCTCGCGAAACAACCCGCCGTCCGGCCGTTGCTGGCGATGCTGCGGCTCGCCGCCGATCCGGAACTGCTCGACGTCGACCTCGCCGAGATGCTGCTGTCCTCGCCCCTGGGCGGCGCGGATCCGCTCGCCCTGCGACGGCTGCGCCGTGGTCTGCGAAGGCTGGAGCTCGCAGGCGGGGGCCAGCGATCCAGTGACGAGTTGCTGGTGGAAGCCTTGCGCACCAACGACGTCCTCACCGGGCTCGCCGAGGTCGAGTCGCTGCCGATGCGCCGGATCGGTGGCCTGCTGCACGCGGCACACCAGGCCGTGGTGCGCGGTGAAGGCGTCGAGCAGGTGCTGTGGGAGCTGTGGCAGGACAGCGGTCTGGAGCAGCGGTTCCTGCGCCTGGTCGATCGCGGCGGTTCCCTGGGCTCGCAGGCGGACAGGGATCTCGACGCGATCGTCGCGCTCTTCGACGCGGCCGGTCGCTATGTCGACAGGTTGCCGAGGGCGAGTGTCGCTTCGTTCGCGGATTACCTGTCCTCGCAGAACATCGCCGGTGGCACGCTGGCACCCGCGGCCATGAAGAGCGAGGGTGTCTCGCTGCTCACGGCGCACGCGTCCGCCGGTCGCGAGTGGACGGTCGTTTCGATCGCCGGGGTCCAGGAGGGCAGCTGGCCGGATCTGCGGCTGCGCGGTTCCGTGCTCGGCGTGGAACGGCTGGTCGACCTCATGTCCGGCGTCGACGACGAGAAGGTGTCCGCCACCGCCCCGATTCTCGCCGAAGAACGACGGCTGTTCTACCTCGCTGCGAGCCGCGCGCGGAAGACGTTGCTGGTCAGCGCGGTCGCGGGGGAGGATGAGCAGCCTTCGCGGTTCATCGACGACCTGGAGGAGAACGGCGCGGACGACGGCGGCCTCGACTCGCGGATGAAGCCGGCGGGGCGTTCGCTGGTGCTCGCCGAACTCGTCGGCGAGCTGCGCGAGGTCGTCTGTGATGAGTCGAGTGAGCCGGAAAGACGGCAGCGGGCGGCGCGTCAGCTCGCGAAACTGGCCGCCGCCGGGGTGCCGGGCGCGCATCCGGGCACCTGGTACGGCCTGCTGGAACCTTCCACCAGCGAACCCGTGCACGGGCCGGGTGACCTCATCCGCATCTCACCGTCCACTGTGGAGGTTCTGGTCAAATGTCCGCTGCGGTGGCTGATCGAACGCCACGGCGGCAGTGACCCGGCGCAACTCGCCGCCGTCACCGGGACCCTGGTGCACGGGCTCGCGCAGGCCGTCGCGGGCGGCAGCAGCGACGAACAGATCCGCGCGGCCCTCGACGAGGCGTGGGTGCGGGTCGACGCGGGGGCGCCGTGGTTCTCGCGCCGCGAGCGGTCCCGGGTCGAGCAGATGCTGCGGAACTTCATCTCCTGGCTGGAATCCAGCCGTCGGGAGCTGATCGAGGCCGGGGTCGAGCAGGACATCGAGGTCGAGCTGCCCATGGGGGAGGACGACGTCCGCGTGCTCCTGCGCGGCCGGGTCGACCGCGTCGAGATGGACAAGGACGGCCGCCCCGTCGTCATCGACATCAAGACCGGCAAGGTCCCGATCTCCGCCGCCGACGCCGAGGAGCATCCGCAGCTGGCCGCGTACCAGCTGGCCGTGCTGCTCGGCGCGGTCGAGGGCGGTTCGAAACCCGGTGGCGCGCGGCTGGTCTACGTCGCGAAGTCCAACAACAAGACCGGATCCACCCAGCGTGAGCAGGCGCCGCTGGACGAGGACGGCGGCAAGCAGTGGCTCGAACTGGTGCGTTCGGCCGCCGGATCCGCCGCGGGCCCGGAGTACGGGGTCACCGAGAACCCGGACTGTGATCGTTGCCCGGCAAGGGGTTGCTGTCCGCTGCGGCCCGAGGGCAGGCAGGTGACCGGTCCTTGATCTCCGAACTCCAGCGCCGCCAGGTCGAACCAGGCGAGATCGCCCGCGCGCTCGGCCTGCACAGCCCGACCGACGAACAGGCCGAGGTCATCGCCGCCCCCATCGAGCCGTCGCTGGTCGTCGCGGGGGCCGGCGCGGGCAAGACCGAGACGATGGCCGCGCGGGTCGTGTGGCTGGTGGCCAACAGCGTCGTGCCGCCGGAACGCGTCCTCGGCCTGACCTTCACCCGCAAGGCCGCCCGCCAGCTCGGGGAACGCGTGCGCACCCGGCTGCGGCGTCTGGTCGGATCGGGGCTGCTCGACAAGATCGACCCGACCGGCGACCTGCGCATGACGGTGACAGCCGGGGAGCCGACGGTGCTCACCTATCACGCGTACGCCGGGCGGCTGCTGTCCGAACACGGTCTGCGGCTGCCTGTCCAGCCCGGGGTCCGGCTGCTTTCGGAGACGTCTTCGTGGCAGTTCTCCCATCGCGTGGTGTCCACTTGGGACAACGATCTCGACACCGATCGCGTGCCCTCCACGGTGACAGCGCAGTTGCTGGCGCTGGCCGGGGAACTCGGCGAGCACCTGGTCGAGACCGAACGGCTGGCGCAGTACACGTCGTGGCTGTGCGACGTCATCGAGAAGGCGCCGCGGGCCAAGGGGCAGCGCGCTTCCCTGCCGCAGAAACTGGCCGAAGTCATGACGGCGCAACGGTTCCGGCTCGCCCTCCTGCCGCTTGTCGAGGCGTATCACACGCGCAAACGGGCCGAAGGCGCGCTCGACTTCGCCGACCAGATGTCGCTGGCCGCGCAGCTCGCCGACAACTATCCGGCGGTGGTCGCGGGGGAACGCGAGCGGTACGGCGCCGTCCTGCTCGACGAGTACCAGGACACCGGGCACGCCCAGCGGATCCTGCTGCGGTCGCTGTTCGGCGGCGTCGAACATCCGCCGATGCCGGTGACGGCGGTGGGCGACCCGGCACAGGCCATCTACGGCTGGCGCGGGGCGAGCGCGGCGAACCTGCCCCGGTTCACCACGGACTTCCCCCGTGACAACGGCGAACGGCTCGTCCCGGCACTGGATTTCGGGCTGCTGACCAGTTTCCGCAACCCGCCCGAGGTGCTCGAACTCGCGAACGCGATCTCACAACCGTTGCGGGAGCGCGGTCTCGGTGTCGCGCGGCTGCGCGCGCTGGAAGGCGCGGGAACGGCCGACATCGCCACCGCGCTGTTGCCGGACGTCCGCGCCGAACGCGAGTGGGTGGCCGACGCGGTGGCGAAACGCTGGTTCGAAACCGTGGAGGAGACCGGAAAACCACCGACGGCCGCGGTGCTGGTGCGCCGTCGCGCGGACATGGCGCCGATCGCGGCCGAGATGCGGGCACGCGGTCTTCCCGTGGAGGTCGTCGGACTCGGCGGCCTTCTCGACGAACCCGAGGTCGCGGACCTGGTCAGTACGTTGCGGGTGCTCGCCGATCCGCTCGCGGGCAGCGCGGCCGCCCGGTTGCTGACCGGGGCGCGCTGGCGGATCGCGGCGGCAGACCTCGCGGCGTTGTGGCGCCGCGCGGGCGAGCTCTCCTCGCCGGTGCCGCCTTCGGGAAAGTCCGATGTGGACGAACCGGTGCTGGTGACCGAACGGGTCGAACAGGCCGGGCTCGCCGACGCGATCGACGATCCCGGGACACCGGAACGGTATTCGCCCGAGGGCTACCGGCGGATCCGGCGCGTCGGCAACGAGCTTTCGGCGTTGCGCCGCCGACTCGACCAGTCGTTGCCGGAACTGGTCGCCGACGTGGAACGCACCATGCTGCTCGACGTCGAGTCGCTGGCCAGGCCGGGGCCCGCCGGGCGCGCGCATCTGGACGCTTTCGCTGACGTCGTCACGGATTTCGCCGAGACTTCGCCGACGGCCACTCTTTTGTCCTTTGTGGACTACCTGAACACGGCCGCGCACGCGGAGGACGGGCTCACCCCCGGCGAGGTGGAAGTCGTGCCGGACCGGGTCCAGGTGCTGACCGTGCATTCGGCCAAGGGGCTGGAATGGCGCATCGTCGCGATTCCGCACCTGGTCAAGGAGGTCTTCCCCGGCAGGCGGCGCTCGTCGTCGTGGCTGCGGACGTCGACCTCGTTGCCTGCCGCGTTGCGCGGGGACTCGGAGGACCTGCCGGAGCTGCGGGTCGCGGAAGGCTATGACCGCAAGGAAGTCCAGGAAGCGCTGGAGCTGCACGAAGAGGGCTTCGTCGCGCGGGAAGCGGACGAGGAACGGCGGCTCTGTTACGTCGCGCTGACCCGCTCCGAGCACACGACGCTGATTTCCGGCCATTGGTGGAACGAGAGCAGCGCACGGCCGAAGGGGCCGTCGGAGTTCCTGCTCGAAATCGGTGAGGTGATGCGGGAGAACTCGGTCGGCCGGATCGAGCACTGGGCGGACGAGCCCGAGGCCGACGGGCAGAATCCGCTGGTCGCGGACTCCCGCCGGTCGCGGTGGCCGGTCGATCCGCTGTGGCCGCGTCGCGAGGGCGTCACCAACGGGGTCGACATGGTTCTCGGCGCGATGGAAAACACCGAAGACGCGGAAGACACCGAGGAAGAGGACGATCCGGACGGCTGGATCTCCGACACCAAGGTGCTCTTGGAGGAGCGGGCGCGGGCGCGGGACCGGGTGCAGCAGGTCGTGCTGCCGCCGCATCTTTCGGTGAGTCAGCTGGTCGAGCTGTCGGCGGACCCGGCCGCGCTGGCCAAACGGCTGCGGCGGCCGCTTCCCGTGCGCCCCAACACTTACGCGCGTCGGGGGACGGCGTTCCACGGGTGGCTGGAGCAGCGGTTCGGCGGCGAGCAGCTGCTGGAGATCGACGATCTGCCGGGGGCGGCGGACGTCGACGAGGCGCCCGATTCGGAGCTGGAGGCGTTGCAGACCGCGTTCGAGAAGAGCGAGTGGGCGAACAGGGTGCCGCACGCCGTCGAGATCCCGTTCTCGGCCGACGTGGTGGGTGTGACGCTGCGCGGGCGGATGGACGCCGTGTTCGCCGATCCCGACGGTGGCTGGACCGTCGTCGACTGGAAGACCGGCGGCGTCCCGGACAAGGACCGGCTCGAGTCGCTGGCCGTGCAGCTGGCGGCGTATCGGCTGGCGTGGGCGGCCTTGAAGAAGATCCCCGTGGAGAAGGTGCGGGCGGCGTTCCACTACGTGAAACACGACAAGACCGTCCGCCCGGCGGATCTACTGGACGCCGAAGGCCTGCGGAACCTCCTGCGGAGCGTCCCCACGCCCTAGGCGCGGTCGCGGACCTTCAGCGCCCAGGTCACCAGCGGGATCTGCAGCGGGACGCGGGCCCAGAAGGCCGCTCGCCAGTGCTTCGGGGCCTTCCGGCGGTCGGCGTCGACGGCCATCTTCACGTTCCCCGGCAGGACCACGACGAACAGCAGCGCGGCCGCGAGCCCGCCGAGACGTCGCGTCTTCGGCGCGGCGACCGCGGCGGCGACGCCCAGCTCGGCCACACCGGAGCCGTAGGTCCACGCCCGGGCCGAGCCGGGGAGCTGCTTCGGGATGATCGCGTCGAAGGGCTTCGGCTGGACGAAGTGCAGGACACCGGCCGCGCCCAGCAGGCCGGCGAGGAAATAAGCGGGCCGCTGAGACGGCTGGGAATCCGAAGACATGCCCTGAGCTTCGCATACCGCGCTGAACGTAAGGTTCGTCGGCTATCCTCGGCGACCGTGAGTGACGCGGACCAGGCCGGAGCCTGTGCATGAGGGTTCTCAAGCGTTTCCCGGTCCGGCTGAGCGACCGCCCGGACCACGAGCTCGTCGGCGTGATCCGGATGCCGGAACTGACGGTCAGCCCGCTGCGGTCGATCCTCAAACGGATCATCGGCGCGATGCTCGCCCTGCTCGCGACCGTCCTGATCGTCTACCTCGACCGGGACGGCTACCGCGACACCAACGGCGACGGGCTGAGCTTCCTCGACAGCCTCTATTACGCGACCGTGTCGCTGTCGACCACGGGTTACGGCGACATCGCGCCCGCGACGTCGTCCGCGCGGCTGGTGAACGTCCTGGTGATCACCCCCCTGCGGGTGCTGTTCCTCATCGTCCTGGTCGGTACCACACTCGAAGTGCTCACCGAGCGCTCCCGGCAGGCTTTCAAGATCCAAAAGTGGAGGACGAAGGTGCGTGACCACACGGTCGTCGTGGGATTCGGCACGAAGGGCCGGTCGGCGGTCAACGCGCTGCTCGGGGACGAGAGCGTCGAGCCCGACCACATCGTCGTCGTCGACACCGACCAGCAGGCACTGGAAGCGGCGACGTCACTCGGCCTGGTGACCGTGCACGGTTCGGCCACTCGCGCCGACGTCCTGCGCGTCGCCGGCGTGCAGCGGGCCAAGGCCGTCGTCGTCGCCCCGAACCGGGACGACACCGCGGTGCTGGTCACGCTGACCGCGCGCGAACTGGCGCCGAAGTCGCACATCGTGGCGTCGGTGCGGGAGGCGGAGAACGTCCACCTGCTCAAGCAGTCCGGTGCGAACCAGGTCGTGGTGTCGAGCGAGACCGCCGGACGCCTGCTCGGCATGGCGACGTCGACACCGCTGGTGGTCGACATGGTCGAGGACCTGCTCACCCCCGAGTCCGGCCTCGCGATCGCCGAACGCCCGGTTGAACCGTCCGAAGAGGGCGGTTCGCCGCGGCACCTGCCGGACATCGTGCTGGGCGTCGTCCGCGACGGCGTCCTGTACCGCGTGGACGCTCCGCAGGCCGACGCGATCGAGCCGGGGGACAAGCTGCTGTACATCCGGAAGGTGACCGCCGCGGAGACGATCGAGCGGTAGCGGGGGAGCTTTGATATCACCCTCCCTGAACCAGAGGGCTCCTGTGTTTTGCCGCGAGGTTCTGGGAGCATGGCGAGCGTGCGCAAGCGATCGGACCCCGCCAGAGGGCTCACCCCGGGGTGGAACTCCCTGGCCGTGGCGGCCGGTGCCGTCCTGCTGGTGATCTTCCTGGCCTGGTTCGCCGGGCCGGGCCTGTTCGGTATCACGAACGACACTCAGGGGACGACCGTGCAGGCCGAGGTCGTCGAGCCCGCGCCCTGTACGGGCGGCGGGGCCAGCGAGAAGGTCAAGTTCGAATTCGGCGGCAAGCCGGTCGTGGGGTCGCTCAACGGCTGCGGGCACGGCAAGGGCGAGCGCATCGACGTCGTCGTCCCTGACGGTGCTTCGGGGGACGGGATCGCGGTGCACGCGGTCGACACGACGGCGGGCGCCAGCGACGGGCGGCGGCCGCTGGGGCTGGCCCTGCTGGTGTTCAGCTGCTTCGCGGGCGGGATGTACGTCTTCCTGGTGCTGCGCGGACCGCGCGTCCCCGTGGCTGCCTGACCCCCGTGCCTGAACCCCGACCGAGGGTGACCAGCCGAGCGACCACCCAAGTACGTGAAGGCCCCCTTCATTGCGCCTAGCGCAATGAAGGGGGCCTTCACGTACTTCGCAAAAGTCAGGAAACGGCGCTGGCCGGGGCCGAGAAGGTGTTGCAGTCGGCGATCCGGTTGTTGCTCGCACCCGCCCGCCACCAGGACGCGTAATGCGCGTTCGTCCCGTGGTCCTGGCTGCGCGAGGTGTTGTCGCCCCGGGTCTCCTGGTCGTTCCAGGCCTTGTTGTACATGTCGCGGCTGACCGTGCCGCCCTGGTCGACGTGCGCGCCGAGGAACATCCCGGAGAAGCACTGCGCCTGCAGTTCCTTGCGCCGCGACATCTCCAGCCCGGCGGGGCTGTTCTGGCCCGCGTCGTAGATCTTCTGCCAGGCCGCGTCCATCAGCCCGGCGACCTCCTGCACGTGATGCCCGTACTCGTGCGCGAAAAGGGCGAGGTAGACGCCGGGGTTGTTGCCGTACTGATCGGTCTGCAGACCGCGGAACGGCACGTAGAGGTTGTTCTCGCAGTAGTACGCCGCCGTCGCGATTCCCACCTGGATCGTGCCGCATTCGGTTTCGAAGCTGGCGCCGGTCGGGAAGTGCAGGGCGGGCGGGGTGAACGGCAGTTTGTAGGCGTCGAGGAACGGGCCCCACGCGTTGTCGAGGCATTTGCCCGCCGCGGTGAAGAACGCTTCGGCGGCCTGCTGGCTGCTCTGCCACTGCGGCAGCGCGCAGACGCGGTTCCGCAGTCCGGCGTTGGGATCCTGGAGGATCGGGTGGTCGCCGAGCTTGAGGACCTTCTGCGGCCCGCTCGAAGAGGACGGCGCCTTGGTCGGCGACGTCGGGAACGGGTTCGTCGAGGACGAGGGTGACGCGGACCCGCTCGGCGGCAGTTCCGCGGCCGAGGTCGGATTCGGCAGGGTGCTGTAGCCCGCGTTCGCTACGTGATCGTTGCCGTCACGACTGAGTGAAACGATCGCGACCAGGCCGAGAACCAGGACGGCGACCGCGCCGAGGCAGATGCCGACGATCGCGCCGACGGACCGGCGCGGCGGCGGCGGGAACTGGTGCGGCGCGCCGTGCCACTGGGCAGGGGGCTGGCCGTGCACCGGCGGTGGCTGGACGGCGCCGCGTGGCGGCCACTGGCCGTGGGGCGGTTGCGTCATCAAGTCGGTCCCGGTGGTTCTAGGGGCGAACCGGGGGTACCCGGTCCGATGTTCAGCATAACGAGCTAACGGCCTCCCCTCCCACTGCTTGGCTGCAGAGGGTATCCAGGGTGAGGCGAGTGGTCACCCATCAGTGTCGTCCCCCCAGCTCTGGCTGGGTGTCGGACCCTCTGGAAGAGTGTGCGTAAGCAACGTGAACGGGTAAGGGGCTGTCGCATGACGGAGACCGGCGGACCGTCCGGGCCGGAAGGCACCGAGACGCCGAAGCCGCAGGCGGACCAATCGGCACAGCCGCAGGCGGACGCACCGACGCCGCCGCAGGGTGAGCCGCTGCCGCCGGCGCCGGAACAGCAGTGGCAGTCCCCGTCCGGGGCCACGCCGCCGCCTCCGCTGCCGTCCTATCAGCCGCCGCGGCAGCAGTACGCGAACTGGAAGGTCGGTCTCGGCAGGCCCGGGGTCATCCCGCTGCGCCCGCTGAACCTGACCGACATCCTCGACGGCGCGATCACGGCCATGCGCAGGTACTGGCGGATGGTCTTCGGCGCCGCCGCGGTGACCGCCGTGCTCACCGCGGCCCTCAACCTGGTCGGGTTGCTGCTGGTCGACACCAGCGGCGATCTCGCGAAGGTGCGTGATCTCGGCCCGGCGGCCACCGATCAGGAACTGATGAACCAGTTGCTCGGCGTCCTGGGCGGATCACTGGCGACGTCGTTCATCACCCTCGTCGCCACCCTGCTCGGGACGACCATCCTCACCGGATTCCTGACCGTCGTGATGGGCAAGGCCGTCCTCGGCAAGCCGATCGTCTTCAAGGAAGCGGTCAAGGAGGCGACGCCGCGGCTGTTGCCGCTGCTCGGGCTGACCGTGCTCTACACGCTGGCGATCCTGGTCGGGGCGATCTTCTGCCTGCTGCCGGCGATCATCCCCTACACCTTCTGGGCGCTGGCCAGCCCGGCGTTCATCCTCGAACGCGGCACCGTGATGGAGGCGTTCCGCCGGTCGGTGAAGCTGGTCTCGGGCATGTTCTGGCGGGTCTTCGGGATCCTGTTGCTGGCGTACGTGGTCTCGTCGTTCCTGGCGTCGATCATCACGCTGCCGTTCAGCTTCAGCGCGTTCCTGTCGATCTTCGGCAACCTGGACCAGATGTACATCCCCTCGACCGGTGACCTGATCCTGCAGTCGGTGGGCACGGTGATCGCGCAGACCATCGTCGGGCCGTTCACCGCGCTGGTGACCGTGATCCTCTACATCGACCAGCGGATGCGCCGCGAGGGCATGGACATCGAGCTGGCCCGTGCGGCCGGGATCGCGACGCCGCCCCCGCCGCAGGCATGGTGACGCGCTTCCTCACCGACGTCCCGGTCGACATCGACCGGGACACCGCCCGGCTGCGCGCGGCCGAGGAGCTCTCGGGTTCGGCATACCAGAACGCGAAACCGAGCTGGCTGTCCGAGGCGTTCAACTGGGTGCTGGAAAAGCTGCTGAGCTTCCTCGACACCGTCAACAGCGCCGTGCCCGGCGGGATCTTCGCCGTGCTGCTGCTGATCGTCGTGCTGATCGTGCTGGTGGTGGTGATCAGGCTGCGGTCCGGTCCCTTGGCGACGTCGGCCAAGAGCGGCCGGGCCGTGTTCGCGGGGCAGCGCAAGGCTTCCGGCGAACATCGCAAGGCGGCCGAGGAGGCCGCTTCCCGCGGTGACTTCGACGATGCCGTCCGTGAGATCTTCCGCGCCGTGGTGCGGTCGCTGGAGGAACGGGCGCTGCTGGACGAGAAATCCGGCCGGACCGCCGACGAGGCCGCCAACGAGGCCGGACGGCTGCTCCCGGACGTCGCCGCGCCGCTGCGCGCCGGTGCCCGGTTGTTCGACGATGTCCACTATGGAGGGATCCCGGCCACCGAGGACGGCTACCGGTCACTGTCCGAATTGGACGAAGCCTGCCGCCGTGCCAGGCCCGTCGCGCTGGCGGCCGGATGACCTCGGTCTCGCCCGACGCCCGCCGGGTCTGGCGCGGGGTGCGGCTCCCGCTCGCGGTCGTCTTCCTGCTCGTGCTGACCGGGACACTGCTCGTCCTCGTCCAGGGCGAGCAGACCACCGGCGTGCTCGAACCGGGTTCCTACGAACCCGGCGGCAGCCGTGCGCTGGCGACTTTGCTGGAGCGGGAAGGCGTCAAGATCACCACGGTGCACACGGCCGCCGAGCTCAAGGGCGCCGCGGCGGGCGCGACCGTCCTGATCACCCAGCCCGCCTACGTGCCCAAGAGCACCTTCACCGCGATCCGCCGGGATGCCGAGAACGTCGTGCTGGTGCGGCCGAGTCCGGGCACGGTCGACGAAGTCCTCCCCGGGGTGCGGGTGAGCGGTCAGCTCGAAACCGAGACTCGCGCTCCCGACTGTCAGGTCGAGGACGCGCTCGCCGCCGGGAGCGCGACGATGGGCGGCCTGAAGTACGCGGCCACGCAGCCCAGGGCACGGGAATGCTACGGCGGTTCGTACCTCGAAGTGCCCGGTCCACAAGGGACGGTGACCGTGCTCGGCGGTCCCGAGCCGCTGACCAACGAGTGGCTGGCCGACGAAGGCAACGCTGCGCTCGCGATGCGGCTGCTCGGAAAGCAGGACAGGCTGGTCTGGTACCTGCCGACGCCCGCCGATCCGTCGCTGGAGAACGAGAAGAAGCCGCTGTCCGAACTGATCCCGGCTGGCTGGTCCTACGCGGCCCTGCAGGCCGGGTTCGCGGTGGTGCTGCTGGCGTTGTGGCGTTCCAGGAGGCTGGGGCCGGTGGTGACCGAACCGATCCCGGTCGTGGTGCGCGCGGCCGAGGCCACCGAGGGACGGGCACGGTTGTATCGCAAGGCGAAGGCCGCCGCGCACGCCGGGGAAACCCTGCGTGAGGCGGCCCGCGCGCGGCTTCGGCCGTTGCTGGGGCTCACCCGCGACGCCGAACCCGCCGCACTGGTGGAATCCGTCGCCGCGCGGACCGGCCGGGCACCTGCCGAGGTCGGCGCGCTGTTGTACGGGGATCCGCCCGCAGACGACGCCGCGCTGGTGCGGCTGGCGGACGGACTCGATGTCGTGGAACGAGAGGTGGAGCGGTCTTGAGTACCGAACAGGCCGGACAGCCCGGACAGTCCAGTGTGGACGGTGCGGCCGAAGCGCGGGCGGCGCTGATCGCCCTGCGCGCCGAGGTCGGGAAGGCCGTGGTGGGCAACGACGCGGCCGTCACCGGGCTCATCATCGCGTTGCTGTGCCGGGGACACGTGCTGCTCGAAGGCGTTCCGGGCGTGGCGAAGACCTTGCTGGTGCGGGCCTTGGCCGCGGCACTGGACCTGAAGACGACCCGGGTGCAGTTCACGCCGGACCTCATGCCGGGCGACATCACCGGCTCGATCGTCTACGACGCGCACAGCGGCGAGTTCTCCTTCCGCGAGGGCCCGGTGTTCACGAACCTCCTGCTGGCGGACGAGATCAACCGCACCCCACCGAAGACGCAGTCGTCGCTGCTGGAGGCGATGGAGGAGCGGCAGGTCTCCAGTGACGGCAAGACGCGGCCGCTGCCCGACCCGTTCATCGTCATCGCGACGCAGAACCCGGTCGAATACGAAGGCACGTACCCGCTTCCCGAGGCGCAGTTGGACCGGTTCCTGCTGAAGCTGACCATGCCGACCCCGTCCCGCGAGGACGAGTTCGGCATCCTTTCCCGGCACGCGCAGGGTTTCGACCCGCGGAACCTGGCCGCGGCCGGGATCCAGCCGGTCGCCGGGATCGCCCAGCTGGACGCCGCGCGGCGCGCTGTCGCCGGGGTCACCGTGCGTCCCGAAGTGCTCGCCTACATCGTCGACGTCTGCCGGGCGACGCGGGCGCTGCCGTCCGTGCGCCTCGGCGTTTCCCCGCGTGGCGCGACGGCACTGCTGGCCGCGACCCGGGCGTGGGCGTGGCTCGCGGGCCGTGACTACGCCACGCCGGACGACGTCAAAGCCTTGGCACGGCCGTCTTTGCGGCACCGGCTCGATCTGCGGCCCGAAGCCGAACTCGAAGGCGCGACCGCCGACGGTGTGCTGGACCGCGTCCTCGCGTCCGTGCCCGTTCCACGCTGATGGCCGTCACCGGGCGGCTCGGGCTGCTGGCGCTCCTCGCGGCGCCGGTGGTCGGCTTCCTGCTGCCCTCGTTGGCCGGGATCGGGCTGGCCGCGGCGGTGCTGTTCCTGTTGGTGGTACTGGATCTCGTGCTCGCCGGGAGTGTGCGGCGGCTGGTGTTCGCGCGGTCCGGCGCGACGTCCGTGCGGCTCGGGGAAGCCTGCGAGGTCACGCTGACCGTGGCCAACCCCGGTGGCCGTCCCGTGCGGGCGCGGCTCCGGGACGCCTGGCCGCCCAGCGCCGGCGCGGACGACAGGCACCGGCTTTCCCTGCCCGCGGGCGAAAGGCGGGTCGTGACCACCCGGCTCCTGCCGACGCGGCGCGGAGACCGGACAGCGGCCAGGGTCACCGTCCGCTCGACAGGGCCGCTGGGGCTCGCGGCGCGGCAGGGTTCGCACGACGTGCCGTGGACCGTGCGGGTGCTGCCGCCGTTTCACAGCCGCAAGCATCTGCCGTCGCGGCTGGCGCGGCTGCAGCAGCTCGACGGCCGCAACGCGGTGCTGATCCGGGGCCAGGGCACGGAATTCGACTCCCTGCGCGAGTACGTGATCGGCGACGACGTCCGCTCGATCGACTGGCGGGCCTCGGCGCGCGCGTCCGACGTCATGGTGCGGACGTGGCGCCCCGAACGCGACAGGCACGTGGTGCTGGTCCTCGACACCGGCCGCGTTTCGGCGGGCCGGGTCGGCGACGCGCCGCGGCTCGACGCGGCGATGGACGCGGCCCTGCTGCTGGCCGTGCTCGCGGCGCGGGCGGGTGACCGCGTCGACCTCCTGGCCTACGACCGGCAGGTCCACGCCGCGGTCCAGGGATCTTCGGATCTGTTGCCCGCCTTGGTGAACGCGATGGCGCCGCTCGAACCGTCGCTGGTCGAGACCGACGCGCGGGGGATGATCGCCGAGGTGCTGCGACGGACCCGGCGGCGCGCGCTGGTCGTGCTCCTGACCGGGCTGGACGCGGCGCCGCTGGAAGAAGGCCTGTTCCCGATCCTGTCCAAGCTGACCTCGCGGCATCAGCTGATGATCGCTTCGGTGGCGGACCCGCGGGTCGCCGAGATGGCGGCGGGCCGCGGCGATGCGGAAGCTGTCTACGACGCGGCCGCGGCCGAGCGGGTGCTGGCCGAACGGCGCCAGGTCACCGCGCGGCTGGCGCGGCACGGGGTCGAGGTCGTCGACGCCGTGCCCGAGGACCTGCCCCCGCGGCTGGCCGACCGCTACCTCGCGCTGAAGGCGGCCGGACGGCTGTGATGTCGAGAGCCGCGAACCGGCTCCGACCCCCTGGTGAACCGATCATCAGGAGGACCCGATGGATTTCGACCGGCACCGCTCCGACCGGCACTGCTTCGACCGGCACTGTGCGGAGATCGTCCGGACGCGGGCGACGTCGCCGGTGCCCGACGACCAGGTGCGCCGGGTCGACGGTGACGACTCCGGCCCGCTCCCCGGGTCTTGGCTGGTGGACGGCGCTTCCCGGCTGGCGTCGGCGCTGCGGGAAGCGGGACCCGACGCCGAGGTCTGGGTGCCGTTCCACTACCGGACCGCGTCGTTCTACGCGCGCCGGTTCACGCACGAGACGCTGGTCCACCGCGCTGACGCGACCCTCGCCGCGGGGCTGGAGTTCCATGCCTCGCCCGAAGTCGCGCTCGACGCCGTCGACGAGTGGATGGAGCTAGAAGCGCTGTCGCTGCACTTCGAGTTCCGGCCGGAGAAGCGGGAGATCCTCGGTCCTGGAAGGTCCGTGGGTTTCGAAGCGGGGGAGCACGCCTGGTTCCTCGACCTCGACGGCTCTGAGGTCAGCTGGGAGCGGGGCCGGCGAGGGGCCGCGGTGACCGTCCGAGGTTCGCTGACGGATCTGGTGCTGGCGCTTTACCAGCGCAAGGACGCCACCGACGTCACGGGTGATCTTGAACTGTTCAAGCTGTGGCAGACCCACGTGCGGTTCGGCTGAACCCGATGGAGTGGTGCCGGTTGGCTGCGGGTGTCGTGGGCGGTTAGCTCGGAAGGAGATCCAGACCGACCACGATTGGGGTCCGGCTTGCGCAAGGTCGTGCTGTTCTTCGCACTGCTCCCGGTGGTGCTGCTCGTTTCACCCGCTTCCGCGCAACCCGCCGGGACCCCGGTCTACCTCGCCGACGGCGGCGGGAACGTCTCGCTGTCCGCGGCCGATGGCAAGCTCGTCCTCGCCGACGCGAAGGACGCCGGCGCGCGGTGGCTGTACGACAAGGCGGCGCTCTCGTACAAGCATGTCCCGAGTGGACAGTGCCTGGCGGCGATCAGCCCCGTCGACGGGGTCGGCGTCAAACTCGTGGCGTGCGACGGCAAGGACCGCTACCAGCAGTGGCGCCGCAACGCCGGGCTGCCCGGGCTGGTGCTGCTGGCGAACGTGGCGACCGCGCGCTGTCTGACCGCCGAGGCGCCGACCGCCGGGGCGCGGCTGTACCAGGAGGTCTGTTCGCTGCCCGGGCTCGCCAACACCTGGGCGGCCGGGGTGCGGACGCTCGCGATCCTGTCCGGCAACGGGCAGCGGCTGTCGTCGAAGACGCCGGGGCAGCCGTTCGTGGTGCGCGTGATCGGGGAGAACGGCCAGCCCGCGGCCGACGTCCCGGTGAACTTCTTCGTACGCGCGGCGCGGCCGAAGAACGTGCTCGTCTTCGAGGGCGGAGCCGAGACGGCGACGGCGAAGACCGGTGCCGACGGTTCGGCGACGAGCCCGAAGATCGTCCTGACCGAACCCGGCGAGTTCGAGATCCGGTTCGCGGGGAGCGCGGGTCTGGAGGACGGGAACAGCATCGCTTTCGAGGGGAGTTGCAGCTGCTGAGCCGTTTTGGCTGGGTCTCGTGAGTGGTGAGTGTCGTTCTAACGACAGTTACCACTCACGAGACCCAGTGCTCACTTGCGCCTTTTGATGGCCCTGTAGTGCCGCGTGGCTGTGGTCGGGGTGTTGCGAAAGCCACTTTCGCAACGTCGGTTGCGGCGAAGGCGGGCGCGGCGTGTGGAGTGCGGTGTAGAGCCTCGTGAGTGGCTACGACGGTTCTAACGACACTTACCACTCACGACCACCTGGACCGGGAACTCACCTGCTGTTTAGGCCACCAGCGCGAAACTGGAGTAGTACTCGCCCGACGGATCCCGCGTGCCGCTCCGGTCGGGGCTGACCTCGGCGCCGACCCAGCCCTGGAACGCCCCCGCGTCGTCGATCACCTGCAGCAGCGGCCGGACGTGGCTGTTGCCGAGGTAGCAACCGTCGTAGGACAGGCATTCGCACCAGAACTCGTAGCTGTTGCGCCGCCCGCCGAAGGCGTCGCTCAAGTAGTAGAAACGCCTGTCGCCGGTGTCGATGATCTTCTGCGCGCACGCCGCGTGGCCGGGACCGGCGGGGCAGCAGGAGGACGGGTCGCAGCCGGAGTCGTACTGCACGAATCCGAGACACGAGCCGTCGTCGCAGTTGTTCCACCCGGGGCCGACGCCGAGGGCACCGTTGCTTCCCCTGGTCCAGTTGGTGATCGCGCGGCGATTCACACCCTGGCCTTCCAGCAGGTACGAGCGCTGGGTCGCGCGGACCGAGCTCATCGGGGCCTTGCTGGTCTGGGCGAGGGAAGCGTTGCTGCCGTAGGCGATGCCGCTGCTGATCGAGTAGTTGTCGCCGACCAGTTGCATCCGGCCGAGACCCGGCCGGGTCTCCGAAACCGACCACGTCTCGGCCAGGTTCACGGGTGTGGTCGTGCCGTTGACGGTGCTGCTGGTCCAGGTGATGGCCACCTGTCCGGAGTTCTCGGCATAGGTGCCGGTGAAATGACCGTTCGGTTCACCGGTGAAGCCCGGCGCGGTCTTGATCGGGCAGTTGTTGCGGGGATTGGAGCCCGGCGGCCAGTTGCCGCAGTAATAGACGTCGTCGCTGTTGACCGGGGCGGGGAAGTCCGCCTGGCTCCAGGTCCAGAAATTGTGCGCGACGGTGTTGTCGGCCGGGTTGAACACGAGATAGCCGAGCCGGACGTAGTTGCGGTCGGCGTCGGTCCGGAATCCGCCGACGCTCACCACCCAGTTCTGTTTACCCGAAGGCGCGGCCGAGGTCTTGGCCTGGGAGGCGCCGACGAGAAGCGTCGAGGTGAGAATGGACAGGACGACTATCGCGAATACGCGTAAACGTTTTCTCCCCATGGGAGGAGCTAACCAGGTCAGCCCGCTTCAGGTCGAGAATCTCCAGCGTATCGCCAGTCGACATCACCCACTTCGCCCGCTTTCGCGGCACGACGCCCGACAATGAACACATAGAGTAAAAACGCGACCTCGGCGATTACTCCGATTCCGATCCTCGCCCAGGTCGGCAGGCCCGACGGCGTCACGAAACCTTCGATCACGCCGGAGATCAGCAGGACCACGGTCAGCCCCAGCGCCATCACCACGACCGAGCGCCCCTGCTCGCCGAGCGCCGCGGTCCGGGAGCGGCGTCCCGGGTCGATGACCGTCCAGCCGAGCTTCAGCCCCGTCCCGGCCGCGACGAACACCGCGGTCAGCTCCAGCAGGCCGTGCGGCAGGATCAGGCCGAAGAACACGTCGAGCCGCCCGGCCGAGGACATCAGCGCCGCGCCGATCGCGAGGTTCAGCGAGTTCGCCCAGAGCGCGTAGATCACCGGGAGCCCCAGCACCACGCCGAGGAACAGACAGGTCGCGGCCACCCAGGCGTTGTTGGTCCAGACACGCGCGGCGAAGGAGCCGGCGGGGTCGGACGAGTAGTACGTCTCGTACTTTCCGCCCGGCGCCGTCAGGTCCTTGAACTCCTCGGGCGAGGCCAGCGACGCGAGCACCTGCGGGTCGCCGGCGATCCACACCGCCGCGATCGCCATCACCGCGATCGACGCCGCCGCCGCCGCCAGCCACCAGCGCCTGCTCAGGTACAGCGCCGCGGGGAACCGGTGGGTGAAGAACAGCCGGACCTCGCGCCAGGCGGGACTGTGCGAACCGGTGACCGCCGAACGGGCCTTCGCGACCAGCCCGGACAGCTGCGCGACGAGCACGGGATCGGGCGCGACCGAGCGGATGATCGAAAGATGCGTCGCGACGCGCTGGTACAGCGTCACCAGCTCGTCGGCGTCCGGACCGCTGAGTTTCCCGGCGCGGCCGACGAGCTCACGCAGCCGGTTCCACTCGGCCTGGTGCGCGGCGACGAACACGTCCACGTCCAACTCGGAGCCCTCCCGGTGATCGTCCTTGGTCGCCCAGCCTATTCGTCACTACGCTTGCCGCGTGGAACAAGAGTCCGAACTCGTCACCGGCGAGGCCGTCGTCCTGGACGTGCGCGCGGCGAAACTGGCCAGCCGCGGGCTCGCCATGATGCTCGACGTCGCCATCCAGCTGCTCGCGCTCTTCGCGGCGGTGCTGGTACTGAGCCAGGTCGCCGCGTTCGGGGACGAGGCGCTCGCGCTGACCCTGTTCCTGGTGACCCTCGTGCTGATCATGGTCGGCTACCCGGTGATCTTCGAGACACTGAGCCGCGGCCGCACCCTCGGGAAGATGGCGCTCGGCCTGCGGGTGGTCCGCACCGACGGTGGCCCGGTCCGATTCCGGCACGCGCTGGTCCGCGGGCTCGCCGGGTTCTTCATCGACTTCTGGGCGCTGGGCCTGCTCGGCGTCGTGGCGGTGGTCACGTCGCTGCTGTCGCCCAACGGCCGCCGCGTCGGCGACTACCTCGCCGGCACCCTGGTGATCCGGGAACGCATGCCCGCCTCCCGGACGCCGTACGTCGGGATGCCGCCGCAGCTGGCGTACTGGGCTTCGCAGCTGGACCTGACCCGGCTGCCGAACGACCTCGCGCTGGCCTGCCGTCAGTACTTGAGCCGCACGAGCGAGCTTCGCCCCGAAGCGGCCGAAGCCCTCGGACACGGGCTCGCGCAGCAGGTCGCCGGGGTGATCGGGGCGCCGGTGCCGCCGGGGGTGCCGTCGTGGGCGTATCTGTCGGCGGTGCTGGCGGAGCGACGGCAGCGGGACCAGGCGAAGTTGCAGCCTCAGTACGCGCCGCCCGTGCCTGTCGCCCAGTACGCGCCTCCTGCGCAGCCCGGGGCGCAAGGGCAGTACGCGCAGCCGTATCCGCAGGTGGCCGCTCCCGCGCCGATCACGCAGCCGGTCGCCCCGCCGCAGCCGGTCGCCCCGCCGGAGGCTTCGCCGGAACCGGAAAACCCCTTCGCGCCGCCAGGCTGACCTGCACCCGTTCCGTGAAGCCGGTAAGTAAGTACATGAAGGCCCCCTTCATTGCGCTAGACGCAATGAAGGGGGCCTTCATGTACTGAGAGCCTGCGTTGCCGTGCGTGAAGGTCGAGTTTCCTTCGCTGAGCCGAGGGAAGGAGGCCTTCACGGACCAGCAGCCAGAGCGACCCAGCGACCCAGCGTCAGGAGACGTTGGCCGAGCTCGCCGCCCACGTGTTGCACTCGAACATCCGGTTCTTCTGCGCGCCGTGCTGCCACCACGAGACAGCGTGCGCGTCGGAGCCGTGGTCGCGCGGGCCGCCGTTGTGGTCGCCGCGGTCCTGCGAGCCCCAGGCGTCCCGGTACATCGCCTGGTCGACCGAGCCGCCGCGGCCCACCGTCGAGCCGAGGAACGTCCCGGACAGACACTGCGCCGAAAGCTCGTTGCGCCGTGACATCTCCAGGCCTGCCGCCGAGTCGGTGCCCGCGTCGTACCGTGCGTCCCAGTAGGCCTCCGAGATCCCGGAAAGCGCCTGGATGTGGTGCGCGTACTCGTGGGCGAAGACGGCCAGATAGACCCCGGGCCGGTTGCCGTACTGGTCGGGCTGAAGGCCTTCGTACGGCATGTACAGCGTCTCGTTCTGCGAGCAGTAGAACGCCGCCACCGTGCCGCCGCTGGCGTCACCGCACGGGCTCGACCAGTTCTTGCCGGACGGGTACTTCACGGTCGGGACCCGGAACGGCAGTTTCGTGTAGCTCATGACCTGCTGCCAGACACTGTCCAAACAGGGCCGCGCGCTTTCGAAGAACGCCGACGACGCGCTCGGGTTGGTCGCCCAGCGCGAGAGGTTGCACGCCTGGTTCGGCAGGCCGACCTTGTTGTCCATCCACAGCGGGTTGTCCGCCAGCTTGTGCTGCGGCTGCGGGCCGGACGGTGCCCGGCTCGCCGAGGTCTCCCGGGTCGAGCCTGCGGACGTCTCCCGCGACGCGGTCGAATCGCGTGAACGGGTGCTCGTCGCGGAGGTGTCGCCGGACGTGGTGGTCGTCGTGGAGTCCGAAGAGGACGAAGTCGTCGGGAACGTCGAATAGCTCGAGTATCCGGCGTCCGCGACGTGCTTCGAGCGGCCGTTCGCGATGGTGATCACCATGAGCAAACCGCCCAGCACGGCCATCACGGCCACGATCGCGACCGCGGCGATGACACCGCCGTTCGACTTCTTCGCGCGATATCCCCCATAGGGAGCGAAGGCGGGCGGCGCGAACCGCGGGCCGTAAGGAAGCTGCGGCGGCCCGACGGCACCGGGCCGGAACGGGACCGGCGCGCCGATCTGCGGCGGCGGCAACGGAACCGCACCGGGCGGGGGCAACGGCATCCCGCCGCTCGGCGGGCCCGGCCGGTATGGCGGCGGGATCGGCGTCGGCTGTGAGACCGGCGGGCGGCCGGGGCCCGGCGGTGGCTGGTGACCCGGCTGCCCAGGACGGCCGGCCGGTCCCGGCCGGTTCGGCGGCGGCACCGGCGGCCTGCCCTGCGGACCGCCACGTGGCGGCAGCGGGCGCGCCCCCGGCGGCGGGAGTGGACGGCCACCCTGCGGCGGCCGAGGTGGTCCAGGTGGTCCCGGAGGCCCCGGTGGTGGCGGAGTCGGCCGGCGCCGCGGATCAGGCGGGCCGGGCGGCTGGTGGTTCATCGAGTGGATCCCCCATGCGGTTCGGCAACGCCGTTCGCCCAGGTAGCGGATTCGGCGTTTCGGCGGTCAGCATAGATCGGCTGCCCTAGAGTGTGTGGCTGTGTTGACAAAATGGGGGACGGCGGTCGTGGCCGTCGCGGCGAGCTCGGCCTTGATGGCGCCGCCGTCGGAGACGAACGTTCCGGAGGCGCCCGAAGCGGGCCCTTCGCTGACGAACGCGCCGCAACTGCCGAAGCCGCCGCCGCTCGGCGCGCGCGGCCAGCTCGGGCTGCTGCAGCCGCCGAGCGGTTCGGCCGCGAACGTCGCGGTGAAGGTGGAACGCGACGGTTCGGTGTCGATCACCGAGCAGGTGACCGTCCCGGGTGGACAGCACCTGGTGCGCCGGATCCCGTTGAAGGTTCCCGCCGGTGAAGAACAGGACCGCGTCTACGGGGTCCGTGACGTCTCGGTCGAGGGCGCGGGCAAGGCCGAGTCGAACGGCGAGCAGCTGGTCGCCACGTTCGACGGCGGCGCGTCCACCCTCAAGTACAAAGTGGACGGCGCGGTCGCGGACGTCAACGGCGCGCAGCAGGTACGCTGGCAGGTCGCGAGCGGCTGGGACGGCGAGCTGACCCGGGTTTCGGCCTCGTTCAGCGCGCCGACGCGCGAAATGCCCACAGTGGACTGTTTCGCCGGACCGCTCGGTTCGGACAGGCAGTGTTCGCTCGCGGAGACCGACCACAGCGGCGTCGTCCGCATCGAGCAGGACAAGCTCGCGGCCGGCGAGCGGGTCGACCTCGCCGTCGGACTCCCGGCGGGCACAGTGCCCGCGAACGCGCGGTTCGAGCAGATCGCCTCGGTCGGCGGCGCGTTCGCCCTCACCACTCTCGCCGGGATCGGGTTCGGGGTACTGGCGCTGTTCCTGATCCTCGGCGCGCTCGCCATCGCGCTGCTGCGCCGTCGCGACAAGGGCGCGCTCACCGCGGGCACCGGTCCTGTCGACGTCCTCATGCGCGAAGGCGATCGGGTCTCCTTCGCCTCGCCCGACGGCGTCCTGCCCGGCCAGGTCGGCACGGTCATCGACGAGACCGTCGACGTCGTGGACGTCAGCGGCACGGTGGTCGACCTCGCGGTCCGCAACTACCTGTGGATCGCCGAGGTCCGGGGCACCGGCACGGTCGACTGGCAGCTCGCCCGCCGTAACGCGCCGGACGAGCACCTCGTCGCCTTCGAGCGCGAGATCTACACAGCGATCCTCCCCGAGGGCACCGATTCCGTGCTGCTTTCGGAACTCCGCGGCCGTGGCACCGTCGATCTCCGCGTCGCCGGCGAGGCGATGTACGCGGACGTGGTCCGCAAGGGCTGGTTCTCCCGCCGCCCGGACAAGGGCAAGAGCAAGCTCACGTGGGCGGGTGTCGGCCTGGTCGTGCTCGGCCTCGTGGGCACCGCTGTCCTGACGTTCACCGCCGGGCACGCACTGCTCGGCGTCGCTGTCGCGCTCGCCGGGGTCGCCGTACTGCTGGGTGCTTCGTGGGTGCCGCCGAAGACCTCGCGCGGCAGGCGCCTGGTCGGCCAGGTGCGCGGGCTGCTCGAATACCTGCACACCGTCAAGGTCGACGCCATTCCGTTGGCGGACCGGGAGATGGTGTTCTCCAGGTCGCTGCCGTACGCCATCGTGCTCGGCGACACCGAACACTGGCTGCGGACCTTCGAGGGGCTCGACCCGTCGGCGGACGGCTCGGCCGGGCTGTACTGGTTCGGCGGTCTCGAAGGCGATCGGGATCTGCGCCGGTTCGCCGCGCACCTGCCGTCCTTCCTGTCCGCTTTGGACGGTCTGCTCGCCGAATCCGGTCACCTGCGCTCGATCCGCCCGGAACCGGTGCCCGCCTGACGTGAAGATCTGGGTAGTGGTCGGTCTTCTGCTCGTGCTGGGCGCGGCACCGGCGCGGGCGCAGGGCGAACCGCAGCTCCCCTCGTTGCCGAACAGCGCGGAGATCTCGCTCAAGGTGGAACGCGACGGCGCCCTCTCGGTCGTCGAGGCGGTGTCCGTCCCGAGCGAGGCGACGATGACCCGCCGGATCCCGCTCCGCACGGCGGCCCCGCGCGACCGCGACCGGATCATCGGCATCCGTGACGTCGTCATCGAAGGCGCGGGGAGCTCCGAGCTGACCGACGACGAGTTCACCGTCAAGCTCAAGGGCGGCACCTCGATCGTCCGGTACACAGTGGACGGTGTCGTCACCGAAGCCGACGGTCTGACTCGGGTCGGCTGGCAGCTCGCGGGCGGTTGGGACAGCCGTCTCGAACTCGTGCGGGCGAGCTTCGCCGCGCCGTCGATCCCGAACGCGGTCACCTGCTACGCCGGTCCCGAGGGCTCGCGCGCGCACTGCGGGACGGCCCAGATCGCGCATTCCGGGCTGACCCGGTTCAGCCAGCAGAACCTCGCGGCCGGGCAGCGGATGGAGATCTCGGTCGAGCTGCCCGGCGGCACGGTCCCGGCGAACGCGCGGCTGGAGCCGTCGAAGACCCTCGGTGGCGCGTTCGTGCTCACCGCCCCCGTCGGCTGGGCCTGGGGCGGCTTCGCGCTCGCGCTGATCGCGGCCGCCGTGGCGCTGGCTCTGCTGCGAAGGCGGGACAAGCACCCTGGCGACGCGCTCCCGGTCCGGCTGCTCAGCGGGAAGGACGACAAGGCCGCGTTCGCGTCACCCGACGGCGTGCTGCCGGGACAGGCCGGGACCGTCCTCTCGGGTCGCGCCGACGCCGTCGATCTCGCCGCGACGGTCGTCGACCTCGCGGTCCGGAACTACCTGTGGGTGAGCGAGGAGCCCGGCGAACTGACCGGCTGGCGGCTCGTCCGCCGCAACCCGCCGGACGAGCAGCTGACCGCTTTCGAACGGGCGGTGTTCGACGTCCTGCTGCCGGACGAGCGGGAGTCGGTGCTGCTGTCGGAGATCCAGGCCGAGCGAATCGGGATCGACGCGGTGCGGGACGCGCTGGCCGACAGCGTGGTCGAACGCCGCTGGTACTCGCGGCTGCCCGGCAAACTCACGCGCGTCGGCCTGCGGATCTGCTTCTACGGTTTGTTCCTCACCGTCTTGCTCGCGTTGACGGTCGGCTTTGCCCAGCTCGGCCTGATCGTCATCGCCGCCGGTGCCGTACTCGCCGTCGCCGCCCGGTGGCTGCCGGTGCGCACAGGTGCCGGGGTCACGCTGCACCGGCGGCTGCTCGGCGTCCGTGACGCGCTGCTGGCGACCAAGGCCTCGGCCGTCCCGAAGCTCGAACGCGAGGTGCTTCTTTCGCGGGCGCTGCCCTACGCGCTCGCTCTCGGCGAACAAGAACAGTGGCTCGCCGGATTCGCCGCGCTCAAGGGCAGACCCAAGATCTACTGGTACGGCAAGGAAACCGCCGAAGAGGTGGAGTTCGCGCGGGTGAGCGACTTCACCGCCGCACTAGTGGGAACCTTCGCCGCGACCCGCCAGGGCCGTCGCCTGGAGGCCTGACTAGCCCGTAGGGTGGTGCGCATGGCCGATCCCGAGCTTGTCCGATTCACCCTCGACAACGGTCTGCGCGTGGTGCTCGCGCCCGACGCGACCGCTCCGGTGGTGGGTGTCAGCGTCCACTATGACGTGGGCTTCCGTTCCGAGCCCGAAGGGCGCACCGGTTTCGCGCACCTCTTCGAGCATTTGATGTTCCAGGGGAGCGAGAGCCTGGAAAAGCTCGCGCACTTCCGGTACGTCCAGTCGAGTGGCGGCAGCTTCAACGGGTCCACTCATCCGGACTACACGGACTACTTCGAGGTCCTCCCCGCCGCGGCTCTCGAGCGCGCCCTGTTCCTCGAAGCGGACAGGATGCGGGCGCCGAAGCTGACGCAGGAGAACCTGGCCAACCAGATCGACGTGGTCAAGGAGGAGATCCGCCTCAACGTGCTGAACCGGCCGTACGGCGGATTCCCGTGGATCACCCTCCCGCCGGTGCTGTATTCCACGTTCCCCAACGCGCACAACGGATACGGCGGTTTCGAGGACCTCGAACAGGCCACCCTCGACGACTGCGCGGCCTTCTTCGACACCTACTACGCGCCCGCGAACGCGGTGCTGACCGTCGCCGGTGACTTCACCGTCGAGGAAGCCCGCGAGCTGATCGAGAAGCACTTCGGCGACGTGCCGCACCGGCCCGCGCCCGAGCGTCCCTCGTTCGCCGAGCCGGCCCCGGAGGGGGAGCTGCGCGGCGAGCAGATCGACCCGCACGCCCCGCTGCCCGCGATCGGCGTCGGCTACCGCATGCCGGATCCGGTCAACGACCTCGACGGCTACCTGGCGAACCTCGTGCTCGCCGGCGTGCTGACCGACGGCGACGGCTCCCGGCTGCAGCAGCGCATGGTGCACCGCGAGCCGCTGGTCGTCGACATCGGCGCGGGCGCCGGGCTGTTCGGCCCGTTCGAGGCGCGCGACCCGGACACGTTCACCATCACCGCGATCCACCCGCACGAGGTGAGCACCGACCAGGTCCTCGCCGCGCTGGACGAGGAACTGGAGAAGCTGGCGGCCACGCCGCCGGAGGACCAGGAACTCAAGAAGGTCACCGCGCGCTGGGCCGCGAGCCTGCACTCCGAGCACGACAAGCTGGTGTCCCGCACGCTGGCCCTCGGCTCGTTCGAGCTGCTGTACGGCGACGCGTCGCTGGTGTACCGGCTCGCCGAGAAGATGTCGGCGGTCACCGGGGAAGCTGTCTCGGCGGCGGCGAAGGCGCTGCGGCCGGACTCGCGCGCCGTGCTCGTCGTCCGCCCCGGCAGCGCCGAATCCGAGCAGGAAGGTACCGAGCAGTGAGCGCACCGCACCGCACCGCTGAAGAGATCGGCCGCACGGCCGCCGGGCCGCGTCCGGTCCCGTCGCTGGGGACGCAGCGCGCCGCCGCCGAGCTGTCCCATGTGGACACCACGCTGAGCAACGGGCTGCGCGTGCTCGCCGTCCGCAAGGCCACCGTGCCGCTGGTCGAGCTGCGGATGTGGATCCCGTTCGCCGGTGACGACAAGCTGCACCCGGCGACGGCCGAAGTGCTGGCCGAGACCCTGCTGACAGGCACGGCCCGCCGCGACCGCATCGAGATCGACGCGGATCTGGCCCTGATCGGTGGTGACCTGGGGTCCGGCGTCGACCCGGAGCGGCTGTCCATCTCCGGTACTTCGCTCGCCGACGGCCTGCCGACGATGCTCGACGTCCTCGCCGACGCGCTCACGGGCGCGTCCTACGCGGACGCCGAGGTGGAGCGGGAACGCGAGCGGCTCATCGAGCGGATCGCCGTCTCCCGCACGCAGCCGCGGACGATCGCCCGCGAGGCACTGCAGAAGCACCGTTACGGCGACCACCCCGCGGTCCGCGAGGTCCCGCAGGCCGAGGACGTCGCCGTCGTGACGCCGGAGCAGGTGCGCGCGCTGCACCAGGCTTCGGTGCTGCCGCGGGGATCCGTGCTGGTGCTCGTCGGCGACATCGACCCGCAGACCGTCATCGGCGACCTGGAGAAGGCGCTCGGCGGCTGGGCTTCGGACCGCTCCGCCGTCCGGCTGCCCGCGCTGCCCGACCTCACCGGCGGCAACATCCTGCTGGTGCCGCGGGCCGGTGCCGTGCAGTCGCAGATCCGGCTGTCCGCGCAGACCGTGTCGCGCACGGACCCGAGGTACGCCGCGCTGCAGCTGGCGAACCTCGCGTACGGCGGGTACTTCTCGTCGCGGCTCGTCGAGAACATCCGTGAGGACAAGGGTTACACCTACAGCGCGCACTCCGGGTTCGAGTTCACCGACCAGACCGCCGTGGTGAACGTCGACGCGGACACCGCGACCGACGCGACCGCGGCCGCGCTGATGGAGACGCGCTACGAGCTGGCCAGGCTCGGTCTCGTGCCGCCGACCGCCGACGAGGTCGAGTCGGTGCGGCAGTACGCGATCGGTTCGCTGGTCACGTCGGCGTCGTCGCAGGGTGGCCTCGCCGCGCAGCTGGCCGCGCTCGCCGCGACCGGCCTGGGCGCCGAATGGCTCGCCGAGCACCCGGCCCGGCTCGCCGCTGTCACTGACGAGGACGTGGCGAACGCCGCGCTGGAGTTCTTCGCGCCCAAGCGGTTCACCGGGGTCGTCGTCGGCGACGCCGACGTCCTCGCGCCGAAGCTGAAGGCGCTGGGCGACGTGACCGTCGGGGAGCCTGCTTGATGGAGACGCCGTTCGGGTTGGGGGCGCTCCCGACGCTTTCGCGCTCCATGGCGGACCGTCAGGAATCCTTGCGCACCAACCCGGACAGGCTCGCCACGCGCTGGCCCGACGCCCGGGTCGTGCTGCTCGACGAGCACGCGCGCACCCCCGTGGTGGAGGGTTCCGGCACGCTCGCGACCCGCAAGACGCAGGACTTCGGCACCGAGCCGCCCGCCGACGCGGTCTTCCTCGGGGAGTGGCGGGGCACCGACTACTGGTCGCTGCCCGGCCGCCCCGCCGGGGAGACCGAGACCGTCGCAATGGCGGGCAGCTGGGGCGTCGTCGAAGAGGTCCCGCGGCACGAAGGCGAGATCTGGGTCGACCTGCGCGGCTACGGTGACCTGCTCGACGACGCGTCGGCAGGGCTGTTCACCACCGCGCAGGCGCTGCGGAACTGGCGGCTGCAGGCGACGTTCTGCACGCGCTGCGGGAGCCCGACCGAGCTGGTCCAGCTGGGCTGGGCGAGCAAGTGCACCGGCTGCGGCCGGGAGGAGTACCCGCGCACCGACCCGGCGGTGATCTGCCTCGTGCACGACGACGCCGGTGTCAACGGCGAGCACGTCCTGCTGGCGCGGCAGCCGATCTGGCCGCCGGACCGGTACTCGATCCTCGCCGGTTTCGTCGAGGCGGGGGAGTCGCTCGAAGGCTGTGTCGAGCGGGAGATCCGCGAAGAGGTCGGTGTCGACGTGCGCGACGTGCGCTACCTCGGCAGCCAGCCGTGGCCGTTCCCGCGGTCGATCATGCTCGGCTTCACCGCGCGGGCCGACATCTCCGCCACGCTCGTGCCCGCGGAGGGCGAGATCGAAGAGGCGTTCTGGGTTTCGCGCGCGGAGGTGCGGGCGGCGTTCGCGAACAGCCAGCTGCGGAACGCGGGCGCCGTGCCGACCCCGATCGCCGGTGGCACCCGGCAGCTGGTGCTGCCGGGGAACTCGTCCATCGCGCGCGTGATGCTGGCGGCCTGGGCCGGCGTTTAGTCGACTAATTGCGCAGACCGAAGGCGTGACTCGCGTGATCAGAGGCGGAACTCGCGTGCTTGAACGCCGATCTCGCGTGATCAGAGGCGGAACTCGCGTGTGCGGTGTCTGATCACGCGAGTTCCGCCCCTGATCACGCGTGTGCGGCGTCTGATCACGCGAGATCGCCACAAGGTTGGTGATTTGCCCGCGAAGCCGTGGCCTGTCCGATATTCTCCGGTCGTCCGATTTCGGGACTTTCGCATCGAAAAACTGGGGAAAACATGAAGAACACCTTGCGGCGGTTCGCCGTCGCCGGAGTCGCTGTCGCGGCCTTCGTTTCGATCAGCGCCGCGACCGCGGGAGCGGCGCAGGCCTCGGACTACGAGTACTTCGGTTCGTACACCGAAGAGGACTGCGGAATCACCGGCCACCATGGCCAGATCGCCGGGGACTGGGACGGGTGGATGTGCTACCCCTCGCCCTCGATCCCCTGGGTGTACGACCTGTACGTGCAGCCCAACTTCTGATCCATCGACGCATAGCCGAAGGGCCGCTCAGGAACTCCTGAGCGGCCCTTTGTCGTCAGATACACCCTCCGCACCGGTACGCATACCCGCTGTGCGGAACACCCAAGCGTTACCTCCCTGTTTCCCAGCGCCGTTGACGGCTGTGGTTCGGCTCACTACAGTCCCCGGAAACCGTCTGTAAAGTTTCCTAACGAAGTCGGGAGCGAGTCCAAGTGCGAGCCGGCAGTCCGCGAATGCTGCGCGAGATCAACGATCGCGCGGCCATCGAGGTCCTCCTCCAGGAGGGGCCGATGACGCGTTCCGAGCTCGAAGTCGCGATCGGCCTGTCGAAGCCCGCGACGGCGCAGCTGCTCACCCGCCTCGAACAGGACGACGTCGTCACCAAGGCGGGCGTCCGCGGCGGGGGCCGCGGCCCGAGGGCGCAGCTCTGGGAGGTCAACGGCGGCGTCGCCTACGTCGCGGCCGTGGATCTGACGCCGCACCTGGCCGACTTCGTCGTCTCCGACGTCACCGGCGCGGTGCTCGCCGAGTACCAGGTCCCGCTGCCGGTCCACGAGGGCGCGGACGTCGTCGGCACTTTCGGCGCGGCCCTCACCCACGTCGCGAACGAAGCCGGGCTCGCCGCCACCGATCTCCGCCACGTCGTCATCGGCGCGCAGGGCGCCTTCGACCCGCGCACCGGGCTGCTCTCCTCGGCGCCGCACATCCCCGGCTGGCTCGGCTTCGACGTGCCGCGCAGGCTCAGCCTCGAACTCGGCGTCGAGGTCACCATCGAGAACGACGTCAACCTCGTCGCGATCGTCGAAATGACCGTCGGCCAGGCCGTCGGGCTCGACGACTTCGTGATGATCTGGCTCAGCGACGGCGTCGGCGGCGCGGTGGTGGTCGGCCGCAGGTTGCTGCGCGGCGCGACCGGCGGTGGCGGCGAGATCGACTGGATGCGCGTGCCGGACCCGGCTTCGGTCGCCGGTCAAAGAGAAAAGCCGCGCGAGGGAGACCGCTTCGGTGACCTCGTCGCGTCGCCCGCCGTCGTCGGACTGGCCGCCGCGCACGGCATCGAGGCCGAGACCGGCGCGGACGCCGTCGCCAAGGCCCGCGAAACCGGGAACGGCCCCTTCCTCGACGACCTCGCCCGCCGCGTCGCGGGTGGAGCGGCCAACCTGATCGCGGTCGTCGACCCCGAACTCGTGCTTCTTTCCGGTGACACCAGCCGGGCCGGTGGCGACGAATTCGCCGCCCTGGTCGCGAAAAGGCTGCACGAGCTGGTCCTGCCCCGCACCCCGGTCGGGGTCGCGTCGGTGCAGGGCAACGCGGTGCGCGAGGGAGCGCTTCAGTCCGCCCTCGCCACCGTCCGCAGAGACGTCTTCGGCGTCAACACCCCTTCGCTCCTCGGGCCCGGGCGGTCCGGGGCGGGAGAGCCCCATCCGATCGTGGCGATCCCGGATTCACGAACAGAACCACCGTCTCCCGCCCCAACCAACTAGGAGGAGGGTCATGAGTTCCACGACCCAGGTTCGGAGAAGTGGCCGCCGTTGGCGCGGCTCGATAGTGCTCGGCGCGGTCACCGTCGCCGCGCTGGTGTCCGCTTGTTCGGGTGCCGCAAGCGGCCCGAAGGATGGGGCGGGTGACGCGGCGGCGGCCCCCGCCGCGGACGCGAAGCTCACGCTGACCGTCTACAGCAAGTTCACCGACCGCGAGTACAACGTGGTCACCGCCGGGCTGAACAAGCTCAAGGCGAAGTTCCCGAACATCGAGATCAAGCACGAAGGCCAGCAGGACGACGACAAGATCACCCAGTCCATCCGCGGTGGCAACCCGCCGGACGTGGCGATCTCGTTCTTCACCGACAACCTCGGCGCCTGGTGTTCCACGGGCAGTTTCCAGGATCTCAAGCCCTACATCGAGCGCGACAAGATCGACCTCGGCCAGATCCCGGACGCTGTCCGCAGCTATACCGAATACCAGGGCAAGCGTTGCGCGATGCCGCTGCTCGCCGACGTCTACGGCTTCTACTACAACAAGGACATGTTCGCGGCGAAGGGCATCACCTCGCCGCCGAAGACGACCTCGGAACTGTTCGAGGCCACCAAGAAGCTGACCGAGTTCAACCCGGACGGCTCGATCAAGGTCGCCGGCTTCCTGCCGTCGATGCCGTTCTACGCCAACTACGCGCAGTACTGGGCCCCGAACTTCGGCGCCACCTACCTCGGCCCGGACGGGCAGTCGCACCTGGCCGACAGCCCCGAGTGGAAGGCGATGTTCGACTTCCAGAAGCAGCTTGTCGACTTCTACGGCGGCCACGCCAAGGTCGAGCAGTTCAAGGCCGGTCTCGGCGAGGAGTACTCGGCGGACCACGGTTTCCAGCGCGGCAAGCTCGCGATGATGATCGACGGCGAATACCGCACCGCGTTCATCAAGGACCAGGCGCCGGAACTGAAGTTCGCCACCGCGGCCCCGCCGGTGCTCGACAGCAAGCCGGACCGCTACGGCGGCGCGTTCACCACGGGCACGATCATCGCGATCCCCAAGGGTGCCAAGAACCCCGGTGCCGCTTGGGAACTGATCAAGCAGGTCACCCTCGACACCGACACCTTGGTCGGCCTGTCGAACGGGCTCAAGAACGTGCCGAGCACCAAGGCCGCGCTGACCGACCCGAAGCTCGAGGTCACGCCGGAGTTCAAGACGTTCCTCGATCTGTACAACGGCGGGAAGCTGCTGCCGAACCCCTCGACCCCGATCGGCGACGCGCACCTCAAGGCCGTCAACGACTTCGCGGAGAAGTGGCAGGCGGGCAACATCCCGGACATGGTCGCGGGTCTCAAGCAGGTCGACGCTCAGGTCAACGACGAGCTGGCCCAGAAACGCGCCGGCGGCTGATCGCATGACATCGACCCTGGATTCCAGGGCGGTCGCTTCCCCTTCCGCGTCCACCCGGACGCGGAAGGGGAACGCAGCGCGCCGCCGTCGCACCGTCTTCTACTTCATCGCACCGGCGATGCTCGGGTTCCTGATCTTCTTCGGCTACCCGCTGATCGCCACGCTGTACTACTCGTTCACCCGCTACGACCTGATCAACGCGCCGGAGTTCGTCGGCTTCGACAACTACATCCGGATGTTCACCAGCGAGCCGCTGGTCGGCACCGCCGCGTACAACACGCTGTGGCTGGTGATCGTCCTGACGTTCTGCCGCGTGGTGTTCGCCCTCGGCACGGCGTCGATCATCTCCCGGCTCAAGTCGGGCGTCGGCCTGGTCCGGACGCTCTGCTACCTGCCTTCGCTGGCCCCGCCCGCCGCGGCGACGCTGGCGTTCGTGTTCCTGTTCAACCCGGAATACGGCCCGGTCAACGCGTTCCTGCGGTCGGTCGGCATCGACGGCGGGCTGTGGTTCAACGACCCGGCGATGTCGAAGCCCGCGCTGACCCTGCTGGTGATGTGGGGTTCGGGCGAGCTGATGATCATCATCCTGGCGGCGCTGCTCGACGTGCCGCAGGAACAGTACGAAGCCGCTCAGCTCGACGGCGCGGGCCCGGTCCGCCGGTTCTGGCACGTCACACTCCCGTCGATCTCGCCGGTGCTGCTGTTCGGTGTCGTCAACTCGATGATCTTCGCGTTGCAGTTCTTCACGCAGGCGATCGTCGCGGGGTCGGCGGCCGCGGGCGCGGCCGACGTCGCGGGTAACACGAGATTCATCGGCGCACCACAGAACTCGACGCTGACCTACCCGGTTTGGCTGTACGTCCAGGGTTTCCGGTACTTCAACATGGGTTACGCGGCGGCGATGGCCGTCCTGCTGTTCATCGTTTCGGCCGGGTTCACGTGGATTCTCGTTCGGCAGCTTCGCAAGTCCCAGCATCAGGAGGAGGGCGGATGACCACACTGGCCGAGCCCCGGCACACCGCCCCGGCGTCCGAACCGCCGAAGGTGCGGATGCGCCGCCAATGGGACAAGAAGCTGTACTGGATCGCGACGCACAGCCTGGGCATCGCGATGGGCGTGATCTTCATGCTGCCCATCCTGTTCGTGTTCCTCACCGCGGTGATGTCCAGCGACCAGGCGCTTTCGTCCAATTTCTGGCCGAAGGAATGGCACTTCGAGAACTTCATCGAGGTGTTCGAAAAGGCGCCGCTGTTGCAGTACTTCGGCAACAGCATGCTGTATTCGACGCTGGCCACGTTCGGGGCGCTCGTTTCGGCGATCCCGGCGGCGTACGCGCTTTCGAAGCTGAAGTTCCGCGGGCAGAACTTGTTCTTCATGCTGACCGTGGCCGCGATGATGCTGCCGCCACAGGTCACCGTCGTGCCGCTGTACGACCTGTGGGTGCGGCTCGGGTTCACCGGGACGCTGATCCCGCTGATCGTGCCGTACTTCTTCTTCGACGCGTTCTCGATCTTCCTGCTGCGGCAGTTCTTCCTCACCATTCCGAAGGACTACCTCGAAGCGGCGAAGATCGACGGCTGCAACGAGTTCCAGGCGATGGTCAAGGTGCTGATCCCGATGGCGAAGCCGGGGATCGCGGCCACCGCGATGTTCTGTTTCCTGTTCACCTGGAACGACTATTTCGGTCCGCTGCTCTACACCGGTGAGACCCGCGACAGCTGGCCGCTTTCGCTGGCTATCGCGTCGTTCCGCGGCATGCACCACGTGGAATGGAACCTCACCATGGCGGCCACCGCGCTGATCATGCTGCCGGTGATCGTGCTGTTCGTGTTCGCGCAGAAGTCCTTCGTCAAGGGCGTCACATTCACAGGGGTCAAGGGATGAAACTGGCAGTCGTCGGTGGCGGTTCCACTTACACACCCGAGCTGATCGACGGGATCGCCGGGCGGCGGTCCACTTTGGACGTCGACGAGATCGTGCTGATCGATCCGGACGCCTACCGGGTGGAGGCGGTCGGGGACTTCAGCAACCGGTTGCTGAACCATGCCGGGCATCCGGCGCGGGTCCGCACCACCGCCAACCTCGAAGAGGGTGTCGAGGGCGCGGCGGCGGTGCTGATCCAGTTGCGGGTCGGCGGGCAGCGCGCGCGGCGCGGGGACGAGACGTTCCCGCACGCCTGCGGCTGTGTCGGACAGGAGACCACGGGCGCGGGCGGCCTCGCGAAGGCGCTGCGCACCGTGCCGGTGGTGCTCGACATCGCCGACAGGGTCCGGAAAGCCGCCGGTGACGACACCTGGATCGTCAACTTCACCAACCCGGTCGGCATCGTCACCCGCGCACTGCTGAACGAGGGCCACCGCGCCGTCGGGCTGTGCAACGTCGCGATCCACCTCCAGCGCACGTTCGCGCATCTGCTCGGGGCCGGCATCGACGACGTCAAACTCGTCCACACCGGACTGAACCACCTGAGCTGGGAGCGGCAGGTGCTCGTCAACGGCGTGGACCGGCTGCCGGAACTGCTCGGGGAGCACGCGGAGTTCATCGGCGAGCACGTCACCGCGCCGGTCGAGTGGATGCGGCGGATGAACGTCGTGCCGTCGTACTACCTGAAGTACTACTACGGGCACGACGAGCAGGTCACCAAGCAGCGCACCGAGCGGCCGCGCGCGGACGTCGTCAGCGACGTCGAGGAGGAACTGCTCAAGGTGTACCTCGACCCGGAGGTGGTGACCAAACCGGAGCAGCTGGAAAAGCGGGGCGGTGCCTACTATTCCGAGGCCGCTGTGCAGCTCGTGCACGCGCTCACCTCGGGCGGGCCCGCGGAGGAGCACGTCGTCAACGTCCGCAACGAAGGAACTTTCGACTTCCTGCCGGACGACGCCGTCATCGAGGTTCCGTCCCTTGTGGACGGTAATGGTCCCCGTCCGATCCCGCAGGCGCCGGTCGAGCAGCGGTTCGCCGGGCTCATCGCCGGGGTGACCGCATACGAGCACCTCGCGCTGGAGGCGGCGATCAAGGGCGGCCGGGACCGGGTGGCCGACGCGCTGCTCGCGCATCCGCTGGTCGGGCAGTACACCAAGGCCGATCAGCTCGCCGACACCCTCGTGCAGATCAACCGTGAGTTCCTGCCGTGGGCGGGGGCATGACGGCCGGCTCACCAGACGTCGTCGTCGCTATCGACGGCGGCAACAGCAAGACCGACGTCCTGATCGTCTCCCGGGACGGACGGGTGCTCGGGCAGTCGCGGGGGCCGGGCGCGTCCCCGCAGAACATCGGGGTCGAAGCCAGCGTCCGCCTGCTGGAAGAACTGGTCTTGGAAGCCCTTCGCGGGGCAGGGCTTCCCGACGAACGGCCGTTCGCGGCACATACGTCGGCCTACCTCGCGGGACTGGATTTCCCGCAGGAGGAAGCGATCCTGCACGCGGCGCTGGCCGCCCGCGGCTGGAGCGACTCGCTGATCGTCGGCAACGACACGCTCGCGCTGCTGCGCGCGGGCAGTTCCGACGGGACGGGGGTGGCGGTGGTGTGCGGCGCCGGGATCAACGGTGCCGGCGTCAGCGCCGACGGTCGTGAGCAGCGGTTTCCGGCGCTGGGCAAGATCTCCGGCGACTGGGGCGGCGGCTACCGGCTGGGCGAGGAGGCGCTGTGGTGGGCCGTCCGCGCCGAGGACGGCCGGGGCCCCGGCACGGCCCTACAGGCGGCGGTCGCCGCGCACTTCAAGGCGTCTTCGGTGCTGGAAGTGGTGCAGCGACTGCACTTCGAGGAGCTGCACACCGATGTGATCCACGGCCTGTGCCCGCTGCTGTTCGCCGTCGCGGCGGGCGGTGACGAGGTGGCGCAGGACGTGGTCGACCGGTTCGTCGACGAGGTCGCCGTACTGGTCGCGGTCATCCTGCGGCGGCTCGAACTGACCGGGGAAGCGCCCGAAGTCATCCTCGGCGGGGGAGTGCTGACCGGGGTCGGCGCGCCGGTGATCGCGGAGATCGAGCGGCGGTGCCTGAAGGTGGCTCCGCGTGCTTCGGTGCAGGTCGTCGACGTCGCCCCTGTGGTCGGCGCGGCGTTGTTCGCGCTGGACACGATCGGTGCGGCTGACACCGCGAAGGTCTCTCTCAAGGCCGCGACCAAGCGGGTCTGAACGGCGCGGCGTGTGTCATGAAAGGGTCGTTCAGGACAAAAAACGTCCTGAACGACCCTTTCATGACACTTCCGGGACCTGTCGGCTCAGGAAGCGGCCGGGACGAGCGGCGTGTCCGTCTCCAGCAGCGACTTGAGGTCCGAGAGGATCCAGTTCCAGCCGCCACCGGCGTTCTGGCCCGGTCCGGCGTTGATGTCCTCCTGCGAGCCGTTGACCAGCGCGGCCGTCGTCGGCGCGTCGGTGACGTCGTGGGTGACGGTCAGCCGGGTGCCCGCGGACTTCGTCTCTTCGATCTCGTACGTGAGCTTGGTGTACGGCTCCTTGTCGAAGGACGGGTCCATCAGCAGCTTCCAGGTCATGACCAGCTTGCGCGGCGGATCGACCTCCAGGACCTCGCCGTCGACGAGGTCGGTCGTGAAACCGGCGTCGATGAAGTCCTTCGTCGGGTGGGTGGCGTGCTTGCCGCCCACCCGCAGGTCGTAGTCGACGAGGCCGGTGTAGCCGTATTTCCGCGACCACTCGGGCTTCGTGATCGCGTCCCAGATCTTCTCCGGGGTGGCCTTGATGTAGACGCGGTAGACCTGGGTGTCGGTCATGACGGCTCCTCGTGTTCGGGGGTTTCGAGTTCGGCTTTGAGGTCGAGCAAAGCGGTCACTTTGCGCTCGGTGAACTTGTCGATCCACCGGTCGTGGATCTGCCGGATCGGAACCGGGTTGAGGAAATGCCGCTTTTCCCGGCCCTCCTTGCGCGTGACGACAAGTCCGGCTTCTTCCAGCAGTTTCAAGTGCTTCATCACGCCGAACCGGCTCATGTCCACTTCGGACTCGAGTTCGGTCAGCGTGCGGCCGTCACGCGCGAACAGCTGGTCGAGCAGGAACCGGCGGGTCGGATCCGCCAGGGCCTTGAAAACCAGGTCGTCGTCGGGCACGAAGGAAGAATAGGTGACCAAAAGGTCACATGTCAACCGGTGACTTCACGCGCTCGGAGAGCGCTACAGGAGGGCGCCCAGCGGCAGGATCAGCGCGATCGCGGTCACGGAGATGATCGTCTCCATGACCGACCAGCTCTTCAGCGTCTGTCCGACCGAAAGCCCGAAGTACTCCTTGACCAGCCAGAAGCCGGCGTCGTTGACGTGCGAGAAGAACAGCGAACCGGCGCCGATCGCCAGTACCAGCAGCGCGCTGTGCGACGGGTCCATGGTCGCCGCGAGCGGTGCCACGATGCCCGCGGCGGACACGGTCGCGACAGTCGCGGAGCCGGTGGCGAGCCGGATCGCGACCGCGACCAGCCAGCCGAGCAGCAGCGGCGAGAGGTTCGCGCCGGTGGCCAGGCCGGTGATGACGTTGCCGACCCCGGCGTCGACGAGGGTCTGCTTGAATCCACCGCCCGCGCCGACGATGAGCAGGATGCCGGCGATCGGCGGGAGCGAATCGGCCACGGTGGACGAAAGCTTGTCCCGGGTGAAGCCCGCGGACCTGCCCAGGGTGACCATGCCGAGCAGGACAGCGGCGAGCAGCGCCACCAGCGGGTCGCCGATGAAGTCGAGCACCCGGCGGACGTGGTTTTCCTTGTCCAGCAGGATGTCCGCGAGCGCCTTGCCCATCATCAGCACGACAGGCAGCAAGACCGTCGAGAGTGTCGCGAGGAAGCCGGGGCGGCGACCTTCTTCGGACGAGGACTCGGGGACGAGCCGTTCCGGCGCGACGGCGTCGGGGACCATCTTCGCGGCCAGCCTGCCGAACAGCGGTCCGGCGATGATCACCGTCGGGATCGCGACGAGCAGGCCGAAGGCCAGGGTGAGGCCGATGTTCGCGTTCAGCGCGCCCGCGGCGGCGAGCGGGCCGGGGTGCGGCGGGACGAGGCCGTGCAGTACCGAAAGCCCGGCGAGCGCGGGGATTCCCAGCATCAGCAACGGTTTCCCGGTGCGCTTGGCGACCAGCAGGATCACCGGGATCAGCATGACCAGGCCGATCTCGAAGAACATCGGCAGCCCGATCAGCGCGGCGACCAGCGCCATCGCCCACGGGAGCGTGCGGTTGCCCGCGCGGCGCAGGATGGTGTCGACGATCTGGTCCGCGCCGCCGGAATCGGCGAGCAGTTTGCCGAGCATCGCGCCGAGCGCGATCAGCACGCCGACCGAGGCGACGGTGGAGCCGACACCGGAACTGAAGCTCTTGATCAGCTTGTCCACCGGCATGCCGCCGACGAGCCCGAGCACGCCGGAGCCGAGGATGAGGGCCAGGAACGGATGCTGCTTCGCCTTGGTGATCAGCACGACGATCACGGCGATGGCGAGCACCGTCGCGCCGATGAGGCGGGTGTCGTGTCCGGTCCAGGCGGCGGCGAGAGTGGTGGTCATCAGCGGTCCTTGAAGGCGGAAAGGGTGGTTTCGACGATCTCGTCCGGTGTCTTGGAGATGTCGGCGACGAGGCCGAATTCGTCCGGTCGCAACGGTTCGAGGTCGGCGAGTTGGGAGTCCAAAAGGGACACCGGCATGAAGTGTCCGGAGCGCGTCTTCATCCGGCTCGCGAGCAGGTCGCGGTCGCCGTGCAGGTGCAGGAACCAGACGTCGCCGCCGCCGCGCAGGACGTCGCGGTACCGGTACTTGAGCGCGGAGGAGGTGACGACGCCGCCCGAGTCCTGGTGGTCGCGGATCCAGCCGGCGATGGCTTCGAGCCACGGCTGCCGGTCGTCGTCGTTCAACGGATGGCCGGAGCTCATCTTGTCGATGTTGGCCTTCGGATGGAACGTGTCCGCTTCGGCGTATTCGACGCCGAGACGTTCGGCCAGTTCCGTACCGACGGTCGTCTTGCCCGAGCCGGAAACACCCATCACCACGATGACGGTCATCCGTACCTCCCACGTCGCTGTAGCCCGACGAGTACAGCTCAAAAGTACTACTTAAGCAACATCAAGTACTACTTAATCGAGTCAGAACGTTAAGGTCGCCTGGTGGGCAACGACAGGCATGCCGAAATGCTCGACGCGCTCGGCTCCGCGATCGCGAACGGGGAGATTCCGCCGGGTGCGGTGCTGCGCTCCGACGAGCTCCAGGAGCGGTTCGGCGCGTCGCGCACGGTGGCGCGCGAGGTCGTGCGCGTACTGGAGACGATGTGCCTGACCAGCAGCAAACGCCGCGTCGGGATGACCGTGCGCGAGCCGCGTGACTGGAACCATTACGACCCGAGACTGCTCCGCTGGCAACTCGACGGATCCGAGCGGAAGACCGCGCTGCGCACGCTGACCGAGTTGCGCTCCGGCGTCGAACCGTGCGCGGCCCGGTTCGCGGCGCTGCGGGCGACGCCGGAAGAAGGCGGGCGTCTCCGGGCTGTGGCGAAGCGACTGGAGGAGACGGCGCACCGGCGGGACCTCGTGACCTTCCTGGAGCACGACGTCGCTTTCCACGAACTGCTGCTGACCGCGTCGCGGAATCCGATGTTCGCGCAGCTTTCGGCTGTCGTCGCCGAGGTGCTCGCCGGGCGCACCGGGCACGGGCTGATGCCGGAGGAACCCCAGCCCGAGGCCGTCGCGCTGCACGTCGAGGTCGCGGCCGCCATCGACGCCGGTGACGCTGACCGGGCCGAACGCGCGATGCGGGACATCGTCATCCAGGCGCGTGACGAGATGGCCGTCCTTCTGGACGGATGATCTTCGAGTAATCTCTGCAGGTCTTCGAGGGATACTGCATGCAGGGGGCGACGGTGAGCGCGGCGCGCGCGATCGGCTTGGTGTTGGGGGTGGCCGCGGACGGGGCGATCGGGGATCCCCGGTCACGGCGTCCGGTGACGGCGTTCGCCAGGGCGGCTTCGACGGTGGACGCGAAGGTCCGCTCGAAGCATCCGGCGGCCGGAGTGCTGTGGACCGGTGGCCTCGCGGGCTCCGCCGTGCTGGCGGGCGTGCTCGCCGAGCGCGCCGGACGGCGCAGCCCCGTCTTGCAGGCGACCACGACCGCGGTGACCACCTGGGCCGTCCTCGGCGCCGCCGGACTGGCCGCGCACGGCACCTCGCTGGCGCGGGATCTCGAAGAAGGCGAACTCGAGACCGCGCGCGGCACACTGTCCACACTGGACCCCCGCGTCGCCGACGGCCTCGGCGTCATCGGCCTTTCGCGCGCTTCGGTGGAGACGCTCGCCGAGAACACCGCGGACGTCGTCATCGCGCCCTTGGTGTGGGGAGCGCTGGCCGGGGTGCCCGGCCTGCTCGGCTCGCGCGCGATCAGCCTGCTGCGCGGCCTCGGCAGGGGACGCCCCGAGCGGTACCGCTGGTTCGTCGCCAGGGTGGACGAAATCGTCCATCTCGTGCCCACGCGGGTCGCGGCCGGGCTGACCGTGCTCGCGGCACCGGTCGTCGGCGGCTCGGCGGGCGGCGCGTGGCGGGCGTGGCGGCGGGACACGGTCGCGCACCCGAGCCCGAACGCGGGCCGCGTCGAGGCCGCTTTCGCCGGGGCGCTGGAGATCCGGGTCGGCGGGCGGACGGTGTACCCGCACGGGGTCGAGGAACTGCCGGTGCTCGGCATCGGCCGCAACCCGGACGCCGGGCACGTGACGCGGGCCGTGGAGCTTTCGCGGGTGGTCGGGTGGCTGGGCGCGATCAGCTCGGTGGTGCTGGCGGGTCTCGTCGGCCTTTGGCGACGACGGCGCTGACCTTCCTTTTCGCTTCCGCTCTCGTGAGTGGCTAGGACGGTTCTAACCTTCTTTGCCGCTCACGAGGCTTTTCGGCCCAGCACGGTTCGGCACTCTGGGTGCCTGGAGTACGTGAAGGACTCCTTCATTGCGCCTAGCGCAATGAAGGAGTCCTTCACGTACTTGGGGAAGGGGCGAAGGGGGCCTTCACGGACAGGCCTGCCGTCGGGGCCGCGCCTCGATGTGGGTCAGGGAGCAAGGGACCTTTGGTATCGCCTGACCCCCTGACCTGCGAAAAGAGAGCAAGGGACCTTTGGTATCGCTCCCGGCGCGCCAGCTGCGCCCGCGCCGAGTCGTCTCCCGGGCCACCGCGCCGCTCCAGCTCGGCGTCGATCCGCGAGCGGTCGGCGGGCTGCTTGTTCCCGCCGTACTTGAACTTCGCCCGCACCCCGGTCACGGTCAGCTCGACGCCGCGGATGCCGGGGAACAGCCGCTTGTCCGGCGCCTCGGTGGAGCTCACCGCGACCCGGTCGCCGGCCGGTTCGAAGTGCGCGAGCTGCCGGTCCAGGAGCGCGGCCTTCTCCACGGCGTCGTCGACCAGCCGCACGTCGCATTCGAGCTGGACGGAGGCGTAGTACGACGTCGGGACGCCGCGCGGAGGGTCGGCAGGGGTGTTCCAGTCGGATCGGATGTAGGTGTGGTCGTCGGTCACCGCGAGCAGCGCGCGCGGGTGTTCCTCCAGCAGCGGCCAGACCGGGTTGGGGCGCGCGAGGTGCAGCAGGACCGTCCGGTCGCCGTCGTAGACGAAGTGCACCGGGTTGACGACAGGCAGGTCGCGGCCCGCGCCGCCGGCGATCAGCTGACCGAAGTCGTGCGCCGAGAGCCAGGCCCGCCATTCGGCGTCGTCGTGGGCGGCATCCCACGGATGAATCAGCATGGGCGAAGTATGAGCCCGCGAAATGGACCTATGAAAGGGCCATTTTCGGGTCAGATCACGTGGCCACTTCGGAGCGTTCGTCCTCGGCCAGCATCTCCGCGACACTCTTGCGCCGCTGCGGCCGTGTCGTGGTCAGCGCGCCGCCCGGCTTCAGCTCCCGGACGGTGAAGTACAGCCAGCCCATCAACGCCATCGCCCCGAACGCGATCCACTGGAGCGCGTAGGAGAAGAACGGCCCCGCGTCGGTCTGCGGCAGCGGCAGCGCGCCGAGCACGCCGGGCTGTTCCACGTCGAGCTGGAAGTAGCCCGGCCGGATGTCCAGCTTCGCGGCCCGCGCGACGACCTGGGAATCGACGACGTAGCTCTGCAGCTTCCCGCCTGTCGACTCGTCGGCGAAGGCGTCGCGGTTCTTGCCGTCCCGCTCGTCGTGACGTGCCCGCGTGACGACGTCGACGATCCCGGCAGGAGGCGCGGCGTAGGGGAGCGCGCGCGATTTGTCGTCGAGGCGGACGTACCCGCGGTCCACCAGCACGACCGTGCCTTCGACGGTCCGGAACGGCGTCAGCACCTCGAAGGCCGCTTCGCCCTGTACGGAGCGAAGACGGGCCACGACCTCGCCCTCGGGCAGGTACGTGCCCTTCATCGCGACCAGGTGCCATTCGGTGCGCTGGTCAGGAGCGGCTCCACCGGGAAGCAACTGGTCCAGCGACCGCGGCTGCCCGGAGAACGACTCCCGCAGCGCCGCGTTCTGGTGTTCACGCTCGTTGTCGCGGGAGAACTGCCACGGCGCCAGCAAGGTGAAGCAGCACACGGCGAAGGTGAACACCACCAACGTCAAAGCCAGCCACCCGGGCTTCAGCAGGAACTTCAACCGCACCCCACCACGGTAAGCGGTCCGCCTCAGGCGTGTGCGCGCACCCAGCCGAGCAGACCCGGAACGGCCCGCTCGACCATGCCGAGGACGTCCTCGAAACCGTCGTCCTCGCCGTAGTACGGGTCCGGGACCTCGGCGCCTTCGGGCGCGGACGGATCGAACTCGCGCAGCAGGCGGACCTTCGCCGGGTCCGAAACCTTGCGCCGGAGGAACGACAGGTGGCTGTCGTCCGCCGCGAGCAGCAGGTCGGCGGCCAGATGCCCGCGGTCGACCTCGGCCGCGACGTGACCGGTCGGGTAACCGTGTTCGGCCAGCTTCGCGCGGGCCCGCTTGTCGGCGGCCTCACCGACGTGCCAGCCGCCGGTGCCCGCGCTGGACGCCTGCACGAGGTGGTCGAGACCGGCTTCTTCGACCTTCGCGCGGAAGACGAGTTCGGCCATCGGGGAGCGGCAGATGTTGCCGGAACAGACGAAGACGATGTGCAGCACCCGATCAGTGTGAAGGCCGGGGGAGATCGACCGCTCACCGGCTCCGAACGGCTACCGGGCGCGCGAAGCTGGAAAGCCGGGACGAAGCGGGAGTAGACCTCCTGCAGAGAAACACGCAGGAAGGTCGCGTATGAGCGCACCACTACCCATCGTCGAGTCCCCGGCAACCGGGCTCCGCTGGTATCGCATCACCGTGAAGCATCCGCACCCCTACGAGGTCGGGCGGATCCTCTCGGAGCACCACTTCGTCCAGGCGAGATCGCCGAAAGAGGCGATGACCAGGATGCCGTTGCACCTCCGGACGAGCGCGTCCGTCGCGCCGTATGAGGTCGTCCACCCCGACGTCACCGATCACTCGACGAAGGCCTACCGGGCGATGCTGTGGACGGGCCGCGTCATGCGCGCGGCCGGCCGCTGGGCGGTCAACAAGGACGCGAAGGCGCTGGACTGACGCGAGGGCGACAGCAAAGGTCCCCCGCTCTCTTTCCGCAGTTCAGAGGCCCAGGCGATAGCAAAGGTCCCTTGCTCCCGCCCGAGGTCAGGGGGGCGTGCAGGCCGACCGCACCGCTTCCCCGAGCGCCACCGAGTGCAGCCGGTCCAGCCCGCGCCGCGCGTCGACCAGCCGCACCGTGACCGCGAGCCGTACGTCGCAGGACCGGCGCGCTCGCGCGTCCCGGGTCGCGGCGAGTTCGGTGAGCAGTCCCGCGTTGAGCCGGTCGATCACCGGCCGGACCTCGGTCGCCAGGTCGGGCCGTCCGGGCGGCCGCGTGCCGGGGTGTTCGGTCCACCGCGCGTACAGGCCGCGCTGCACGACCTTGTTCGCCTCGATCTGGTCGCGGAAGAACCGCACCACGCCGTCCGCGTCGAGGCCGAGGCCGGGCGCCTTCGCCGCCACCGAGTCGAGGATCTGCTGTTCACGCACCGGGTCGTCGATCGGCGACGGCGTGCCGAACTTCGCGGCCGCGACCTTGTCGGCGATCTGCACGCGCCGGGCGGCCAGATCGGTCAGCTTCCAGAAACCCGCCGACGCCGACGCCGGCGCAGGCACCGCCAGCAGTCCGGCCACGAGCAGCGCGCAGAGCACCCGAAGTCGCATGCCCGGAAACGCTACATGCGAAAATCCCCCGGTGCCCGCGCTTGCCGAAGTCATCGCCGCCCTGGAGCGGGCGTACCCGCCCGAACTCGCCGAATCGTGGGACGCCGTCGGTCTCGTCTGCGGCGACCCGGCCGAGAACGTGGACAAGGTCCTGTTCTGCGTCGACCCGGTCGACGAGACCGTCGACGAGGCGATCGACGGCGGCGCGCAGCTGATCGTCTCGCACCACCCGCTGCTGTTGCGCGGCGTCCACGGCGTCCCGGCCGACAGCACCAAGGGACGCCTCGTGCACCGCCTGATCCGCGCCGGTGTCGCCCTCTACTGCGCGCACACCAACGCCGACTCCGCCTCGCCCGGCGTGTCCGACGCGCTCGCCGACGCCATCGGCCTGACCGTCCTCGGCCCGCTCGACCCCCGCGAGGACGGCGTCACCGGCATCGGCCGCATCGGCGAACTGCCCGCGCCCGAACCGTTCTCCGCCTTCGTCGAACGTGTCGCGAACGCCTTGCCCCGCACGGAACCCGGCGTCTACGGCACGGGCGATCCGGACCGCCCGATCCGCCGTGTCGCGGTTTCCGGCGGTTCCGGCGACAGCTATCTCAAGCGGGCCACCGCCGCCGGGGTCGACGCGTACGTCACCGCCGATCTCCGGCATCATCCCGCAGGGGAACACCTCGCGGAGATCGCCGAAGTCCCCGCCCTGGTAGGCGTCACGCACTGGGCGAGCGAATGGCCGTGGTGTGAGCAAGCCTCGGCCGTCGTCCATGCCGCGTTTACGGGTAACGTCGTCGTTCACGTCTCCACGCGGTGCACCGACCCGTGGACGCTACGGGCCACCCGAACCGAGCACTAAAGAATCACAAGGAGCACCGTGAAGGCCGACCCCGCCGTCCAGCGCCAGCTGCTCGAACTCGCGAAGGTGGACGCCGAACTCTCGCGTACCGCCCACCGCCGCCGCACCCTCCCGGAGATCGCCGAGATCGACGCGGGCGAGACGACGGTGCGCGGACGACGTGACGCGCTGGTCTCGGTCCAGACGGCGGCGTCCGACCTCGACCGCGAGATCGCCCGCCAGGAGAAGGAGATCGAGTCGGTGCGCGCCCGCGGCGACCGCGACCGCAAGCTCCTCGAATCCGGTTCCGTCGCGGCCAAGCAGATGACCGACATCGAGCACGAGCTGAACAGCCTCAACCGGCGCCAGTCCGCGCTCGAGGACGACCTGCTCGAGTTGATGGAACGCCGTGAGGCGCTCGACCTCGACGCCCAGCGCACCAGTGCCGAGGTCGCCAAGGCCGAGGGAGAGGTCGCCGAAGCGATCGTCCGGCGCGACGAGAACTTCGCCGACTTCGACACCACGAAGGCGCGCCGCGACGAGGACCGCGCCAAGCTCTTGCCGCGTATCCCGGAAGACCTGCTGAAGCTCTACGAGCGGGTCCGGGCGCACAAGGGGATCGGCGCGGCGCTGCTGCGAGCCCGCCGGTGCGGCGCCTGCCAGCTCGACATCGACCGCCGTGAGATCGCCGAGATCAAGGCCGCGCCCGAGGACAACGTCATCCAGTGCGAGAACTGCGGCGCCATCCTGGTGCGCACGCTGGAGTCCGGCCTGTGACCGACCACGTGCTCGTCGAGGCCGACGGCGGATCGCGGGGCAACCCCGGTCCCGCCGGCTACGGCGCGGTCGTGAAGGACCCGGCCACCGGTGAGGTGCTCGCCGAGCGCAAGGAGTTCGTCGGCATCGCGACCAACAACGTCGCCGAGTACTCCGGCCTGATCGCCGGGCTCGCCGCGGCCGCCGAGCTCGGAGCGTCCACAGTGGACGTCCGGATGGACTCGAAGCTCGTGGTGGAACAGATGTCCGGGCGCTGGAAGGTCAAGCACCCGTCGATGCAGCCGCTGAACGCCGAGGCCAAGGAGCTGGCGGCGCGATTCTCCCGCGTGCGCTACGAATGGATCCCGCGCGCGGAGAACTCCCACGCGGACGGCCTCGCGAACGAGGCGATGGACGCCGGGACGGCGAAGAAGACCGAAGCGCCGAAGAAGACCGTGAAGCAGGACAGGATCAGCCCTGTCGGCTGGACAGGCGCCACCGGCACACCGACCAAGCTGCTCCTCGTGCGGCACGGCCAGACGGCGATGTCGGTCGACAAGCGGTACTCCGGCCGCGGCGACGTGCCGCTCACCGACCACGGCAAGCAGCAGGCAGCCGCCGCCGCGAAACGCCTCGGCTCGATGGAGGGCCTGGTCGTCGACGGTGAGGTCGCGCCGATCATCGCCTCGCCGCTGATCCGCACCCAGCAGACGGCGCAGGCGATCGCGGACGCGCTCGGCGGCCGGGTCGAGACGCATCCCGGGCTGATCGAGACCGATTTCGGCGACTGGGAAGGCCTCACCTTCAAAGAGGCCATGGACCGCGATCCCGAGTTCCAGACGAACTGGCTTTCCGACACCTCGATCGCGGCGCCGGGCGGGGAGAGCTTCGACGGCGTCCACCGGCGTGTCCGCAAGGCTCGCGACGAGCTGATCGCGCGGTACGGCGGGCGCACGCTCGTACTGGTCAGCCATGTCACGCCGATCAAGTCGCTGCTGCGGATGGGCCTGGACGCCGGGCCGTCGCTGCTGTTCCGCCTGCACCTGGACCTGGCCTCGCTTTCGATCGTCGAGTTCTATCCGGACGGCAACGCCTCGGTCCGGTTGGTCAACGACATCTCGCACCTGTCCTAGCCGGAGATTGTGGTGCGGATCACGCCTGGATATGACGTGTCGCGAGCGCGTCATGGGGTATTGGCTACAGTTTCGAAGACGGGCACGTGAGCGAGAAGGCAAAGACGGGGACATGACGGCGAGCGCACTCAGCGAAGCTTCCGAAAAAGACGTGCCCGACCCGGCGGAGACGCCGACCCGTCGCGGCCCGGCCGCCCGGATCGCGCCGTACCTGGCGGTTCTCGCCGGTGTCGCGGCGCTGGCCTGGCACGCCACCCTCTACGGCCACTGGATCGTCGACGACGCGGCCATCACCTTCTCCTACGCGCGCAGCTTCGCCGACGGTCTCGGCCCGGTGCTGCAGCCGGGGCAGCCGTCGGTCGAGGGCTGGTCGAACTCGACCTGGCTGGTGCTGCTGGCGGCGGGCAAGCTCTTCGGCATCTTCGACAGCGGCATGCTGTTCGGCCTACCCGACTACGTCCTGTTCCCGAAGCTGCTGGGGCTCCTTTTCACCGCCGGGACGCTGGCGGCCTGCCACGTCGCGGCGAAGCAGGTCTTCGAGCGCTTCGCCTGGCTGGCGACGCTGGTCGTCGGGCTGACGCTGGCCGCGATCCCGTCCTTCGTCATCTGGACGATCTCCGGGCTGGAGAACTCCCTGTTCGGGATGGCCGTCGCGTGGCTCGCCGTGCTGCTGTTCGTGGCCGTGCGCAAGAACACCGTGCTCACCGCGAAGGTCGCCATCTGGTCCGGGGTGCTGGTCGCGTTCGCCGCGCTGACCCGCCCTGAAGGCCTGATCTACGGCGCCGCGTACCCGCTCGTCGTGCTGTTCCAGCTGCGGAAGCCGCTGCTGGGGCAGAGCGTCAAGTTCGTCGTGGTGTCGGTGGTCGCGTTCGCGATCCCGTTCGGGGCGTATCTCGCCTGGCGGATCGCGGAGTTCGGCAGGCTGCTGGCGAACCCGTCCATCGCGAAGGGGCAGGGCCTGCCCGGCCTTTCGGCGCTGAAGCAGCCGTTCGAGCTGGTCGGCTACGCCGGTGTCGCCGGGACGATCCTGCTGGCGCTGACCATCGGTTACGCGCTGGTCCGCGCGGAGTGGCGGCGCGCGCTGATCGCGCTGATGACGCCGCTGGCGCTGGGCATCGTCGCCTACGGCGTGATGGTCCCGGACTGGATGGGCCAGCACCGCTTCGCGACCCCGATCTGGATCCTCGCCGCGCTGGCCGGAACGCTGGCCGCGGGTGAACTGCTGCGCCGTTCGCGGGCGGTGCTGCGGGCCGTGGTGGTGCTCGTGCTGGTCGCGGCCGCGATCCCGTCCGGGATGGGTTTCGCGTCGTCGTCGGAGAAGTTCCAAGAGTCCCCGACGGTGCCCGCGTGCCTCATCGCCGACCGCTTCGGCCGCGGCTTCAACACCATGGCCGACATCCTCGGTCTCCAGCAGGCGTCGCTGCTGCTGCCCGACCTCGGCGGCTCGTCGATGACCAGCCGCCTGCACCTGGTCGACATGGCAGGGCTGGTCGAGGCGGACATCGCGGACTTCGTCAAGAAGGGCGACATGCCGGGGCTGCGCGACTACGTGTTCGACAAGGTCAAGCCGACCTTCATCCACTCGTGGGGCCCGTGGGCCGCGGGGAACGGGATCGCGGTCGACCCGCGGATCGACCGCGACTACGAGCCGGTCTTCGTGTACCCGGGCGGCGGACTGCGCAACGGGGACTTCGTGCGCAAGGACGCCGTCTCCAGCCCCGAGAAGCTGAAAGCCGTCCAGGAGTACGCCGCGAAGACCATGCCGGAGGTCGAGAAGGTGCGCTTCGGCAGGCCGCTCAACGACTGCGGCCCCTCCATGCACCCGGGCCAGACGGTGTATTTGCCCGAGCGCTGACGCGCTCCCGACGAGACAGTCCGCCGGTCCCGTTCGACTCCGTTACGCGATGACGAGGGGTTCCGGGGTGGCGGCGCCCCGCTCCAGGTCCGCTTCCTTCGCCCGGATCACCGGCAGCACGTGCTTCCCGAAGTGCTCGACGTCCTCCAGGTAGTGCAGGAAGCCGAGCAACAGCAGGTTCGCCCCGCGCTTCTTGTACTCGATGGCCCGGTCGGCGATCTGCTCTGGCGTGCCGATCAGCCCGGTGCGGAAACCGTCGTTGTACTGCACCAGATCCTTGAACTCCGAGTCCGCCCACATCCCCTTCTTGTCCGATGTGGAGCCTCCCGCCTGCTTGACGGCGTTGCGGAATCCTTCGACAGCGTCGGTGTTCGCCTTCTCGACGATCTCGCGCAGCACGGCCTTCGCCTCGCTTTCGGTCTCCCGCGCGATCAGGAAACCGTTGAGCCCGAAGCGGACGGCGTGATCGTTCTCGGCCGCGTAGCCGCGGACTTCCCCGACCTGCTCGCTGAAGCCGTCGAAATCCTTGCCGTTGCTGAAGTACCAGTCGGAGACCCGGCCCGCGAGCTTGCGCGCCGCGGTGGAGTTGCCGCCCTGGAAGATCTCCGGATGCGGCCGCCCGAGGGGTTTGGGTTTGATGTCGAAATCGTGGATCCGATAGAAATCGCCGGTGAATTCGGCGTGGTCGTTCGTCCAGAGTTCCTTCAGTACGCGAATGAACTCTTCCGAACGACGGTACCGTTCGTCGTGTTCCAGCCACGGTTCACCGAGGTTCGTGAATTCGTCCTTGAACCAGCCGCTGACCACGTTGACCGCCGCGCGCCCGCCGGAGATGACGTCCGCGCTGGCGATGAACTTCGCGAGCACCCCGGGATGCCACAGTCCGGGGTGGATCGCCGCGATCACCTTCAGCCGCTGCGTCGCGAGCAGCAGTGCGAGGCTGAATCCGGTCGATTCGTGCTGGTAGGCGGCACCGTAACTGGCCGTGTAGCGGACCTGGCTCAGCGCGTATTCGAACCCGCTGTTCTCCGCGAGGACGGCGAGATCCCGGTTGTACTCGTATCCCCAGTCGGTGCGCTGCTCGATGTCGCTGGTGACCAGACCGCCGCTCACATTGGGGACCCAATAGGCGAATTTGAGTGGTTCGGATTCGATTCCCGGCATGCCGCGGAGTGAACCCGCCACCCCCGGAAACCGTCAATCACCGTCCACGCGCTGGGACCGGCCGAGCGCGGCACTCAATTCGGTGCGTCCGGTGATCTCCAGTTTGCGGTAGGCCCCGGACAAATGCAGTTCGACGGTGCGGCGGGTCAGGTGCAGCGCCTCGGCGATTTCCCGGTTGGTGAGACCTTGTGACGCCATCACCGCGACCCGGTATTCCTGTTTGGTGAGGCCGTGTTCGTTGTCCCTCGCCGTGGTCATGCTCGTCCGCGCGTCGCGCAGCGCCTCGGCGGCCCGCCTCGCGAGCGGCCGCGCGCCGCAGTGCTTGCCCGACTGCACGGCCCGGCGCAGCGTGACGATCGCCTTCTCGTCCTGCCCGTGCCGGGCCTGTAGCGCGCCGAGTTCGGTCAAGGCCTCGGCCAGCGCCAGTTTCGCGGTCGATCCGCCGAGGACGTCGACAGCCTTGGTGAGCAGGCGTTCGGCCTCCTCGCCATGGCCATCGTCGCGGACGAGACCGGCCGTGGTGAGCGCGCCGCCGAGAATTCTCGGCGTTCCCCACCGTTGCGCGGCGTCGAGATCCTCTTCGGCGAGCCGGGCCGCCGCGTCGGTGCGGCCGAGCGCCAGCGCGGTGCGGGCGGCGTGCGCCCGCCAGGGGGCGAACCCGGGGAAACGCATGCCGTGGTGTTCGAGACGGCGGCCGCAGCCGCGCAGATCTTCGTAGCCGAGTTCGGGCTCGCCGGTGGCCGCGCGAAGCCTGCCGCGGGCGTAGAGCAGGTAGTTGTGCGTGAAAAGTGCTTGGGTGGCCCCGAAATCGAGTTTGTCCAGCACGGCTTTCGCGACGTCGTGGCGGCCGAGGTCGACCGAGACCTCGATCAGCCTGGCCGCGCACAGCACCGCGATCGGGCAGCGGCCGGTAACGGCGCGTTCGTCGAACTGCCGCACCAGGGATTCGTAGTGGACGCTCGCCCGCACCAGATCGCCGCCCGCTTGCAGCGCGATCCCGCGGGCGAGAGTGGCGAGGGCGCCCTTCGGCACATGGAAGTCCCAGGGCAGGCGTTTGATGTCGAGGACCTGGCAGAGCTTGTCGGTGAGGGCGGCCTCGTCGGCGAGCACGGCCGTCGCGAGCGTGAAGAAGTAGGGCTGTTCGAACAGTTCGGGTTGCTCGCCGGACAACGCCTCCCCGAAATGCCGGACGGCGTTCGCCGAAGACTTCCCGCTCCGCACCGTGTCGAGCGCGAGCAATCCCGATCGGCTCTGTCTCGCGGCGGGGTCGTTCAGCGGCGCCCATTGCCGTTCGAAGTCGCGGAAGTCCGGCGGTGGCCCGAGCCTGCTGCCCGCCTCGGCGAGATAGGTCATGCACAGCAGCGGCCAGACGGCGTCGGGACCGCCCGCGTCGAGCCGCGCGGCGAACTGGCCGGCGGAGTTGATCGCCAGCCGCGCGTCCGGGCCGCAGCACAGCGAAAGGATCATGGCCGTCGCCGCGAAGGCCGCGGTTTCGCGGTCGTCGATGTGGTCGACGGCCTCGCGCACCCTGGCGGGCGCCGAATCCGGGTCGCAGTGGAACTCCGCGTGCGCGAGCTGGAGCAGGATCGCCATCCGCTTGCGTTCGCTGAGCCGTTCTTCCAACGCACGCGAAAGGAACCGGACGGACAGTTCCGGATCCCCCTCGACCACCGAATGCCGGGCGGCCAGCCGCAGGACGTCGACCGCCCACGGGATCCTGATCGCGGTCGCTTCCAGCAGATGGGCGCCGACCCGCTCCGGCGCCGCGCCCGCGTCGTGCAGGAGCCGCGCCGCCCGCGATTGGGTGACCGCCCTGGTGGTCAGCGGCATGTCGGCGAGGACCGAGTTGCGGACGAACCGGTAGGTCAGCGCCGGCCGGTGGCTGTTGGTCAGCAGGTGCACGCGCACCATCGTGTCGATGGCCTCCAGCGCGGTGATCTCGTCGACCCCCGCGAGCTGCGCCAGCAGATCGAAGGTCGCGTCCTCACCCAGGATCGCGACGGCTTCGAGCATCTTCGGCGCGGCGGTGTACTCGTGCATGCGGACCCGCAGCACCTCGCCGATCATCGCCGACCCCGCGGCGTCCAGGTCCATTCCGGGGGCCAGGCGACGCCGCAGCGCGCCGAGCAGATACGGGTTGCCGCCGGTGACCTTGTGGCATTCCTCGGCGAACCGTCCGAGGGAGACGCGAAGGAACTCCGCGACGTGCCGCGTTCCCAGCCCGCGCAGCCGGATCGTCGCCGGAGTGCAGCCGGACATCTCCAGCAGCGCGACCTCGCCGGTCTGCAGATGCCCGGTCAGGGAGGTCAGCACGACCATCACCGGCAGATGCTCCACGCGGTGCCGGATGTAGGCGAGACAGCGCATCGACCACGGGTCGGCGAGGTGGATGTTGTCGATGCCGAGGAACACCGGCCCCTGTTCGGCGACGTGGCGGACGGTGTGGAAGAAGGCGTCGAGCGCCTCTGTCTGCTCCTGCTCGTTCCGGGGACGGCGGTCCGGCAAGGATTCGACGGCGTGCGGTGCCCGCGGCCGCGGTGATCCGGGCTCGGCGGGGGCGTGGGTCAGTCCTTCGATCAGCTGACGGCCGACGCCGCCGCTCAGATGTGTCTCCAACCGGGACGCGGTCGCGATCGCGACGGTGAACCCGGCCGCTTTCGCGAGCTCGCCGGCGGCGTCGAGCACCGAAGACTTGCCCATGCCGAACTCGCCGACCACCACCGCGCTGATCGCCCGGCCGTGGAGCGCGGCCCGGAACAGCCCGGTGATCGTGTCGAGTTCGCTGTCTCGGCCCAGTAACCCGGCGGCGCGGCGCTTCGGTACCGAAGGCCCGCCGAAGGGACTCTCGGGATTTACTTCGGTATGCACCGTAGAGACCTTCGTGTCGGCTTGCGGCAGACTACTTGAACATAAGCGGTAGCGGGAGTAATCGCTGGTCGGAGCCATGGACCGGCACGTCGTCGAGGGGAGCCGGGGACAGGATGTCCGTATCCGACGAGACCCGCCGATGCCGGCCGGACGACCGTTGTGACGACATCAGGGCCGCCACGACGCAGGCCAGCAGGACCACCACGAGGTTGGCCATGATCATCGACGGCCTGCCGCAGCGCCGGACGACGACGGTGGCACCGGGGGACAGGTAGCGTAGATCGGCCTTCGCCAGCGCGTCTTCCACCGACGTGAATTCCGCGACCTGGCGCCCGCAGCGCCCGCAGCCCTTCAAATGCCTTTCGAAGGCGTAAGCCTCGGCTTGGTCGAGCACACCGAGTACGTACGCCGCCGCATCGGTGTGTTTCACCTTTCGCTTCATCATCGCGAACCCAGCTCTCCTAACGACCGTCGCAATGTCTTCATCGCCGCGTACAGCCGTGATTTGACCGTTCCCTCCGGGATTCCCAATATCACCGCCGCCTCCCGGACCGTATGCCCGGTCAGATACGTCTCGTAGATGACCGCCTGATATTTGCTGTCCAAATATCGTAACGCCTCGGAAATGACGAGCGCGGACAGTGACCGATCGGTCTGGTCCGCTATTTCGGCGTTTTCGGAACTGTCCAGCTCGACCTCCTGCGGTCGGGCACGCCGGTTTCGCCAGCCGTCGATCACGATCCGCCGGGCGACCGTGAGCAGCCAGCCGCGCAACATTCCCGGCTCGCGGTTCAACGTGTCGGAATGCTGCCACGCGCGGATCAGTGTTTCCTGGACGACATCCTCGGTCCATTGTTGATCATGGCCGGTCAGGTACATTACCTGACTGAACAGAGTCTCCCTGAAATCCTTGTACAGCAAAGAAATCAGCTCGTCAGGCATCTCGTTCACCTGATGCTCGCGGCCGAACTGACATCCTCTGCCCACAGCTTCCATAAGAGTTGCGACCTCCCCGGCGACGGAGGATTTCACAGGTTCGTACACCGTAGCGCAGACTATCGCCGTGGGCCATGTGCAGTAGTGCTCTATTTACTATTAGTTGCCCCGGTACGTATGCCGTCGATAAACGGTTCTAAATGTGTCGTGTGATGCACATCACACTGAGGTGGTGGCCAGAGATCGAACCGGCCGCTCCGGTTCGCCGTACTTCCAGTGAGGCACTTTGAAGACGGGGACGGGTGACATGATCTATCGACTGCTCGGCGTGGTGATCGCCTGCCTGGCGATATGGCTGGGAACGCCCGATCGTGCCTTCGCGGAAATCGACTCCCATGATCGGGAACTGCTCGTGCGAGTACGGCAGGCCTGCCTGTGGGAAGGTCCGATCGGACGTCAGGCGGAGCAGCGCGGGAGCGGGCAGCGCGTGCGGGAGGTCGGCCGCAAACTCGCCGACGACCATGACCGCCTCGACGCCCAGGTCCGTGAACTCGCTTCGAAGGTCCGTGTCGAACTTCCCGGCGAACCCACCGAAGAGCAGCGGTCCTGGTCGGACGAGATCGCCGCCGCCGTCGGTCCCGGCTTCGACCGCCTCTACGTCAACCGTGCCCGTGCCGCGCACGGGAGCATCTTCGGTCTCGCCTCTCAGGTCCGGGCCGCCACCCGCGACGACGCGATGCGCTCCTTCGCGCAGACCGCCGTCGACACCGTCATGCGGCATATGACCCTGCTCGAAAGCACCGGCATCGCCGAGACGACGTCCTTGACGGTCAGCCCTGCCGGCGGCAACGAACTCGGCGGCGGCGACATCGTTTTCGGCGTACTCATGGCGGGGCTCGCCGGGGGAGCGACCTTCGGGCTCGTACGGGTTCTCGGCGCCCCGGGCAGGCGTGCATGACGGCCGCGCTCCTGGCTGTCGTCACGGCCCCGTCGCCGCACGACGGCGGAGTGCGGGACATCGCCACGCTTTCGGCCCGGTTCGCCTACGTCACGCTGTGCCTGACGCTGGCGTGGGGCGTGCTGAGCGCCACCGGCTGGATCAGGCGCGTCACCGGTCACGAGGCGTTGCGCGGAGGTCACGTCGTGCTCGCGGTGTTCAGCCTCGCCACCGGAGTCGTCCACGGCCTGTCCTATCTCTTCCTCGACGACGACTCGTTCGGGCTGCTCGCGCTGCTGATCCCGTTCGCCGGCGGCGGGTTCGCACGGCACGCGGCGGGTGTCGCTGGGCTGGAACTGTTCGTCGCCGTCGCGGTCACCGCCGCGCTGGGCCGTGGGGCGATCAGCCACGGGCGGAAGCGGTTCCACCAGCTCGGCTATCTCTCGGTCGGCCTGCTGGCGATCCACTCCTGGCTCGGCGCGGCCGCCAACGGGAATCTCGCGACCGTCTGGCTCGGCGGGATCACCGTGCTCACCCCCGCCGTCGTGCTCACCGTGCTCCGGGTGCTCCCGCCGCGGGTCCTGGTCCGCCTCGGGCTGCTCGACGGCGAAACCGGCCGCGCCGAACCGGTCCGGATCTCCGTCGACGTCAAGAAATGCCACCGCTACGCCATCTGCCAGGCGGAAGCGCCGCAGGTCTTCCAGCTCACCGGGGACGGCCAGCTGCGCTATCTCCGCAAACCGGGCACCAAACAGGTGCCGCTGGTCCAGGCCGCGGCCCGGGCCTGTCCGATGCGAGCCATCCGACTGCAAGGGGCAGGACAATGAGCGAACGGATCGTCGTCGTCGGTGGCGGACTGGCGGGGCTGCGCTGCGCGGAACGGTTGCGAGAACTGCGTTTCGACGGCGAACTGGTGATCGTCGGCAACGAGCCGGGCCTGCCCTATCACCGGCCGGCGTTGTCCAAACAGCTGCTGACCGGCGGCACGGATCCGGCGGAGATGGCGCTCGCCCGGCTCGACGAGATCGACGCCGAATGGCGGTTCAACACCCCGGCCACGCATCTGCGACCGGGCCGCCAGATCGTCCATCTGCCCGGGGCGGAGGAACTGCGCTACGACGGGCTCGTCATCGCCAGCGGCGTCGAACCGCGGCGGCTTTCCGGTGTCCCGCACGGACATCCGCGCGTGGTCGTCGTCCGGACCTTGGCCGACGCCGCCGAACTGCGCGACAACCTCGCCGCCGACCACGGGCCGGTCGCGGTGCTGGGCAGCGGGTTCATCGGCTGCGAGGTCGCCGCGAGCCTGCGCGAGACGGGCCGTGAGGTCACCGTCATCGGCCGGTCGGCGCATCTACTCGGCGAGGTCGTCGGCAAGCACATCGGGCAGAAACTCTCGGCGCTGCACCGGTCGCGGGGGGTGCGGCTGGCGCTGGGCGCGTCCATCGAGAACTGGCAGACCACGGCGAACGGCCTGCGGCTGCGCTCGTCCGACGGCTGGATCCTGGACGTGTCCTGCGTCGTCGTGGCCGTCGGGACCGTGCCGTCGATCTCGTGGCTGCGCGGTGCCAAGCTGCCGCTCGACGACGGCGTCGTCTGCTCGCCCACCTGCCACGTGCTGGGGATGAGCACCATCGTCGCCGCCGGCGATGTCGCGCAGTGGCCGAACCTGCGTTTCGACGAAACACCGAGACGGGTCGAACACTGGCTCAACGCCGTCGAGATGGGCCGGGCGGCCGCGGAGAACCTCCTCGCCGGCCCGCAGGCCGCGCGGCCGTTCGCGCCGGTGCCGCGGTTCTGGTCCGAACAGCACGGCATGCGCATCCAGGCGGGCGGCATCCCGAAGCTCGGCACCGACACCGTCGCGCTCGCCTCGCCCGTCGGCGGCGAAAGGCCCGTCACCGGCTTCGTCCGCAAGGGACGCCTGGTCGGCGTCGTCGGCCTCGACAGCCCTTCCGCCGTCCTGCACTGGACCAACGAGATCGCGGAGCAGAACCCCGTCAGCCACCCGGGAGAAACGGAGACGCCTGATGCGCCGATCGCGGTTGACCATGCTCGTCGTCATCGCGGTGCTCGTCGTGGGCGCCGCGATGTGGTGGCAGGCGGCTGATCCGGGGGACCAGGTGGCGCTGACGGCGAGGGCTCCGGTCACCGAAGCCCTCCCCAGCCCGCGTGTCCCGCCGCCCGGCACCCCGCGGTCCAGCACTCCGGCGGACCCGCCGTCCGGCACGCAGCTCACCGCCGTCTACATGACACGGATGGGGCAAGCCATCCTCGACGAGACCGGCGCCGTCCTCTTCCGGTACGAACGCGACAACCCGCACAAGGCCCGCTCGGCATGCCTCGGGGACTGCGCCGAGGTGTGGATCCCCGTCGCGACCACCGGCACGCCGTCGGTGACCGGGATCGACCCGGCTCTCGTCGACACGATCAGGCGGCCCGAAGGCACCGAACAGGTGACTTTGGCGGGCTGGCCGCTCTACAAGTTCGCCAACGCGCGCCCCGGCGAATGGACCGGACAAGGCACCGACCATCTGTGGTTTGTCGTCAAACCCGACGGGCAGCGCAACCTGAACTGCCTGCCCGCGCCCGTGCAGTAGGATTCGCCGACGGACGAGTCGGCAGGGCGGCCGCGAGCCGGGAGACCGGTTCGAGGAAAGTCCGGACTCCACAGGGCAGGGTGGTTGTTAACGGCAACCCGGGGCGACCCGCGGGACAGTGCCACAGAAAACAGACCGCCTCCGCACGCTTCGCGGGCGGAGGTAAGGGTGAAACGGTGGTGTAAGAGACCACCAGCGTCCTGGGTGACCAGGACGGCTAGGTAAACCCCACCCGGAGCAAGGTCAAGAGGGAGCCGCGAGGCTCCTGCGCAGGCGATCGAGGGCTGCCCGCCCGAGCCTGCGGGTAGGCCGCTCGAGCCCGCCGGCAACGGCGGGCCTAGATGGATGGCCGCCACTCGCCCAGCCGCAAGGCGGGGCGAGGACAGGATCCGGCTTACACGCCGACTCGTCCGTTACTTCTTTCTTCACGCGCGCTCTCGCGTCGCGTGGGGTGTGTCATGAAAGGGGCGTTCAGGACGAAATTCGTCCTGAACGCCCCTTTCATGACATTTGGGCACCAATGGCCGAGTACATGAAGGGGTCCTTCATTGCGCCTAGCGCAGTGAAGGGGTCCTTCACGTACTTCAAAGGTGAAGGACTCTTTGAGGGACCCAGGGTCCCTCAAAGTTCCCCTCACTCGCCCACATCAGCACCTCCAGCCTCAGCAGCCCCACCGATCCCGGCGATGCCGCGTGAAGGCCCCCTTCCCTCGGCTCAGTCGAGGAAACTCGACCTTCACACCTTCCGGACCGCCGCCCACCTGCAGCCGACCGGCGGGGCGATAGCAAAGGTCCCCCGCTCCCGCGGCCGCCGGATCAGGGGAGGCGATACCAAAGGTCCCCCGCTCCCGCCGCAGCCACTCCCACCGCAGCCCCTTCGGACGCTGCGCCCCCTCGCTACTTGCCGGTAGGGTGCCTTCATGGGCGAAGCGAGTCGGGTCACGGGACGGTTCCGCGGGACGTTCGACGTACTGCATTCCTTTACCTACTTCGCACCCGAGACGGAAGCCGCGCTCACCGGCGCAGGTCTCCGGCCGGGGCGCATGACCTACTTCGCGGGCCGCGCGGCGCCGATGGGCGCGGTGAGCCCGGGCGTGGTCGCGGCGACGTTCTACAACTTCAATCCCGAACTGGTCGCCCGCTACATCCCGCGCGCGTGGACGCTGGCCACTCCCGAAAAGATCATCGAGGCCCGTTTCGAGGCCGTCGACGCGGCGCTGACCAGGCTGCTCGGCAAGGAGACCCTCGGCTCCGAGGAGGTCGCCGAGGCGGCCGAACTCGCTCGTGAGGCGACCGGAGGCTGTCAGGTCGACGGCCGGGCGCTCTACGCCGGGCACGCGGACCTCGGCTGGCCGAGCGAGCCGCATCTCGTCCTGTGGCACGCCATCACCCTGTTGCGTGAGCACCGCGGTGACGGGCATATCGCCGCGCTGGTCCTCAACGGTCTCGACGGCCTCTCCGCTCTTGTCACGCATACCGCCACCGGCAAGGGCTTCCTCGCCGAGGCGGCCAAGGCGTCCCGCGGCTGGAGCGACGAGCAGTGGGGCGGCGCGGTCGCCAAGCTCCGTGACAGGGGAATCCTCGACGCCGAGGGCGGTCTGACCGAGGCCGGAAACGATCTTCGCGAGCGCATCGAAGCCGCTACGAACGAGGCGTCGACAGGGCCTTGGGAGCACCTCGGCGAGGAAAAGACGAAACGGCTTCACGAACTGTGCGGGCCTTTGAGCCGTCAGGCCGTCGAAGCGGGCGCTTTTCCCGCGAATGTGTTCTCTACGGGCCGATAATCACGCTATGTAGTGAAAATGCGGGTCCGGATTTCGCTTTGGGTAACGGACGTGTGACTTTCGCTTGATCGGCACCGATGATTTTTGTCGAATGCGTGCTCACCCAGCGGACTCATGAGAAGCCACCGAACGAGTCATGTCACACTGGTCGCGGCCGGATTTTCCGCGGTCGACCCGTACTCACAGTGAGCAAGGCGCGGCTAAGCCGGGTGTTTTCGACTGCGCACTGCGAAATACGGGTGTCCGGGGTTAATCCTGACGACCCTTGCAACGATGATGGAGACCGAGGATGGTCGTGGTGCTGTGCCTCGCTCTGTGATCGGTAGACATATCGATATCAACAGAGCGCGCTTTGACCGCTACGCCTCGTGACGCCATGATGTTCGAAGCACCACCGAGCCAGAACCGCGCGAACCCCCTCTCCGCGCACCGGGAGTAATGCGATGATGACCTTGACCACCCTCGACACGCTGGCCGCCGGCGAGCTCGGCACCGGCAACGTCCGCACCTGGCTGATCGACAACATCATCCCTCTGGTGCTGCTGGCCGTCGCCCTTCTCCTGCTGTGGCTCGGCGGTGGCAAGGGGGACAACGCGGGTGTCATGCGCCGTCTCGCCGGTGTCGTGATCGCGCTCGCGATCATCGGCCTCGCGGTGAGTGGTGCCGGAGTCAACGTGGGCCAGTGGATCGCCGGCCTCTTCACGGGCTGAGGCAGGGCCCGCGTTGCGTATCCGCACCGATGACGAGGTTTACCGGGTCGATGCCGTGTGGCTCGGCCCGCCGAAAGCGACTTTTCCCTGGAGAGCCCGCTACGTCGCGTGGCTCGTCGGTATCCCGGTCTTCCTGCTCGTGCTCACCACCGAACGGTGGGCAGGGTGGAGCTTCGGGTTCTTCTCGACCGCCTGGGCTTTCGTCGCCACAATTGTGATCACCCGGTTGATCACGGCCAAGATCAGCCACGAGCGCCCGCTGGGCGCCGTGACCGCGATGGCGGCGAAAGAGCTCAACACACCAAGAGAACGGACCACGGGCACGGGTGGCGCGGCCAGCGCGTCCCGCGTCCGGGTACGGGCGAGCCGCCCGCTACCGAAGCACCGCAGGAGACGGCAGTACCAGTACGACGGCTACGGCGGCGGCGCCGGAGCTCAGGGAACACCACGAGCGCGTCGGAGCCGTCCTGCGGCTCAGGCCGGGAGGTAGTCGTTGTTCGGTCGCGGCGGAAGCCGAGGAAAACGTGATCGTGACCTGCAGCAAGGGGCCTGGAACCCGCCCCAGCAGGTCCGCTCCGCGCAGCCCAAGAAGGCCGGCAAAGGGAGGCGGCTGCCCGGTGAGGCGGCCATACCCACCTATACCCCGTCCATCGCGGCGCGAAGCATCGACGGGCACCTGTTGCGCACCGGGTACGAGGTCTACGCCTGGTACCGGCTCGCGCCGCAGCGCTGGTCGTTCCGGTCGGACTCGCAGCGCCGTGACCTGATCGCGGCCATCGCCGGGCAGTACGCGGAGCTCCAGGGCCGCTGGCTGCACCTGCGCGTGACCAACCGGCCGTACCCGATCCGCATGTGGGCCGAGGCCCACGTGCACAACGCCGTCGGCCGTCCCAAGGACGTCCCGGGCGCGCAGTCCTTCGACGACTACCTCATCGGCGAGCAGCAGCAGCTGATGGGCCGTTCGATGGCCGAAAAAGAGGTCTATCTCGGCGTCCAGGTGCAGACCCGGCGGATGATCGACCGCGCGGTCGAGAGTGCCGCCCCGGTGCTGCGCAAGATCCTGCCCGAGGCCGTCGACGCCGAACTGGCCGCGCTCGACTCCGAGGTCGAACATCTCGACCAGGTGATCGGCTCGGCCGGGCTCGAAGGCCGCCCGGTGCACGCCGAGGAGATGTCCTGGCTGATGCACCGGTCGTGCTCGCTGGGCCTGCCCGCGCCGCGCAACATGCCCGCGGTCCCGGGCGCCGCCTGGGAGCCCGAAGACCTCGCCAGTTTCACCGACGCGGCGGACTTCCACGCCGAGCCCTACGCGCCGACGGTCACCGTGCGCGGCCGCACCGGCTCGAACGCCGGGGTCTCGCGGCATCTCGCGGTCCTCACCGTCGGCCAGATGCACGGCCTGCAGATCCCCGAGGTCGACGACCCGTGGATCCAGCACGCGGACCGGCTGCCCGCCGCGGTCGAGGTGTCCGCGCGGATCTACGTCCGGCGCCCCGAAGAGGTCGCCGGTGAGCTGCAGCGCCAGATGAACAAGGTGCGTTCGCAGGTCAAGCACTACACCGACGAGCACGAGCTGGAGCCGCCGCAGTCGCTGGCGCGCCAGGCGGGCCGGGTGCTGGAGATCGACGACGAGATGACGTCGGGCTTCACCGCGCTGGCCACCCGTGTCCGTTCGTGGTGGCGGCTGGCGGTGTCCGGGCCGACGGAGCGCGACGCGCTGCGCCTGGCCCAGCAGCTTCTCGACCTCTACAAGCCGAAGATCGCCGTCGAGCATCCTGAGGCCCAGTACGCGCTGGCTCGGGAGTTCATCCCCGGCGAGCCACTGGCCTCGGCGGCGTACATGCGCCGCGGTTCGGTCGTGTGGGCGTCCTCGTCGGTGCCGACGGCGACGGCCGAGGTGGGTGACCGCCGCGGCATCCTGCTCGGCGAGACCGTGACGGCGACCCGGCGCCCGGTGGCCTGGGACCCGTGGATGGCGCAGGAGATCCGCGACGGCTCCGGCCTGACGGCGATGGTCGCCGGCCTCGGTGGCGGCAAGTCGTTCCTCGGCGGCGGCATCGTCTACAAGACGCTCCGCGCGGGCGCGCACTGGACGATCCTCGACCCGTCCGGTCCGCTGTCGCGGCTGTGCGACCTGCCCGAGCTGCGGCCGTACGCGCGGAACATCAACCTGCTCAACGCGCAGCCCGGCATCCTCAACCCGTACCGGGTGGTCGCCGAGCCGCAGATCGAGCACTTCATGGACGAGGACGACCCCGAGCGGTCGTGGCGGCGGGAGAAGGCCCTCGCGGGCGCGACCCGGCGTCGTCTCGTGCTCGACGTCCTCACCGGCGTCCTGCCCTACGAGGTCTCGCGGATGGCGCAGACCCGGATCGTGCTGCTGCGCGCCGTCCGCGCGGTCGGCGGCCGGTTCGAAGCCGACCCCGGCCAGGTCATCGACGCGCTGCGGCGGGACTCCAGCGAGCACCATGAGCACGCCGTCGTCGTCGCGGACTTCCTCGACGAGATGCGCGAGCGGATGGCGCTGCTCATCCCGGAGACCGACGCGGACCCGTACGCCGAGACCCGCGACGACAGGATGACCGTGCTGACCATGGCGGGGCTGACCCTGCCCAAGGACGGCGTCCCGCGCGAGTACTGGACGGACGCGGAATCCCTCGGCGTCGAGATGTTGAACCTCGCCGCGTGGCTGACGCAGCGGTCGGTGTACGAGAAGCCGAAGGAACTGCGCAAGGGCGTCTGGATCGACGAGGCGTTCTTCCTCTCCGAGGTCCCGACGGGCCGCGTCCTGATGAACCGCTTCGCGCGTGACTCGCGTAAGTGGAACGTCCGGGTGCTGCTCTCCTCGCAGATCCCCGCGGACTTCCTGAAGATCCAGGGTTTCGTGGCGCTGCTGGACTCGGTGTTCGTCGGACGGCTCGACGATGACGACGCCCAGGCCGACGCGCTGCGCCTGCTCAAGGTCCCGGTCGGCGTCGGCTACGAACAGGTCGTCGCCGCGCTGGGCAGGCGGCCCGGCTCGTCCCGCGATCTCCAGCGCGACGTCGAACCGCGGCAGTTCATCTTCGGTGACGGTGCCGGCGGCGTGGAGCGGATCCGCGTCGACTTCTCCGGGCCGCACCTGGAGCACCTGCGCCGGGTCATGGACACCACGCCGGGTTCACCCGACGCCAAATCGGCCAAATCGGCCAAGCCGGGCAACGACCTGGCCGTCCCGGAGGAGAAACAGTACGTCCCGGTGCCGCCGGAGGACGACTTCGAGCTCGAAGAGGACCTCGAGCTCGCGGCCGAACTCGAGGTCGGTCTCACCGATGATCAGATGCTCGGCGCCCCGGACCCGTTGGCGGCCGAAACCGGAGAAGTGCAAGGCGCTGTCCAAAACGGACATAACGGGAACGGGAGCCAAGGCGAGCAACACGCGCGCGCCGGCAAGGGTGGCACCGGCAGGGATGCCGCATGAACACGGTGATGACACTGGCGTTCGTGCTCGCGTTCGCGGCCGGCTGGCACGCGCTGCGCCGCCGCCTGAAAGAGGGGCCGCGGCCGGGCAAGACCAGACCCAGCCGCCGCGCGACGATGTTCGTCGTCATGCTGATCCTGGGTCTGCAGGCCGTGGCGACCGCTCCGGCGGCGTCGGCCGCGGCCTGCGGTGAGGCGCCGAACCCGGAACGGCCCGGCGCGGGCATGGTCGGCGCGCTCGATCCGCCCGCGACCGCTCGCGGTGAAGGCGGCAGCCCGTACAACGTCTACGGGTACGCCGGCCACGTCTGGGACACCTTCGAAACCGACTGCGGCCCGCTGGCGGGCATCACCTCGCCCAACTCGACGATCGACACCTGGGCGGGCAACCAGCTGTTCAACATCGGCAAGAACCTCGTCGGTGCCACGAACTCGCTGCACTACACCGTGTTGCAGGGCAGCCTGCTCAGCCCGCTGTACAACGCCGTCAAGGCCGGGGCGGAGAAGGTCTACAACAACATCTACGCCCAGTTGTTCGGCCTGGCCGCGCTGATCATGTCGATCATGTTGTTCCGCAACATCTGGCGCGGCGATCTCGCGGCGGTCAGCAAACGGGCGCTGTACGGGCTGGCCGCGGTCTGGCTGGCCGCGTCGTCCCTGGCGCTCCTGCGGTTCCTCGATCCGATCGACAACGCGATCGTGCAGACCACCACCAACATCCAGGCCGGCTTCATCGACGAGGCCAAGACCCCGCCGCCGACGACACCGCCGCCACCCTCGGCGCAGCCGTGCCAGGCGACCCCGGAGGCGGTGGCCGCCCGCCAGCCGTGGGACCGGGTCCCGACCGAACTGCATTGCCGGGTCGTCTACGACAACTGGCTCCGGGGAGAGTTCGGCAGCCCGGACTCGCCGCAGGCGCTCCAGTACGGCCCGCCCTTGCTGGACGCGCGTGCTTTCACCTGGGGTCAGATCCAGCAGGGCGGCGACGCCGACACCGCGCTGGTGGACTCCAAGAAGGCGGCGTTCAAGGACATCTCCACCAAACTCGGCCCGGCGACCGGCTATTTCACGGGTGAGGACGGCAGCCGCGTCGGCGCCGGTTTCCTTTCCCTCGGCCAGGGAATCGTCTACTCGCTGTTCCAGCTGCTGGCCAAGGCCACGGTCCTGCTCGCGCAGGTGCTGATCAGGATCTTCGTCCTGACGGCTCCGCTGATCGGCCTGATCGCGCTGCTCCAGCCGCAGATCATGCAGCGGATCCTCAAGGTGCTCGGCGCGGTCGCCTTCAACCTCATGGTGCTCTCGGTGCTGGCCGGCGTGCACACCCTCCTGCTGGAGGCGATCTTCACCGCGGGGAACTCGCTGTCCTTGCTGACGAAGATGGTGCTCGCGGGAATCATCACCGTGCTGTTGTTCATGGTCGGCCGTCCCGTGCGGCGGCTGTGGCAGATGGTCGAGATGTCCGTCGGCATGGTCGGCGGCGCGGTGCCGTCACCACGCGGCGGGCTCTTTTCCCGCTTCCGCAAGAAGAACAACGAGCAGACCCCGCAGGACGCGTTCTGGCAGAACGTCCGCGACACCGACGACGTCGTCGACGGCGACCTCCGCGGTCCCGTGGGCGCGACGATCGGCGGCGGCCGGTTCCGGCCCGAGGCGACGATCTTCGCCAGCTCCCAGCGGCTCGACAACGGTTCCGGCGCGATCCGGCCCGCGGCGGCCTGGTCGGGAGCGCCGTGGCCCGGCGCGGTCGGCGGTGGTGGTGGCGGCCTGCCCGCGCTCCCCGCCGGTGGCGGCCCAGGCGTGCCGGTGTTCGGCCAGTACAACCCGGCCGCGGGTGGTCCGGGCGACTCCATGTTCACCTCCGGTGGGCGGAGCCCTGTCCAGATCCCGAGCCGCCGGGTGGACACCTCGCCGGTCGCCGACCGGCGCTGGAACGACGAACCGGAGCCGGTCGTGGTGCCGTCGCGGATGAACTCCGCGGGTGGCGGCTACACCACGCCCGACTACTCGGGTGCCGTGCCGGTGCAAGCGGGACCGTCGACACCGCGGCCCCGCCGCGTCGACCCCGAAGTCGTCGCGGGCAAGCCGGTCTTCGTGCTGTACCGGCCTTCGCGCGGGCTCGAGGTCCGCGAGGAAGTCCGGGACACAGACCACGCAGTGGGCCGGTGACCCATGCCGATCCGGACCAACCGCGGGCGCACCGCGGTCTACCGCAGACTGTGGGGCTGGCCGCTGCGCTCGCCCCGCCACCTCGTCGGCACGCTGGTCGTCCTCGCGGTGGTACTCACCACGCTGGGCATCCTGCTGCCCAAGGCCCTCGGGAAACCGGGGCAGACGGCGTCCGGGCCGGGTACTTCGGCGACCTCCACGTCGCGTCCCGGCGCCGCCGCGCCGGTGACCGTGACTTCGACGTTGCCGCCGAGGCTGACCACCCAGCCGCCGCCGTCCTCCGCGCCCCCTGACCAGAGCGGTGTCAGGGTCGCCAAGGAATGGGTGACGGCATGGGCGAACCATCCGGACGGCACGACGACCGAGCAGTGGCTGAACGGCTTGCGGCCGTACACCACCGAGGAATACCTGGCCGGGGAACTGACCACGGTGGAACCCGCGAACATCACCGCGACCAAGGTGACCGGGGAGCCGCAGGTCTCGACCTCCTTCGCCGGGTCGATGGAGGTCGACGTCCCGACGGACGGGCCCAAGGTCCGGGTCACCGTCATCAAGCTGAACTTCGGGTGGCGAGTCACCAAGTTCACGCAAGCGGGCTGACCCGATGAAGATCGGGATCATCGTCGGCGTGCTGATCGCCGCGGTCTTCGCCGCGGTGGTCACGACGAGCACGGTCACCAAGGTGGTGACCGACCACATGGAGGCCCAGGCGGGCAGCGTCATCAAGACCTCCTGCGACGCGTCGATCGGGCCGACCCTGCCCGGTCAGACCGATCGCGGTTCTTCCGACATCAGCAAACTCGACGAAGAACAGAAGGGGATCGTCGGGCTGATCATCTCGATCGGCAAGCAGCGGACGCTGTCCCCGCGCGCGTGGCAGGTGGCGATCCAGGCCGGGATGACCGAGTCCAAGCTGCGGAACCTGACCCACGGCGACCGCGACTCGCTCGGCATCTTCCAGATGCGGCCGTCGATGGGCTGGGGCACCGTCGCGCAGGTCACCGACCCGCCGTACCAGGTCAACAAGTTCTTCGACGTGCTGCTCGCGGTGCAGGACTGGGAGAACATGCGTCCCGGTGACGCCGCGCAGCGGGTGGAGCGCTCCGGCTTCCCCGACCGGTACCACAGCTGGGAGCCGATGGCGGCCCTCCTCGTGCAGAACGAGGGCCAGATCGTCGACGTCGTCGGCTGCGGGACGAGCGTGGGCAGTGTGGTGCCGCCGAGCCAGGCCGCCGCGTCGGCCATCAAGTTCGCCCTCGGCGAGCAGGGCAAGCCCTACATCTGGGGCGCCACCGGACCGAACAGCTACGACTGTTCCGGGCTGATGTTGCGGGCCTACGAGTCGGCGGGGATCATCCTCCCGCGGGTTTCCCGCGACCAGTACAAGGCGGGCGCGATGCTGCCGGTCCGTCAGGCGCAGCCGGGTGACCTGCTGTTCCTGGCCACCGTCCCGTCGAACCCGGCGACCATCCACCACGTGATGATGTACCTGGGCGAGGGCAAGATCGTCGAGGCGCAGCAGACCGGGGTGCCGGTGCACATCCGCGACTTCTCCTTCGACGAGGCCGAAGTGGTCGCGCAGGCGGTCCGTCCTGGCGTTTAGCATGGTGACAGCGTGGTATCGCGATCGCGAGACCATCGGATTCACCCGAAGTGGCGGCCTGTCCACCGGCAAGCGGCCGCACACTGGCAGAGGATGAAGAACGTGGCACGGAAATTCGGAAGGCGAGGCAAGCCCGCGACGGGAGGCGGCCCGGAGGTCGATCCCCGCGATCTTTTCGGTACCGCACAGCCCGCGCGGCAGGCTGCCCGGCCGGCGTCGAGCACGCCGCTGGCGGATCAGCTGAACCAGGGCTGGCCGGGGGTCGAGCCCGGTTACGTCGTGTTGCCGCGTTCGCTGGCCGAGGGGATGTCGCTGCCCTGGCAGCAGCAGATGGCCGCCCTGCTGGCCCAGTTCCACCACGAGAACGCCCACCTCGCCTGGCCGGTGTACCGGGTCGTCCCGTCACGCTACGAAAAGCTCGTCGACCTCGACGAGGAGCAGCTGGCGGAGGCCGGCTACCTGGTCGAGATGGACACCGAAGGCGAGATGATCTACCGCGAGCGCAGCGGCCGGAAGATCGACGACCCGGCGAACACCACGGTGCTCGTCTCGTGCCTCGACCCGATCCCGAAGCCCGCGCAGCGTCAGGCACCTCCGCCGCCTTCGCAGGCCGCGCCGCCCGCGCCCGGGCAGCAGCCGCAACCGCCGCAACCGCAGCAGCCGCCGCCGCGCGCTCCGGCGGCGATGAACATCGGGCCCGCGCCGGTGTGGCGCACGGTCACCCCGCCCGCCGGGCCGCCTGCCGCACCGCCCTCTGCCGCACCTGCTGTCCCACCCTCGTCCTCACCCGCTGCCCCGCCTGCCGGGCCGCCGCCGGGTGGCTCGGCCGCGCCCCAGGCACCCGCGCCGCAATCGCCCGGGCCTCAGGCGTCCGCGCCGCAAGCACCCGCGGCTCAGGCACCCGCCTCCCAGGAGCCTGCGTCTCAGCCACCCGCGCCCCACCAAGGGCCTCCGCCCGCCGCGCCTCCCGCGCTGCCGCCACTGCCACAGCCCAGTAGGACGCGGCCTCCCGCGGGGAGCCAGCCGCCGCCGGTGACCCCGCCTCCGGCCACGCCGGAAACGCGGTCCGTCACGCCGCCCCAGGCCGAGCCGACCCAGCCCGCGAGCCCGCCACCCGCCACGAGTCCGCCGTCGTCCGCGATGCCTTCCGTCACCCCTCCGGTGACAGGGCCGCCTTCGGGTCCCTTGCCGCAGCCGGTGCCGCCCGCTTCGCCGCCGCAGGGCATCCCCGTCTCGCCGGACCTTCCCACCCCGCCACGAGGCATTCCGATGGGCCGGGGTTGGTTCGACGAACTCGGCGAGAACGTGCCGGAAAGCTCGAAGCTGGATCAGCCCGCGGGCGGCGAGTTCGGTCCGACCGGTGATCCCACGGAGATCCCGTACCGCTATCGCAAGTGATGACAGAACGTCCGGGTGATGTCACGCTGGACGTATGTCGAGCGACCCGAACCCGGATCAGGGCTGGTACTTCAACACCAAGACGAACCAGGTCGAGCACCTGGAACGAGGCCGGAGCATCGACCTCCTCGGCCCGTACCCGGACGAGGCGACGGCCAGGCGTGCCCTGGACATCGCCAAGGAACGTACGCGGCAGGCCGACGCCGAAGACGCCAAGTGGAACAGCGACTGACCTGCGGAAGGGAGCAGGGGACCTTTGCTCTCGTTCGTTAGTGCGCTAACGAACGACAGCAAAGGTCCCCTGCTCTCCTCGCGCGAAGAACCGCAGGTCAGGCGTCTTGCCCGGCCAGTGCCGGACCGAGCGCGAACTCCGGGTCCACCTGAGCCGTGAGGTCCTCCCCGGCCCGTCCGCTGCCCCATGCCCGCGCGTTGCGGAGATGGAACTCGACGCCCTGACGCTGATAGCGGGCCCAGTCGCGCTGCTCGGAGTCGACGGTCGCGAGCATCGAGCCCAGCGTCCCGAGGTTGTGCGCCTCGAGTTCGCCGATCGGGCGCGCGCGGCCGCGTTCGGCGGCGCGGACGTGCCGCGAGTTCTCCATCCAGCCCAGCAGCGCTTCGCCGACCTCCTCGCGCAGGAAGTCGATGTCCTCGGCCTCGGTCACCTTGTTGCCCACGACGACCAGCCGCACTCCGAAGTCCCGCGCGTAGTCGGCGTACTGCCGGTACACGCCGACGCTGCGCACTGTCGGCTCGCACACCAGGAAAGTCACGTCGAACCGCGTGAAGAGGCCGGACGCGAACGCGTCGGCGCCGGCGGTCATGTCCATGACGACGTACTCGCCCGCGTCGTCGATCATGTGGTTCAGCAACAGCTCCGCCGCGCCGACCTTCGAGTGGTAGCAGGCGACGCCGAGGTCGTCCTCGTCGAACTGCCCGGTGACGCCGAGCCGCACGCCGCCGAACTCGCGGAAGCACGCTTGGAAGATCGGGTTGTCCTCGAACGGCCGGACCAGCCGCGACCCGCGTCCCGGCGGGGTCGTCTTGATCATCGAGGCCGCGTCGGCGATCCGCGGGTTGTCACCGCGCAGGTACTCCTTGATCAGGCCCATGTTGTCGCCCAGCGTCGGCCACGCGATGGCCTCTTCCTCGCTCGCGCCGAGCGCGACGGCGAGGTGCTGATTGATGTCCGCGTCGATCGCCAGTACCGGTTTCCCGCCGCCGGCCAGGTACGCGGTGAACAGCGACGCCAGCGTGGTCTTGCCACTGCCGCCCTTCCCGACGAACGCGATCTTCACGCCACGGACCTTCCTGTCGTTTTGAAAAGGGTATCGGTTTTCATTTCGGTCGGTAACGTACACCCGACCGGCCCGCACCCGAACGGGCGATCAACCGGGTCGGATCGGGATAGGGTTGGGTGGTGCCTCCACTCGTGATCAGGACACACGCGGCCGGAGGGGACTTCGGTCACCTGCGAGCCGAGTTCTCGCTGCCGGAGTCGTTCGGGCCCGACGTGCTCGCCGAGGCGGAGGCGGCGGTCGTCGACCCGCTCGAATCGGCGGGGGAACGCGAGGACGCCACCGGTCTGCCCTTCGTCACCATCGATCCGCCCGGTTCCAAGGACCTCGACCAGGCGGTGCTGATCGAGCGCGTCGAGGGCGGCGGGTTCCGGGTCCACTACGCGATCGCCGATCTGGCCGCGTTCATCCCGCCGGGTGGCGCGCTCGACAAGGAGGCGCGGCGCCGCGGGCAGACGCTCTACCTTCCCGACGGGAACGTCCCGCTGCACCCGCCGGTGCTGTCCGAAGGCGCGGCGAGTCTGCTGCCGGGGGAGACCCGGCCCGCGGTGCTCTGGACCATCGACGTCGACGCGGGCGGCGAGCCGACGGCGACCAGCGTCCGCCGGGCCTTGGTCCGGTCCACCGAGCAGTTCGACTACGAGACCGTCCAGGCCTCGATCGACGCGGGCGACCCGCATCCGTCGGTCGCCGCGCTGCCGGAACTGGGCCGCCTGCGCCGCGAACTCGCGATCCGGCGCGGCGCTGTCGAACTGCAGCTGCCGGAGCAGGAGATCAGCGGCGACCCCGACGGCGGCTGGGCGCTGATCCAGCGGCCGCGCAACGACGTCGACGCGTGGAACGCCGAGATCTCGCTGCTCACCGGAATGGCCGCGGCCAAGATCATGATCGCGGCCGGGATCGGTGTCCTGCGCACGCTGCCCCAGCCCGACGCGGAGGCGATCGAATGGCTGGGCCGATCCGCGCAGGCGCTGAACATCGACTGGCCCGAGGGCAAGAGCGTGTCGGAGTTCCTGGCCGCGCTCGACCCCGGCCAGCCCGCATCCATGGCACTTTTCGCCGACACCACAAGGCTTTTGCGTGGTGCCGGGTACACCGCTTTCGACGGCGAACTGCCCGCCCTGACCACGCACGCCGGGATCGGCGGCGCGTATGCGCACGTCACCGCGCCGATCCGGCGGCTGGTCGACCGGTTCGCCACCGAGATCTGCCTCGCCGTGAGCGCCGGCCGTGAGGTGCCCGCGTGGGTGCGCGTGGCGCTCGCGGAGGTGCCGGAGCAGATGACCGCGTCCGACACGCTGGCCGCCAAGGTCGAACGAGCCTGCATCGACCAGGTCGAGGTCTGGGTGATGGCCGAGCACATCGGCGGCGAGTTCGGCGCGATCGTGCTGCGCGCGGAGGAGACCAAGGCCGAGATCCTGGTCGAGGATCCGCCGGTGATGTCCAAATGCACCGGCGAGAAACTCCCCGAAGGCGAACGGATCCGCGTCCGGCTCACCGCGGTGGACGTCACCAAGCGGAAACTGTCTTTCGAGCGGGCATGATCGACGACCTCGGTGAAGTGGTCCCGCTGCGCGCGCCGGCGGCGCGGGTGGTCTCGCTCGTGCCGTCGCTGACCGAGGCCGTCGAGGTGAGCGCCCCGGGCAGGCTCGCGGGTGCCACGGACTACTGCACCCATCCGGTCGACCTGGACGCCCCGAGGGTAGGGGGTTCGAAGTATCCGAGCGTGGACAAAGTGCTCGAACTCGCACCGGATCTGGTGCTGGCCAACTCCGAGGAGAATCGGCCGGAGGACGTGGAACGCCTGCGCGCCAACGGGATTCCGGTCTGGGTGATGGAGGCGTCGGCGACGGTGCCCGGCGCGCTCGCCTCGATCCGGCGGATCCTGACGCAGGCCTACGACCTCGCCGAGCCGGACTGGCTGGTCGAGGCCGAAGAGGTCTGGCGGGAAACCCTGCCGGAGCGGTTCCGGGCGGTCGTGCCGGTGTGGCGGAAGCCGTGGATCGTGCTCGGCCGGGACACCTTCGGCGGCGACGTCCTGCGTCGCGTCGGGATCGGCAACGCCTACGCGGACGACGAAGAGCGGTACCCGCGCCCGAAGCTCGAAGAGCTCCAGGCGCGCTTCGCGGCCGAAGACGCGAACCTGCTCGTCTTGCCCGACGAGCCCTACGAGTTCACCGCGGACGACGGCCCCGAAGCGTTCCCCGGCGCGAAGTACGTCCTGGTCTCAGGCCGTCACCTGACCTGGTACGGCCCTTCGCTGGTCGAAGCGCACTCCCACCTCACGCGTTTAGTCCTCTGAATGCGGTAGTTCACCTGACGCACTACCGCATCCAGAGGACGAAACGCGGAGCGAGGCACCCCAGCGGTGCCTGCCGTGGCGCGTGCTCCTCGGGAAGGCGTCGCGAAAGCCACTTTCAGGACATCAGACGTCCCGAAAGTGGCTTTCGCGACACACCTCCAGCCCGTGCATCACGCATCCAGAGGACTAGATGCGGGCGCTCAGAGGGTCAGGCCGGTCAGGACGGTGACGCGTTCCTCCGTGAAGTCCGCCATCGCCGAAGCCGGGCCCTCGCGGCCGACGCCGGAGTCCTTCACGCCGCCGTAGGGCATCTGGTCGGCGCGGAAGCTCGGCACGTCGCCGACGAGCACCCCGCCGACGCGCAGCTTCGCGGACACGTCGAACGCCGTCGGCAGGTCGCGCGTGAACACGCCCGCCTGCAGCCCGAAGCGCGAGTCGTTGATCCGGCGCACGCCGTCCTCCACCGACTCCACCTTCGTGATCGACACGACCGGCCCGAAGACCTCGTCGGCCATCACCGACGCGTCCTCGGGAACATTCGCGAGCACGGTCGGCTCGACGGTCGCGCCGTCGCGCTTGCCGCCGGTCAGCAGCTCGCCGCCCGCCTCGACGGCCGAGGCGATCCACGACTCCACCCGGGATGCGGCGGCGGTGTTGATCAGCGGCCCGACGTCCACGCCGTCCGTCCGCGGGTTGCCGGTCCCGAGCGCGCGCACCTGCTCCAGCACCTTCGCCTGAAGCTCCTCGTAGATGTGGGCGTGCGCGTACACACGCTGCACCGAGATGCACGACTGGCCCGCCTGGTACATCGCGAAGGTCGCGATCCGCTGCGCCGCGAAGTCCAGATCCGTCCAATCAGGACAGACGAGCACCGCCGCGTTGCCGCCGAGTTCGAGCGCGACGTGCTTGCGCGGCACGCTGTCGCGGATGCCCCAGCCCACCGGCACGGAACCGGTGAACGACACGACCGGCAGGCGCGGGTCGGCGACCAGCTTGGCCGATTCCTCGTTGCTCACCGGAAGGATCGACCAGCTCCCGGCAGGCAGGCCGGTCTCGGCGAGGATCTCGCCGAGCAGCAGGGCGGTCAGCGGCGTCGCGGGCGCGGGCTTGAGCACGATCGGCGCGCCGACCGCGATCGCGGGCGCCACCTTGTGTGCCACCAGGTTCAGCGGGAAGTTGAACGGCGTGATGCCCAGCACCGGGCCCTTCGGCACGCGGCGCACCAGCGCGAGCCGTCCGGTGCCGCCCGGGTCGGTGTCGAGCCGCTGCAGGTCACCGGAGAACCGGCGGGCTTCCTCGGCGGCCCAGCGGAACGTCGACGCGGCGCGCCCGACCTCGCCGCGCGACCACTTCAGCGGCTTGCCGGACTCGGCGGTGATCAGCTGCGCGATCTCTTCGGACCGCTCACCCAGAACTCGGGACACGTGGTCCAACGCGCTCGCCCGGACGTGTGCGGGGAGCGTCGCGTACTCGCCGGAGACGTCGTGTGCGGCCTGGACCGCTGTCTCGATGTCCGAAGTGGACGGAACGTGGTGCGAGCCCGCCTCGCTTCCGTCGAAGGAGTGGCGGACGACGACGGTCTCGCCGCCGGTGACCGGTTTTCCGGCTACCCAGAAAGGAAAGGTGCTCACTTGACGGCCTCCGTACGGACAGCGTGCTCCAGGACCGAGAGGCCCTCGTCGAGCAGTTCGGTGGACAGGGACAGCGGCGGCAGCAGGCGGACGACGTTGCCGTAGGTGCCGCAGGTGAGGACGACGACACCGGCCTGGTGACAGGCCTGCGCGATCCGCTTGGTCAGATCCGCGTCGGGTTCGGTGGTGCCCGGCTTCACGAACTCGGCGGCCAGCATCGCGCCGCGACCGCGGACGTCGCCGATCACGCCGGTCTCCTCGGCCAGCGCACGCAGCCGCGGCAGTACCGCGTTCTCGATGCGCTTCGCCGACGCGGCGAGGTTCTCCTGCCGCATGACCTCGATCGAGCCGAGCGCCGCGGCGCACGCGATCGGGTTGCCGCCGTAGGTCCCGCCGAGCCCGCCCGGACCGACGGCGTCGAGCAGTTCCGCGCGGCCGGTGACGGCTGCCAGGGGCAGGCCGCCGGCGATGCCCTTCGCGGTGGCGATCAGGTCGGGCACGACCTCTTCGTGCGTGGACGCGAACCACTCGCCGGTGCGGCAGAACCCGGTCTGGACCTCGTCCGCGACGAACACGACGCCGTTCTCGGTGCACCACCGGGAAAGCGCGGGCAGGAAACCGGGCGCGGGCTCGATGAACCCGCCCTCACCCTGCACCGGCTCCAGCACGACGGCCGCGACCTGGTCGCCGCCGATCTGCTTCTCGATGCGGTCGATGGCGATCCGCGCCGCTTCGGGGCCGGACAGGCCGTCGCGGTACGGGTACGACCCCGGCACCCGGTAGACCTCGGGCGCGAACGGCCCGAAACCGTGCTTGTACGGGATGGACTTCGCGGTCAGCGCCATCGTCAGGTTGGTGCGGCCGTGGTAGGCGTGGTCGAACACGACGACCGCCTGGCAGCCTGTCGCGGCGCGGGCGATCTTCACCGCGTTCTCGACGGCCTCGGCGCCGGAGTTGAACAGCACCGAACGCTTCTCGTGGGTGCCCGGAGTGAGCTTGTCGAGCGCTTCGCACACCTCGACGTAGCCCTCGTACGGCGTGACCATGAAACACGTGTGCGTGAACAGGCCGACCTGGTCGCGGACGCGGTCCACGACGGCGGGGGCGGCGTGGCCGACGTTGGTCACCGCGATGCCGGAGCCGAAGTCGATCAGGACGTTGCCGTCGGCGTCGGTGAGCAGGCCGCCTTCGGCCGAGGTGACGTAGACAGGCAGCACCGAACTCACACCCGCGGCGACGACGGCCGCGCGTCGTTCCTGCAGGGCGCGCGAGGCGGGGCCGGGGATTTCGGTGCGCAGCCTGCGCTGGGTCTCGGTGGTGACGGTCACGGCCAAACTCCTGCGGACGCGAGGGACGGGGTCGCCCTCCAGGATGGGAGCCTGACCGGTCCGCGTCAGCTCGACATTCTGTCCATATCGAGGCGTAGAATTGGACAACATGGCACTGACGCTCCGCGCTCTCGCGGCCGAACGCTCACTCGGCCTCCGCGTGCGTGCGGCCGAAGGCGGGCTCGACAGGCCGATCGGCTGGGTCCACCCCACCGAACTGACCGATCCGCAGGCCTTCCTCGAAGGCGGCGAGCTGCTGCTGACCACCGGCCTCGCCCTCGACGAGACCACGTCGCCCGGGTACATCCGGCGGCTCGTGGACGCGGGCGTGGCGGGGCTCGGCTTCGGTGTCGGCCTCAGTCACGAGAGCATCCCTCAGTCCCTTGTGGACACCGCCGAAGTGGTCGGTCTCCCGGTGTTCGAGGTGCCGAGGAAGACGCCGTTCATCGCGATCACGCGCGCGGTCTCCCGGGCGGTCGCCGCTGACGAGTACGCCTCGCTCGTGCGCACCGGCAAGGGGCAGCAGGAACTGACCAGGACCGCCGTCGGCAAGGGCGGTCCCGGCGGGGTGGTGCGCAAACTGGCGAAGCTGGTCGACGGCTGGGTGCTCCTGCTCGATTCGGCGGGAGTGGTCACCGAGGCCTCGCAGGCGTCCGCGCGGCCTTTCGCCGACGAGATCCGGGAAGACCTCGCGCGGCTGCGCGCGGGCACCCTGGTGACGGCGGTGGGGGAGGACGGGCAGGAGGGGGAGTATGAGGTCGTCCTGCAGACGCTCGACACCCGCGCGCGTGGCGTGCTCGTGGTCGGCACCCGCGAGCCGCTCGATGCGGCGGGGCAGCACATCGTCAACACCGCGGTTTCGTTGCTTTCCCTTGCGCTGGAACAGAACCGGGAGCACATCGTCGCGCTGCGGCGGCTGCGGTCGGGTCTGTGCGACCTGCTCGCCGCAGGGCACATCGAACTCGCCACGCGAACGATGAAGTCACTCTGGGGCGGCGTCCCGGAAGCGCCGTGGTCCGTTCTGGCCGTCACCGGTCCGGCGGGCGCGCGAAGGTCGTTTGCCGAAACTCTCGATGCCGAGGTGTCCGGGGAGAAGGTGTTCTTCGGTGAGTCCGGCGCGTTCGTGGTCGCGCTCGGGGACGTGGAAGCGGTCGTCCGGCAGGCTTCCCGGCTCGGCGGGCTGCACGCCGGGCTCTCCGATCCGGTGTCCACAGTGGATTTTCCGGAGGCGCTGCGGCAGGCGAAGCAGGCGGCCGAAGCGGCGAAGGCCGAGCGATCCCCGCTGGTCCGGTTCGCCGAACACGCCGGACGCGGTTTCCTCGGGCTGGTCGATTCCCAAGCCGCGCAAGCGTTTTCGGACAGCCTGCTGGCGCCGCTGCGGCAACACGACGAAACCGGCCGGGGTGAACTGGTCGCCTCACTGACCTGCTGGCTCGAACACCACGGTCACTGGGATCTGGCGTCCGCGCGGCTCGGCGTCCACCGGCACACCTTGCGTAACCGCGTGCGTAAGGTCGCCGAGCTGACCGGCCGCGACCTCGATTCCCCCGGGGTGCGCGCCGAATTCTGGCTCGCGCTGCAGGTCAGCGCTCGGCCCTGACCAAGGCGATCGGCGAGTCCCCGCAGCGCCGCAGGTGGGTGCCGGTCTCCGTCGTGACCGGTTCCGCGCCGGAAGACCACCATGCCGGGACGTCGACGGCGCGCACCAGCGAACCGGTGGCCTGGCGCGCGTTGTTCGACACGATCACCCGGCCCTGGGCGTTGACCAGCGCCGCGCGGCCGCCGAGCGCGCGCAGTTTCGGCTGCAGCAGGCGTTCGACCTCGCGCACGTAGATGTCCGCGCCGACGACCCCCGCGAACTCCCCGCCGCGCCGCACGGGAACGGTGAAGGTCAGCGTGTACTCGTCGGTGCAGAGATAGTCGACGTACGGGCCGTTGATGTGGCGGCGGCCGGTGTCGCGCGGGACGGTGAACCACGACTGACGGGTGTAGTCGAGGAAGTTTTCGCTGTCCGGGTCGAGACTGATGACCAGTTGCACCGGTTCGACGTCGCCGGTCTCGGTCCACCATTCGAAGCCGAATTCCTGATCGGCCAGCGCGTTCGGCGCGCTGATGAAGCCGGCGCCGACGACCAGGCCGCCGAGGACGTCGAAGACCAGCGGCCGGAGCCGGGGCAGGTCTTCGGCGGTGACATCGGCCGATGCGGCCAAGAGTCCCTCGGCGCCGGCCAGAACCGGCTTCAGTCTGCCGAAGACGTCCTCGACCAGGGCGGATACCTGTTCGACGACCTCGGAACCGGCGGACGGTGTGTCGTTCACGATGCTCACCTCGGATGCGCGGATGCCGCAGCTTAAGGGGCCAGAAGGTCTAAATGCACGTCCGCCAGCCGGTCTATGGCCTCGAGGATGTGTTCCTCGGTGAGCTTTCTGGCCAGCTCGCCGTCGCCCTGTGCGATGGCGGCGGTGATCGCGCGATGTTCGGCGTAGGCGTTTTCCCGGGTGCCCTGCGGTTCGAGCGGCAGCCAGAGTAGCCCGCCTCGCTCGCTCTGCAGCTGCACTTCCTCCCTGGTCAGCCGCGGCGACTGGGCGGCCGCGGCGACTTCGAGGTGGAACTGGCGCTCGGCGCGGGACGCCTCCGTGCCGGTCGCGGTGCGGATGTCCTCGGTCGCCAGTTCGAGCCGCTCGATGTCTTCGGGCGAACTCCGCTCGGCGGCGAGTTTGGCCGCGGCGCCGGCGATGGCGAGGTAGTGATCGCCGACGTCACGGAGTTCGGACAGCGAGACCGTGCGAAGGCGCTCTCGCCACGAAGCGGTCGAAGGGTTGGCAGGCGTCTTCACGAAGCTTCCGCCGCCTCGGCCGCGACGTGTCTCTACGAGCCCCTGTTGCCGCAAGGCCACGAGCGCTTCGCGAACTGTCACGGTGGAGACGCCGAACTGGGCGGCCAGCTCGGCTTCGCTCGGCAGCTGTTCCGAGTCGGCCAGCAGCCCGAGCGTGATGGCGTCGACCAGCCGCGCGGTGACCGCTTCCGCCCGGCCGATCTGGTCGAGCGGCGCGAACATCGCCGATCGCGCGCTGTGCGACAACCCCTTGCGCATGGTGGCCCTTCGCCCGAACTACTACCCGATGGAACCAATCTTGCCCCATCGTCTTGTCATTTAACATCTGGACTTATATGTTTTAGCTCTCTCGCCGCCCCACAAGGGAGCAAGGGACCTTTGCTATCGCCTCACGCCCCCAGGCTCCTGGAGCTCTCGTGCAGCAGTTGAAGCACTTCATCGGCGGTGAGTACACCGGATCCGCGTCGGGCGTGGTCGCCGACATCGTCGATCCCGCCACCGGTCGCCCGTATTGCACCGCCGCCGTCGCCGGTCCCGAGGACGTCGACCGCGCGCTGAAGGTCGCGGCCGCCGCTTTCGAACACTGGCGTGAGACCACGCCCGCGCAGCGCCAGCTCGCGTTGCTGAAGATCGCCGACGCCGTCGAAGCGCGCACGGACGGCCTCGTGCTCGTCGAATCGGCGAACACCGGCAAGCCGATCGCGCTCACCGCGGCCGAAGAACTGCCGATGATCGTCGACCAGTTGCGGTTCTTCGCGGGTGCCGCGCGTGTCCTCGAAGGACGGTCGGCGGGCGAATACATGGAAGGGCATACCTCTTTCGTGCGCCGAGAACCGATCGGCGTGTGCGCGCAGGTTACGCCGTGGAACTACCCGCTCCTCATGGCGGTCTGGAAGATCGCCCCCGCGCTCGCCGCCGGGAACACCGTGGTGCTCAAACCGGCCGACACGACCCCCGCGTCGACGCTGCTCCTCGCCGAGATCTGCGCCGAATTCCTGCCGCCCGGCGTGCTCAACGTGATCTGCGGCGACCGCGACACCGGGCGGGCGCTCGTCGAGCACGAGATCCCCGCGATGGTGTCCATCACCGGCTCCGTGCGTGCCGGGATCGAAGTCGCCGCTTCGGCGGCGAAGGACGTGAAGCGCGTACACCTCGAGCTCGGCGGCAAAGCGCCCGTAGTGGTCTTCGCCGACGCGGACATCGAAGCGGCCGCGGAAGGCATCGCCGCCGCCGGGTACTTCAACGCGGGCCAGGACTGCACCGCTGCGACGCGGGTCCTGGTCGCCGCCGAGGTCCACGACACCTTCGTCGCGGCCCTCACCCGGCAGGCGCGGGCGACCACCACCGGCAAACCCGGCGACACTTCGGTCAGCTACGGGCCGCTCAACAACGCCGTCCAGCTGGACCGGGTCGCCGGTTTCGTCGACCGGCTGCCCGCGCACGCGACAGTCCACTGTGGAGGACGCCGACAGGGTGACGAGGGGTACTTCTACGAACCGACGGTGATCTCCGGCGTCTGCCAGGACGACGAGATCAGCCAGACGGAGGTCTTCGGCCCGGTGATCACCGTCCAGCGGTTCGGCTCCGAAGCCGAAGCGCTCGCCGCGGCCAACGGCGTCGAATACGCGCTCGCGTCGTCGGTGTGGACCACCGACCACCAGCGGGCGATGCGGCTGGCCGGGAAGCTCGACTTCGGCTGCGTGTGGATCAACACGCATATCCCGCTGGTCGCCGAAATGCCGCACGGCGGCTTCAAGAAGTCCGGCTACGGCAAGGACCTCTCGCTCTACGGCCTCGAGGACTACACCCGCGTCAAGCACGTGATGAGCGCGCTGTGACGACCACCGAAAGGCACGCCATGCCTCATCAAGCGCCCACCGCCTCCGCCGAGGGGGAGCAAGGGACCTTTGCTATCACCTCCGGCGGCGGGGACCCGGCGATCCGGCTGCGCGGGCTGCGCAAGGAGTTCGGCCAGGTCCACGCGGTCGACGGCGTCGACCTCGACATCCCGCCCGGCGAGTTCTTCTCGATGCTCGGCCCGTCCGGCTCCGGCAAGACGACCGTGCTCCGCATGATCGCCGGTTTCGAACTGCCGACGGCGGGCGCGATCGAACTGCACGGCCGCGACGTCAGCCGCCTCGCGCCCTTCGATCGCGACGTCAACACCGTCTTCCAGGACTACGCGCTCTTCCCGCACATGACCGTCCAGCAGAACGTCGAGTACGGCCTTCGGGTGAAACGTGTCCCCCGCGCGGAGCGGCGTCAGCGCGCGAAGGAGGCTCTCGACACTGTCCGGCTCGGCGAGTTCGGCGAGCGCAAACCAGACCAGCTCTCGGGCGGCCAGCGTCAGCGCGTCGCCCTCGCCAGAGCACTGGTCAACCGGCCGAAGGTGCTCCTGCTCGACGAACCGCTCGGCGCGCTCGACCTGAAACTGCGCCACACCATGCAGACCGAGCTCAAGCAGATCCAGCGCGACGTCGGCATCACCTTCATCTTCGTCACCCACGACCAGGACGAGGCGCTGACGATGAGCGACCGCATCGCGGTGTTCAACGCCGGCCGCATCGAACAGGTCGGCTCCCCGGTCGAGGTCTACGAGCGGCCCGCGTCGGCGTTCGTCGCCGGTTTCGTCGGCACCTCGAACCTGCTCAGCGGCGGCGGCGCCGAGAACATCATCGGCAAACCCGGTGTGTTCAGCATCCGCCCCGAAAAGATCCGCATCGACGCCGATCTCTCGAAGTCCGCGGACGTCGGCGAGACCAGCGCCACCGGCACTGTCACCAACACCGTCTACGCCGGCGCGACCGTGCGCTACGAGGTCACGCTCGACGCAGGCGGCCAGCTCTCCGTGGTCCGGCAGAACACCGCCGAGCCCGCGGACTTCGAGGGCGGCCGCGTCCGCCTGAGCTGGCGGCACGAACACAGCTTCCGCGTCCCCGAAGCCGGTTAGCCTCCCCAGTACCGAAAGGTTGTTCAATGAAGAACAGGAAACTCGCGCTCGCCGGCCTGCTCGGCGCCGGCCTGCTCGTGGCCGCCTGCGGAACTTCCGGATCCAGCTCGAACACCGCCGCGCCCGGCGGGCAGGGCTTCACCCCGCCGAAACTCGACGCGCTCGCGCAACTCGGCCAGCCGGAGGGCCAGGTCAACGTGCTGGCGTGGCCCGGCTACGCGGAAAACGGCTCGAACGACCCGGCCGTCGACTGGGTCACCGGGTTCGAGAAGGAGACCGGTTGCAAGGTCAACGTCAAGGCGTTCGGCACCTCCGACGAGGCCGTGAGCCTGATGAAGACCGGACAGTACGACGTCATCTCCGCCTCCGGTGACGCTTCGCTGCGACTCATCGCGTCCGGGGACGTCGAACCGGTGAACACCGGCCTCGTGCCGAACTACGCGGACGTCTTCGGCTTCCTCAAGAACCGACCGTGGAACAGCGTGAACAACGTGGCCTACGGCGTTCCGCACGGCTGGGGCGCGAACCTGCTCACCTGGCGCACCGACAAGGTGACCCCGCCACCGACGTCGTGGTCGGTCATGTTCGACCCGAACAGCCCCTACAAGGGCAAGATCTCCGCCTACGACTCGCCGATCTACATCGCCGACGCCGCACTGTACCTGCAGAACAAGAAGCCGGAACTCGGCATCAAGAACCCGTACGCCCTGGACGACAGGCAGTTCCAGGCCGCCGTCGACCTGCTCAAGCAACAGCGTCCGATGGTGGGGGAGTACTGGTCGGACTACCTGAAGGAAAGCCAGGCGCTCAAGAGCGGCGACGCCGTTCTCGGCACCGCCTGGCAGGTGACGGTGAACCTGACCAAGAGCGAAGGCGCGCCGGTCGAATCGGTGCTGCCGTCCGAAGGCGCGACAGGCTGGTCGGACACCTGGATGGTGTCGGCGAAGTCGCCGCACAAGACGTGCTCCTACAAGTGGCTGAACCACATCGTCAGCCCGAAGGCCAACGCCCAGGTCGCCGAGTACTTCGGTGAATCGCCCTCGAACCCCAAGGCGTGCGCCGAAACCAAGGACAAGACGCATTGCGACACCTACCACGCCGGTGACGCCGCGTACGCCTCGAAGATCCAGTACTGGACGACGCCGATCACGCAGTGCCTCGACGGCCGCACCGACGTCAAGTGCAAGGACTACGGCGAGTGGACCCGCGCCTGGACCGAGATCAAGGGCTGACCTCCCCGAACTCCGGGAGCGGCCGGTGGTGCCCCCCAACGCCGTCCGCTCCCGGTCCCATCCCTCGCAAGGTGGAGACGATGACGACCACCCTCGATTCGCCGAGGCGGAAAGCCTCCGCCTTCCTGTACCGCAAACCCAAGCTGCGACTGGGCATCCTGCTGTCCGCGCCGATGCTGTGGCTCGGCCTCGCCTATCTCGGCGCGCTGGCCGCGTTGTTCGTGACAGCGTTCTGGAGCACCGACGTCTTCACCGGCCAGGTCGTGACCGAATGGTCGATGGACAACTTCGTCACCCTGTTCAGCGACGCGGTGTACCGCACGATCACCCTCCGGACGGTCGGGATCGCCGCGCTGGTCACGGTGATCACCGCGGTCATCGCTTTCCCGATGGCGTTCTACATGGCCAAATTCGCTTCCCCGAGGGCTCGGCGGCTACTGGTGATCGCCGTCATGACGCCGCTGTGGGCGAGCTACCTGGTGAAGGCCTACGCGTGGCGGACCATGTTGTCCGGCAACGGGGTCCTGCACTGGCTGCTCAACCCGTTCGGCCTCGACACCCCCGGCTACGGCGTGCTCGCGACCGTGATCACCCTGTCGTACCTGTGGCTGCCGTACATGATCCTGCCGATCTACGCGGGCCTCGAACGGCTGCCGAACTCCTTGGTGGACGCGTCGGGCGACCTCGGCGCACGGCCGTTCCGGACTTTTCGCTCGGTGGTGCTGCCGGTGACGTTCCCGGCCGTCGTCGCCGGCTCGATCTTCACGTTCTCGTTGTCGCTGGGCGACTACATCGCGGTGAAGATCGTCGGCGGCACCTCGCAGATGCTCGGCAACGTCGTCTACGACAACATCGGCGCGGCCAACAACCTGCCGTTCGCGGCCACCGTCGCGACCGTGCCCGTGGTGATCATGCTCGCCTACCTCGCCGCCGTGCGCCGCACGGGCGCGCTGGACAACCTGTAGGAGCGCGCGATGCGGCTATCCCGGACGACCAAGTACCTCCTGCTCGCGGCGCTGGTGCTCGGGCTCGCGGTGATCTACTTCCCGCTGCTGGTGGTACTGCTCAATTCCTTCAACGCGGACACCACCTTCGGCTGGCCGCCGTCGAGCTTCACCCTCGAATGGTGGGGCCGCGCCGCGGAGAACGAAGGCGCGCTGAAAGCGCTCGGCACGAGTGTCCAAGCAGGACTCGCGGCCACAGCGATCGCCTTGGTACTCGGCACGATGGCGGCGTTCGCGCTGCAGAAGTACCGCTTCTTCGGCCGCAACCAGGTGTCGCTGCTGATCATCCTGCCGATCGCGTTGCCCGGCATCGTCACCGGTATCGCGCTGAACAACGCGTTCCGCACGATCCTCGGCATCGACCTCGGCCTGTTCACCGCGATCGTCGCGCACGCGACGTTCTGCATCGTGGTGGTGTTCAACAACGTCGTCGCGCGCCTGCGCCGGATGGGCGGCAACCTCGAAGAGGCGTCGATGGACCTCGGTGCCGACGGGCTCACGACGTTCCGCCTGGTGACCTTCCCGATGCTGCGTTCGGCCCTGCTGGCCGGTGGTCTGCTGGCTTTCGCGCTGTCATTCGACGAAATCATCGTCACGACCTTCACCCTCGGGACCGGCTTGGAGACCTTGCCGATCTGGATCCTGAACAACCTGTTCCGGCCGAACCAAGCGCCGATCGTCAACGTCGTGGCGGCGGTGCTGATCCTCGCGTCGACGATCCCGGTCTATCTGGCGCAACGGCTTTCCGGCGACACGACTTCGGGTGGGCGTCTGTAAAGCGAAACGCCGGTGCGGCTCGAAACCGCACCGGCGTTTTCAGGTCACTCAGTATCGACGGTCTTCGACTGCTCCCGTCGACCCGTTGTAGGTGATGTAGCCGTTTTGGAAGTCGCTGCGCTTGCCGGTCTGGGTGTTGTACTCGCCGGTGATCGGGAAGCCGAGATACGAGGTCTCCCAGCCGAGAGCCTTCCAGCGCTCCCGGATCTTGCCCTTGACCTCCCAGGCCTCGTTGGTTCCCCACCGCCAATAGATCGAGTGCTCGAAGGCACCCTGGACGAAGTGGTTGTACTTCCCGGTGCCCCCTGGCGTCCCCGACTCGTCGGTTTTCGGGTAGCCCATTCCGCTTTCCCAGCCGAGCGCCTTGTAGCGGTCACGGATCGATCCGTGCAGCTCGTTGGCGCCCGTCGACGGCGTCCAGTAGATCGAGCCGTTCCCGCTGAAGTGGGTGTACCGGCCGATCCCGTCCGGCGTGGTCATCTCGTCGGTGGTCGGGTAACCGAAGAACGCTTCCCAGCCCAGCGAACGCCACTTCTGCCAGATACTGCCCATCACGTAGTGCGCGCCGGTCGCCGCGGTCCAATAGATCGAGGCATTGTTGTTGTAGAAGTGACTGACCCGGCCGATCCCGTCCGGTGTCCCAAGCTCATCGGTGGTCGGGAAGCCGAGCGGCCCCAACTCCGAGTTGTGCTCCTTCCACTTGACGCGGATGGTGCCGTAGATGGCCATGGCCCCGATGCTGGACGTCCAGTAGATCGAGGCGTCACCGCTGGTCGAAGTTCCCAGGAAATCGTTGTAGCGGCCGCCGCCCGTGCGGGCGGGCAACTCGTCCGTGATCGGATACCCGAGGTACGAGTGCGCCCCGAGCGCGACGTACTTGGTCAGAATCTGCCCGGAGACGGCCTTCACGTTGTGCTGCTCGGTCCAATACAGCCGGCCCGAGGTGTACAGCTGCCAGTGTCCGTCGCCCTCGACGAGTTCCAGCCCCACCGGAGTACCCACCAGAGTGCGCAGAGGCGCCTCGTCGGCGTACCGCTTCTGGATGGGGGTCTGATACTCCGCGCGGAGGGTGAGCCCCGCGGTCGGCATCTGCACCTGCCGGATCGGCTCGGTGCTCTGATTGTCCAGCCACTTGGTGAAATTCGCCGCGTCGAGGGATTTGGCCGGGGCGGTGAGCTGGACGGAGGAGTTCACGGTCACGAGCCGGTTGGTGCTCCCGTTCACACCGGCCTGGATCCGCGCCGGACGGGTGCCGATGACGGCCAGCCGGGCCGTCCGCGGGTTGGCGGTGTACCGCTGGCTGGTGAGGATGTTGCGGCCGTTCTCCGCGGTCGCCGTGACCACGACCCGGGTGTCGGTCTCGTTCGGGAAAGCGAACAACAGACTGGGGCCCGTGCCGGTGCGCAGTGTGGTGACTTCACAGGCACTGTTCTGGGGGCAGCGCACCCGGTCGGCACGCCACTTCACGTACAGCGGTCCATCGGCCGGATCGTCGGCCGTAGCGCTCAAGGAAACCGTTTCACCGCCTTGGAAGACGGTGCCCGGGCCGGGAGGCGACAGCGAGAGCACGGGAGTGGCCTCGCCGGGAAGGAAGATCTGGCTGGTGGTCGTCACGGCACCGTGCGCGTCGCTCACCGTGAGCCCGACCGTCACCGCGTCCGTCGCCGAGTACATGTGTTCCACGACGCGGCCGCTGCCGGTGGTGCCGTCCCCGAAGGTCCACTGGTAGCCGAGGGAGTCCAGGTCCGGGTCGCTCGATCCGCCCGCGTCGAGGGAGATCTTCTTCGTGCCCGGCGTCACGGTTCCGGTGAACGCCGCGGCGGGAGCCCTGTTCGCCGGTTTGAAGCTCAGCCTTCGCAACGTCGACGAGGCCGCGTCGGCCAGCACGACGTCGCCGTTCGGCGCGTTCAGGACGGAGACCGGGTCACCGATGTCGGAAGCGATCGTGGTGAGCGCCTGGGTGGTCTTGCCCCCGGTGTCGAACGCGAAGGTCGAAAGCGTGTGCCCGCTCTTGTTGGCCGCGAAATGAAGACCCTGGTATACGTCGGGGTACGAGGTCCCGGTGTAGGCGACCCCGCCGACGAGGGTGTCCGTAGCGCCCTGCGCGGCCTCACTGATCGGTACGGTGTTCGCGACGTTCGCGCATTCCGGGAGGTCGCGATAGCCGGGTGCGCGCGTGGTTCCCTCCCAGCACGGCCACTTCAGGTTCTGGCCGGGGAGCGCGAGACTCGCTTCGCTGCGGGCGGCCCACCCGATGTCGGTGACGACGACGGCGCCTCGCGGGTCCAGCGCGATCCTGGGATCGCGAAGTCCGCTCGTGTAGTTGCGGCTGCGCCAGGACGCCGGTGCGCCCACGTCGTAGAACGGGTTGTCCGCCACTCCCTTGCCGTCCGTGGCGACCCGGAGCACCTTGCCCGTCGGCTGGGCCGGGTCCAGCGCCTTCAAGGCGAACTTGTCCACGTTGTCCTTGGTCGCACCGGCCGGCGCCTGAACGGCCGCGTTGTCCCCGGTGGCGACCCAGAGGACGTCCCCGCCGGGATCCACGACGACGTCCTGGATCCCCTTGCTGTCGGAGTTGACCGGGAATTCGAGGACCGAGGTCTCGTCCACGAGGCCCGTCGGCGCGCCCAAGCCGTCTGCCCGCCATTTGCTGAGCCGGAACACCTGAGTGGACGTACTGGTCGCGACGGCCCGAGTGGTATAGACCGTTCGGCTGGTGGTGAAGTCCGGCGCCACGGCGATGCCGGTGAGGCCGAGCGAACCGGTGGTATGCACCGGAAGTGAGGCGATCTGCACGGGCTGGCCGTCCTGCGGGACCAGCTTGACCGACCCCAGACGGCCGGTGGTCAGCGCGCTCCCGTCCGGCAGATAGGCGGCGTCGGTGAGGTCTCCGGCCTGCTGACCGGTGGGGGTGTCGATCAGGGCGAACCCCGTGGGGAGTACCGGCGCGGCCAGTGCCGGTGGCGCGGTGGTGATGACCACGGTGCCGAGCAGCATCGTGGCGGCCGCGGAGACGACAAGGGATCTTCGAGTCCCCATTGGACCTTCCTTCTCCGAATACGGAGAGTGCCATGCGCGGAAAGTGCTCACGAACGCACAAAAAACCGCGACGGCGCGACAGAGTTGCTCATTCTGTAACGCGACGCGACCTTCCGCCCCCAGCGCCCTCGTTTTTGACTATGAGCACGCCGGACGATAGCGGCTGGTCAGGGCGCCGTCATTCGACCGAAAGTGTGATCCGAGCGGCGAGCGCGAAGTTTGTGATCTAGATCATCTTCGGCTAACGCTCAATTCTTTTTGTCGAACGTAAGTTCGATGGCCGATCGGTCATGTGCGAATGCCCATTCGGTCACGGCCATTCGGCCCAAAATCGGTAAAAGGCCTTGCTGGACTTCTCGCGGCCCAGCAATATCAACTCGCCGAACTTGCTCTGAAGGAGCCGAGGGCTGTCCTGGGTGGGCATCCCAAGGGGGGAAGTCATGAAGCGGATCCGTCGTGGACCTGTCCTGCGCGCAAGACTCCGGGCGACGCTCGCGTTGCTGCTGATCGTCGCACTGGTGGCGACGCTGGGCCCGGCGGCTTCGCTGCGCTTCCCGTCGTCAGACGAGGCGTCCGCGACCGCGGTCGCGGACGCGCCGAAGCAGGAGTCGGGATCCGCGGAAGGCGTCGCGGACCGGCCGACCGCCGACAATGCCGCCGCTCCCGCGGTCAATCGGGCGGACGCCGTTTCGCTCCAGTCGAAGTACCCGCCGCTCACCTTCCCCGAGCCCGCCGCCGACAAGCGCAGCAGCGCCAAGGCCGTGGCGCCGCCGACCACCCAGGTCCGCGGTTTCGACGCGCGGGCCAGCAAGGAAATCCCTCAGCGGCGCACCACGAACAGCAGCGCCTATGACAACCCCGACGGCACGCAGACCACGGTCTACGGCCAGGATCCCCTGAACTTCCCGCTGCCAGAGGGCGGTTTCGGCCCCGTCGACACCCGCGCCGTGCCTGAGCAGGCAGGAGGGTGGCGCAAGGCGGGCGACGAGCTTCAGGTCCACATGGGACAGACGAGCGGCTCGATGCGGGTGAGCGACGGCTCCGGGCACGAGGCCGCCTTCACCCTGCTCGGCGCGCGGGCGACGGCCGGACACGCGGACGGCAGCGCGGTCGGCTACCCCGACGTCCTGCCGAACGCCGATATGCGGGTCGAGTTCACCGCGGGCGCGGCCAAGGAGTGGTTCGTCCTCAAGAATCCCGACGCCCCCCACGCCTGGGAGTTCGCGCTGGACCTGAAGGGCCTCGAGGCGAAGATCGTCGACGGCCAGGTGGTCTTCGCCGACCAGGCCGGCGTGGTCGCCATGCGTGTGCCGGCCGGCTACATGATCGACTCCAGTCGTCAGGAAAGCGGTGAACCCGCGACCTCCCAAGGCGTCATCTATCGGCTCGGGAACCGTGACGGCAAACAGATCCTGCGGGTGGAACTCGATTCCGCGTGGCTGCGCGACCCGGCAAGGGTCTACCCCGTGCAGGTGGATCCCACCGTGGTCAAGGAGTCGGTCAGTACCGGCAACCTGGTGGTGGAGAACGGCACCCGGTATACCAACCTCGGCGAACTGCGCATCGGCCGCAGTGGTGGCAAGACCGCTTCGAGCTACCTGAGGTTCGGCGGTGTCGGCGGAGATCTGAAGGACAACCGGATCTTCGCCGCCCAGTTGCAGCTGACGAACTTCTGGTCCGGTTCCTGCACGCCCAGGCCGATGACCGTGCATCCGGTCACCGCGGACTGGGGTTCCTCCGGAACGCCGCCGACCGGCGGCGCGCTGGGCACTGGGGTCTTCTCGCACGGGTACATGGCGCCGCTGGCGACCAGGTCCAACTGCCCGACCGCGCACGAACTGATCGACCTGGGCGTCGGCGGCCGCGACCTCGTCCAGCAGTGGGCGGGCGGTGCCCCGAACCACGGTCTCGCCCTTCAGGCGCCGACCGACCCGGCGGCGTGGAAGCGCTTCACCGGCTTCGGCACGGCCAACCCGCCGCGCCTGTACATCACGCACTCGCCCTACAACGCCGAATACCGCGTCGACCGCGCCACCCCGGAACCGCCGGTCACCCGCGCGACTCCGGGCAAGGTCAAGATCACCGTGACCAACCGCGGCGCGCAGGCCTGGTCGCGCAACGACTTCGCCCTGGGCTACCGCGCTTACGACCGGAGCGGGAACCTGGTCGTGTCACGGATCGCCGCCGAGCTCCCCGGTGACGTGGCGCGAGGCGCTTCCGTGACCCTCGACGCGGAGATCAAAGAGATCGGGGTGGGCAGCTACCTCCTCGACTTCAGCATGCTCCGCAAACCCGATGACTACTTCACCGATCACCAGGTCGCGCCCGCGCGGATCGGGCTCGACGTGTACGACGTGCCGCCGTTCATCAAGCAGCAGTACCCGCCCAACGGCGCCTCCGTCCAGACCCTGACCCCGCAGCTGTGGGCGAGCGGTGTCGACATCGACCCGCCGGCGGGCAGCACCCTGAAGTACCGGTTCGAGGTGTGCGAGAAAGGCCCGGACGACACTCCGATCAAGTGCTTCAGCTCGGAGTACCAGAACAGTCCTACTTGGACGATCCCGGACAAGAAGTTGTTCTGGAACAAGATCTATCTCTGGCGTTCGTTCGCGTTCGACGGCAACAGCGAGAGCGAAGCGCTACCGTTCAGCGCCATCTTGAGCGCCGTCCCGCAACCGGCCATCACCTCGCATATGGCCATGACCCCGCACAGCGGATCCGATCGCGACTTCGACCCGATGGTCGGTAACTACTACTCCAGCGCGGTCGACGTCCAGATGCCGACCGCCGGCCCCGGTCTGAGCGTCATCCGGACCTACAACTCCCTGGACCCTCGCCGCGACCACTGGTTCGGCACGGGGTGGGCGACGAAGTACGACATGCGCGTGGCCCGGGACTACGCGGGGAACGCCCTCGTCACCTATCCCGACGGCCAGCAATTGAGGTTCGGTGCGAACCCGGACGGCAGCTGGGCGCCACCGCAGGGCCGGTACGCCGGGTTCAAGTCCGAATCGGACGGCGGCTGGTCGCTGACCGACAAAACGGCGACCACGTATCGTTTCGACTCCTCTGGCAAGGTGACCGGCTACACCGACGGCGTCGGGCGTGGCGTGAAGATCTACTGGGAGGGTGATGCCCTCACCCGCGCCCTTGACTTGGCCAGTGGACGGCAACTGGTCTTCCGGATCGAGAACCGCAAGGTCGCCGAGGTGTTCGCGACCGAGGTCAGCGGGCAGATCCGGAACTGGAAGTACTTCTACGAGGGCAACCGGCTGACCAAGGTCGAAGATCCCCTGGCGAACGTCACCCGGTACGACTACGCCGATCAATCCAGGTTCCGCACGGTCGTCAACGACACGGCGCCGGACGGGTACTGGCGGTTGGGCGATCAGAGCGGCGACGCCGCCGTCAGCCAGGTGGTGCTCAACCGGGGCAAGGACAACGGCAAGTACAAGAACGTCGTCCTCGGCGCGGCGGGAGCGGTGCCGGGTTCGGCCGACACCGCCGCGACCTTCAACGGTTCCTCGTCGGTGCTGCAACTCCCGGACGGGGCGATCAAGAAGAGCAGGGATCTTTCCGTCGGGCTCTGGTTCAAGACCGGCGGCGCCGGTGTCCTGCTGGGCTACCAGCAGAACGAGATCTCGGGCGCGCTGCAGAACGCCTACACCCCGGCGTTGTACGTCGGGACGAACGGGAAGCTCTACGGTCAGTTCGCGGACGGCACGACCGCGCCGATGAGCACCGCCGGTGTAGTCAACGACAACAAATGGCACCACGTGGTGCTTTCCGGCTCGCTGGCGACGCAATGGCTCTATCTGGACGGTGCGCAGGTCGCGACGAAGCAGGGCGTGATCGAGCACGGCAACCAGACCAAGACCTACGTCGGCGCCGGCTTCGTCTCCGGTAACTGGCCCGCCAAGCCCGCCAACGACCACGGCTACTTCACCGGCGCGATCGACGAGGTCGCCGTCTACAGCAAACCTTTGGGGGACAACGCGGTCCGCGAACAGTTCCAGGCCGCTCAGCCGTCCGAAGGGCTCAGCAAGATCACCATGCCCAGCGGCAAGATCGCCGCCGAGGTGGAGTACGACACGGTCAGCGAGCGGGTCAAGAACTACACCGACCGCAACGGCGGGACCTGGCGGCTCGGCGTGCCGGTGATCACGGGTGCGGAGACCAACCTGATCCGCACCGTCCAGTTCGCCGATCCGGCGAACCGCAACCACACCTTCGACTACGACCCGGTTCGAGGCCGGATCCTGCGGACGGTTACCCCGCTGGGGCTCGGCGTCCGTCCGGAAGACCGGTCCGGTGAGCCCGCCGCGGAAGCCGGTTACGGGATCCGGACCTACGACTACGACGACGCCGGCAACCAGAACACCATCGTCTCGGAGAACCTCAGCAAGGTCACGCTCGGCTTCGATCCGCGCGGCAACGTGATCAGCAAGCGGACCTGCCTGTTGCCCGGCCAGTGCCAGACCGAGTACTTCGGCTATCACCTCAGCCCGGACAACCCGCTCGACCCGCGTAACGACAAAGTCGTCTGGAGCCGCGACGGACGGTCTGCGAACGCCCAGGACGACCGGTATCTGACGACGTACCTGTACAACGCCAAGGGCGACCTCGCCAGCCAGAAGATGCCCGACGGCGGCGAGGTCGTGCATCGGTACACCACGGGTACCGAGGAGCCGCTCGACATCAACACCCCCAACAAGGTGCCGGCCGACCTGCTGCTGTCGACGCTCAGCCCGACGGGTGAGAACACGAACTACCGGTACTACAGCACCGGAGATCTCGGCGAGATCCAGCAAGAGTCCGGAATGCGGACGCGGTTCGTCTACGACAGCGCCGGACGGCGGACCTCTTCCACGATCTACGTCGACGCGTATCCCGGCGGCATCACGACCACCTACGAATACGACGCGCTTTCGCGGGTGAGGGTCGAGACAGGACCCGAGACCACGAACGCCGTCAACGGCGTCAAGCATCGTGCACGGACGGTCACGTCCTACGACAAGGACGGGAACATCGAGCGAGAGGAGGTTTCGGACCTCCTCGGCGGCGACCCGAGCCGGGTCACCACTCGCGGATACGACGACCATGGCCGTCTCGTGCACCTCGTCAACCCCGAGGGCAAGGAGACAAGGTACGGCTTCGACGTCTTCGGCAACCGGATGTTCGAAATCGACGCGAGTGGTGTGAAGAAGTCCTACGCCTACACGGCCCGCAACGAAGTCGCCGAGGTCCGCCTGCACGACTGGCACGGCGGTGTCGTCGACCCGGCCGACGGGGACGGCCGTCCCGGCGACGGTGAAGGCGACACCGATCCCGGGAACTCGAAGCCGACGGTGCTCGAATCCTTCCGGTACGACGAGTCCGGGCGGCAGACCCTGCACGTGGACGCGATGGGTCGCATGACCCGGAACAGCTACTACACCAACGATCTGGTCGCACAGGTCGTGGCCGAGGGCTACCGGGATCCGGTCACCGGCAATGTCCGCGACCTCGTGCTGGAGAACAACGGCTACGACGGCGCCGGGAACCTGATCAAACAGACCACGGCGGGCAACCGCACCACGACCTACGACTACGACGCGGTCAACCGGGTCACGCAGTCGGTCGAGGACGCCGGTGGACTCGACCGCAGCACGCGGTTCGCCTACGACCGCAGCGGCAACGTCATCCGCACCGAGAAGGCCGGCTTCCCCTCGAACACCGGCGGCGGGCAGGTGAACACCGCCGAGATCACCGAGTTCGAGTACAACGCCTCCGGCCAGCGGATCAAGCAGACCGTCCACAATGGTCCGGAACGACTGAACACCACCTGGGGTTACGACGAGCGCGGCATGCCGACGTCGGTCACCGATCCGCGCGGGAACCCGCCTTCCTCCCAGTACGCCACGACGATGAAGTACGACGAGCTGGCCAGGCCCATCCTGGCCACCGGCCCGCGAGTCCGCGTGGAGTCGAACGGCGGCGCGCCGTCGGACGCGCAGGCGACCATGATCACCGGCTACGACACCTTCGGCTCGGTCACGCAGACGAAGGACCCGCTCGGCCGGATCACCACGGCGCAGTACGACAAGCTCGGTCAATTGGTGAAGGCGAGTCTGCCGTCGTACACCCCGCCCGGCGCCACGGCGCCGATCACGCCGACCAAGGAGATCCGTTACGACGCCATGGGACGGGTGATCAAGCAGATCGACGCCCGTCAGCACGCGACCGAGTTGCGCTACGACCAGCTGGGCAGGCTGCTGGAGCGGCACGATCCGAAGGACGACGGCACGGCCGCCGGGGTCTCGAAGTACTCGTACACCATGACCGGGCTACCCCTGTCCGCCACTTCGTCGACCGGCGCCCGTGTCGAGGCGACGTACGACGAGCTGGGACGCAAGGCCACCTCGACGTCGGTGGAGCGATACCCGCAACCCGCCGCGTACACCACCAAGTACCGATACGACGCCGCGGGCAACGTCGTGTCCACTGAGAACCCGGCGGGCGAGACGAGCCGGAACACCTACGACAAGCTGAACCAGCTGATCACCACGGTCGACCCGGCCGGGGTCACCACGAAACGGGGTTATGACCGGCAGGGGCGGCTGGTCCGGGCGACCGACGGCGCGGGCGCCACGAAACGGCTCGACTACGACCTGGCCGGACGCGTGGTCTCCGAGTTCGACGTCGACGGCCAGTGGACGGGCTCGCAGCCGAAGCTGCGGGAGCGCAAGTTCACCTACGACCTCGCCGGCAACATGCGGACGTCGGAGGACTGGGAGAAGCGCGTCACCACGTTCACCTACGACGCGGCGAACCGGCTGTCCGGCCAGGTCGAGCCGGTCGCGGACGGGAAGACGATCACGACGTCCTTCGGCTACGACGCCGCCGGGAACCGCACCAGGTTCACCGACGGACGGTCGAACAAGACCGTCTTCACCTACAACAGCCTGAACCTGCCGGAGTCGGTGGTCGAGCCGTCCACCGCCACCCACCCCGCGGCCGCGGATCGAACCTGGACACAGTCCTACGACGCGACGGGCAACGCGACCCGGCTGACCGCGCCCGGGAACGTCAACCGTGACCGGACGTTCGACGCGCTGAACCGGATGCTCACCGAATCCGGGACCGGTGCCGAGGTCTCCACGGTCTCGAAGTCGCGCACTTACGACGCCGACGGCCGTCTGCGGGTGGCGGGGAGTAACGCCTACACCTACAACGACCGCGGCGGGCTGCTGACCGCGACCGGTACTTCCGGCGCGGCGTCCTTCGAGTACGACAACGCCGGGCGCGTCATCACCCGGACGGATGCGGCCGGCACCGCTCGGTTCGGCTACCTCCAGGGACGGCTGGACACTGTCACCGACGGCGCGACCGGCGGCCGGCTGGCCTACCGCTACAACGAGGCGGGGAAGGTCAAGACCGTCGACTACGGCGGTGGCAGGCTCAGGACCTACGACTACGACGACCTCGCACGACCGAAGTCCGACGTCCTGAAGGAAGCGAACGGCACGGTTCTCTCGTCGATCGCCTACACCTACGACCCGAACGACCGGGTCAAGACGAAGACCACCGCCGGACTCGCCGGGGCGGGTCAGAACAGCTACTCGTACGACTTCCAGGGGCGGATGCTCTCCTGGACCGACCCCTCGGGCAAGTCGACCGAGTACGGCTGGGACGACTCGGGCAACCGCGTCAAGGCGGGTGACAAGAACGCGACCTACGACGAACGGAACCGGGTCCTCGCCGACGGCGACTACACCTACGCGTACTCACCGCGCGGTTCACTGAGCTCGCGTACGTCGTCCGGGAAGGAGGAGAAGTACTCCTTCGACGCCTTCGACCGGCTGACCAAGTTCGACTCGACCGAATACACCTACGACGACTTCGATCGCCTCTCGACCCGAGGCGGGCAGCAGTTCTCGTACTCGGGGATGGAACAAGACGCGGTCAGCGACGGTGTCTCACGGTTCGGCCGCGGACCCGACGGTTCCTTGCTTTCGCTCTCGCAGGGTTCCGATTCCCGGCTCACGCTTTCCGACCGGCACGGCGATGTGGTCGGAGCCTTGGCGCCCGCGTCCGGTGGCGTCGTCGACTCGACGGCGTACGACCCGTACGGCAAGCGGATCGCGTCGACCGGTGCCACGCGGTCGGTCGGTTTCCAGGGTGACTGGACGGACCCCGACAACGGGAACGTCAACATGGGTGCGCGGTGGTACCAGCCGGGTTCCGGCACTTTCGCCTCGCGAGACAGCATCGGCTTGCCGTTCTCACCGTCCATCAGCGCGAACCGGTACTCCTACGTCCTCGGCTCGCCGCTGAACTACTTCGATCCCGACGGTCACGGTTGGTTCAGTGACCTGTGGGACAAGGCCGGCGGCATCGTGCACACCGCCTTGGACGTGGCGGGCATGATCCCCGGCATCGGCGAGATCGCCGACCTCGCCAACGCCGCGATCTACGCGGTGGAGGGTGACTGGGAGAACGCCGCGTGGTCCGCCGCGGGCGCCATCCCGTTCGGTGGCAACGCCGCGACAGCCGCGAAGTGGGCACGCAAGGCCGGTGACTTCATCGGCGGCGGCCGCCGGGCCGGTCGATACGCCGACGACGCCATCGATCTCGGTCGTCGTTATGGCGACGACGTCGCCGGGGCGGCCCGTCGAACCGCCGGTGACGCCGCCGCGTCCGCCGCTCGCAAGGCGTCCGCTGCCGCGGCCGCACGTAAGGCCGCCGCTGCGGCTGCTCGTAAAGCGGCCGTAGCGGCTGCTGCCCGGCGTGCCGCAGCGATCCTCGCGAAGAAGAAGGCCGTCGCGGCCGCCGCCCGGGGCGCTGCGGAGAAGACGGCGAAGAAGAACCCGATCCCGACGCTGAAGGCGGCGTTGAAGCCGGTGTTCAAGGGCACCGATCTGGTGTCGTCGTCGCCGTTGGTTCCCGCTCGGATCGTGCAGTCGTTCAAGGCCAATGTGCAGGACTCCGGCCAGGTATTCGACTTCTTCAAGAAGCAGGTGGTCGGAGACGGGAACGTCGTCCAGAACGTCGCCGAGACCGTGACGGCGGTGTCGGAGATCGCTCAGTCGGGTGTCTCTCCGGAGGACGCTCTTTCCGCCTTGGGTGGTTTGACCGGGCGGAACAAGGGGCGGGGCAAGCATCACGACGAGTCGTCGGATGGGGCGGCCACGAGCTGTGTGAGGAAGAACAGCTTCGATCCGAACACGCTGGTGGTGATGGGCGACGGGTCTCGTAAGCCGATCAAGGACGTCAAGGTCGGGGACAAGGTCCTGGCGAAGGATCCGACGACGGGGCGTACCGCTGTCCGAGTGGTGACGGATGCCCGTTCGCATGCGAGTCAGCGGACGTTGGTCGAGGTCGGTGTCGCGAGTGGTGCCGATCGTGGGTCCGTGGTGGCGACGGATGAGCATCCGTTCTGGGTCGAGTCGGAGAAGCGGTGGTCGAACGCCGTCGATCTGAAGGCTGGTCATCGGCTTGAGACCGGGGATCACCGGGATGCGACGGTTACGGGGACGCGGTCGTGGTCGGAGACCCGGCGGGTCTACAACCTGACCGTCGACACCGACCACACATACTTCGTTGTTGCAGGTCAGACACCCGTCCTCACCCACAACTGCGGACGTGAGGCTAGAGCAGCAGCGCAATCGGCGCCCGCGGACGCCACAATGAGCGCGGCAGCTCGGTTCCGGGGTACGGATATGGTTTCCACAGGTCACTCTGGTCATACGTCTCGCCCCGCCTATTTCGAGCCCGAGATTGATTCTGTTCTTGCGGATGGTGGGCAGATCGCTGGCCGCGGAGCCGATAACTGTGCCGAGATCCGGGCCTGCAATACTCTAATCGCCGAACATGGAGCTGATTTCGAGGATCAAGTCGGGCGCTCGCTGCGGCTGAGTGACATCGAGTTCTTGACCGTTCGCAGTGCCACGGGTGCCTCAGAAGCCGCGTGCTTATCCTGTCAGAGTGTTCTTGTTCGGCGTGGAGCGACAGACCTATCGAGGTGAAAAGGATGTGCGAGTCGGAGTTGGAGAAATTCCTCAGGTCGTGTGGCTGGGAGGGGGCTGGGTTTCGCCGTGAGACGGATGCCATCGTGGCGGGTCTGGAGCGTGTCGGTTTCGCCTGTCATGAGGAGGCAAGGAAGTTCTTGGGTGAATATCTTGACCTAAGGATCGACCATCTCCCAGCCCTCGTTATCGCGGGGGAGAGGATCTCAAGTTGGACGAATTTTGATCCGTCCGCGGTCTGCACCACCCGTGATGCAGAGGTGGCTCGCCGATGCGCAGAGGTGGCTGACACCCCTCTATTCCCGATTGGCGTGGACAGCTTCCATCTGACCGTGTACTCGGGAAACGACGGAAGGTTCTATGCGGGGTTCGATTCATCGGTCTATCAATATGGGGAAGATCGCAATGCAATGTTCTCGATGATGAGGGCTGGGATTCGACCAATTTCATTGGGTGAGTGGACGCTTCAGTGAGAAGGATGCGCGGCAGTCTTGATGAACTTGGGTTCTTCAGAAAACGACACCCTCTCGGCTGACGATTCAGAACCCTGAAAACCGCACACGAGCCCTCATCGACAGGGATGTCGATGAGGGCTCTGCGGTATTTGACGGCAACGTCAGCGGACGACGGCTGTGGCGGGTGGGGCGTCAGGATCGTCGTCCTGGTCGCCGGGGCGTCCCCATGGTGTCGATGGCTCGGGCTCCCTTGATGAGATTGATATTCGGATCGAATTTTGATCAGCGAATTGGCCATCAAACAGTCTGAGCGGCTTGTGTCAGGCGTGGAGCTTTAAGTTGTTCAAGGTGGCTACACTTCGGGATGGCTTGAAGGGCTCTGTGATTACCGGGAATCGTATGTTTGCCCTCGGTAGGAGTTGGCGGACCGTGTCAGCCATTTACCTTTAAGGCTCCGCCTTCAGGTTGTGGGCAATGTCAAGTAATCGTCGAATTTGTTCAGCTGAAAGCGAACTTGCAATCGAAACTGGCTCGCCGAGGTTTGTCCCGAACCGCACATGGCGGAGTTTCCGGAGGAACTCGCGCGGATGTTGTCTCGATTGCCTAGATAACGAGGGCGAAGGAAGGCTCCGCCCAGCTGGACTGGCGGGGCCTTCGCAGTACCGTGACGCTTGCAGGAGTTCCAGGTTTCGCTGCCTGGCAGGCGCGGGCACCTCGACTCAGGGGCCTTGGTCAAATCGGTCGGAAAGAGTCCGTCGCGTCCCGAAGCCCGGCCAGCATCCCCGGATCCGTCACCGCGTGCCCGGCCGCTTCGACGAGCTCCAGCTTCGAATCCGGCCAAGCCCGGTGCAGTTCGTAGGCCGTCGCCGGCGGGCACACCGCGTCGTACCGCCCCTGCACGATCACGCCAGGAATCCCCGACAGCTTCCCGGCCTCCCGGATCAGCTGCCCTTCCTCAAGCCACGCCCCGTGGCAGAAGTAGTGCAGCGCAAGTCGCGCAAAGGTGACAGCGAAGTCGGGCGACGCGTACTGGTTGTGGAAGGCCGGATCCGGGCGCAGGCAGACGATCGCGCCTTCCCAGGTGCTCCAGGCGATGGCGGCGCGCTCCCGGACCACCTGGTCGGGGTGGTAGACGAGTTCGCGGTAGGCCGACATCGGGTCGCCGCGGCGCGCTTCGGGGATCGGCGCGAGGAAGGCTTCCCACTCGCGGGGGAAGAGGTTCGCGGCGCCGCCGCCGTAGATCCAGTCGAGTTCGCTACGCCGGACGGTGAAGACGCCGCGCAGGATGATCTCGGTGACGCGGCTCGGATGGGTCTCGGCGTAGGCGAGCGCGAGGGTCGCGCCCCACGAGCCGCCGAAGAGTTGCCACTCTTCGAGATTCAGCCGTTCGCGCAGCCTTTCCATGTCCGAGACAAGGTGCCAGAGGGTGTTGGCCGACAGGTCGACGTCCGGCTCGCCGATGTGCGGAGTGCTGCGGCCGGTGCCGCGCTGGTCGAACAAGATGATCCGGTAGGCATCGGGATCGAAATGCCGCCTGGCCATGGGAGAGATGCCGCTACCAGGGCCTCCGTGCAGGACGACCACGGGTTTGCCGTCCGGGTTCCCGGCCTCTTGGCAGTAGATCCGGTGTCCGTCGCCGACGTCGAGCAGGCCTTCGGCGCGAACGTGGATGGGCGGATACAAATCGTCCATACCGACACCATGCCCGAATCAGCGAGTGAACGAAGGGTGGGGGCCCGCCCCCGCCGCCGGGCTGAGCGGGCCCCCGGTCTTCGATCGCGTCAGCAGCCCGCCGTGGCGGCCACGTTCGCGAATCCCTTTCCGGCGCCGGTCACCTTGTTGCTCGCGCAGACCTTGTTCCCCGTAGCGGCCTTCACGAGATAGAAGCCGTACGCGTAGCTGGACTGCACGTCCGCGGTGTTACCGGAGAAGGTGTTGTCGCGGCCCCAGCCGTCGAGCTGGACATGGACCTCGAAGCCGCCGTAGGTCGCGTCGTGCACGAAGACCTTGCTGCCCCGGTTGTCCGCGACCACGTAGTTGTTGCCCTTCAGGTCCACCCAGCTGTCGGCGAAGTGCTCGCCGCTCTGCCCGGTCCCGTCGAAGACGTTGCCGCGCAGTTCGCCGCCGGTGGTGCCTTCCTTGATGTCGATCGACTCGGCCCGCACGTTCGGGCCGATCTTGTTGTTCAGTGCCTTGTTGCGGTCGCTCCGGTCGGGCGTGCCGCCGGGCCAGTTGCCCTTCGCGGAACCGAAGTAGATGCCTTCGCCGTAGCCCGCGAACTCGCGGCCGGTGTCGGTCACCTCGGAGTTCTTCACGATGTTGTCGGTGCTCGTGTACTGGAAGTGGATACCTTCGTGGCCGACACCGATGACCTTGATGCCGTCGACGACGGTGTTCTTGACGCCCGTCGCCATCAGGCCCTTCTGGCCACCGGTGAGGGTGAAGCCGGTCAGGTTCCAGTAGCTGCCGGTGAGCTCGAGCGTGCGCCCGGCCGAGGCCTTGATGACCGCGCTTCGCGGACCCTTCAGCGTGATGCGGCTGCCGGAGGTGCCACCCTTCGCCGCCTTGAAGTTGCCCGCGAAGGTGGTGTTGGCCGCGAGTTCGATGACGGTGCCCGGAGTGACCGAAGCGAGCGCCGCCGACAGCTGCTCCGAAGTCCCTACGCGGACCGTCGCGGCCTGTGCGGGGTACGCCGTCAGTGCCGACAGCAGGGCAGCGCCGGTCACGATGGCCAGAACCCGCTCACGAACACGCATCCGTGGTCCTCCTCGTCGAGGGATCGAAGCTCTGTCGTGGCGGCGACGGGCTAGACGTTAAGCCTCTTTACGAACGAGAGTCAAGGACATGATTGAAGTTCATATACGTGAACGACGAAAGGAGGGTTGCGCTGCTAGGCCCACCTCGAAAGAGAGCAAGGGACCTTTGCTATCGCCTCCGGCGGATGCGGGGGTGTGTGGAAATCGGGACGTTGAGTGTCCCGATTTCCACACACCCTGTACTCCGCGTAGCGATGCTTACTGACGGTGTGCTGGTGAGGGGTAAGGCCACTGTGCGGGTCGGACCGAGGTGTTCATCTGGGGTCTTCGCCGGTCGGGCGAGGGAAAGTCCCCTCCGTCTCAGGCCAGCCGAGTTTTACGGTGCCGCTGCTGGTCGCGAGCATGTCGCGAAAGCCACAGTGATGATGATGTGTGTGGATGGAGGCCTGGCAGGGTCTGGCTCGGAAAGCCACTGACGTCCCGTGTTCGGGGTTGTCT
>NZ_JBVJLY010000029.1:0-119255 GCF_055584485.1 Amycolatopsis sp. NPDC102522 | reverse complement strand
ACCGGACCGGTCACGACAGTCGGACAGGGAGGGTGTGTGGAAATAGGGACGTTGAGCGTCCCTATTTCCACACACCCCTCACCCTGAGTGACAACACGCGCCCTCGTCGACCCGACACCTTTGCCTTACCCCTCAATAACCCGAATCGCCACTCACGACCCCTTTCAAGACGCGACTGGCTCAACCGTTCGCGCGCCTGCCGACTTCGGATGTCGCGAAAGCCACTTTCGGGGCGTCTGATGTCTCGAAAGTGGCTTTCGCGACGCTGGGCACCGCTGGAGCGCACCGGGCCGAGAAGTAAACGTGAGGGTGTATGAAATAGGAACGTTCACTGTCCCTATTTCACCCTGAGCGACCCTTACCCTCACTAGTTCCGCGTTCCCTCAGGCTTCGGGATCGGAACGCAGGGGAACTTGCGGTCGTTGTAGAACTCGGTCTTGCTGGGACCGCACAGTTCCATGTCCCCCTGGATGTCCGCGTCGTCCGAGACACTGAATCCGACGACGCCGATGACGGTATCGCCCGCGGTGATGTCCGTCCGCGCGTAACTCGTGGCGATCCACAGCTTGGTACGCCACGTGTTGTCCGCGACTTCCTTTTCGAGCCCGGTGGCCGGACTCGCCTTGACGTAGCAGACACCGGGATTCTCCAGCTCGTTGCAGGTTCCCCGCCCGATGCCGATCTTGGCTTCGAGGAAGTCGAGCCTTGCCCCCTGCACGCCACGGTCGGCCAGCTCGCCGGTCACGGCGAGATAGACGGCGAGGTAGTGCTCGCCAGGACGGGCCGACTTCCCGGCCAGTTCCGGAGCCCAGACCACATCGACGGGTTTCACCTGGATCCCCACCGGCGCGCCCGGCTCCACGGTACCGAGGGCCTTTCCGGGAAAGTCGGCGAAGCGTGTGTATTTCGGACCGGACTCACTCGTGGCCGAGCTGCCGGGCGCCCAGTCGCCGGTATTCGGCGAGGCATTGTCACCGCCGCTGCCGGAACAGGCGCTGACCAGGACAGCGACGCTCACGACAAGTGTGCCCAGCAGGCGTTGCGACATGGGATTCCTCCGTCGGAAACGTTCGCGGGTCAGCTTCGTGCGCCTTCCGGCTTCGGGATCGGGACACAGGGGAACTTGCCGGTGTCAACAGAGTCCTCCTTGGTCGGCCCGCACAGCTGGAGTCCCTCCGCGTTCTCGCCGTCCGTCATGCTGAATCCGACGACGCCGATCGCGGTCTTGCCCCGGTCGATATCCCTGCCCAGCAGGGAATCCGCCTGCCATTTCTCGTCTCGCCACGTGTTGTCGGCGATTTCGTCCTTGAGGTCGCTCGCCGGGTACGCCTCCTTGAAGCAGTACTGGGGGACGTCGTCCGGCGAGTACGGGTCGCACTTCTTCCCGCCCGGGTTGTCGTAGCGGACCTGCAGATACTTGATCTTGGCCTTCTGCACGCCACGATCGGCGAGCTCGCCGGTCACCGCCACGTACACCGCGAGATAGTGGCTTCCCCCCTTCGCCGACACACCGGCCAGCTCGGGAGCCCAGACCGCGTCGACGGGCTTCACCTGGATCCCCAGCTTCAGACCCGGTTCCGTGGTGGCGAGGGCCTGGCCGGGGAAATCGGCGAACTGGGTGTACTTCGGCCCGGACTGCGCCGAGGCCGGGGCGCCGGAGGTCGGATCACCGCCGTCCGCCGTCGGGTTGCCGCCACCGCCGGAACACGCGGTGACCAGCAAGGCGGTGCCCGCGACAAGCGCGGGCAGGAGCCGATTCGACATGGGACGCCCCTCCTAGGAGTACTGTGACATTTCAATGTCGACTGTCACTATGCACTACGACGTGGCTGGGCGCAGCGAAGTTCCGTGATTCGGGGCGGCGATCACCGAACGGGTGAGGCCGCCGAAAGGACCGCCGTCGTTCAGGTGCCGCAAGGATGATCGTTCGGCACACCGGGAGCCAGCGCCGCCCATTCCTCGTCGGTGATCGAAGTTCCCGCCGTGTCACAGATCCGCGTGACGGCGGTCGTCACGTCGGTGACGAGCACCGCGGCCAGATGGTCGGCGCTGCCGACGACGATCGATGTTCCCGCAGGGGTGAAGGCGAGGGAATAGATGTCGCCGCTCGCTGCCGGTGCCGCCGACAGGACGGGATTCCGTGGGTCGGTGATCGTCCACAGCCAGACCAGATGGTCCTTGCCGCCTGCCGCGAGCACCTGGCCGTCCGGGCTGATCGCCGTGGTGATGACCGGTCCACCCGGGCCGGTCAGCGGCGAGCCGATCGCGGCCGGGGCCCGGGGATCGGAGACATCCCACAAGCGGATCGTCTTGTCCGCGCTCGCCGTGACGAGCAGATCGCCGACAGGACTGAACGACACGCTGTAGGCGTAGTTGGTGTGCGCGTTGATCACGCTGAGCACCTGCGGGTTCGCGGGATCGCGGATATCCCAGAGCCACACGGATTTGTCGACACTCGCCCCGGCGACGACCGTCCCGTCCCGGTTGAAGGCGAGGCCGTAGACGGCGGCCGTCGGGCCGGTGAGCACCCCGACGGGCCTGCTCGTTGCCGGGCCTCGCAGATCGAACAGCCGGATGCGCTGATCGTCGCCGCCCGCGGCCAGCATCGTCCCGTCTTCGCGGAAAGCCACGATCTGGGGAACTCCGCCGGTGGGCGGAGAAGGAGTGCCGACAAGCCTGGGCGTCCGGACGTCACGCACGTCCCACAGTTCCACCGTGCCGTCGGCGCGACCGGCCGCAGCGAACGCCCCGTCCGCCGAAAGGCTGGACGCGCCGGCCAGGACTCCCGCGGTGCTTTTCGCGGTCACCCGGCCGATCGGCTGGAGCGTGCCGAGGCCGGGCGCCTCGGCGAGGTGCATCGTGCCGTCCGCCCCGCTGGAACCCGCGAGAACCCTGTCGCCGCCGACCGCGACGGAGAAAACGCCTTCGCCGGAGAGCGACAGCGCGGGCCCGGGAATCCGCCACACGCGGACGACGCCGTCACCGGCCGTCGTGATGAGGCTGCGGCCGCCGTCCGCGAACCGCAGTGCGGTGACGGGGCCCGGATGAGGCAGTGACGCCTGGACGACACCGCCGGCGACGTCCCAGAGACGGACGATGTTGTCGGAGTTGCCGACGGCGATGACGTGTCCGTCCGGGCTGAATTCGGCCGCGTTGATCCAGCTCGCACCGCCGGTCAGGGTCTTCACCGGACTGCCGTCGCCGGTGCGCCACAGATAGACCGACTGGTCGGAGTTCCCGGCGGCGACCGTCGCGCCGTCCGGGCTGAACGCGACCGAACGATAGGTTCGGGTGGCGGGTCCGCCGAGCCGGGTACCGGGGCCGCCGGCCGCGGGCCAGCTGAGCACGACTCCCCCGCTGCCGGCGGCGATGAGCCTGCTCCCGTCAGGGCTGAACCGGACGGCCTGCACTTCGGTGTCCGCTTCGAGAGACGCGCGAAGAGTTCCGTCGGCCGCGTGCAGACGCACCTGGCGATCGGTCGTCCCCACCGCGAGCGTCGTGCCGTCAGGACTGTAGGCCAGCCCGTGGATCGGCGAGGCGGGGCCGGGCAACGACGGCAGTTCGACGAGGCTGGTGTCGTCCGAGATGGCCCACCGGTGCACGACGCCCGCCAGCCCGCCCGCCACCAGGGTGCGGCCGCCGGGGTCGACGGCGAGCGCGTACAACTCCCCCGCCGACGCTGTGGCCGGTTGGGGCAGCGGCTGGTATCGATTCCGGGAATCACGGCGCCACAACCAGATCCGGCCGTCGGTCCCGGTCGCCACGATGATTTCCCCGTCGCGCACGGTCGCCACGGCCTGCACCACCCCGGCGGGCCCGAGAAGCCTGGTGACAGAAGGCATCCGAGTGGTACTGAGAACGGCGGACCGCGCTTCGGTGGTGGGGGCGGCACGGTAGGCGGCCACCGCCAGTTGCCCGGCGAGGGACGGATCCGAAGGCAGGAGCGTGGAAGACCGCAGGGCGAGCAGCCGCGACACGGCGAGGTCCCGCTGGGTCGCGGCCTGCCCGCGCTGCCGGGTCGCGTCGATGCCGAGTACCGCCGCGACAAGGGTCAGGACGGCGAGAAACGCTGTCAGCCAACGAAGTCTCAGCACACCGCGGCGTCGTCTCCGCCGTTCTTCCTCCGCCTGTCTTTCGCTGTCGTCCACGAAGTCGCGTTCTTCGGTGCTCAGTGAGAACCGTGCCTCGCCGCGCAGGGCGAGCGCCTGCGCGAGAGGCACCCCGCGCAGTGTCAGCGCGGGATCGTGCCCGCTGCTTTCCCACTGCCGGGCCGCCACGGTCAGCCGGCGGTGCGCGAGCAGACCGGCACGGTCCTCGTCGAGCCAGGACTGCAACCGCGGCCACGCGGAGATCAGCGCCTCGTGGGTGATCTCCACGGTATCGAGGTCCGCGGTGATCAATCTCTGCTCGACGAACAGACCCAGTACGAGTGCGAGGTCGCTTTCCTCGACGTTGCCCAGGAATTCGTCGATCCCGACCCGGCGCCGGGTGTCGGCGACACCGTCACCGATGTGCACCAGCCGCAGGAAGACCGTCTTGACCAAGGCCTGCTGTTCGGGATCGAGCGCCTGATAGGCCTGCTCGGCGGTGGCGGCCACCGCACCTTCGATCCCGCCGACCGCGACGTAGTCGGCGATCTTCAAGGTATGGCGGGAATCGTGCCGCCAGGTCTGCATCAAGGCGTGCGACAACAAGGGCAGCGCGCCGATTTCGTGGGCGGCGTTCCCGTTCCGGTGTCTCAGGGCCGGGGTGAGTTCGCGCAGGAGCAGGTCGACCAAGCCGGTCTCGATCGCCACGCCCGCCTTGTCCGCCGGCCCGGTCACGGCTTGGACGACGTCGTCACGGCTCATCGGGGTCACCAGATGCTGCCCTTTTCGCAAGACGTCGAACATCCGGCGATAGCGCAGAGCACGAGCGAAGAAATCCGCGCGCAGGCCCAGTACGACCACCAATCCGGGCGTGGGCAGCCCGGTCACCCAGTCGATGTAGTCCTGCCGCTCGGCTTCCTCGCCCTGTCCACTGAACAGTTCCTCGAAGTGGTCGACGATGACCAGCAGCGGCCGGTCCGGCGGCGGCTCGGGCCGATCCTGGGCCGGACTGGTCCGCAGGATCGACCAGTCCTTGCGCAGGTTCGGGATCAGTCCCGCCCGCAGCAGCGAGGACTTCCCGGACCCGGACGCGCCGACGACGGTCACGATGCCGCCTTCGGCACTCGCGTTCTCGACCTGCGCCGTGAGACTCCGGACCTGATCGCTCCGGCCGAAGAACCATTCGGCGTCGCCGGGTTCGAAGGTCGCCAGTCCCCGGTAGGGAGAAGCGGGATCCGCCCGCGTACGACCGGTGTGCCGCAGGCGGGTCAGTACTTCTCGCCAGAGCCGCACCTCGTCGTCGCCGACGACCCCGCACGCGGCGAGGATCTTCGGCAGCACCTGTGGCTGGCTCAGTGGAGGGAGATGCCGTCCGCTGAAGTACCCGCCGACGGTGCTGAACGGCAGATCCGCGTCTTTCGCCACCTGCCGGACACTGCGTCCCGCGCGTTCCCGCAGGCGCGTCAGCTCGCGGGCGAAATCGCCGCGGGTCTGGACCGGAGCGAGACCTTCACCGTTCGGTTGCACATCCGACCCCCGCGTAATCGCCGTCGTTCCGGGCGGAAAAGTCTTTCCGGCGCCTGCGCCCCAGGGCAACAGCCGGTCGGCCTGTTCGGGCTGGCAGATGGGTGAACCTCGCGACGGATGGAGCCTGACCAGGGCGTACTGACTTGTACGGGCTTGGCGCGAACCGTCGCCGGCACGGGGCGGCGCGAGCTTTCCTTGGCTCATCCACTCGATGACCCACTGCCCGGAGGTAGCCATGTCCGAAGCTCTGGTCCTGCTGATCGGAGGACGCAGCACCGAGCACGACGCGTCCCTGCAGAGTTACCGGCACGTCGTCGCCGAGGTTCTCGGCGCGCCGGATCGCTTCACCCTGACCGCCGTCGTCCATGTGGACCGGGACGGCGGCGCCCGCGTCCTGACCGGCCCGTGCTGGCCGGTCGACGAGGCCGACATCGTGGCGTGGCCGACCGTGCCGGTCATCGCGGCCGCCGAGTTCCTGCACGCCACCGACGCCTTCGTGTTCTCGCTGCTGCACGGCACCGAGGGGGAGGACGGCTGCTGGCAGGGCGTGGCCGAGGTCTTCGACATCCGCGGCAGCTTCGGCTCCGTGCTCGGCGCCGCGCTGGGCATGGACAAGTACCTGCAGGCCGCGGTCGCCCGCACGACCGTGCCGGGCCTGCTGACGCCGCGGACCGAGATCATCCGCCGCTCCGAGGTCGCCGACGGCGTCGATCGCGCCCTGGCCTCTTTCACAGAGGCGGACGTCGTGGTGAAGCCCAACCGGATGGGCGCCTCCCTGCTCACCGAGCACCTCGTCGACTGGGAAGTCGCCGATGTGGTCAAGGCGGTCTCGTCCGTCCACGAGTTCGACCCGGACGCCCTCGTCCAGCAGTTCATCTCCGGTACGGAAGTGAGCTGCGGGGTCGTGGTGGAGAACGGGGAACCGGTGGCACTCCCGGTCCTGGCGATCAACACCACCGGAGGCTTCTTCGGCCACACGCAGAAGCATCGGCACGGACTCGCGGAAATAGCCCGCGACACTTCGTCTGCCGCCAAGGAAATCCAGCGGATCTCGGTGAGACTTTTCGACCAGCTGAGGATTTCCGGCTGGGGCAGATTCGATTTCATCCTGGCCGACGGCAGACCGTACTTCCTCGAAGTCAACACGATTCCCGGACTGATGAGCGGCAGTCTGTTCCCCCGGATGCTCAGGGAAAGCGGCCGGACCGTCGTCGGGCTCATCGAATCGTGCGTGCGCGCCGCCGACGCGAGCGGGCCTGCCGTCAAACGTCTCGACTACGTGATCGAGCACTGAGCCATGACTTCTCTCCTTTCACTCGGCCTGGTCGAGACTCCCGTCCGCGAACTGCCCGGGCACGGCTGGCGAAGACTCGCTGTCAAGGACGAGACCCGGCAGATCTCCGGGGCGTTCAAGTTCCGCGGGGTGGCGAGAAAGATCTCCACGCTGCCCCCGGGAACACCGCTGACCACGGCGTCCACCGGCAACCATGGCGCGGCCCTGGCGATCGCCGGCCAGCGGCTCGGCAACCCCGTCCGGGTGTTCGTACCGGCGAGCACACCCCGGATCAAACTGGCGCGCATCGTCGACCACGGAGCGGAGGTCCATCTCGAACCCGGTCAGTACGACGACGCCGAAGCCGCGGCCAGAACGTATGCCCGCCGAAGCGGCGCGTACTACGTGCCCAGCTTCGACGATCCCGAAATCATCAAGGGGCATCAGACCTTGTTCGCCGAAGCCGAGCGGCAGAACGGCCGCCCGGATGTCGTGTTCGTCCCGGTCGGCGGAGGCGGCCTCGTCTCCGCCGCACTCACCGCGTGGCCCGGCACCGAGGTCGTCGGGGTCGAGCACGCGAGCGCCCCCGCGATGCGCGAGTCGCTGCGCCGCGGATCACCGTGGCAGGCGTCACCTGGGCCGAGCCCGGCCGAAGGGCTGCTCGTACGCCGGATCGGCGCTCTCCCGCTCCGGATCTGCCAGGCGGCGGGCCTCCGGGTGGAACTCGTCACCGATGACGAGATCGCCGACGCGATTCGCGTCCTCCACGCGGAGGCAGGCATCCGCGCCGAATTCGCGGGCGGCGCCGCGTTGGCGGCGGCGCTGAGACAAGCCGATCCCCGCCGGAAGGCGCTTTGCGTGGTGTCGGGCGGCAACATCGACGACGACCTGTGGCGCCAGGTCGTCCGGAGATCCGGTGCCGGGCAAGCGCCGATGATCGCGAGTCCGTAAGAGCGCGGCGCCGCAGTTACGCCCAGGTCAGTGATCCGTTCTCGCGGATCGTCGGATCTCCTGGCCGCGGCGGGGTTTCGGGCGCGGCGTAGTGGTGTTCGAGGCGCTGGGCGGTGTCGGCGAGCATCGCGCCGACACAGGTCCAGGCAGTGCGGCAGGAACCCGCTTCGGCCATCCAGTCCATCACCCGGCCCTGTTCGGCGCCGGGGCGCAGGTCGACGGCGAGGACTGCGCCGTCGACAGCACGGCAAACGGGGATCAGGGCGGTGCAGAACCCGATGGTGGCTTCACCGGCGGCCCGCAGGTGAAGCCCACCGGGGCGGCAGCAGTCCTCGTCCGGTCGGGCGCTCAGGCTCGCCCATTCCTCCTGGACCCGCGTCACTCCCAGTGGCATGTACACCCCTGGGACCGTGAAGGCGGTGCGGTAGCCGAACTCGTCGTCGACCCCGTTCATCAGCCCCCACCACGCCAGCAGATCGTCCGGGAGCGGCTGCCCCACCACGTGCTGGACGGCGCGGACGTCCTCGGCTCGAGCCGGGCATTGAAGGGTGGCCGCGGTGACCGGTGAATGCGTGCACAACCAGGCCGTGATCCGCCGCCACGTCGCATCGACGCTGCAGTTCACCGCCACAGTGTGACACGCATTACTTGCTTGTAACCACCTTTTGGCCCGGAGCATGCTCAGGCGAGCAGGTATCTGTCGAACCACCGCAGGATCCGCGCGAGAAGATCGATCTGTGCGGGGTACGCCCGCACGCCGTGACCTTCTTCCGGATAGATCACCAGCGCCGAGGGCACGCCGTGGGCACGCAGGGCCTGATGGAACTCCCGGGCCTGCCCCGGCGGCGTGGCGCGGTCGAGCGCGCCCGCGACGTTCAGGCACGGGGTGCGGGCCTTGCTCGCGTGCAGGACCGGGCTGCGCGTGTGCACCCGGGTCCCCGGGGTTTCCGGGTCGGCGTCGAGGTACTGGTTGCCCCAGGACCCGATGTTGCTCGTGAAGCCCTGGCTGTACCAGTCGGTGACCGGGGAGATCGGGACGGCGGCGGCGAAGCGGCGGTCCTGGGTGACCAGCCAGGACGACATGAAACCGCCGTAACTGCGGCCGATCAGGCCGATCCGGTCCCTGTCGGCGATGCCGCACCCGACCAGGGCGTCGAGGCCGGACAGGTAATCGTGGGTGTCGGCGCCGCCCATGTCGCCGACCACGCGGGCGGCGAATTCCTGGCCCCGTCCACTGCTGCCGCGCGGATTGGGATTCAGCACGGCGTAGCCCCGCGCGACCAGGAGCGGGACCCAGGCGTAGCGCATCGACCAGCAGTTCTGGAACGCCCAGATGGGTCCGCCGTGGATGTTGACCACCAGCGGGAACGGCCCCTCCCCCGCCGGACGGCACAGGATCCCGTCGATCTCCAGCCCGTCCGGTGCGGTCCAGGTGACCACCTCGGCCGTCCCCGCGACGGAGAGGAGGTAGTCGGTCCCCGGATGAGCGGTCGAGGCGAGTACTTCGTCGCCGCGCTCCCCGGTGAGCACCAGCCGGTGCGGCAAGGCGTAGGAGTCCCGCACGGTCAGCACCCGGCCGTCCGCGGTGAACGCGCCGGCGGGGTAGAAGGAGCCGCCGCTACAGGACAACTCCGTGGCGAACACTTCCCGGACCGTGCCGGCCGGCCCGTCGGCGATCCCGGCGACCGAGTCGAGCCGGCGCTGCCCGAGGTAGCCGAGGCGGTCCGCGTCGAGCCATTCGACCTGGGTGACGTCGGTACCCGCGGTGTCGATCCGCCGCACCGCGCCGGTGGCCGGATCGACCAGCAGCAGATCACCGGCGACCACCCCGCGGTCGCTGCACACGGCTTCGACCACCGCGACCCGCGTCCCGTCCGGCGAACCGGCGGGCAGAGCCAGCTGCACGGGGCTGTCCACCAGCTTGCGCACCTCGCCGCCGAAGTCGAGCAGGCTCAACCAGGCGGTGTACCACGCGTCCTCCCCCGGCTCGCCGGACGAGATCGCGACGACCTGCTCCGGCCCGCACCAGCCTGCTTCCCAGCAGTTGAGGCCTTCCGGGGACAACCGGATCAGGGTGCCGGTGGCCGGTGTGCAGACCCACAGGCCGCGCCAGGCGGAGTCGTCGACGTCGTCGTCCTCGACCTCCGGGAACCACGACGGCCGTTCCTCCTCCCGACGGCGGTTCGACCCCGAGCCCTGGCCACCGGAAAGGTCCGCGCCGAACCCGGCGACCCCGAGCAGGACCCGGCGGCCGTCGGGTGACCAGTGGGCGTACTCCACGGTGCCGGGAACCTCCGGCGCGGGCACCGCCTCACCGAGCCCGCCGTCGCGGAGCAGATGCAGCTGGAACACCCCGGCCTCGCGGCGATCGGCGAGGAAGGCGAGGGTGCCGCCGTCCGGGGAGAACCGCGCCCACCGCGCCGATCCCCGCCCGGACGACACCGCGCGGAGCTCGCCGTCCACCGCGGTGTACACGGCTGTCCTGGGCAGTCCGGTGAGTTCGTCGAGGACCGCGCCGGTCACCACCGCGCGCCCGCCGTCGCGGGTCACATGCGGCTCCAGGAGCGCGTGCGGACGACCGAACGCCGGTTCGTGCAGGGCACGCAGGTGTTCGGCGACCTCGCGGTAGGCGGCCGTGTTCTCCAGGTCTTCCATGGTCTTCGTCCTCTCCTGCCTCTGTCAGATCGCGCGCAGGACGGCCGCGCCGTTCACCCTGTCCGCGGCCAGGTCGGCGAGCGCGCGGTCGGCCTGGCCGAGCGGATACGGTTTCGTGCTCACCGAGAGGTTATGGTCTCCGGCGAAGCGCAGGAATTCCCGCGCTTCGGCGCGCGTATTCGCCGTGACGCTGCGGATCTGCCGCTCCTGGAACAGATGCCGCTGATAGTTCAGCGAGGGGACGTCCGACAGGTGGATCCCCGCGATCGCCAGTGTCCCGCCGCGGTCGAGCGCCGCGAGCGCGGGTGGCACCAGCTCACCGACGGGCGCGAACAGGATCGCCGAGTCCAAAGGTTCCGGCGGCGGCTCCGCGGCTCCGGCCGCCGTGGCCGCGCCGAGGCTCAACGCGAGCTCGCGCGCTTCCGCGCTGCGGGTCATCACGTGCACGGTGACACCGCGGGCGATCGCCACCTGGGCGGTCAGATGCGCGCTCCCGCCGAATCCGTAGATACCCAGCCGCCCGCCTTCGGGGACGGCGGCCCGTTCCAGCGCGTGATAGCCGATCAGGCCGGCGCACAGGAGCGGGGCGAGCTCGTCGTCCGTGTAGCCCGCGGGCAGCGCGAGCGCGTAGGCCGCCGGTACGACGGCGAATTCGGCGTAGCCACCGTCCTCGTCCCAGCCGGTGTAGCGCGAGCCCGGGCAGAGATTCTCCCGGCCCCGCAAGCAGAATCGGCAGCTGTCGCACGTCTCGCGCAGCCACGCGATCCCGGCCCGGTCGCCGACGGCGAATCCGGTGGCCTCACCGCCGACGGCGATCACCTCGCCGACGACCTCGTGTCCCGGCGTCACCCCCGGCCGGTGCACGGGCAGGTCGCCCTCGGCGACGTGCAGGTCGGTGCGGCACACACCGCAGACCAGCACTCGGATCAGCAATTCTCCGGCGCCGGGGCGCGGGACGGCCACCCGTGACCACTCCAGTGGCCCCGAAGCCATCGGTCCGGGGCGGCCGACCCGCCAAGCGCGCATCTCCGTCGGCAGTTCCGTCACCCTCGGCCTCCTCGATCACGCTCGTCGCCCCGTCCAGGATGGTGCGTCCACGGCGACGGCGCATCACCCCGCGGTCATGACGACCGAGGCGGCCGTACCGCCGGTTCGAGCAGCGACAAGCTCAGACCGCGCGCGTCGGGGGCGGCGCGGATACCGACCGGCATCGGCAGATTGGGCCCGGCGTGGCCGAATTCGACGTTGCCCAGGACGGGGATGTCCCGGTCGCCGAGGACGTCGAGCACCAGTTCGGGCAGGGTCGGCGACGAGTCGAGTCCTCTGGCGCCGACTGTGTGGATTTCGGTGCGTCGGATGACCAGAAATCCACACAGTCCCGCATGACAGGTCCAGTCACCCTCAGCGACACCCCGCCCACGTGAAGTCCGCCCGCCAGGACACCTTTGCCTTACCCCTCAACAGAACCCGAAACGCCACTCACGCCCCCCGGACCGCCACCTCGCCGCCACGCGGGTGTCGCGAAAGCCACTTTCGCGACATCAGACGTCCCGAAAGTGGCTTTCGCGACACCGGAAGCCGACCCTCAAGACAAGAGCTTCCGCAGGGCTTCCCGCAGTGCAGCGAGAGCGGAGTCGGGCCGGTCCCAGAAGACCATGTGCCCCGCATCCGCGATTTCCGCGAACTCGGCCGACGGATTGCGCTCGGCGGCTTCGGCCGCACCCGCGGCGGTGACGACCGGGCTCGCGCCGCCGTACAGGAAGAACGCCGGAGCGGGCACCTTCAACCAGTCGTCGAAGAAGTCCTCGGATTCGAACCCGGCGTGGGTGGCGGCGATCGCGGCACGGGAGCACGAAGACAGCCAGCGGGCCCGCAACTCCTGTTCCCGGCGCGGCCAGCTCGGCCAGGACTGCGCCACTTCGTCGGCGTCGGTGCCCCGGCGGGCTTGGTCGAGCTGCCCGAGGAAGGCGTCGAGAGTGGTCGGGTACGGCCCCCGCCCGGGGCCGCTCAGCGGAGGATCGACCAGCACGGTGCCGCGCAGCGGACTCCGGCCGGTCACCGCGGCCCGCGCGGCGATCCGCGCGCCCATGGAGTGCCCGAGCAGGATCGGATCACGCAGGCCGAGTCCGTCCACGACCGCGTCGACGTCGGCGGCGTAGCTCGCGAGGTCGTAGCCGCCCAGCGGATCCGGTGCGTCATCGGACAGACCACGGCCGCGGACGTCGAGCACGAGCGGGCGCACGAGGTCGGTGAGGTTCCGCGCCACGAAGTCCATCGCCACGGCGGGGCTGGTGATCCCGGGCAGCACGAGCACCGGGACACCGTCGGCGGGCCCGTAGTCGAGCACGTGCAGCCGGACCGGGCCGGACGTCACCCAGCGGCTGGTCGCGGGCAAGTCACCGAGGTCGGCCAGCGCGGACTGTGCGAGCGAGCGGCGAGCCGCGGTTTCCGCGAGGTACGCCAGGGCGTCGTCGAGAGCGACGACATCGGCGTACTTCGCCTGCAGGTCGAACAACGCGGCGTCGTGCGGCCCGCGGGCTCGGTCACCGCAGGCTTCCCGGACGACGAGCGTATCGAAACCGGACTGGACGGCGTCGACGGCGGTCGCCCGCACACAGCCCGAAGTCGTTGCGCCGCAGACGAGAACGGTGTCCACGTCCAGGCCCGACAGAAGAGCGGCCAGCGCGGTCCCGTGGAACGCCGACGCGCCCTTCTTCATGACGAGATGGTCGCCGTCGCGGCGGTCGAGGCGCGGGTCGAGGGCGACGGCGTCGCTTCCTTCGAGCAGCGCCCGCATTCCCGGCGCTTTCCGCAGCCACGCGACGGCGTCGCCGTCCGCCTCGGCGGATGTGTAGCCGATCGCGGTGTAGACCACCGGGACGCCGTGGCGCCGGGCCGCGGCCACGAGCGCGGCGGTCGCGGTCACTTCGGCGGTGAGGTCGGCTCCGGTGGGGAAACCCGGTTCGGTGAATCCCCGGGTCAGGTCGACCACGACCAGTGCCGGACGGGATCCGCGCGGCACCGCGACGCCGAAGCCCGCCCGGTCGTAGACGCTGTCGGTCTCGGCCCCGTGCAGGCCGGGATGGTCATCGACGGGCACGCTGCAACTCCTTGATCAGTTTGTCCTGGGTGCGGATCCGGCCCAGCAGCCAGCCCTGGAACAAGCCCAAGGCCGCGGCGGCCGCGACCACGCCGTAGCGCTTGACTCCTGCGGGAAGCAGCATGGCCAGCCCGTCGACCGCCTCTGGCGTCGCGACGGGGACGGCCTTCGTGGCGGGCGCGGGTTCCGCCGCGCCGGGCCGCGCCTTCAACTGGTCCGCGAGGTTGCGGGCGAACTGGTCGAGCAGCCGCGTGGAGACGGCGCCGATCGCGCCCTTGCCGAACTGCGCGAGCTTGCCGCGGATCGACAAGTCGGTGCGGAGGTCGATGGTGGCGCCGCCGGGCGCCTCGCGCACGGTCAGCGTGACCTCGGCTTCGGCGTCACCGTTGCCGTGGCTGTCCGCTCCCCTGGCCAGTAGCCGCAGTCTGCGCTCGTCCGCGGTGACCTCGGTGAACCGCACGGTGCCGGAGTAGGCCGCGGTGATCGGACCGACCTTGACCTTGACGCGGCCGAGGTACGCGTCGTTCTCCTTGCCGTCGAGGGTCGCGCCGGGCAGGCAGCCCGCCACCCGCTCGACGTCGTTGATCAGGGCGAAGACCGCGCCGGGTTCGGCCGGGACGGAAAGCCGGTTCTCCAGGATCACGCTGTCGCCTCCTTGTCCTGGGCGTGGCAGCGGCGGACCGCTGTCGCCTCGACCGCGTCCACGATCGTCTGATAACCGGTGCAGCGGCACAGGTTCGCCGAGACGGCCTCGCGGATCTCCTCGCGTCCGGCGTCCGGCCGCTGGGCGAGGAATCCTTCGGCCAGCATCAGGAATCCGGGCGTGCAGAAACCGCACTGAAGACCGTGGTGCGCGCTGAAAGCCTGCTGCAGATCGGAAAGTTCGCCGTCCCGGCTCAGGGACTCGACAGTGCGAATGTCGGTGTCCTCCGCCTGGACGGCGAACATCAGGCAGGCCCGCACCGGTTCGCCGTCGACGAGGACGGTGCAGGCGCCGCACACCCCGTGCTCGCAACCGACGTGGGTGCCGGTGAGACCGAGGTCGTGGCGCAGGACGTCGAGCAGGGTCTTGCGCGGCTCGACGAGGGCCTCGTGTTCGGTGTCGTTGACGTTCAGGACGATCAACTGCCGATCGCTCATGCGGGAATGCTCGCTTTCCGTCGGATGCTCACCGCGTCGAGCGCGGCGAGCACGGTCTGCGGATGGACCGGTGTCGAGTCGAGTTCGACGTCCGTGTGGCGCAGGGCGTCGTTGACCGCGTTCAGCACGGCGGCGGGCGCGCCGATGGTGCCGCCCTCCCCCGCGCCCTTCGCACCGTTTTCCGTGAACGCGCAAGGCGTTTCGAGGTGGGTGACGGTGATGTCGGGGATCTCGGTGGCGGTCGGGACGAGGTAGTCGATGAAGCTGGCGGCCGACGGTTCCCCGTTGCCGGCGTAGGTGATCTCCTCGAACAGCGCGCCCGCGATGCCCTGGGCGATCCCGCCGCGGCACTGTCCGTCGACGACCTGGGGATGGATCACCACCCCGCAGTCCTCCACACACGCGTAGCGCAGGATCTTGATCTGACCGGTCCCGGGATCGGCCTCGACCACCACGGCGTGGGTGGCGTTGGAGAACGTGCCGTCGCCGGGCACGTCGAAGCTCGCCGTGGCCGTCAGCGTCGGCTCGACGTCCTTGGGCAGCAGGTGACTGCGCAGGTACGCCACGTCGGCGATCTCCTCGAACGACGCGCGCCGGTCCGGTTCGTCGATCTGGACGACACCTCCGTCGCCGTCGAGGCGAACGTTGTCGGGACTCGTTTCGAGCAGGTGCGCGGCGATCTTGCACAGCAGTTCGCCGAGTTTCCCGGCCGCGAGCGACACCGCCGAGCCGCCGATCGTCACGGAGCGGGAGGCGAAAGTCCCCCAGCCGTAAGCGATGCGCTCGGTGTCGCCCTGGCGGAGCTTGACCTGGTCGAGGTGCAGCCCCAGCCGGTCGGCCACGATCTGCGCCAGCGTCGTCTCGTGCGACTGGCCGTGGTTCATGGTGCCGCTGGTGACCACGACGGAACCGGTGGTGTCCATCCGGATCTCGGAGATGTCGAAGCCGGGGACCACGGCCATCTTCCGCTTGGCGAAGGCTCCCGAGCCGTATCCGGTCCGTTCCGAGAAACAGCAGTAGCCGATGCCGATATGCCTGCCTTCGGCGGCGGCCCGATCCCGGATCTCGTACCAGCCCTCATCGCGGATCGTGGCTTCGGCGAGATCGAGCGATTCGCGATAGGTGCCGGGGTCGTAGGTGATGGCGTTGACGCCGGTGTACGGGAACTGCGTGATCACGTTGCGCCGCCGGATCTCGACCGGATCGAGGCCGAGTTCCCGGGCGGCGCGTTCCATGACCCGCTCGATCGCCATCACGTACTGGGGACGGCTGACCCCGCGATAGGGCGCCGTCGGGGCCTTGTTGCTGGCGATGGCGCGAGCGCGGACGCGGTACTCGGGCACCTGGTACACGCTCGGCATCTCGGCCGACGCCATCAGCGGTTCGATCCCCGCTGTGAACGGGTAGCAGGAGTAGGCGCCCATGTCGCAGACGACGTCGACGTCCAGCGCGGTGATCCGCCCGTCCTCGTCGAACGCCGCCAGCGTGCGGTAACGCTGTTCCCTGGCAAGGAATCCAGCCGTGAGCGCCTCCCGGCGGTCTTCGATCCATTTCACCGGCCGGTCCAACCGCCGGGCCGCCGCCGCGACCGCGATCTCCTCGCGGCCGACGACGCATTTCTGACCGAAACCGCCGCCCATGTCCGGGACGGTGACCCGCACGGTGCGTTCGGGGACCCGCAGCGAACGGGCCATCGCCGTACGCACCTGATGCGGCACCTGGGTGCACATCTGCACGAGCAACTGGTCGTCGCGATCGTCCCAGGAGGCGACCACGCCCCGCGTTTCGAGCGGGAGAGCGTTCTGCCGCCCGCTTTTCGTGACGACCTCGACCACGGTCCGGGCCGCTTCGAACGCCGCGTCCACGCCGGGTGTGTCGAACATCGACACGTCGACCAGCACGTTGCCCGGCGCTTCCTCATGCACGAGCGGCGCGTCCTCGGCGAACGCCGTCTCCTCGGACACGATCGCCCCGAGCGGCTCGTAGTCCACCACCGCGGCCTCGACACCGTCTTCGGCGCTGTACGGATCGCGTGCGATGACCAGCGCCACCGGCTCTCCGGTGAAGCGCACCTTGCCCCTGGCGAGGATCGGCATCGCGGTCGGCGAAAACTCCTCGGGCGGACGGTCGAGCAGGGCGACGATGTCACCGAGCTCCAGGTCAGCCGCCGTGTACGCGGCGACAACGCCTTCGACAGCCAAGGTGGCCGACAGATCGATCCCGGTGATCGTGCCGTGCGCGACCGTCGAGCGGACGAAGGCCGCGTGCAGCAGGCCGGGCAGCTGGATGTCGTCGACGAAACGGCCCCGGCCGGTGAGGAAGCGGGGGTCCTCGCGCCGGGGCACCGACGCCCCGACCCAGCGGCCGTTACGCCCGTCGAACCGTGCGGTCATCGCGTTTCTCCTTTCTCCCAAGCCTCTCCCAGCGCCTGGGTGACGAGGGTGCGCGCCAGACGGCGTCGGTAGGCGGCGCTGCCCGCCGCGTCGTCGGGTGGATCGATGGCCGCCGCCGCGGCCTCCCCGCACTCGGCGAACAGCTCCGGTCCGGGAACGCCGCCCGCAAGCAACGCCTCTGCTTCGGGCACCCGGACGGGCGCCGGTGCCACGCCGCCGAGCACGACCCGTCCCCCGGTCAGCGCGCCATGATCGGCGTCGAGACCGACCGCGGCGTCCACGATCGCGAAATCGCCGTGACGGCGGGCGAACTCGGTCAGCGCGGCCCGGGGCGACGGGCGGGTGAAGCGCACCGCCGTCACGACTTCGTCCGGTTCGACGGCCGTGGTGTAGAAGCCGTGGAACATCTCCGCGGCCAGGATTTCCCGGGGCCCGCCCGGGCCCTCGGCGACGATCACCGCGTCGAGTAGCAACGCGAGCAGGCACCATTCCGCGGTCGCGTCGCCGTGGACGACGCTGCCCGCCACCGTGCCGCGGGATCGGATCGGCAGGTGCCCCACCCAGCGCATCGCGCGGGAGAGCACGGAGAAATCCGGTCCCAGCTCGGCGACCTCGACCGTCCGGTGGGTGACCATCGCGCCGATCGTGAGGCCGGATTCGTTGTGCCGCACCGAGTTCAGCGCCGGATCCCGGCGTAGCGGGCCCAGGTCCACCAGCGCTGTCGGCCGGGCGAGCCGGAAGTTCATCATCGGCATCAGGCTCTGGCCGCCGGCGATGAGTTTCGGGTCCTCGCCCGCCTTGGCGAGCTCGCCGAGCAGTCCGACGGCGTCGGTGACGTCGTGGGCCCGGTGGTAGCGGAAGGCGGCGGGCTTCACAGAGCGGACCCCGTGGTGGAAGGCGTCTCGGCCACGGGTTCGGCCGGGTCGACGATCCGGTCGAGCTCGCGGCCCCGGGTCTCGGGCGCGCCCAGCATCATGAACACGACCGCGGCCACCACGAGGACACCCAGCAGGGTGAAGGTGAGGGGCAAGCCGAGCACCGGCCACAGGACGCTGCCGAACAGCAGCGGCGCGAAGCCGGTGATCGCCCGGCTCGACGACGACGCCCAGCCGAAGCCCGAGGCCCGGAGTTCGGTCGGGTAGAGCTCGGAGACGTAGGCGTACATCACCGGGATGACGCACAGCGCGAACAGGCCGAACGCGCCGATCGCCACGACCGCCGCCGCGGGCGAGTCCAGGAGCAGCGAGAACACCACGAGAGACAGGGCGGTGAGCGGTCCGGCGACCGCGATGATCCGCTTGCGGCCGACCTTGTCGACCAGGAGCACGGCGATCGCGACACCGACGATGCCGAGCGCGTTCATCAACGCCGTCGAGGCGAAGGCGGCGATCTCGCTCAAGCCCTGTGCCTTCAGGATGGACGGCATCCAGCTGAGCGCGGCGTAGTAGACCAGCATGACGCTGATGAACAGCGACCACGCGACCGCCGTGATCCGCGGGTTGTACGCCCACACCCGGCGGAGCTGGTCGAACGCGGCCGCGATCGGGCCGCCTCGGGTGTCCTCGACCACCGCGGGCGGGATCGAATACGGCTCCGGTGTCGTCCCCGTGCGGCGGACGAGGTCGTCGATGACGGCGCGGGCCTCGACTTCGCGGCCCTTGCGGACCAGGTACAGCGGTGACTCCGGGACACCGCGCCGCACCCAGAACAGCAGCAGCGCGGGCAGGATCATCAGCACCAGCATCCAGCGCCAGTTCCCCTGGACCGGGAGCAGCACCGTCGCGGTGACGGCGGCCAGCGTGGTCCCGACGGGCCACCAGCCGTCCATCGCCGACAGGACCCGGCCTCGATGGCGGCGCGGGGAGAACTCGCTGACGATCGCGTAGTCGACAGGGATGCAGCCGCCGAGCCCGATACCGGCCAGGAACCGCAGGGCCAGGAAGGTCTCCACGTTCGGCGCGAGCGCCCCGAGCACGGAGAACAGCGCGAACAGCAGCAGCGTGACGCTGAACGCCCGCTTCCGGCCGATCCGGTCCGCGACCGTGCCCCAGACGACCGCGCCCACGGCCATGCCGATCAGGTTCGCGGTCGCCACCAGTCCCTTCGTCCCGGCGGACAACCCGAATTCCGCCCCGACCAGCGGGGTGAGGAACCCGTTCAGCGCGACGTCCCAGGCGTCGAACATGTAGCCCAGCCCGCCGATGAGGAAGATCTTTCCCTGCACGCTCCAACGCCAGGGCAGATCCTGGACGATCTGATCACCAGTTCGCATGAACCGCTCCGTTGCGATTAGCCGACCAGCGCGCCTCAGCGGGCGAACTGGTAGTGGATGGACTCGGTGTCGGGGTCGGTGAGCGGGCTGCCGTTCCACAGCCAGTCGTAGGACACGTCGGATTCGCCGTCGAAGCGCCGCAGCTTCTCGTCCCGTTCGCGCTGCTCGGGACCGTCGGGCAGGTGGTAGAAGTCCATGTTCTGCAGCGAGGCGTCCTGGACCATGCCCGCGTGCTTGGCGCGCCGGTCCACGTAGCGGACCAGGGCGCCGTCGATCCCGTCGCGGGTGACGCGGCCCAGCTCCTCGGCCAGCACGGCCGCGTCCTCCATCGCCTGGGACGCGCCTTGCGCCTGGTAGGGCAGCATCGCGTGGCACGCGTCGCCGAGCAGGGCGACCCTGCCGTCGACCCAGACCGGATCACGGCGCCGACGGTACATCGCCCACACCGAGACGTCCTCGTCCTTCGCCTTGGCCAGCATGGTCGGGACCCGATCGTCCCAGTCCTGGTACTCCGCGGCGAGTTCGGCGGCGGTGGCGGGCCCGCTCCAGTCCCGGGCGACCGCTTCGGTGCACGGCACGATCGCGACCACGTTGAGGTACTCCCCGCCGCGGATCATGTAGTGCACCAGGTGTTTGTTGGGGCCGTACCAGATCGTGGAGTGGTACCGGTCGGCCAGGAAACGGGTGGCGGGGTCCTGGGCGATCAGGTCTCCGGAGATCAGCGCCCGGTAGGCCATCTCGCCGGAGAAGGCGAGCGTGTCGTCGAATCCGGCGAGATCGCGCACCGATGACCGGATGCCGTCCGCCCCGACCACGACGTCACCGGTGAACCGGCGCCCGTCGGCGGTGACCGCGGCGGGCCGGTCCGGCACCGTCCGGTCGAGTTCGACCACCCGCGCGCCGGTCGCCACCCGCACCACCGGACCGGCACCGTCCGGATCCAGGCAGGCGTCGAGCAGGACCCCGTGCAGGTCGGCGCGGTGATAGTGCCAGTAGGGCGCGCCGTACTGGTCGATCACCCGCCCGCCGAGCGACAACTGGGCGATGATGCTCCCGTCCGCCCAGCGGCGACGGACCTGGTCCTGTGGCTCCGTCCGCACCCGTTCGAGCCGGGAGCGCAGGCCCAGTCCGATGAGGATCCGGCTGGCGTTCGGCGCGGTCTGGATACCGGCGCCGATCTCGCCCAGCTCCGGCGCCGCCTCGACCACGGTGACGCGCATCCCCCGCTGCCGCAGGGACAACGCCGCGCAGAGCCCGCCGAGCCCGCCGCCGACGACAACGACTTCGAATGACTGACTAGCGGCCATGTCCGCCTCCCGTCTTCGCCAAAGCTTCCGCGCCGCCGAGCAGGCTTCCGGCGCCGGGCACGCGGGGTGCGACCCCGAGTTCCGACAGGATCCGGAACGTCGTGGCCGTCGCCGCCGACAGCACCGGGATCCCGATCTCGTCCTCCACCGGCTGGATCGCGGGCAGCGAAGGCATCTGGACGCAGGCGGAGAGCACCAGTGTGTCCACATCGGACAGATTCAGCTTCCGGTGATGCTCACGCAACCCGGCCGGGTCCAGCCGGGCGACGGCGAGGTTGTCCGGCACCTCGAGGGAAAGCGCGTCGGCGACCTCGAATCCGGCGTCCTCGATGTAGTCCGCCACAGCCTTGGTCAGCGGCTTCATGTACGGGGTGATGATCGCGACCTTGCGTGCTTTCACCGCGGCGAGCCCGGACAAGAGCGCACCGGCACTGGAGACGACCGGCGACTCGCAGCCCTCCTCGCGCAGCACGCGGGTGATGTCGTCCTCGGCGGTGCAGTGGTAGCCGGGCCCCTGGGCCATGATCGCCACCAGGCACGCGGTCGCCACCACGTCCGGCCGGGCGTCGGCGAGTTCGGCCGCCGCCCGGCCCGCCTGGGCGTTCATCGCCCGCAGCTGCTCGGGTTCGACGTGCCGCATCCTGGCCCGCGCGGAATGGAAGACGAACCGGTCGCCCGGCTCGGCCTCCTCCCTGGCGCGCAGCATCCGCGGCAGCTCCGTCTCCATCGTGAGGTTGGAGCTGGGGACGATCATTCCGATGTGGTGGTCGCTCATCGACGGCTCGCCGGGCGCATGTCGGCGACGGTCAGCTCGCCGTTGTCGACGATCAGTTCGTCGTCCAGGTACAGGGAATTGCCGCGCATCGGGATGTCGAAGTGGCACGGCGTGTCGTTCGGGCCGCCCAGCTCGTTGTTGGGGCCGATGGAGAACATGACGTTGCCGTAGAAACTCCGCAGTTCCATGCCCATCCCGCCGGGGAACTGGGTCAGGCCGTGCCAGTGCGCGCGTTCGTCGAGCCCCCAGCCCACATGGCTCATGCCGTAGCCGCGGGGGTCTTCGAAGCTTTCGATGTACGAGCGCAGCAGGTCCGCGTCCAATCCGGACGATCCGGCGCCGCCACGGATGTCCTGGATGAAACCCTTTTCGATGGTGATCTCCACCGGGGTCTGCACGTAGGTGTTGAACGGCAGCAGCACATCCCCGGGCGACAGCACGATCTTCCCGTCGACACCGTCGTCGGCGCCGCCGGTGAACACGAACGCCGCCGGCCAGTGGTCCCAGCGGCCGGGAGTGTCGGTGTAGCCGTATTCGGACAGCGTCGGGTACACGCCGAGCTGATAGGTGACGTCGGTGCCCGCCGGGCTGGTGATCCGCATCGTGCCCGCCTTGGCCAGGAGCTCGGCCCCGATCTCCACCCGCTCGCGCAGTTCCTTGGTCGGCATGAGCCGGGCCAGCAGTTCGGGCGGCTCGACGGCGGTGAGGATCCGTGTGCCCGCGTCCTGGATGGCGAACTGTTCCTTGCTGAACAACAGGAACGTGCAGTCGACCACCATGTCCACGCTCTTGAGCGCCTCGACGGCCAGCGGGATGTTCCCGAGCCCAGAGTCGCCCACCGCCCACGCGCCCGCGGCGCTGGACGGCGAGGGAAGCCGCATGTGATAGGCCGACGCGCCCAGCTGCTGGGCGGCCCACAGGAAGGCGTCGGCGTACTCCGCGCGCTCGCCGCCGCGGGTCAGCACCACTACGGTCTCGCCCTCGTGCACCCCCGAAAAAGTCAGCTGGCGCAAGCAGATGTCGTTGAACAGGTTCTGGTCCATCGTCGAACACCTCCACACTAATCCGAGCACGTACTATCCGAGCACGCAAGAGTTGGGCCCGGATCCGCTCTCTCGCAACCCCCGAGGGGACCTTCATCCGAACACGTACTATCCGGATACGCAAGAGGTCGTGGTGGACAGATGTCGGCGCCTGCCCGTGAGCGACCGTCCGGACACGTAGGATCACCCCGGGGGCCCGGGCAGCGGGTGGAGCCGACAAGGAGAAGGCGATGGGTGAACCGGCGCGCACGGGCCGACGCAGGGAAGACGTGCCGAGCGTCACTCCCGCACCGCCCTCGGATCTGCTGGCGGCGCCCGGCTACGGAGCCCGGCGGCTCTACCAGGCCTATCTCGCCGCGTGGAACCGCCACGTGGACCCGGTGCTCACCGGTCCGCAGTTCGCGGTCCTCTCCGCGGTGCGCGCCTATCCCGGCAGCGACCAGAGTTCCCTCGCGGGCGCCGTCGCGCTCGACACCTCGACGATGGCCGACCTCTGCCGCCGGCTCGAGCGGCGAGGCCTCATCCTGCGCGTCGAGTCCCCGCACGACGCCCGCCGCAAGCTGCTGTCGCTCACCGAAGAGGGCAAAACGGTCCTGAGCCAGGTGAACCGCCGCGCCCGCAGGCTGGACAAGGCGCTCCTGGGTGACGACACCGACGTCGACACGGCGGCACTGCTCAACGCGCTCGGCGCCCACTGGGAACGGATCGCCTCGGTCGACAAGTTGCGCTGACGGCGATGTCAGGCGGCTTCCGGCTCTTCCCGCAGGATCCGCCAGCACACGTAGAGACAGACACCCGCCGAGGGCGCGCCGCCCAGCAGCGTGGCCGCGATGGCGAGCCCGATCGTCTGCCCGGCCAGGTACAGCGGCACCTGCACCGCCGTGGCGATGCAGCACTTCACCACGAAGACAGCGGTGCACAGCTGATAACGGCGACGCAATGCCGGATCGCGCCGCCAGGCGAATTTGTCACGGCGCAGCACTCCCAACGCCACCCCGACCATTGGCCAGCGCACCAGCACGGACAGCAGGAACACCGCGCCCTGGGCCGCTTGGATGAACACCGCCGGAAGGTAGAAGTCGATCGCCTGACCGGTGCTCCCGGCCAGCAAGGTGGACCCGCCGACGATGACCAGCCCGATCGCCGCCGACCAGTAGCGCCGGTCGGTCCACACGCGCACGACCGCGAACACCAGCACCACGCCGGCCGCGATCAGCGCGGAGGTCCACACCTCGCCGGTCAGCAGGTACGCGATCAGGAACACCACCCGGGAGGCGACTCCTTCGGCGACCATGCGCCAGCCGCCCACCGCGCTGAACAGCGACAAGGACTTCCGCGTCAGCACATCGAGGCTCATGCGCTTGCCTTCGCCGAGGAGGAGGGGAAACTGTCGCGACGCATCGTGTCCTCGTAGGCACCGATCGCGTCGAGCAGGTCGAGCCGGCCACGGCCCGCCTCGACCAGCGCCTCACGGAGGCGGTTCGCGTCCCGCATCGCCAGGTTTCCGCCGAACCCCGGGGCCAAGTGGATGGCGTCGCCGAGAACCGTCACCGGGGTGACGGGCCAGGCGGGCATCGGCGGGATCACCCCGATCCGCAACACGGCCGTGAGGTCTTGCCGGGTTTCGGCGACGATCGACCGCAAAGCCGGGTGCAACTCGTCGGCCCGTCGCCACACCTCGACCGGTGAACCGAGGCGCTCCTTCGTGACGGGCAAAGCCCACATCACGTAGTCCTCGATCTCGGCGACGGCGTGGGATCCCAACGCGGGCAACCATTTCTCCCGCGCGACGACCGGACGGCAGCCGAACCGCAGGACGCCCAGCGCCATCGTCGTGCCGCCCACTCGCGCGACGGCCGGGTCGTCGCCGATCAGCCCCGGCAACCCCAGACCGGCCACGGCTCCGAGCGGGGTCGCCCCCATCATCATGCGCCGCCCCGTGTCGGCCACCCGCACGTCCGGCAGGTACTGGCGGCGCACCGCGGAGCCGACGCCGTCCGCGCCGACCAGGACGTCCGCGGTATCCGTTCGGCCGTCGGCGAAGAAAGCCCGGACCCGGCCATCGGCGCGCCACTCGAACCGCCTGAACTCCGCCCCGAACCGGACCACGTCGTCGAGCCCCGTCAGCAGCACGGCCCGGAGCAACGGACGGTGGGCCTGCCTGCCAGGCCGCGCCCGGCCCGACATACCGTCAGAAGACCGAGCCCCCACGACGGAGAGCTCTCCCTCCACATCGGACAGTGTCAGGGTCTGCTCACGTGCTCCTCCCATGGTGGCTTCCACCATCTCGACATGCACCGGGGGCAGGCACTCCCTCAGCGCCGCGATCCCCCGGTCGTCGACATGCAGGCTCGCGCCCTGCGGACGCGCCAGCACGCCGTCCCGCTCGTACACCGCGACCTCGATCCCCGCCCGGCGGAGCCCCTGGGCCAGCGTCAATCCCCCGAGCCCGGCGCCGATCACGATCACTCTCATCCCGTCACCCCTTTCTTCACCACCTGATGAAGAACACGGTACGGCAAAACTCCATCGCGTGATGAAGAAAGGATGTTAGACTTCAGGGGTCATGACGGAACACGACACTCACGGCCGCCCCGGACGCTGGCGGTCCGGCGCGGAGAGCAAGCAGCGGATCCTCGAGACCGCGCGCGACCTGTTCGGCGAGCACGGCTACGGCGCCACCACCGTGCGCGCGATCGCCACCGCGGCGGGAGTCGACCCGGCGATGGTCTTCTACTTCTTCGGCACCAAACAGGGCCTGTTCAGCGCCGCCGTCGACATGTCCGGCGCCGTCCCGCCCGCCATCGAATCGATCTTCGCCGGCGGCCTCGACACCATCGGCGAACGCGTCGTCCGCGCCCTGGTGGAGAACCTCGACAAGTCGGGCCGCACCCCGCTCGTGATGCTGACCAGGTCGGCACCGACCGACGCCCAGTCCGAAGCCCTGCTGCGCGAATTCATCGACAGGGAGATCACCGACAGGCTCGCGGCGACGCTCGACACGCCGGACGCCGCGCTACGGGCGGCCATGGTCAACGCCCAGATCCTCGGTCTCACGGTGGCGCGGTACATCATGCGGATCGAACCGATCGCGTCCCTGTCCACGGACGAACTGGTCGCGCGGTTCGGTCCCCTCGTGCAGCACTGCCTGACCGGACCGCCCGGGTCTCAGGTCGCGGAACCGATCTGAGCGACCAGCTCGCGCACCGTCGCCAGGGTTTCGTCGGGATGGTCGAGGTGCACGTTGTGCGTCGCCCCCGGCCAGCACTCGACCCGCCCGCCGAAACCGGCGGCGAAACGCTCGTGGGAACGCCGCATCGCGCTGTCCGGTTTGCGATCGGCGGTCACCACGACGGCAGGCAGCCGGGGCAGATCGGCACCCTGCAGATCCTTCGCCAGCACGGAAAGGCCGCGGACGGCACGGGCCAGCATCGGGGTATCGGCGTCCGCCGTCCGCAGGAAAGCGGCCTCGCAGTCCGGCCGGAGTTCTTGGCGTCGCGCGGCCCGGACGACGGCGGTGCGGAGGACGCGCGGAATGGCCCCGCGCAGCACGGGAACGGTCGAGAGCGTGCCGAGCACGCCCATCGTGCGCTCCAGAACGGCGCACGTCCGGGGATCGTCGACGGGAGTCGGGTCGAGCAGGACCAGTCCGGCGACTTTCTCGGGGTAATCGCGGGCGAACAGCACCGCCACGGCACCCCCGAGGCTCTGCCCGACGACCACGACCGGGCCACAGTCCAGGCGGTCGATGAGCGCGCTCAAGTGGGACGCGGCGTCCGCCAGCGCACCGTCGTCCGACGAGGTACCGGTCCCCGGCCGGTCGTGCACGATCACCCGGCAGCCGGGGTCGGCGACGAGACCTTCGACCAGACCGGGAAAGAAGCCGTCGCAGGACTCGGCTCCACCCGGCAACAGCAGCACCGGCTGCCCTGACTCGCCGTGGACGCGGGCTCCGTCGATCTCCATCAACCCTCCTCGCCGTGATGAGCAGGCAGCGTATCGCGGGCTTCCCCACCGCCTTTCCGAGCGAGGCGCTACCCCGTTCTGCTCCCCTCGACAGGTCTCGCCCGAATCTGGCGCTTCACGTAGCCCCGCCCAGAGGGAACCGCCTCGCACAGTTCGCTGAATCCGGCGATCCGTAGGTGAACCGAAGATGAACAGAAAGGCACTCCGGCGCCACGGGCGGCCCCTGGACCTGCTTCTTCCCGCGCGCGACGGCCGGTCGGCGCAACACTCGCGGGCCGCCGGTGGTACCACCGTGCGGAGATGATCGATTACGGTGTGCCAGACCTGGGGGCCACGACCATCGGGAACCCTCATGCCGACACTCACCACCGTCGCCGACTGGACGATCACCGCCTCCGGGGACACCGCCTGTTTCGCCCATGCCACCGGCGACGGGTACTGGGCACCCCGGGTGTGGGACGACCGCGGCCTCGGGATCGCCGCCGCCGATCTCGCCGCGTTCGACAAGGCGCTCGGCGAGATGATGAAGCTGCCTCTCTATTGGCAGGCCCGCACTCGTCATGGCGACAGCGGGGCCGGAGACCGCGCGGTCTGGTCCGAGCCCCGCTACGAGCCGGACGACGATTTCGTCTACATCGCCGGCCCCTGCCGGTCCGCCGAGCCAGCCGTGGGCTATCGGCCGGTCTCCGCGTTCGACGTCGACCTGGTCCACCTGCGCGGCCTGCGGATCAGGGTCGCGGCGTACCGGTCGGCGATCGGGTCACGCACAGGGGCGTAGAGACGTCCCGCCAGGCAGGTAACGCTTCCGCTCGTCCTCGGTCAGGGAACGCCCGGCCAGCCGGCAGGCGCGGTCCAGCCACGCGCCCTTGCCGAACGGCCAGTCGACGACACCCGCGCCGTGGGCCGCGACGAGGTTCGCGCCGTCCTCCGAGGGCGCGAGCGACCAGACGTAGCCGATGCCGAATTCGAGCGGGCGCCCGATCTGCAGGCCGCTGGCGACGTCCCACAGGCGAAGCGTTCCGTCCTGGCTTCCGGAGGCCAAAGTCGTGCCGTCGGGCGAATAAGCCAAGGCCAGCACCATGTCGGTGTGCCCTTCCAGCGTGCTTTTCGTCGTTCCGTCGGCCAGTGTCCACAAGCGAATGGTCCGGTCGTCGCTGCCGCTGGCGAGGAATCGCCCGTCCGGGCTGAACGCGAGGCTCGTGACCGGCAGGGCGTGCCCGGTGAAGGTCCGGATGTCCCGGAACCGGTCGCTCTTGCCCGCGAAGGAGATCTGTGGCGGAGCGGAGACGCCGTCCCCGGAAGCGACGGCGACGCTGTTCCCGTCAGCGCTCAGGGCTATCGCCGTCACGGCGCCTTTGGCCGCGGTGAAGGGCACACCGGGCAGGTCGGTGAAGAGCACTTGGCTGTCGCTGAAGCCGGCCGCCAGATTCCCCCTGCCGTCGGCGACGAGACCGGTGACCGCGGTGCCCGGCCGGTCCGAGAGCGTCCGGGTCGTTCCGGTGACGGGGTCGAGTTCGGTCAGGGTGCCGCGGTCGGTGCCGACAGCGATCGCTCCGGTCGGCTCCCAAGCGAGGCCGACGACGGAGCCTTCGAAAGCATGAGCGTCCCTTGTGGACCCGTCTCGAGTCACCCGGACGACGCCGTCCGCGCCTCCCGACGCGACGGCGCCGGCGGGGTTCCTGGCGACGGCCTGGAGCGGCCCTGTCGCTTGGGCCAGCGGGGTACCGGCAGGTGACCGCCTGCCGCTGAGGTCCCACGAGATCACCCGGCCGTCCTGGTCCGCTCCGACCAGGAAGTCGCCTCCGCTGCCGAGCGCGACGACAGGTTTGGCGAGACCGGGACGAGTGGGTTCGACGGCCAACGGCTCCGGAGCGAGGCGCCACGAGGTGATCGTGCCGGTATCCGACCCGGCGAACACCGTTTCGCCGTCACCGGAAGACACGACAGCCGTCCCGCCGCGTGCGTCCGTCCACAAAGGAGGCTGCCCGGAGAGGAGGTCCCAGACGCCGATCCGGCTCTCGTCCGCCGTCACCACGCGTGTGCCACCGGCGATGTCCAGCCGCATCGTCGTACCGGTCGACACGGAGCCCGGTTCGGCGAGGTCGGGCAGTTCCGCACCGTCGGCGAGCCGCCAGCGTTTGAGCGCTCCCCCGGTCGTGAGCGCGATGACCTGGCCGGTCTTGTCGGCGACGGCGAGCGCCACGACATCGGCGCTCTGTGCCAGAGGCGGCAGAGGTGTCGCTTCGCCGGTCAGCCTCCAGCGTTCGACCGCGCCGAATCGGGTGGCGGCCAGCAGTTGGTCGCCCGCCGGGCCGAGGGCGAGGCCGACGACGGCGGAAGTCGCCCTGAGCGGGCCGCGGACCGGCGCCGCGACTCCGGCCCGGTGCAGTGTCACCAGGCCGGTGGCGTCCGCGACGGCGATGAGGTCGGCGGTCGTCGTGACGGCGCTGATGTTGGCGTGATGGCCGGTGAAGCAGGGGCCGGTCTCGTGGCCGTCGGCCGGGGAAAGCGCGCAGACAGCGCCGTCGGCGGTGCCGACGAGCGCGGACCCGTCGCGAGTGAACCTGGGGGCCACGGTCGTGGCGTGCCGTCCTGCCGGGAGGAGATAAGCGAGGGGGCCGCTGCGCGCGGAGACCACGTCCATGACGGCCGCACGCGTGACGGCGTTGTCGTCGGTCTCCGCCCCCGCGACGGCCAGCAGCGCGCCGAGATCTCGTTCCTGCCCGCTCACGGAACGCGACTGGGCGGCGAGTGACACGGCGTCCGCGACGGTCTTTTCCCGGCTGATGCGGCGTTGCTGGCTCACGACGACGAACGTGATCGCCACCGCGGCGGCCAGCGCCGCGGCCAGGAGACCGAGCAGGCGCGACCGCCATCGCTGCCGATGTTCGAGCCGGCTGCTCAGCGAGAGGAACCGTAGTTCGACGTCGTTCACCGTCAGGCCGCCGGATCGGCGTGCGACCTCGATGGCGGCGAGCCGCGCGCCCCGCAGCAGATAGCTCGGGTCGGCGTCGTGCTGGTTCCACGTCGCCGCGCCACCGCTGAGATCGTCCTGCGCGCGCTTCGTCTCCCTGTCCTCGCTCAGCCAGGTCCGCAGCCGGGTCCAGGCGCGCAGCACCGTCTCGTGCGTGATGTCGACGATCGGGGCTTCGGTCGCCGTGTCCAGATCGGTCGTGAGGATCCGGGCTGCGGCGAGCCGGGCGGCGACCTCCCGCACGGCGGTCTCGTCGTCGGCGTCGGTCACCAGGTCCTCGAGCCGGGCTTGGCGACGCACCGCGACGGCGTTCTCGCCGAGATGGGACAGCCGCAGCATCATCCGGCGAGCCGTCGCGCGGTGCCTGTCGCCCAGGGACTCCCACACGAGTTCGGCGGCGTGGTCGATCGCGCCGTCGAGCGCGCCGGCGTTCGCGTATTCGGCGAGGGTCAGCCAGCCGTTGCGCCGCCGCCGCCAGGTTTGCGCCAACGCGTACGAGAGCAGCGGCAACGCGTTCTCGGCGGCGCTGGTGTCGGCCAGCATCCGGTCGATCAGTTCGGGTTCCACGCGCAGTCCGACCTGGTCCGCAGGTTTCTCGATCACCTCGCGGATGGCCTGCGGTCCCATCGGCAGCACCCGATGCTGGGCCGCCGAAACCGCCGCCGCCAGTACGGGTTCTTGATCGAGGTGCGGGTAGAAGTCCGACCGCAACGCGACGACGACCTTGGTTTCGCCGGACGGATGCGGGCCGGCGACAGCGGCGAGGAACGCGGCGCTGTCGCCGGGATCCACCGCCGGGTCGAACACCTCCTCCAGCTGATCGATCACCCAGATCGACGGCCCGCCCGCGATGTCCCGGACAGTCGCGTCGAATTCACCGAAACGGGCCGGATCCGCACGAAGAGCCGTCGCGATCTCGGCCGTCGGGGTCCCGGTGAACTTCGCGAAGACCGCCGCCAGCCGCTCGACAGGCTGGCTACCGGGCCGGAGCGGCAACGCGGTCCACCGGGCCGAGCCGGCGACCTCGCCGTCTGCGAGAGCGGGCAAAACTCCGGCCGACAGCAGCGACGACTTGCCGCTGCCGGAAGACCCGACCACGGCCACCAACGGCGCCCGGCGGATCAGGGCGAGGACGGCATCGACATCTCTTTCCCTGCCGTGGAAATACACCGCCAGTCGTTCACCGAAAGCGTCCAATCCGGGGTAGGGACAGACATCCGAAGCCCGGCCCGGCCGCGTGACGTGGTCGCCGAACGGGGCGCCGTCGTCGGCGAGGACGTTGACGGGGCCGTGGACGGTGAGGTCCCGGCCGGCGACGAGCCCACCGTGCTGCTCCAGATTGCCGTGCTGGACGACCGGCCCGGCGTTCTCGACCGACAGCGTCGCCGCTTCGGCGCCGGGCTCGGCCTCATCTTCGGACGACTTCATCTTTTGACGACATAATGGCGATCGTCGTAGCTGCCGATGGCGATCTGGTTCGAGTCCACGGATACGCGGAGGTCGCAAGAACCGGCCTGCGCGCCCGGATCCACCAGCGCGACCCGCACGTCGAAGGTGATGGCCGCCCCACCGGATCCGCCGATGCTCGTCGGCGCCTGCGCGATGGAACAAGCTCCGTTCGCCCGCGTGTAGATCATCAACCGCGGGAGGTCGTGCATGGCCGTCACCCGCACCTGCAGGGTCGCGGAGGGGTTGCCCGGCGAGTAGACCAGTGTGTCCGCCGAACCCAGCCAGCCGATCTTGACCGCCAGCTTGTTCACCATCCAGGTGAGGACGACGGGCTGGGCCGGCGCGAAGGCGGCGTTCCCGGCCTGCGTGGCGGTGACCTCGCAGCTCAACGGAACCGACTGGGCGCGGGTGGTGACCCCGGTGAGCGCCGACGCCCAGCAGCTGCCACCGCGGCCGCCGTTCTGAAGCTGGTAGGCGACGGGCAATCCCGACGTGGCGCAGGCGCGCATGGTCACTTCGACGTCCGGCCACTGGTGGGTGCCGAGCGCGGGGAAGACGATCCGCTGCTGGGCTCTCCCGTCCGCCGCTTGACCGGCGGGTGGCTTTCCGCACGGGTTGGCCGGGCTTCCGGGCGCCGGCGACTTACCGGCCGGTCCCGGTCCTGACCCCGGCCCCTGACCTGGCCTCGTTCCGGGCCGAGGTGGTTCGTTCGGCGGCGCCACCGACGTCCCGCCCGGCATCCCCGGGCCGGCCGCCGTCGACTCGCCGGGCACCGGGATCTCTCCCGACGACGGCGTGGCCGACGCGGGACCGGTGGATATCTCCGGAACCGGTGGTGAGTCGGGATCCTTGGCGGCCGGTTCGCGGCCGCACGACGTCAGAGCCACGATCAGGAGGAACCCTGCCGCGATACTCCCGGCAGTTCTCGTGGGCGTCATGTCATTCCCCCGGAGCGGAGAGGGTGATGTCCCGTCCGGCGACGTGGCGGGTGCCCTTGATGGACACATTCCCGCCGATGGCCAGCGCTCCGGCGTCCCGCACCTGAATGCTTTGGTGACCTGTCGATTTCATCCGCTCGGCCAGTTCCGAAAGCGCGGCCGCGAACTCGGAATCGGCACTCATCACTTCGTCCAGATGATCTTCGACGGCGGCCTGCCGTCGCTGATTGTCCGGCTGTTCCGCCAGGCGCTCCAACGCTCCCGAGGCCTGCGGGTCCGCCGAAAACCTGCCGCGCACCTTTTCCCACAGGGCGCGAAGTCCTTGCGTGACTCCTTCGTCGACGACCTCGCTCGCGACGCCGGCCAAATGCCGGCCATAGCTGATCAGAAACGACGTGATCGCCGCCGCGGAAACCGCATCCATGCCACCCTCCCGAAACCCCTCAAGCATTCCGTACGCCGTTCAGCGTACTCATATCAAAGAGCACGAGACGGACCGCGAGATACGTCGCCGAAATGACATCTGAATGGCAAAGTTCGCGGCGAACCCGGTGATTCTTTTTCCGATTACCCACGAAAGTGTAGACAGGTTTCGACGGTGATCATCGACCGCCGAGCGCTCCTGCCAGGCCCGGGACCGAGGACCACCCACGAGGAGGCGCCGCGCGCACCCGGCTCAGCGCGTTTTTGGCGAGTTGTGCGCATTTCTGGCAGGGGCGTAACAACTTTCGGTCTTCTCACGCCATACCGGACAGCTGTCGTGTTCTTTCCGGTCCCCACGCAGGAGGAGTTCGGGTGATGAGTTCTCGCCGTCCGCTGTTCCCACGAAGATCACGACGTGCGTTGGCGGTGGGCGTGGTCGGTCCGCTCGTCGGCGCCCTCGCGGTCGCGCTCGCCGCCGTGACACCCGCCGAAGCCGCGGTACCCGCCGGGTTCACCGACACGCTGGCGATCGGCGGGCTCAGCTCGCCGACAGCCACCGCGTTCGCGCCCGACGGCCGGGTGTTCGTCGCGGAGAAGAGCGGCCTGGTCAAGGTCTTCGACTCGCTCGCCGACCCGACGGCGACGGTCTTCGCCGACCTGCGCCCGCAGACGCAGGACTTCTGGGACCGCGGCCTGCTCGGGCTGGCCGTCGACCCCGCTTTCCCTGCCAGGCCTTACGTTTACGTCTCCTACACCCTCGACGCGGTGCCCGGCGGCACCTCGCCGCGATGGGGTGACACCTGCCCGACCCCTCCGGGTGCGACTGCCAAGGGCTGCGTGGTCACCGGCCGCGTCTCCCAGCTGACCATGGGCCCGGCCGGGACCGCGGTCAGCGAGAAGCCGCTGGTCACGGGCTGGTGCCAGCAGTTCCCCAGCCACTCGATCGGCGCTCTCGCCTTCGGGCCGGACGGCGCCCTGTACGCGGGCGGCGGCGACGGCGCCAGCTTCAACTTCGCCGACTACGGCCAGGTCGAGAACCCCTGCGCCGACCCGCCCTCACCTGCCGGGACGAACCTCGCGCCGCCGACGGCCGAGGGCGGCGCGCTGCGCTCGCAGTCACCACGTCGCCCAGCCGGGGAGCCCGTCCTGCTCAACGGCACACTGCTGCGCCTCGACCCGGACACCGGCGAAGGCTTACCCGGCAATCCCTTCGCGGGTAGCGCCGACGCCAACGCCCGGCGCGTGATCGCCTACGGCGCGCGGAACCAGTTCCGGTTCGGTTTCCGGCCGGGCACCGGTGAGCTCTGGGCGGGCGACGTCGGCTGGGACACCTGGGAGGAGATCAACCGCGTCGCCGACGTCGGCGACGGCGTGGCCGAGAACTTCGGCTGGCCCTGTTACGAGGGCAACGCCAGACAGGCCGGGTACGACGGCGCGAACCTCGACCTGTGCGAGTCCTTGTACAGCTCCGGCGGGCACACCCCGCCGTACTACGCCTACAACCACCGCGCCAAGGTGGTGGCGAGCGACCCGTGCCCCACCGGCGGCTCGTCGATCAGCGGCATCGCCTTCGAGTCCGGCAGCAACTACCCCGCCGAGTACTCCGGCGCGCTGTTCTTCTCCGACTCGTCCCGAGGCTGCATCTGGGCGATGCGGACCGTCGACGGCCTGCCGAGCGCGAGCCGCCTGGTGCCTTTCGTGACCGGCGTCAACACGCCGGTGCAGGTGCTCACCGGGCCGGGCGGCGACCTGTTCTACGTCGCGCTGGGCAGCGGCGAACTCCGGCGCGTGAGCCATCCCGGTGGCACCAACCGGCCGCCGACCGCGGTGGCCACGGCGAATCCGGCGAACGGCCCGGCACCGCTGGCGGTCCGGTTCGACGGCACCGGCTCCACCGACCCGGACACCGGGGACACCCTGTCCTACGCCTGGGATCTCGACGGTGACGGCGCCTACGACGACTCGGCGGCACCCGACCCGGCCTGGACCTACACCGCGGCCGCCGCCGTCGACGTCGGACTGCGGGTGACGGACTCCCACGGCGCGAGCGCGACCACGACGGTGCGGGTGACCATCGGGAATCCGGAGGGCCTCGACCCGGTGCCGGTCATCGACAGCCCGGCAGGCACGCTGACCTGGTCGGTCGGTCAGACCGTGCCGTTCTCCGGCCGCGCCGTCGACGCCCAGGACGGCGAACTCCCGGCGTCGGCGCTGTCCTGGCGGCTCGCGATCCGGCACTGCGCGGCCAACGGCACCTGCCATACGCACAACGTCCAGGACTTCCCCGGCGTCGCGTCCGGCTCGTTCGTCGCACCGGACCACGAGTACCCGTCCTATCTGCAGCTGACCCTCACGGCGACCGATTCGAGCGGGCGCACCGGCAGCAAGACCGTCGATCTCCAGCCGAAGACGGTGTCGCTGAGCTTCGCCTCCAACCCCGGTCAGGCGCTGCTCACCGTCGGCGGGACCCAGCAGCGCACCCCGTTCTCCCGGACGGTGATCGCCGGATCCATCAACTCGATCAGCGCGGACAGCCCGCAGAACCTGCCACCGCTCAACCTGAAGTACGCCTTCACCGACTGGGCGCACGGCGGCGCGCGGACACAGAACATCGTCGCGCCGGGCACGTCCACGACCTACCAGGCGAACTACCGGCTCTGCTGGCTGTTGCGCCCCTGCTGAGCCGTCACCTCCCGTTGTCCCGGTCGCGCCCTCGCGGCCGGGACGACGGTGGTCACTGGTCGAGCACGAGCAGCACAACGGCCGTACCGGCATCTCGTCGAGGAACAGCGCGAGCCCTCGCGATCCGACACCTCCTCCCCAGAAATCCCTGCCGTACCAATAACCCACCCAATGCCTGCCGTCCTGCGGCCAGGCCACCACGTTGCCTGCGACCCTGCCGCCGACCAGAACGGTGCGCACGGTCACCGTCGGATCGCCGAGCACCCTGTCCTTCCAATGCTTCATGAACCGCTCACGGTCACGCGGGGGGGAACGCGGAGCGGCTGGTGGCCTCCGGGTCCTGCTCCTGCTCGAAGAACACGTCGAGATCGGCCTGCTCGACGGCCCTGAGCCGCACCTCGTTCGTCATGCCGGGAGTGTGACACCGACCACCGACACTTTTCCCGATGCACGCTTTTCCCTGCCGGGAAACAGAATCCGGGTCGCCGTAAGATCACCGAAAGGTCGGAACCCACACCGGGAAAGCACCGTCGGATCGCCAATTCAGCTCCCGCACGGAAGGTGACTCCGATGGACTACCCCGACCAGCAGAACACACCGGCACGGCCGTCGACCGTCAAGCCCGGCACGGCCGTCGGGATCTTGATCGCCGTGATCGTCTTCGTCGCCTTCTGCATCACCGGTTTCGCCGCTCCCGGGTTCTTGCTCGGCAAGGGCGACAGCATCCCCCTGCCCGCCCCGTCCTCCAGTCCGGTACCGACGTCCAGCCCCACGAGCAGCCCGACCAGCACGACGATCAGCCGGGCGACAAGGCCGAGGGTCACCGTCACCAGGCGCCCGCAGGCGCCGGAGAAAGGCGTTCAGGTGATCACGGACTTCCTCACCAAGATCGCCGGGCACGACAAGGCCGGGGCGATCGCGGTGGCCTGCGAAGAGCAGAAGAGGTTCATGGACGACAAGATCGATTCCCTCCTCCCTCCGGGTTCCCGCGTCGCGATCACCAGGACCAGCGGGACCTCCAAATTCGTCCTGGCCGACGTCGCCGGAACCGTCGAAGGCCGGTCCGCCAAGGGCACCGTGATCGCGGATCGCGAGGAGGACGGCGGTTTCTGTGTCACGACCTTCAGCATTCGCGACGCCTGACGATCACGCCTGACCCGGGTCCTCGATCGGGAACTGGATCGGGCTCAGCAGGTACTGGGCGCGATCCGGCCTGGGCTCGTTGGACAGCACGGGAATGATGGCCTTTTGCATCGCGCCGATCATCTCGAGAAGTTCCTCGCGAGAGAGCCAGACGGCGTGCTGGCGGTACCCCACCAGGTCCGCGACCGGATCGGCCCCGTCCCGGTCCAGGTAGGCGTTGAACTCGGCGACCAGCGCGGCCAAAGCGACGGCGAAGCTACGCCTGAAGTCCTCTGTGGACGCCGACGCGACGGCGTCGGGATCGATGGCCGCGCGATCCTGGCGGAGCCGGTAACCCCGTTCGACGGCGCCGCGCACCCGCCGTTCCTCCGCCACTTCCAGGACGCCACCCGTTTCGAGGAGTTCGACATGCCGATAGACCATCGCCTTCGAGGCATCGGGGACGCGCGCGCAGAGCTGGGCCGTGGTGAGCACCCGCTCCCCGCGCAGCGCGTGCACCAGGCGCAGGCGAACCGGATGGGCCAGGAGTTCCAACGCGTTCACCACCCGACAGTCTCATGATGTGCTACCTTTCGCAAAACATGCGAAAGGTACTCGAGATGAACCTGGGGCCGACTCCTGCCGCCACCGCGGCGGCCATCGCCGAGATGCTGCGAGAGGGACACTTCGACGAGGTCGAGGCGCACTTCGCGCCACCGTTGCGCGCTGTCGTCCGGGCTGACGCGCTGCGGGCCGCGTGGACGGCCGAAACCGCCAAGCGCGGCACCGTCACCGGCCTCGGGGACCCGGTCGCCGAGCCCGCCGCCGCGGGTCTCGTCCGGGTCGGCGTTCCCGTGCACTGCGAACGCGGCGACCTCACGGTGCTCATGTCGGTCGACGAGGAGGGCTTGCTGCAGGGCCTGCAGCTCGCGCCCCCGGCGAGCGCGGCATGGACACAGCCGTCCTACGCGGACCCGGCGACGTTCACCGAACACGAGGTCACGCTCGACGCCGGTTCGTCAGCCGTGACGGGGACCCTGACACGGCCGGCGGGACCCGGTACTCGGCCCGCCGTGGTCCTGCTGCCCGGCGGCGGGCCGTTCGACCGTGACGAGACCAGCGGGCCGAACAAACCGCTCAAAGACCTCGCCTGGGGTCTCGCCCACCGAGGCGTAGCGGTGCTGCGTTTCGACAAGATCACCCACAGCCGCCCCGAAACGGCGAGCGCTCCCGGCTTCACCATGTCCGACGAATACGTGCCGCACGCCACGGCCGCGGTCCGCCTCCTGCAGCAAGAGTCCACTGTGGACCCGAAGCGAGTCTTCGTACTCGGTCACAGCATGGGCGGCAAGGTCGCGCCGCGGGTCGCGCTCGCCGAGCCCGCCGTCGCGGGATTGCTCATCCTGGCGGGCGACACCCAGCCGATGCACCACGCCGCGATCCGGGTCGCCCGCCACCTGATGACCGCGGTGCCCGGACTGCTGGGCCAGGACACCGTCGACCTGTTCACCCGGCAGGCGGCGAACGTCGACAGCCCCGGCCTCTCCCCCGCCACTCCGGCCGCGGACCTGCCTTTCGGCTTCTCCGCGTCGTATTGGCTCGATCAGCGCGGCTACGACCCGGTCCAGGCCGCGGCGGGGCTGGACAAACCCATGCTCATCCTTCAGGGCGGTCGCGACTATCAAGTGACCGTCGAGGACGACCTGTCGCGCTGGCAAACGGGCCTCGCCGACCGCCCGGACGTCACGATCCGCGTCCACGCCGCCGACGACCACCTCTTCTTCCCCGGCACGGGTCCCTCCACACCGGCCGACTACGCGGAACCGGCCCATGTCGACCCCGCGGTCATCGACGACATCGCGGAGTGGCTGGGCAGGACGGGATGACGCGTTCCGGCTTCAGGATCCGTCCAACGGATTTGCGGGGTAAGGGCAAAGGCGTCCTGGCGGTGGCAGTCCGTGAAGGCGGGGTGTCGCTGAGGGTGACGGGTGTGTGGAAATAGGGACGTTCACTGTCCCTATTTCCACACACCTTGTCGTGACTGGACCTGTCATGCGGGACTGTGTGGATTTGGCTTACCTCTCAATAACCCGAAACGCCACTAACGACCCCTCCACGAAGCCGCGCATACAGGCATTTGTCAAAAGCGGGCCGCCCGCCCATTCCGGTCGAAGAGCTCAGGACAGATCTCTCTCGCCAAAGCCAGGAGGTCTTCGCGCTCCATGATCTCCGGGCCGCCGGTGCGCAGGATCTCTCTCACCGCGTGGTCCACTGTCGACGACGGCAGCCGGACCGTGGACAGGGCGTCAAAACCGGTCGCGCCGGCTTTCCCGCGCCACGACGTCGGGAAGGTCGGCCAGCCTGCCCAGGCCGTTCAAGGGCTGGCGCATCCGAGGATTGCCCCGCAGACGATCCGCGTTGCGGTCGAGGAAGGCCCAATAGCCCGCGGTGAACGGGCAGGCGTCGGCGCCCACTCGTTTCTTCGGGTGGTAGGTACACCCGCCACAGTGGTCGCTCATGCGGTCGATGTAGGCACCGCCCGCCGCGTAAGGCTTGGTGCCGACGATCCCGCCGTCCGCGTATTGACTCATCCCGACGACGTTGGCGGGCATGACCCACGGGAAACCGTCGACGAACGCGGTGGCGAACCAGCCGGTGAGCTCGGCCGGGTCGTAGCCGCGCTGCAGGGCGTGGTTGCCCAGCACCATGAGCCGTTCGATGTGGTGGGCATAGCCGCGGTCCCGCACACCGGCGAGCGCGGTGCGGAGGCAGGCCGCCTCGACCGAGTCGGCGTCGAGTTCCCGCCACCACCGGGGCAGCTTCCGATGGGCGTGGAGTTCGTTCTTCTTCAGGTAGTCCGGCCCCAGATGCCAGTAGAGGTGCCAGATCCACTCCCGCCAGCCGAGGATCTGCCGGACGAAGCCTTCGACGCTCGCCACCGGCGCGGCGCCGGACCAATGCCGTTCCTCGGCGCGCCGGATGACGTCGAGCGGGTCGAGGAGCCCGAGGTTCAGCGGCACCGACAGCAGCGCGTGCGACATCGCCCAGTCGGCGCTGAGCATGGCGTCCTGGTGCGGCCCGAAGGTCGCCAGCCGGTGGTCGAGGAACCGCTCCAGCGCCTCCTCCGCTTCGGCCTGGCCGACGGCGAACCGGCGCGGGCCGTCCACACCCACGGGATGGATCTCGCCGTCCCGTTCCGCCCTGTCGAGGTCGGCGCGCACCTGCTCGTCCACGGCGTCCTCGGTCGGGAACCAGGGCGCGGGAACCGGCAACGTCGAACGCCCCGGCGGGGGACGCCGGTTGTCGTGGTCGAAGTTCCATTTCCCGCCCGCCGCGCCGCCGTCCGGTTCGAGCAGGACACCGAACCGGCGGCGCTGATCGCGGTAGAAGTCCTCCATCACGAACCGCTGCCGGTCCGCCGCCCACGTCGCGAAGTCCTCTTTGGACCGGACGAACCCCGGCGTCGGCAGCACTTCCGCGACCAGGCCCTGTTCCCGCAGGCGCCGCACGAGGGCGTCGGCGGCGTGCGAGCCGGGTTCGTGTACCACGACAGGCCTCCCGAACCGGCGCAGCGCGTCCGTGTAGGTCGGCGCGTCGATGATCCGGGCCCGGTCACCCAGATCCGCGGCGAGCCGCCGGATCCCGGCTTCGACCAGGTGGATCTTCTGCCGGTGGAACGGGCGTCGCGCGAAGGCCGCGGCCGAGCGGATCAGCAGGACCTCGCGGTCCCGGTTCCCGGCCGTGCCGTGGAAGTGCGGTCCCAGCTGATCGCCGAACAGCCACAGCGGTTCGGTGCCGCCGACGCGTCGCATATCCAGGCCTGCCCTTTCGATTCGCAATCGATGCGATCGTAGGTGCTCAGACCTTGATCCGCTCGGCGGCGAGATCCAGCGCCTCGGCCAGATCGTTGACCCAGGGCGCGCCGCGGACGTTGAGCCCCTCCCACCCCGGACCCGCGACGGCGACCTCGAAACCGCGGCGCTGGAGGCGCTGGCGCAGCACGTTGTCGACGGTCGTCGGGGACATCGACCACAGCACGACCAGGACCGGTTCGAGTTTGGCGACCATCCCGGTCGTGGTCTCCGCCGGCACCATGTGACCGAGATAGACGGCGGGGATGCCGACCTCCGCCATCGACGCGCGCAGGATTTCGACAGGCAGGCTGTGGCGTTCTTCGGGGCAGCAGGCGATGAGCACGCGGCGGTCCGACGGCGTGTAGGCGAACCGGGCGACATAGCGCTGGAGCGCGTAGGACACTTCGCTGGTGAGCGCCCACTCGGACTCGAAGCACACATCGTTGCGGAGCCAGCGGCCGCCGAGGTTGCGCAGGATCGGCAACAGGACGTCGGTCCACATCCTGGCCGCGCCCATCGTGTCGAGCGTTTCGTCCAGGAGAGCGGCGATGGTGGTGAATTCGAGGCCCTCAGAGGCCCGTTCGAGTTCGCCGACCCGCCTGTCGAGGGAGACCTCGGGGACCACGTCGTCCGCGCCGGAGAACACGGCGGCCGCCGCCTCACGCGGCCGGATCCCACGACCGATCAGCCGCTGCATGTACTGGAGCTTGCGGAGATCCGAGTCGGAGTAGCGGCGATGACGCCCGTCCGGCCGCAGCGAGGGACCGACGCCGTAGCGGGAAGCCCAGGTCCGGAGGGTCACCGGCGAGATACCCAATTCCTCGGCGACCATGCCCGGGGTCCAAGAGCCCGCGCTCACCTCATCGACGTCCATCGACACCTCGCGAATTCAGGTGTAGTCCTCCCCCGTACGGGTGCACACCGCGGACAGCTTACGAGATCACACGACGCTCCCACGGCCGCGACGAGGCCGGTGCGCGTGTCCCCTTCACGGCGGGCATCCGGTGACGTACACGCGGATGAGTACCCGGCGGCGCCTCGGAACGACCGGGAGGGGCCGGATTCCGCCGGGCGCCGCCGGGCTCACGGAACCCGGCACGAGGGGGAGGGTGGCCGGGCCCGCAGGGGTGACGAAACGGGACGTCACCCACGATTTCCAGGCGGTCGTTTTCGATTCGTGAGCAGGCAAGACGATACCTGAGTTTTGCAACGGTTGCGAATCGATCCCACGAATGGCGGTCAGCCGACTGAGTGACTGACTGAGTGACCAAAAGAGCGTCAGTCGAGGCAGAACTCGTTGCCCTCGATGTCCCGCATGTTGATGCACGACTCGTTTTCCTCGTCGGCGAGCAGGACTCGATCACGAACAGCGCCGAGCGCGACCAGGCGGGTGCACTCGGCCTCGAGTTTGGCGAGACGCTCTTCGCCCACGAGCCCGGTGCCGACGCGCACGTCGAGATGCACCCGGTTCTTGGCGACCTTGCCTTCGGGAACACGCTGGAAGTACAGCCTCGGGCCCACCCCGGTGGGATCACCGCAGACGAAACCCGCGTCCTGCTTCTCCGGCGGCAGCGAACCGGTGTAGTCGTCCCAGGTGGCGAACCCCTCCGGTGGCGGCGGCACGACGTATCCCAGCACCTCGCACCAGAAACGGGCGACACGCTCGGGTTTCGCGCAATCGAAGGTGATCTGGACCTGCTTGACCGACGTCATCGGATCACCCTAGCCGCTCGGACCGGTCCGTCACGACCAGTCCGCACAGGACACGACCTCGAACCCCCGGCTCGGGAAGACCTTGTCCACGAAGAAGTCGTGCATCGCTTGATCTCCGTCGGCGCACCCGTCGCGCAGCACGGTCACGTGGTACCCGCGGTCCGCCGCGTCGTAGGACGTCGCGGCCACCATCGCGCTGGTCGCGACCCCGGCGATCGCGACCGTGCCGACACCCTGGGCGCGGAGCACCAGGTCGAGATCCGTGCCCGCGAACGCGCTGGCGCGGCGTTTCAGCACGACCACGTCCTCGTCGGCGACGGGCAGATCGATCTCGGTTCCGGCCGAGCCCTCGTGGAAGGTGTCCCCGGACTCGTGGAACGTCTTGACCAAGGCGTTGCCCGGCGGCAGGTCGGATCCGTTGCCCCGCAGCGCGAAGTGCACGAACACGACGAGCACACCGGCCGCGCGGGCACGGGGAAGCAGTGTGGTGAGCGGCGGCAGGACTTGCCTGACGAACGGGTAGCCGCCCGTGATGCCTCGCTGGAGGTCACCGATGATCAGCGCTGTGGTCATGACGGGAAGCTACCAACAGTGAACCCGAACGTCCGTATACAACCGACGGTGCGAATGGCTAGCCTCCGGCGGGTGAGGATCAAGAGTGTGCTGCTCGCGGCGCTGGTCACGGTCGGCGTCGTGGTTCCCCCTCCCCCGCTCGCGGCCGCCCGCACCGAGGCGGATCCGCCGGCCTGGGTCGCACCGCTCAGCACGCGCGGCCGCTATATCGTCGACGCGGCGGGCGACCGGTTCAAGCTGAAGGCCGCCAACTGGCACGGCGCGAGCGGTACGTGGACCGGGTCGGGCGACGTGAACGATCCGGCCACCCACCACGCGGGTGAGATCGCCTACCAGACGCCGCTCGGGCTGGACCGGGTCTCGATCGACACCGTCATCGACGGACTGGCGGAGCTGGGCCTGAACAGCGTCCGGCTGCCCTTCTCGAACGCCATGATCCATGACACCGCACCGGTTCCCGCCCTGTCGGCGAATCCGGATCTGCGTGGCCTGACCCCGCTGCAGGTCTACGACCGGGTCGTCACACGGCTGACCGCACGCGGGTTCGCGGTGATCCTCAACAACCACACCACGACCTCGCGCTGGTGCTGCGGTCTCGACGGCAACGAGCGCTGGAACACCGCGCAGACCGAGCAGCGCTGGCAGGACGACTGGCTGTTCATGGTCCGCCGTTACGCCGCGAACAAGCGGGTGGTCGGCGCCGACCTGTACAACGAGGTCCGCCGCAACGTCTTCGACGATCCCAACTGGGGCTGGGGCAACGGCACGGACTGGCAGCGCGCGAGCCAGCGGGTGGCCGAGCGCATCCAGACCGAAGCCAATCCCGACCTGCTGATCATCGTCGAAGGCATCAACTGGACCGGGCTGCCCATGGACGGCCTTCCCCACGGGAGGCCCACGCTGGAGCCGGCCCGCACGCTGTCGCACACCCTCGTGGACTCCGGGAAACTAGTCTACGCCGCGCACTTCTACGGCTACACCGGTCCGAACCATTCCGGGGCGACAGGCACCGGCGAGACCCACGACCCGCGCTACCGGGACCTGTCACCCCAGGAACTCCGCGATGTCCTTTACCGGCAAGCGTTCTTCGTCTCGGCGGAGACCGGCAAGCACTACACCGCGCCGCTCTGGATCAGCGAGTTCGGCGAAGGCGGCCACACCACCGATCCGGCGAGCCGCGCCTGGTTCGAGAACTTCGTCGGCTATCTCGCCGAGAACGACACCGATTTCGCCTACTGGCCCGCGGTCGGTTTCCACAACGGCGGTGGGGGCAACGGCTGGTCCTTGCTCTCCTGGGACACCGCGGGCCGGCGCGTCGACGTGCTCGACGGCACCGATTGGCGTGGACCGGCTTGGCGACGGCTGGTGAACTCGCCGTCGCGCACCGGCCAGATCCCGATGGCCGAACGCTGGTCGATGCTCAACCTCGACTACGCCGATCTTCAGGCTTCCCGTGCGGTCCGCGCGATGGCGGACTGGAATCCGGGCGCGCGCAAGGGTGTCTGCCCCGATGGTCAGCGGCTCACCGGCCTTTCCCACACCGGGAACCGGGGGCTGTGCACCGGCACGCTCGCTGTTCCGGCGGCGTACACGGTGGTGCGCGGAGAGACCTATGTGGACACTGACTGGGCGTCCGGCTACACCAAGGTGCAATGCCCGCCCGACCACGCCGCCGTCGGCTACAGCGTCACCGGCGCGGCGTTCTCCGCCTTGCTGTGCGGCAAATCCGCCACTCCGCTGGGCCGCACCGGCCGGACGGTCTGGTTCGACCGCGGCGACAACCGGCCATCCGGGACACCCGGCGGCGACTTCGCGTCGGGCCACTACAAGGGTCAATGCGCTCCGGGCGAATACGTCGCCGGTGTCGCGTACACCGGCCGCGTCGGCTCGAATCGCACTCCCGACGCGTTGCTCTGCCGCGCCTGAGGGCAGCCGAACGTATCGGGTTCGGCGCTGGCCCGCGTGTCAGCTTCGGGTGTCGCGAAAGCCACTTTCGGGACGTCTAGTGTCGCGAAAGTGGCTTTCGCGACACCAATGTGGCGGCGAGGTGTCGGTCCCGGGATGGTCGTGAGTGGGGTTTCGGGTTCTATTGAGGGGTAAGGCAAACCTGGCGTGTTTGTGGACGGTGTCGGTGACTCTGCGCGACACCGGGCCTGTGGCGTCGACTGTGTGGATTTTGGTGCGTTGGATGACCAGAAATCCACACAGTCCTGTCGTGACCGGACCGGTCACGACAGTCGGACAGGGAGGGCGTGTGGAAATAGGGACGTCGAGCGTCCCTATTTCCACACACCCCTCACCCTGAGTGACAACTCGCGCCCTCGTCGACCCGACACCTTTGCCTTACCCCTCAATAGAACCCGAAACGCCACTCACGAGCCAAGCGAGCCGAGCCGGTACTTTCGCGTGACCGAGTGGACGACACGCGTGACTGGACGGACGACACCCGGCCACGCCGAGTCTCACCGCGTGTCGTCCCGCTGATCACGCGTGCCGTCCCGCCGGTCACGCGAAGCCCGGCAGTAGGCACCTGAGACACCTTTGGTCCTGACACGAAACGCCACTCACGACCCCCTCGCCTGGTTCGGCCTGGCGGGGAGGCGCGTTACGAAGAATCTTCCGCTCTATCCGAGGCCGGCACCCACCTTTGGCTTTCGGCCCAAGAGCCCTCAGGCGACGAAGATGCAGAAAGGATGCCCCGCCGGATCCGCGTAGACACGCAGTGGCTCTTCGGGATCGTCGCTGCGGTCAGACCGAAGCCGCCCACCGAGCTCAAGAACCCGGGCGTGCTGCGCCTCAAGCTCCTCGACCGAGTCCACGGTCAGGTCAAGGTGCAGCTGCTGAGGCACCGGTCCAGGGTCCGGCCAGCTCGCTTCTTCCAGCCGATCGACCTGCTGAAAGGCAAGCTGCGCCCCGCCGTCCGGGTTTCTCAGCACCAGCCAGTCCTTGTCCTCGGCACCGGGCCGAGGCGGTTCGTCACCCGGACGGTAGTCCCACACCAGCAGGCGCCGGTAGAACTCCGCGAGAGCGCGGACGTCGACGCAGTCCAGCACCACCTGACGGAACACCGGGCCCTTTTCCCGCTCAGCCAAGCCGATCACCTCCGAGGCCCGCGGCCGCCCGCCGGTCGAGCACCGCGAGAACCTGTTCGCCCCAACGGATGTTCTCCTGTTCGAACGCGATCCCGCGGGCGAGGGTCAGGTAGGGGCCGACGCGGGGCGCGGTCGCGAGGAACTCCGCCTCGGCGGACTCGCCGAGCAGGCGGTCCCGGAGACGTTCGAAGCGTTTGAGTTTCGTTTCGGCGGTGACCATCCTGTCCGCGACAGCGCGCCGGATCCGCTCGTCGTCGCCTGCCTCGACAGCCTGGATCTGCACCAGCAGCTCGTCGCGGATCGCGGTCGGCTTCGGTGCGCGCGTGGTGAATTCGGCGAGTTCGGTCGCGCCGGTGTCGGTCAAGGAGAAGAGCCGTTTGTTCGGCCGCCGCTCCTGTTCGACGACCCTGGCCGCCACGAGGCCCTGCGACTCCATCTTGTCCAGCTCCCGGTAGAGCTGCTGGGGTGTCGCGGTCCAGAAGTTGGCGACCGAGGCGTTGAAGCCCTTCGCCAGGTCGTAGCCCGAGGACTCGCCATCCAAGAGCATCGCGAGGATCGCGTTCCGCAACGCCATGGAGCAATGATAACCACCGGCTGGATTAGTCGCAAAGTTGATTAGTCACTTTGATGGACAGGTGCGAGACGATCGCCTACGCTCGGCGACGTCTACTCAACAAATTGACTATGAGGAGATCGTCATGCCCACGTTCCGTCAGGCAGTCGAAGCGAAGGACGCCGCCGCGATCGAGGCGATGCTCGCCGACGACGTGGTCTTCACCAGCCCGGTGGCTTTCAAGCCCTACCAGGGAAAGGCCATCACCGCGGCGATCCTGCGCGGGGTCCTGCGCGTGTTCGAGGACTTCAGCTACGTCCGCGAGATCCACGACGGCGCCCACCATGTGTACGAGTTCGAGGCGACTGTCGACGGGCTTCAGATCAACGGGTGCGACCTCCTGACCTTCGACGAAGACGGCAAGATCACCGACTTCAAGGTGATGGTCCGGCCGTTGCGGGCGGCGGAGGCACTCGCGGCGCGCATGGGCGCGCAGTTCGAGGCGATCAAGGCGGACGCGCTCGGCTGAAGCTCATTCTTGCCGGCGTCGCACCATTTCGGCGATCCAGACGGGCGCGAACGGTGACGTGCAGTTCGGCGGGGTCGGGTAGTCCTTGAGCACCTGCAGGCGCTCCCCGATGCCGATCGCCCGGGCACGGTGTTCCGCGTGCTCGATCCCGATCTGCGCCAGGCAATGGTTCATCGCCCACTGCAGCCGATCCGGCGCGGTCTTCAGCTCCGCTTCGATGACGTCGAGCAGTCGGGTGAGGTCCAGGCCCTCGGGCTGCTTCGCCACGCGTTCGGTGGTCAGCGCCCAGCCGGCACTGGCGACCACGGGATCCGGATCGGCCGACCAGGCCAGGCGCAGCTCTTCGGCGTGCGGGTTCTTCTTGACCACGTAGTTCACGAGCCAGTCGTGCACCTTCGGGGTACGCGCCTCGCGCACCATGCGGTCCAGCTCGCCCGGCTCGAACGCCTTCGGACGGCAGATCAGGAGCGCGAGCAGTTTCGCCGCGGTGTCGTCCGTTTCCCAGAGCTCACGCGCGAGCTCCTGCTGGGTTTTCAGTCGCTTCGCGAGCGCACGCAGCTTGCCGAGGTTGACCCCGTGGTCGTCACCGTGCTTCTCGTTCACCTGGCGTGCGCGCGGATCCTCGAGGGCGGCCAGTTCGGCCATCACCTCGGCCGTCGTCCCGGTCACCTTGGCCTCCCGTCCACCACGTGTGGCTTTCAGCCTACGAGGCGCTCCGTGTGGAGGAGCCGTTCGGCCCCTCCACACGGGCCATGTCGGCCGCTATCCGCGCCGGGTCAGGTCATCGGCGTGCTCACGCAGGAGCGTGGCGACGCGCGGCCAGCCGACGTTGATCCGCCGGGCCCAGCCACGATGACGCTCCGCGAGCTCCCGCGAGTCGCCGTCCTGCACGGTCAGGCCGAGGGCGAAGCCTTCCCGCAGGTGCCCGCCGTCGGCGACGTCGAGGACGTCCCGGACCGGCTCCGGCGGCCAGCCACCGTCCGGCACGGGTGATCCGCTCGCCAGCACGGTGCCGATCGCCCGGTCACCGAACTCGGCCCGGCCACGCTCGGCGAACTCGGCGCGGGCGCGCGAAACCCAGGCTTTGAGCGCGGCGCCGTCGAGGCCGGAGGCGGTACCACCCGGCATGGTGCGCGTCTCGAAGATCACGAGCCACGCGTTGACCAGTTCCACACTCGGGGTGTCGTCGTCCCCGGGATGGATCCGGGTGCAGAGCTCGGCGAACGCGCCGGGGTCCTCGGCGAGAATCCGCTGGAGGCTCCGGGGGTTCCGGCGGTGTTTGAGCGCCGCGTGGAACCGCAGCTCCAGCCGCGCGACCCCGACGTCCGATCCCCCGGCCTCGACCAGGTGGTCCAGCAGCGGGCCCACCCCCACGACGGCCTTGCGATCGGGCTGCTCGACACCGCCGGCGGACGCCTGGAGCAGCACCTCTTCGACCAGGGACGCGGGCAGCGGCGGCGGTTCGGCCGCGCATACGCCCAGTGCGAGCGCCCTGACCGCGGTCCACGGCCGCCGCCGCGCGAGCTGCGTGACGAAGGACGACTCCTGCCCCTCGGGAAGCGGCCACGGGCCGACGTGCGCCCAGAAGCTTTCGAGGACAGCCTCGTCGGCGGAATCGAAGAGCGCCAGCGCGTGCTCCACGGGCATCGCCAGGAGGAAGTCGACCAGCCTGTCCTGTCCCTTGAGCTGCGTCGCGACCTCCTGCCGCCATTCCTCGCCCTGCGACCGCGCCATTTCGCCCGCCCAGCCGGACGCCCAGTCCTCGCGGCCCAGTTCCGCGAGCGCGTCTTCCTGCAGGTCGTCCGCGGCCACCTCCGCCGCGACGACTCCGACCAGCCTGGGCCGGGTGCTCTCGGCGGCGAGGGCGCTCAGCCCTGCGGCACCATGCTCGCGCAGGACGCCGCCGACGGCGTCGCGGCGAAGGCGATCGATCTCGGCTTCACGCTCCTCCGGATCGAGGGAGTCGCCGCCGTCCAGATACGGATTCCGGCCGAACAACAGGCCGTGCCGCCCCGGATTGACCACGGGCTCGATCATCTCGGCGCAGGATTCCAGCCATTGCAGCAGTTCTTCCGGCAGCGTCCAGCCGGCGCCCGCGTAGTGACGATGCTCGGCGGTCAAGCCGGTGAGCCGGTCCCACAGGCGGAGACGTTCGTCCCCCGTGAGCCTGTCGGTGTCCAGCCTCGTGAGGGCCTCCACCACGCGGTCCCACTGTGCGGTGTTCAGCTCGGGCAGCTGCTCGAAGAACTCGCACCACCGGTGAGGCCGCTCCCCCAGCGCGGCCAGCGCCGAGGTGACCAGCCCGTCCCCGAATTCCGGCCCGCCGTCGACGGCCACCGGCGGTGCCGGGATCGTCCATTCGAGCCGGACCTGGGGCCGCCGCGGACTCGCGAGAAGGTGTCCTCCCGGGCCGCGCAGCAGCGCGAGAGCCAGCCGCCAGCCCGCTTCCGGGGAGCGACGGCCGATCGCCTTGACCAGATCCGTCCGCTGCCCGCCGGGCAGATCGAGATACGGGCGCCACGGCTGCACGAGGGTGATCAGCGATTCGAGCGGCTGATCGCCCGTCCCCCGCCCCGGCCGCGTCAGCTCGGCCATCAGCGAGACGACCATCGGCAACGCGTCGTCGGACCAGCTGACCGTTTCCAACGCCGCCGTGAGACCGTCGGACGTGTCGCTCAGCGGCGACGGGTCGCAGGTCAGCGCGCGATCGACGGCACCGAGGAACTCTTGGGGAGCGGCTTCGGCGAGCAAGGGCAGCACATCGGCGAGCGACCGCCAAAGCACCCCGTCCGCGTCATCGTTGGCTCGCCCGAGCAGTTCACGGACGAGCCGCGCGGCATGGTCGGCGCCCGTGACGCCGCCGGACAACGTCGTCTCCCCCTCGGAGGCCAGCAGCGCCGCGCTCCGCGCCAGCCCGTGCCTCAGCTCCGCCGACCACGTCCGTCCGGGCTCTCTCTCGGTGAGCACCTTGACGGCCTCTTCGTGCCAGCGCCGCAGATCCTGCGCGCTCAGGCGGCCGTGGAGGAGCGCCCAGGCGTCGTGCGGATCCGCCAGCCGCACCCGGTCACCCGACCGGGCAAGGAAGGGGTCTTCTCCCGCCTCGGACCTGACGAAGAAGTGCGTGAGCTCCTCGGTCTCCCGCCCGGCGATCACGGCGATCTCGTCCAGATCGTGCCGCGATCCCGCCGACCACCGGCCGACCAGCAGGAGCGGCGCGGCGAGATCGCGCTCCAACGGGTTCACCCACTTCGGAAGATCACCGGCGACGGCGAGCTTGCGGCGCAGGCTGCCGAGACTCCGCCGGGCGAGGTCCGCGTAGGTGTTCGCGTCGGCGGGCGGGACACCGGCCGCGGCGAACGCCTCGGCCGCCTCGTCGCGGGGAATCCCGGGCAGTACCAGGAGATCGGCACCGTTCCGGTCCGGCGTGCTCCGCACCACGACGACATGGCCGCCGCCGGTGTCGCCCTCCACCATCTCGACCGCGGCACCGTCCACCACGGCGACGAAAGGAGCGTCCAGGTTCCGGCAATGCCGCCAGCCTTCCTGGCTGGACACCCGGACCGCTCGCAGACCGGGCCGGTAGGCCGCCAGCGCCGTCGCCACGAACGCCGCCGCCTCGGTCCGGCTGCCCGCGTGCACCGAGAGGACCGAAGGCGCGGCGTCCGACCACGCGCACAACCGGTCCACTTCCCGGTCCCTGCCGAGCACCGGGAGCGTCCCGGGCAGCGCGGGACGCGTCTCGTGCCGCCAGGAATCGAGCCACTCCGGCAGGTCTTCGAGCCCTTTGACCACACCGATGCCCAGTTCCGGGGCGACCCGGATCAGTTCGGTGATCAGGCCCGCGATGTCCTGCTCCGTCGTGTGCCCACCGAGCCGCCGGTAGCGAAGACGGGAGAATTCGGCGAGGTCGGACGGCAGTTCGCTTTCCTCCGGCATGTCGGCGTCCTCGACGAGCACGGGGACGACCTTCTTCCCCAGCCGCAAGGCCTCGGCGATCTCCTGCCGGGCTTCCTCCTCGAGGTCGTCGAGGCCTTCGGCGCCGATCGGCACCACCAGGACGGACGCGGAGCCACCGGACCGGAGGACCCGGTCCTTTCCGAACACCTGACCCAGACTCCGGTCGAGACCCCGGATCCGGTCCTGACCGTCACCGGGACGGACGGTGAAGATTCCTGCCATGGTGCGAAATCCTTTCCTGCGAACAAAGTTGACGGGGCGTACGTGCTGCGGTTTCACTCGGCTTCGTCGCGAGCGCGGGCGAGCACCTCCTCGACGGTGAGCGGGCTGGCCGGATGGTGGGTGAGGCACAACGGAGTGGTGATCCGCTGGAAGCCGAACGCCTCCCCCGACACGTAGAACTGGGCGCGTTCCAGCCGCGAAATGTCGTCGACGGGGCTGCCCTTGGCCCTGGCGAGCTCGTTGGCCGCGGCGATCTGGGCCGGACTGTTGAGCCTGCCGAAGAACTGCGTCATCGCGTTGCCGACGACCTGGTTGTGCAGGCCCTTCGGTGCCTGCGTGGCGAACAGCAGCCCCAGGCCGTACTTCCGGGCCTGGGAGGCGAGAACGATGGTGCTGCGGGTGCTCGCCGTCAGCGTGCCCGAGGCCGCGAGCATCTGCGCCTCGTCCATGACGAAGAGGGCGCCGAGCGGCCGGTCACCCGCCGGATTCCGCTTGGCCCAGGCGAAAAGCTCCATCTGGAGCTGGTTGACGAAGTTCTGCCGCTGCTTTTCCGAAGGCAGCCCGACGAAACTGATGACCGAGACCCGTGCTCGCTTGCCTTCCCCGGGAGCGAGCAGAAGCCCCGGGTCGACGGGCTCGCCACCACCCGCCAAGAGCGGGTCGTTGACCATGGAGGCTTTCAGCAATTCGGCCAGCTCGGCCGCCAGTTTCCTCCCGTTGTTCAAGGTGCTCACCCCGTCGGGCAGGTCTTCGAGCACGCCGATCAGCTCCGGCAGGCTCCGGGAACCGGTACAGGCGTGGTGCACGACGACCTGCCGCAGCACCGCGAGCCCGACGCTGGTCTTCGCCGTGCTCCCGGTCAGCTTCACCTGGGGAGCGAGCGCGGCCACCGCGACCTCGACGGCCGCGTTGAACTCGTCCTCGTCGTCGAGGACACTCGCGAAATCGGGCAACGGCTGGAACGCGAGCGGCCTGCCACCGGCCCGTCCCGGCGTCCACACGACGACGTCGGTCTCGGCCAGGTACCGCTTGGCGAGCTGAGCGTCGTCCGGCCCCCACGCCTCGGGCTGCTCCGGCCAAGCGTCGCCGAGCCGGGCGAGGTCGTTGTTCGGGTCCAGCACGATCGCCGAAACCCCCTGCAGCGCGCACTCCTCCACGATCCGCCGCAGCAGCACCGTTTTCCCGGAACCGGAACCCGCGAAGACCGCGGCGTGTTTCCGCAAGGCGGCCAGTTCGATCCTGACCGGTTCCCCGCTGCCCGTCACGGTCCCGAGGGTGATCTGCCCGTCTGCGGGCGGCGAGGACTCCTCACCGGATCCGGGTCCTGGCCGGAGAACGGGCTCGGGAAGAATGGCCGACAGCAGTTCCGACCGGCCGGCGGGGCGCCGGTCGACGAGCCACTCGTGGAACTCCCGGCTTCCCTCGGCGAACATCTTGTCGAGCGCCCAGAACGTGCGGATGTCCTCATCGGACAGTTCGTGCGACTTTCCACCCTCCTTTTTGAACGCCTTGAGCTCCGCTTGGGTCTTGACCCCTCTCGACCACGCCAGGTTGCGGATCAGGACGAGATGGCGATTCTCCGCGCCCTTGCGCACCCCTGCCGCCGACCGCGCCTTGCGGAACCGGTGCAGCGCGGCGATGGGGTTCGGGGCCGCGATGGCACGGAACGCCCAGTGCTCTTCCAGGTCCGACGCCTCGTCCACCGTGCGGGTGAGCCAAGCGTGCAGTTCGTTCCGGTCGCTCTGGGCGCCGTAGACCCACTCCAGGTTGTCGTCGCCGACCTCGGTGATCCAGCATCTGATCGCCGCCGACAACAGCCTGGGCACCATGTCGTCTTCGTTCTTCGGATCGACCAGCGCCGCCGGATCCGCCGTCGCGCGGTGTTCCTCGAACCGTGCGTCCAGTTCCGCGAACCGGTCGGCGGCCACCACCGGACGGGGTGCCACGGCCTGATGCGCGACGTGCTCGCCGAACGTGGCCAACTCGGTGACCCGGCCTGCGCGGACGCAGGCGTCGATATGCGCCCCGACCCGTTTCAGCAAGTCCCGCGGCGACATCTCCTCCCAGTCCCCCTCGAAGGCGGACGGCGACACCGGCCAGGTGGGATGCGGCGGCACGAACTTCATCGCCTCGTAGGCCACGCCGAGCCGTTTCTCGATCAAGGCCCTGCCGACTTCGGCATCGGTGACGCGGCCGAGGATCAGGGCTTCACGGAAGCGGTCCGGGACGGTGTCGGTGGCCTTCTCCTTGATCAGCTCCCACGTGCTGGGCAGGCAGGCGAGCACCGTCATGGTCCTCCTGGTCACCTCCCGCAGACCCATCAATCCGTCGGCGATCTGCGCGACGAGCAGGTCCTGTTCGTCGCTGTTCCGCACCTGTTGGAAAACGGCCGTGGAACGGGCTACCAGAGTGTCGAGCTGGTCGACGGCGATCACGATCGGGCCGGTGAGCGCGAGCAGCCGCGTCATGTTCTTGACCTGAACCGCCGCGGATTTGGGATCCGACCGGATCCCCCATTTGCGGCGGTCCCCGGATTTCGACTCCGGGAACACGCCGAGGTAGTCGTCGCCGACGTAGTTCTTGTTCTGATCCTCGTTCGCGTAGAGCACCAGAGCCCGTGCTGTATCAGCGCATTCTCTGGCGACGTCTCGATCGAGGGTTCGCAGGGCGTCGACGAACGAGTCGACATCGCCTCGCGAAAGGCCGTGACCGTTCAGGATCTTCTTGGTGACCGTGTCCTCGACACTCGCGCGGAGGCAGACTCTGCGAAGAAAGCTGGTGAGCTGGGGAACGCCGGACCCGTCGAGTCGCGAAAGTCCCCGGCGCATCGCCTCCGCGGTGTTCTCCCAGAACGCGTCGCCCGCCGTGAGGTCGTTGAGGAAGAAGTAGCCTCGGGCCTCGTGCGCCTGCCTGCGGACGAGGCCGAGCAGATGTGTCTTGCCGACGCCCTTCTTCCCTTGGAGGACCAGCCCTATAGGACTCGGGCCGTCACTGGCGACGGCTTCCCTGATCCCCGCGCTGACCTGAGTCAGGACGCCGGTGTGCAGGCCGTCGACGTGGTAGGGCGAATCACGCCATACGTGGTCGGGTGTGTCGGCCCAGTCGAAGCGCAGGGCCGCGAGCGCGGTCAGCTGATCCATCACGGCGCCTCGATCGAGATCAGATGATTGTCCTCACCGCCGATGCGGAGCGCCGCGGCGTGGTCTGCGGCGGTGAGCGCCTTGCGATTCGATTCCGGGACCAAGTGCGCCTGCCCCGAGCGGCTGAGTTCCTTCAGCACCGCATCGACGTCCACAGTGGACGCTTCGCCGAGCATCGGCCTCAACTCCACAAGTGCGACCCAGTCGCGGGGAGTACGGGACAGCTTGCGGTAGGCGATCCGGATCCGGGTCTCGATCTCCTCGGTCGTCAGCTCGACGTCGGGCATGAAGAGGTCGGCGAGCCGGAGCTTCTCCCTGCGGAGGTGTCTGCCGAGTCCGTTGAGCAGGACGTACAAGGCGCTGCCCAGACTGGTCCGGGGCGACGGCGCTTCCTCCACGCTCAGTTCTTCCTCGCACCAAGCCCAGCCGCGCTCGGTCAGCTCGTGGACGTAGGGACGGCCGCGGAGCACGGTGCTGCGCTCGCTGACGACCAGATCGAGCTTGTTGAGCTTGGTCCGATCCACACCGTCGAGCGGGAACCCCACGATCTCCCGGAGTTCCGGGTTGGGCACCTCACGCGCGATCACCATCAGCGCGAGCATCGCCGCGGTCTGCTTCTGCCCCAATTGATCCGTCATCCGTGGTCCTTCCGTACCTGGTTGTTACTGATCGAGAAATCCGCTGAATCCGTGGCGCGTCACCCGCGCCTCGGCGGTCCGCACCGCCCAGTCGATCGCCGCGCGGGTACCGGGCGGGATCACGGCGCGGTGGTTCTGCTCGACTTCGGCCGCCCGGGCCCGTGTCGCCGACATGAGCTCCTCGGCGAGGCCCTGGACCCGTTCCCGCTCCCCCGCGCCGATCGCGACCTGGAGTTCGGCGACGATCTCGTCCACCAATCCCCACATCAGCGGGCGCAGTCGCGCGCGGGCGGCTTGCCGGAGCACGCCGGCGACGTCGAGCTCACCCGGTTCGACGAGCGCCGTCGTCCCGGTGAGCTGGTCCACCAGGTTCCGGGCGATCTCCACCGGGCCGCGGGACGGGCCGAACTCGAGATAGCGCAGGTTGCCGACGTAGCCCGGCAGCGTGTTCGCGTAGGTGCCCTCGGTGAGTACCGGGACGACCCGGCGATCCTGCCCCAGGGTGCGATGCAGGAACAGCTCGACCTCGGCCGACTGCCACCGGCTCACTTCCCTGTCGACGATCAGGCACAGATGCTTCGCGTCGTCCTCGGTCTTTTCCAGCATCGACCGTTCTCCGGACAACGACAGCACCGGCCGGATGCCGAGCTCTATCAGGTATTTCCTGAGGTCGTCGGCGAGATCCATCGTCGTTCTGGTCGTACTGACCCGGACGTCGTAGGTGAACGTGCGTTTCTCCGCGCGGATGGCGGCGACGTAGGCGTCCCGGTTTTCGGCGAGCAGGTCCGTCCGGTCGAAGTCGTGCGCGACGACCGCCGCGACCGTTTCCAGCGCGAAACTGATCTGGTCGGTGCTCGGGCTGATCTCCGTCATCACCGGAAGCTGCTCGCCGAAGGTCCAGAACGAGACGTAAGGCAGCGTCAGGTGACGCGACATCACGTCGGGCGAGACGTCGCGATCGAGCCAGCTGCGAAACAGGTCCTTGGTCTCTTCCAGACAGATGCGCCGCCACTCCTCCGAGCGCGCGTACTCCTCACGGGCGTCGAATCTGGACAGCACCGGGAGGACGGTCAACTGCGGCCGGTCGTAGGGCATGCGGTCGCGAGCGGCGTTGGCACGCGCGGCGATGTCGACAGCGCCCTTCATGCTCTGCACGTTCGCGGTGAAGAGAACGACGAGCCGGTCCGGAAGCTGGGCGGTGCAGATACCCCCGATGTCGGAGATCCCCGTTCGGCTGTCGATGAGGACGTAGTCGTAGGCGGCCGTCCACTGTTCCCGGCATTGTTCGAGGTAGTCGCCGAAACCCTGTTCGTACAGGCCTTCCCAGTCGAGATCCTGCACCCGCCGGACGTAGGTGTCGTCCGCCCGGCCGGCGGTGATGACGTCGAGCTTCACCTTCCCGGTCAGCCGGGTGGTGTGCGCACCGGGGCACAGCCTGCCCTCGCGGAAGTCGTCGATCAGGTCCACGACGCCACCCGACGGAGGCGTGCTCATCATCGGCCGGAAGTAGGTGTCCAAACCGGGCGCTTCGAGATCCCAGTCCAGGCACAACACCCGATATCCCCACCGTGCCAGGAGAACGGCGATATTGGCCAAGGTGAAGCTCCGCCCGACGCCGCCCTTGTAGGAGTAGAAGGTGACCACGGTTCCCGGCATGGTCAGAACCTCGGCAGCTTCGACGGCCTTCGCGGCTCGGGCGCCGGCGTTTCGACCGGCCAGGCGGGAGACCACGACGGGGCTAGCGCGATGATCTCCACCAGTCTCTCGACCAGCCGCCCCATCTCATCGCCGAAGTCGAGGTACTCGGGGGTGTTCTGATATTGCGGATACGGCTTGTTCCAGTTCCGGAAACTGTGCATATGACGCTCGTGGGCATAGCCGGGAAAATTTTCCGAGTCACTGAAGATCACCGGGTAGATCAACCGGACCATCCTCGCCGCACCATCCCTGGCAACGATTTCCTCTCGCTTCGCCATCGTGTGCCATTCGGCGAGGCACCGCTCGTCGCGAAAGTACTTCGGGGAACAGATCGGGATCAGGATGCGAGCACGCTGTAAGACGTCTTGGACCACCTGCAGCCACTTTCCCCCGACAGGAACGTCGTCCTCCAGAAATATCTTGACGTCATAGTCGACATTGTCGTCCAGAAGTCGCTGAAGCCGAGGATGGAAGTGATTCCGCACCCAGTCCGGAGCGTCGCCTCCACCTCGGCGATAGCTGATGAACACGTCGTACTCGTACACGAGCGCCATCGCCCCTTCGCACCCCGATCCGCTTGACAGCCCCGATAGTAGGGGCCTGCGACACCTCCGAAAAAGGTCCAAAAACACGACAAAACATGGACACGGCGGCGCGCACGGGACCGTCCTGGACATCGGCGAGTCCGGAAGAGACAGAAAGAGGACAAGCACTCGACAATGAGTGCGACCGGCCATGCGAGCGTCAAGAATGCGACCACCGGGACGGCCGGTTCCCTTCCACCAGACAGGAGTTTCGATGCCCGACAACGAGGCGCCGCACGTGTTCGTCACTTACGCACATGATTCACCGGAACACAAGGAGCGGGTCCGCCTCTTCGCGGATTTCCTGCACAGTCGGATCGGCCTCGAAGTTCACCTTGATCAATGGGACGACGACGAACGCCGTGACTGGTCGTTGTGGGCGTTGAAGCACCTCGACACGGCGAATTTCGTGGTGGTCGTCGTTTCCCCCGAGTACAAACGCCGCGCCGAGGGAACGGCGGCATTCGACGAAGGACGGGGATCACAGTTCGAAGCGGCCCGGATCCGCGATCGGCTGACCCGGGATCTCGGCGGTGAGATCAAACGAGTGCTCCCGGTCGTGTTCCCCCAGCAGTCCGTCGAGGACATCCCGAACTTCCTCAACCCGTTCTCCACCACGAGGTACCCGGTCGAGTCGTTCACCGAGGAGGGCGTGGAGGACTTGCTGGCCGCGATCACCGGCAGGGCGCGGCACCAGCGTCCCGAACGCGGGCAGTGGCGCGGAGGCGCGGTGAGCGCTTCCGGTCCTCGCCGGACCTCACTGGCGACAGGCCTGGAATGGCGGGCGTGCAGCACCCACGTCCGGACGGAGGGCGCGCGGATCAACGACGTGCACTATGCGGACAGCGTCGTCCTGCGAGCGGCGGACCGGCTCGGCTTCGTCGAAGTGGACCTCGGAATGGCCTATCGGAGGCTGACCGCGGTGGCCGGCGTCCTCGACGACGCCGCCGAGCCCTTCCAGGTAGGACACTTCCGGGTGCTCCTCGACGGGAGACCGTCCCCCGAAGTCAAGGTGGCGCTGGGGAAACCGGCCAAGATCGATATCGGCGTCACCGGTGTGCTGACGCTCCGGCTGGAGTTCCACCGTCCGGGCACCACGGACACCATGTGGCTGCCGGAACTGGCCTGGGGCGACCCTGTCTTGGAGTGATTCAGTCCTGGAATGACTCCCGAGCCCGGCGCGCGGGCGGCTCAGAAGTCGTCGGCCTCCTCCTGCATCAGTTCGCGGAGCTTCACCAACCCCCGATGTTGCTTGACCCGCACGTTCCCCGGTGTCAGCCCGAGCGCGGCCGCGGTCTCGGTGGCCGTCAGTCCGACGACGATCCGCAGGGCGAGCACCTCACGCTGCACCCTCGGGAGCTTGGCGACGAGCCTGCCGAGCCGCGCGCCGAGGTCGACGCCGAGCACGTGGTTCTCCGGCTCGTTGCGGACCGATCCGGCCTCCGGCAGCTCGGCCACGGGGTCGGATCGGTCACGGGACACCATCCGGAAGGCGTCGGCGACCTTGTTGGCCGCGATCGCCCGCACGAGATAGAGGAACGAACCGCCTCGGTCCTCGTACCCCGGCAGCATTTTGAAGACCGCGAGGCACACTTCCTGCGCGACGTCGTCGGCCGACAGGTAGGAAAGGTCGCGGCCGCCCATCCTCGCGCGGCAATAGCGCACCAGGACCGGCTTGACGACGGCCAGTAACGCGTGGACCGCGTCCGGGTCACCGGTCTTCGCCGCCAGGACAAGCGGGTCGAGCACCTCTTTGGTCAGCCGCCCCGACGGGCGCGTCGCGGCCCCCAAAGTGCTGTAGCCCTTGATTTCATCGCCGATCGGGCGAGTGTGGACGGTCGACATCGGATCGACCGTGCCCTTCGCCTCGCTCGCGGTGCTGGTGGCGGTTCCCATGTTCTCTCCCGGGCGTTCACGGTCCGAATGCCCGGTAATCGGAAGACGCGGCGGTGGCGTTGCGGCCCGGGGTTTCTTGTCCTGGTTCTGTCCGTTGCCGAAATACCCGGCAGAACAAGGACAGTTTTCGTTCCGGCGCGATCACCGGTAGCGAAATCGTTTCCTGGATCGATCCTTGCGCAGGCGAACCGACACGACCACTGGGAGAGCGCAGATGACGGATCCCGACCCTGGCCTGTCCGATGCCCACAACACCGATCGCTTCGATGTCTTCTTGTGTTTCACCCGAGCCGATCCTGACGGCACGGCGCGGATGGCCGAGATCGAAGCGGCACTTCGCGACGCGGGGCTTCGCGTGTTCCTTGGCGCCGTCACCGACGAGTTCGCGCCGGTCACCCGCGAACTCGCCGACGTGATCGCCGGATCGCGTGTCGTGCTCGTGTACTACTCCCGTGTCCTCCCTTCCCTCCCTGCCAGCCGATGGGCACTGACCGCCGCTTTCGCCGCCGCCACGCGTCATGGCGATCCGGCCGACCGCGTGCTCGCCATCAACCCGGAAGCCGACGGCAGGCACATCGCACCCGGGGAACTGGCCGACGCGGCGTTCTTCACCGGTCCGGTCACCCCGCGCACCCTGCCCAGCCTGGTCGAGCGAGTCCTGCGCAAAGTGGCCGACGCCGACCGGCCTCTCGGCGCCGGGAACCGGACGCGAGAACGACGGCCCCCGACACGGATCACCGGGCGGTACCGGGAGCTCTGGACTGTCCACAATGGTCTGCGCATCCGGTCGGTCCTGATGGTGCGAGGCCTGCCGGGCGTGGGCAAGACCGCGTTGGCGGAGCAGTACGCCCATCTCTTCCATGACACCTTCGACGGCGGTGTCCTGCGGCTGGGCCCGTTCGGGCACCACGCGCCCGAAGAGATGCTTCCCCAGTTCCATCTCGCGTTGGCCCGAGTGGCCGGGCAACGGCTGGGCGCTGACCTGTCCGGAATGGACTTCGACCGATTGCGCGACCACGTCGCCGCGAAGCTCACCGCGGCCGGGCGCCGGGTCCTCGTCCTCATCGACGACGTTCCGGCAGGGCTCCCCTCGAACGTCCTTGACCGGCTGCTGCTCCCCGCTCCCGAAGTGTCCACGGTCCTCACCGGCCGGGTGGGACGTTCTCCATGGGACGTCGAGGCGCTGGACCTCACCGGGTTGCCGCCGAACGAAGGGCTCCGGCTGTTCGGCGAGTACCGCGCGCCGGCCGACGACGCCGAACGGGACGCGGTGCTCCGTCTCGTCGACCGCTGCGGCGGGCATCCGATCACGCTTCGCGCCGCCGCTTCGGCCGCCCGGCACTGGCCGGGACGGCTCGACGATCTCGCCTTCGCCACCTGCCCGGACACCGCGCCGCGAGCGATCCGTGACCTGCTGGCGGGCTGCGGCCCGGTCGCGGCCGGAATCGTCCGGCTGGGCGGTCTGCTGGCCCCGGTCCCGTTTCCGGTCGAGTTCGCCCGTGATGTTCTCGGATTCGCCGTCGAAGATGATCTCACCGATGCCGTCGACGAGCTGGCGGAACGGGGTTTCGTCTCCCGTGTCGACGGCGGGCTGCGGCTTCAGCCGCTCGTGGCCGAAGTGGCCAAGGCCGGACCCGAGACGGGCGACCTGGCCGAATCCGCGGCGAAAGCCTTGCTAAGGCTTCTCTCCGACGAAATCGTCGAATACCGGGATTTCCTCCTCCAGCATGCTCGGTGTCTCTCCGAACACACCGCCGCACCGCACCGGATCCGGCTGCTGCGCCCGATCGCGGCCACGCACGAAAAGTACGGTGATCCCTTGGCCGCGGGCGAGGTCCACGCCATGATCTTGGCCACCGAGGGGGCCACGAGCACTGACTTCGCGACGGCGGCGCGCGTGGAGATCGCCTGCGGGCTCTACCCGGAGGCCGAGGGGCACGCCCGGCGCGCGCTGCTGCTGGCGGGCACCGACGGCGAGCGGTACGCGGCCGAACTGATCGCCGCACAGGCCTTCGACTGTCAAGGCGACTACGACGCCGGTGATCGGGTGTTCTGGCACAAGTACGACGGCCGGTTCCCGGGCCGGCGGGAAGACCGGTTGCCCGCGGTCGTGGCGAGTGCGCAGGCGCTGCGCCTCCGCGGCCGTCCTCGGGAGTCCGTCGCCACGCTCGACGCGATCCTGCCGGCGCTCCGCGACGCGCCACCTGGCCCCCTGCGCGACGACCTCCTGTCCTCGGCGCTGCTGGAATACGCGCGCGCCCTGCTGCTCGACGACCATCCGAGGCAGGCGGGCCAAGCCGCGGCCGAGGTGGCTGCGGCCTTTCACGCGAACGGACGGGAGCGGCACCCGCGGTGCGCCGAAGCCGAATTGCTGCGAGCCGAGGCGACGGTCAAGCTCGATCTGCGAGACCTTGGCGCGGATCCGGACCTGCATGAGCTGGAAAGACGCTACGGCGCGGAGAGCCCACAGGCCTTGTTCGTCGCGGCCATGGCCGATCGAGCGCTGCTGATACTGGGGCAACCGGAGCAGGCCCTGCGTGCGCTGAGCGCGACCGAGCGGACCGTGCTCCGCGTTCTCGGCGGCGAGCACCCCTTGCTTTACCGGATCAGGCACGGCATGGCCCAGGCCCACGGGCAGTTGCGCGAGTTCGGCCGCCAGGCGGATCTTCTCGAAGAGATCCTCCGGCCACAGATCCGGCTCCTGGGCCTGTCCCATCCGGAAACCCTGGAGAGCAGGCTCGACCTCGGTCTCGCGCTGGCCTTCAGTGGGCGCGACCAGCGCGCCCGGGAACTGGTCGACGGCGCCGCGGACGCCATCCTCGCGGCTCCGGGCATCGCGACCGAACTGTCGGCGAGGGCGATCGCGGCGAAACGGGCGATCCGGCTTTCCCCGCGGGCGCTTCGGTCAGGTAGGTCGTGAGTGGCGCCTGTCAGTTCGCCGAGCCGTGCGAGCCGAGGTCCGGCACCCTCCAGCGCACCCCGTAAGCGAAACCCGGTGCCAGGTCCCGGAACTGGACGTGGACCTCGCCGGTGGCGTCCGGCGTCAGGACGAACCCTCGCGCCGCCTCGTCACTCGCGTCGTCCTGGAAGACCCGCTCCAGTTGCACGACTTCCGCCGGGATCGGCGAGGCGAACCGGACGTGCAGGTCGAACAGTTCGACCGGATGCCGGGGGACGCACACGAAGTGCGGATGCCTGATCTCCGCTCTGAACCGCAAGGCGATTTCGTGCTTACCGTGTCGCCGAAGCGGTTGGGGCAAGCGTAACGCCAGCCCGACGCGATCAGTGGACTCCATCGCTCGCCCCGCCAGCCGCCCGCCGTGGAACACGTCGACCCGGAGATCGTCGGTGCCGATGGCTTCACCTCGATAGACCGAGTCGGTCAGGGTCAAGGCGAGATCCAGTTCGGAGATGTCGTCGGCGTCCGCGACGATCCGGCGGAATTCGAAAGCCTCCGGAATCGGCTGATCGAGCGCCAGCGTGACCCGCAGCTCCTCGGTGTGCCATCTCCTGCTGGGCCGGGTCTTTTCCGCCTCGTCGGATTCGTTTGTGGACGCCACGGCGACCTCGGCGAGCCGATCCATTCCTTCGTCGATACGGCGGCGCGCTGTCCGGTCGTCACGCTGCAGGTATTTGGCCAGCCAGCGCACCCGATCCTGGTAGAAGGGGTTCCCCGCCTCCGGGTGCAGCCCGAACGCGGCCAGCACGGCGGTCTGCAGGTCATCGGGCAGCGAACGAGTCCACTCGGACAGGCAGTCGGTCAGCCTTCTCCGAATCTCCGCGTTTTCGTCTTCTTCGGCCGTACCGCAAACCGCGCGCAGCGCGGGACCGGCCCGTTCGGCGAGCTGCGGCGCCGCGAGTCCCCTGCCCCGTCGAAGCACCTTCAATTCGCCGGCCAGGTCCACAGCACTCACGGTCACGCAGTCCTCCCCTAAATGGTCCGAACACGGTGGTCAATAGTCGTCAGCCCGGCCGCTCGTGTCCAGCCGCGCGCGGCTGTGTATCGCCGATCGTTATTTTGGGTTTTCCTTTCCCACCCATACGGGAAACAGGAAACTCCTTGTCGCTCCCCGACCGGCGACGCATTCTTGGTGAGCCGCCGCAATTCGCGGCGAATAGCACCCCCACCAGCGGTTTTCCCGCGTTGCCCAGTGCTGCCCAGACGTACTTCGAAGGAGTCGGAATGAAGGTCGAGTGCTCGCTTTCACTGCTCTTACGGCTGGCTTTCTGGCTGTGGGTGGTCGCGCTCGTCATCGGGCTGGCACTCGGCTGCGCACAGGGAACCGCGCCCGCGACCCCGGCCGAGTCCGTGGTCGCCACGCACGGAAAGGAGGTGGACTGATCATGCAGACCCACGCCATCGGCCTGATCCTGGCCCTGCTCGGCTTCGTGCTCGGCTGAGGACACGGACGAAAGACGACCATGAAACGCGCGCGCAGCCGGCGGCCGGGTCCGTGGACCCGGCCGCCGGACGGAAACCACTGCCGGGGCACCGTCCACACGGCCATACTGATCCTCCGACGAGGATGGGTGCTGATGAACGAGAGAGCCACGTTCGGAGCGGAACTGAGACGTCGCCGCAAAGCGGCCGGCCTTTCACTCGCCGAACTCGCCGCTCGCACCCACTACAGCAAGGGTTATCTCAGCAAGGTCGAGACCGGGATTTCCGCGCCGAATCCGGCACTCGCCGCTTTGTGCGAAACCGAACTCGGCGCGGAAGGAGAACTGGCCCCGCTGCTTCCGGGCGAACCCGTGCGGCGCCGGGGACGGCCGGACGTCCGGCCGTCCGGGCTACCGCCGGCGACACCCTCCTTCACGGGCCGGGCCGACGAGTTGCGAGCGATCCGCACCGCGCTCGAAGCCGACGGCGGTGTCTGCGTCGTGTCCGGCATGGGCGGCGTCGGAAAGACGGAACTCGCGGTCCGGTGCGCACACCGGCTGGAATCGGGATTCGCCGACGGCTGCCTGTTCATCGACCTGCGCGGCCATGACTCCGGCGAATCCACCGAGGTACACGACAGGTTGTTGCGGGTGCTCGGCGTTCCGGCGGACCGCATCCCCGCCGATCCGGCCGATCGCACGGCGCTGTACCGGTCCCGGCTTCGCGGCCGCAGTCTTCTCTTGGTGTTCGACAACGCGGTCAACGCGGCCCAGGTGCGCCCGCTGCTGCCCGCCGAGCCGAAATGCCGCGTACTGATCACGAGCAGGTCCAGGCTGAGCGCGCTCGACGACGCCGAACACGTCTCCTTGGACATGCTCCCGCTCGCCGCGGCGGTGGACCTTTTCACCACGGTCACCGGTGTTCCCGCCGACGCCACCGTCACCCGGGTGGTCCGGCGCTGTGCCCGGCTCCCCCTCGCGATCCGGATCGCCGCGGCGAGACTTCGCGCCCATCCGGCGTGGGACGTCACGGAACTCGACCGGCGCCTGGACGACGAAACCGCTCGGCTGGGTGAACTGGACGACGGCGAGCGCACCCTCGCCGCCGCGTTCCGGCTGTCCGTACAGCAACTGAGCACCGCCGAGTCGAGACTCTTCGGCCTGCTCACCGTCCACCCCGGAACCGACGTCGACATCCATTCCGCGAGTGCGCTGAGCGCGCTTTCGCTTCGGGAAACCGATCGTTTGCTGGACCGTCTGCACGAAGCCCATTTGATCACCCAACCAGAACCCGACCGATACGGATTCCATGACCTGTTGCGCGCGTTCGCAACCGAATTCGTACTCACCGACGTGGAGGACGGAATGAAAGCGTTCAGCAGGCTCACCGCATTCGCGGTTCGCAGTGCCGCTCAGGCCGACAAGGAACTCACCCCGCACCGCTTCGTCCCGGAGATCACTTTCGACCGGGGAACCCCGGAGCCGGCCCGGCTGGACGACAGCGACATGGCGATGTCCTGGTTTCGCACCGAATGGCCCAGCCTGGTGGCCCTGTGCAGGACAGCGCGGGAACGCGGCGAGCACGACAGGTGCTGGCAGCTCGCCTTCTTCCTGCGCGACTTCTTCTTCGTGGCCAAGCTCTGGGATCCCTGGCTGGAGACCCATCGCTGGGCGCGCGCGTCCGCCGAGGCGATCGGGGACACCTGGGCGCTCGCCACCACCACGGCCAACCTGGGGGTCGCGCACGTCGATCGCGGCGACCTGGACGAAGCGTCGGAGTGTTACGGCGAAGCGCTCGCGCTGTTCCGGCGTATCGGCGACGGTCACGGTGAAACCACGACGCTGGCGCACAGCGGCTGGGCCGAGCATTACCGGGGCAACCACGACGGCGCGCTCCGGGATCTCAGGCAGGCGCACACGTTCTACGCCCGTGACGGCAACCGCCGCAACGCCGCGATCACCGGCCGCGGGATCGCGCTGGTGCTGACCGCGATCGGGCAGCCCGCCGAAGCCGCCGCGCTCGCCATCGAGACGCTGTCCGTCTTCGACGAACTCGGCTTGGATCTCGACGCCGCGATGGCGCTCAACTGCATCGGCTGGGCCTGGTACCACGCGGAGCGTCACGACCTCGCCGCCCAGGCCTATCGTGCCGCCGCGGACCGCGCCGAAGCCTGCGGCAGCCACTACGAAACCGCGCGCGCTTACACCGGCCTCGGCAATGTCGCGGCGGCTGAAGGCTCCGCCGCGCTGGCGGACGAACTGTGGGATCGAGCCGACGAAATCCACCCCGACCTCGATGAGGTCATGGTCGGCGAGACCAGGGCACGCCTGGCGCGCACGTGATGACGGGCCCGTGACCAGCCGGGCACCGCTCATCCGGCGAGTCGGGTCGCGGGGCTGCTACGGTTGTTCCCGTCGCGGTTCAGACACCAGCCGCCGGGTCCCTTCTCACGGGTCCGGCATGTCCACCGGGCAGCAGCCGGTCCCTCGTACCGGCAAGGAGTCAAACTTGACCGACTACCGCGCTCACGCTTCTGATCCGCCCCGCTCGGCACGGAGATTCGTGTCCCCGCTGGACATCTCGATCACCACGTCCGCCACCGAGACGGTCGTCACCGTATCCGGTGAAATCGATCTCGCCGTGTCGGACGGCCTGCGGCAGGCTCTGGAAGAAGAACTCAGGTTCACCCCCGCGGCGCTGATCGCGGACCTGTCCGCGGTGAGCTTCTGCGATTCGTCCGGTTTCACCGCCCTCGTGCAGATCCGCGCGAAGGCCGAAGAATCGGGTGTCCCGTTCATCATCGTCACCCAGGAGCGGGCCCTGCTGCGCCCGATGTCGCTGCTCGGCCTCGACTCCGTCTTCACCGTGCACCCGACCCTCGATTCAGCACGGGACGCGCTCGTACGCTGACCAGCACGGCTGTCATGATGGGCGGTTGTGACGGGTGACAAGGATCCGGGGTTCCGCTTCGGCGGACGTCCACTGGCGCAACGACTGACCGAGGTCCTGCCGTCGCTCGCGAAGACGGTCCTGTCCGAGATCGTCTCCAGAATCCCGGAGTACGGCCTGCTCCCCGCCGAGGAGCTCAGCGGCGACATCACGCACGTGATCGAGCAGAACCTGCGGTCGTTCATCGACACCCTCCGCACCGGGGCGACGCCGTCGCAGGAGGAACTCGACTTCCTCCGCGAATCGGCCGCCCGGCGCGCGGAAGAGGGCATCCCGATCGACATCGTGCTCACCGCGTACCACATCGGTATCCAGGTGGTCTGGGCGTCGCTGACCCCGGACGCGCGCCCGGAGGAGGTCGCCGACGTCCTGGCCGTCAACGCGCTGACCCTGCGTTACCTCGAGGTGGTCACCCCCGCGGTCGGCGCGGGTTACCTCGACGAGCGGCAGACGATGTTCGACGACGAGCGTTCGGCTCGGCACACGGTGCTTTCCGCCCTGCTCGACGGCGACCCCGCGGACGTCGCGGCCGGGCAGGCGGGCCTGCGCCTGCCGCCGTGCTACATCGTCCTCGCGGCGTCGGTCGGGGCACATCCGGACGAGGAGGCCAACGGGGTCGACCCGCTGGTCGCCGGCCGCCGGAAACTCCGGCGGCTCCGGGTCGAACTGGAGCGGCAGATCCGGGGCACGGTGTTGACCTCGTTCACCCCCGAGGGCGGTATCGCCTTGCTGCCGCACGAAACCGCGGCCGACGAACTGTCCACACGCGACTGGGCACGACTGGAGCGGGTCCTCGCCGACGTCGCCCGCACGGCGGGCGCGGAGGTCATCGCCGGGACCGCCGCGGCCGAACCGTCCGGCGTGCCCGCCGCGGCGAGGCTCGCGCAGGACGTGCTCGCGGTCGCCGCCGGATCCGGGCGGCCGCCCGGGCTCTACCGGCTCGACGACGTCCTGCTCGAATACCAGCTTTCCCGTCCCGGTCCGGCCCTCGACCGGCTGGCCACCCGGCTGGCGCCCCTGGACGGCAACGAAGAACTCCTGCAGACACTGGAGACCTTCCTCCGCCGTGGCGGGCGACGGCAGACCGCCGCCGCCCTGCACGTCCATCCCAACACCGTCGACTACCGGCTGCGCCGGATCGCCGATCTCACCGGGCTGGATCCGACCCGGCTCGAACACATCGCCTTGCTGAACGCGGCCCTTTCGGCCCGCGCCGCCCACGGCCGCCCCTTGTGACGTTTCACCAGGGCAGCTACAGGACGTGCAGGCCTTCACCGTCGTAGAGGTCGAGCATCCGGCGGGCGGAATGGCACTCGCCGGGGAAGATGAACAAGAGCGTGCCCGTGTCGTCGGCCAGCAACTGCGCCCGTTCGAGCACCCGGATGCCCGTCGCGCCGAAGAAGTCGAGTTCGGACAGGTTGACGATCAAGGTGGCGCCGCGGCCGTGGAGCCGCTGGCTCAGCATGTCCCACAACCGGGGCCCGGTACCGAGGTCGACCTCGCCGTTCACCTTGACGACGGCGGTCCCCGTGGTCGGCCTGCTCACATGCAGTTGGAGACGTCCCCGTGGCTCTTCGAGCGCCCGATGTTCGGAGGACGCTGAGAAGGCGCGCTTCTTGTCAAGCGCGCGGGGCGTCGACAGGGAAGTCATATGTGGAAGTACCCCGGCACGGGGTGCCACGAAACCGGCCGGGGAACATCGGTGGCTTGAAGACCCCCGAAAGCGGGTATCACCGACAAGTCGGAGGTGATGCCCCATGTCCGCCGGACGCACTCGCCCGGGACCGGTCGTGACCGGTTTCGATGGATCGCCGGAAGCCCGTCGCGCCGTGCGCTGGGCGGCCGCCGAAGCGAAAGCACGCGGCCTCGGCCTGGTCCTCGTGTACGCCGACGAGGCCGCCGAAGTGGAGCACGCACGCGAACAGCTCGCTTCGATGACGGAGGCTTTGGAACGCTCCGACCCCGCTCTCGACGTCCGCACGGTCGTCCGTGACGGCACTCCGGACCAGGTCCTGACCACGGTCGCCGACGAGGCGGACGCGGCGATGATCGTGCTGGGCGAATCCCACACCGGGTTGTTCACCAGGGCCGTCCTCGGCTCGACGGAATCCGGCGTGACCAAGACCGCCGGACGTCCGGTCGTGGTCGTCCGCGGGGAGGAGCCGCCCCCGGGCGGACCGGTGATCCTCGGGACCGACGGCTCGGAGCAGAGCGCGCAGGCGGCGGGCTTCGCGTTCGACTTCGCGGCACGTCACGGCCTCACCGTGCACGCGGTCCACGTCGCGCGGATGCCGATCTGGGGTCCCGCGAGCGAACCTCTGCTCGGCGGGCCGGTACTGGATCCGGCGCCTGGTCTCCCCCAAGAGATCGCCGACGAACTCGTCGCCAGGCAGCTCAAGCCGTGGCAGGAGCGCTATCCGGACGTCGCCGTGGAGACGGTGCACGGAGTGGGGCCCGCCGCGCAGGCGTTGACCGTGCAGTCCAGCGAGGCCGCGCTGCTGGTCCTCGGCCGGAGCGATCACGGGGATCTCCGGCGTCTGCTGCTGGGTTCGATCAGCGACGACGCGCTGCACCACGCGCACTGCCCCGTGGCGGTGGTCCGCGCGCAGCCGGTCAGCTGACGGCGAATATCACGGGGAAGCCAGTTCTCCGAGCATCCGCTGCGAAGCGCGCAGCTCCGCGGCCATCAGCAGACCGCCCTCGCGGGCCTCGGCGAGCGAGTGACCGACGTCGGCGACCTTGGCCCAAGCCTCCGTTGCCGTGTCACCCGCGCCGACCTGGCCCGCCAGCAGGCTTTCTTCGAGCTGTCCCTGCAAACCCGGCAGGACATGAGCGAGGTCGTCGGCGAGTTGCTGCAACGCCCCGATGGTCCGGCGGAGGTCGGCGGGCGAGGTCGGCTCGTCGTCCCGCATCCGGCGGTACAGGCGGCGCACGACGCTTCCGGCCTGCGCGGCCAGCAGGTACGACGGCTCTTCCGGCTTCGGTCTCATGCCCCGAAGTACCCCGTCCTCGACCTGCGAAACCCAGTTTGTGCCCGAAGAAGCGGGGGTATCAGCGGTTGTGAACGACAACGTGCTCACCTTCGGGGTCGAGGAAGAGTTCTTCGTGGTGGACCGGGACGGGCACCTTTCCTCGGCGGGCGACGCCGTCGTCGACGCCGCGGACGAGGAGCAAGGCGAACTCCAGCAGGAACTCACCCGCTCCCAGGCAGAATCGGCCACCGGCATCTGCACGACACACGACGAGGCCGAGCGCCAGCTGACAACGCTGCGGGGTGAGCTGGCCCTGGCCGCCACCCGGCGGGATTGCCGCCTGCTGCCCGGCGGCTGCCCGCCGTCCGCGGAAACGACTTTGCCGGCCATCACGCCGAATCCGCGGTACGAGCGGATGGCCGAGCATTTCGGGGCGACCGCGCGGACGTCGCACACCTGCGGCTGTCACGTCCACATAGCCATCCCCGACCGGGAAACCGGGATCCGGGTGATCGATCACGTCCGGCCCTTCCTGCCCGTGCTGCTGACCATGACCGCCAATTCCGCGATCTGCGACGGCTACGACACCGGGTACGCGAGCTGGCGCTACCAGCAGTGGAGCCGCTGGCCTTCGGCCGGTTCGCCGCCACTGTTCACCTCGCTGGACCACTACGAAAGCGTTGTAGAAGGCTGGCTCCGTGCGGGCGCCATCCTCGATCGGGCGATGATCTATTGGGACGTAAGGCTTTCCGAGAAGCAGCCGACCGTGGAGTTCCGGTTCGCCGACGTCGCGGCCACTCCCGGCGAAGCGGTTCTGTTCGCGATGCTGATCCGAGGACTGGCCGGCACCATCCTCGGCTCGACGGGAAGCCCCGCGAAGCTGTCCAACGAGGTTCTGCGGGCGCAGATCTGGCGTGCGTCGCGGGAAGGGTTCTCCGGGCGCTGCCCGCATTTCCGGACCGGTGACCTCGCCCCGGCGACCGACGTGCTCGACGACGTCGTCAGCTTCGCGGCCGGTGCCCTCGAAGAGACCGGCGACCTCGATTTCGTCCGCGACGGCTGCGCCCGGCTGGCCGCCGGAGGCTGCGGGGCCGACCGCCAACGGGCGCGGTTCGAGAAACGACAACGCGCGGAAGACGTCGTGGACCTGCTGGCCGAACGCCCTTGGAAGCGGTGACCGACGCGCCGACGTCCCTGCTTCGCCGGGGCTGCCCGCGCCGGTCCACCTCACGGCCGGCGGACGTACAACCTCGCTGCACCGGCCGTTGCCCTCCGGTTACCCACTGGCGAGGGATCTACACCGGCGTTCACGAGCGAGCGAACGCGGTTTCCCCGGCTCACCGTCCGGGTAGCCCGCCGGCATGACCAAGCAGCCGTTGAAAGCCCTCGCACTGGTGTGCTCGCTGAAACCGTCACCAGCACCTTCGAGCAGCGCGCTGATCGCCCGGCAGCTGCTCGACAAGCTGGCCGAGCACGGCGCCACCGGCGAACTCGTGCGCGTGGTCGACCACGACGTCAAACCCGGCGTGGACGCCGACATGGGCGATGGCGACGCCTGGCCCGAGATCCGACGCAAGATCCACGCCGCCGACATCCTGCTGATCTCGACCCCCACCTGGGTCGGCCACATGTCCAGTGTGGCCCAGCGCGTCCTGGAACGGCTCGACGCCGAACTGTCCGAAACGGACGGCGAAGGCAGGCCCACGACGTTCGGCAAGATCGGCGTCACCGCCGTGGTCGGCAACGAGGACGGCGCGCACAAGATCACCGCGGACCTGTTCCAGGCCCTCAACGACATCGGCTTCACGGTGCCGGCCCAGGGCGGGACCTACTGGAACGGTGAGGCGATGAAAGGCGGCGACTACAACGACCTCGAAGAAACGCCGGAAGCGGTCGAATCAACGAATTCGACTCTCGCGGCCAACGCCGTCCACCTGGCGAATCTGTTGCGGGAGAACCAGTACCCCGCGTCATGATCGTCAAGGCGCTGGTATTCGGTGCTTGCCAGCTGCTCACCGGCTGTACCGGAGGTCTACGACTGCGAGGTTCGTCGTGGCCGTCCTCGGCTGTTGCGTCCTACTGGGCCTGTTGCGCCGGTGAGGGGGCGGATGATGCGACGCTTTCTTCGGGACAACGGCCTCTCGCTGGGCCTCGGTCTGCTGTTCCTGCTGAGTCTCGTGGGACAGGCGCTGTCCGGTCTGGCCGACTACAACGACGGGCGGCTCGACTACCTGACCTCCGCGGCTTTCGCCGTCGACGTCGCCGAAAACCGGCAATCGGAATTCCTCGCCATCGGTTCCATGGCGGTGTTCAGCGTGTACCTGCGCCAGCGTGGTTCCCCGGAACCGAACCCGTTGGCGCACCGCATCGGGCCACCGCCGAATCCGGGTGATTGAACCGCGGACGGCGGGTACTCGGGGGATGTCGAACTGATGTCGAGGACAGGAGTCGTCCATGACCACCACCACGAAACACGACCTCGTCTCGGTGATCACCGAGGATCACCGCGCCTTCGAACGGATCTTCAAGGAACTCGAGTCCGGCAAGGGCGGTGACCGGCACCGCAAGGACCTCGTGGACCACGTGATCGCCGAACTCGTCCGGCATTCGGTGGCGGAGGAACAGCACATGTACCCCGCGGCGCGGAAGCACCTTCCCGACGGCGACGACGTCGTCGGCCACGAGCTTGAGGAACACGCCGAAGCCGAGCGGGTGATGAGCGACCTCATCGGCCTGGAACCGAAGGACAAACGGTTCGACGAGCTGGTCGGCAAGCTGATCGAGGACGTCCGGCACCACATCGAAGAGGAAGAAAGCGATCTGCTGCCGAAGCTGCAGGCGGCCTGTTCACCGGAAGACCTGCGGGAGCTGGGCGAGCAGGTGTTGCGGGCCAAGGAGATCGCGCCGACCCGGCCGCATCCCGCCGCTCCGGACCAGCCGCCGGCGAACCGGATCCTGGCGCCGGGAACGGCGTTCATCGACAAGATCCGGGACGCACTGGAAGGCCGCGCCACCTGATCTCCCGTGAAGGCCCCCTTCCCTCGGCTGAGCCGAGGGAAGGGGCCTTCACGCGCTCCCGGCAAGCTTCAGAGCTCGGCGGGGACATCCCGTACGGAGGATTCGGGCAGCTCCCCGGTGAGCGCGAAATCGACCCTCCGGGCGACGGAGACGACCTGGTCGGCGAAGCGCTCATAGAACCGCGCCAGCAGCGCCACCGAGATCGCGGGTGCGACGCCGTCGGTCCAGTCCGGGCCGGTGACCAGCGTCAACAGCTCCTCGTACAGTGCGTCGACGCGCTCATCGGTTCGGGCGAGCGAGTGGAACACCTCGGCCGTCGGTCCCTCGATCGCCGCGCCGAGGTCTTCCGCCATCGAGCGGACCAGTCCGGCCATCTCACCGAAACGCCCGGTCAGCGCGTCGGGGACGGCGAACTCGGGCTCTCGCGCGGCTTGGTCGGCGATGTGCTGGGCCAGGTCGCCCATGCGCTCCAGCCTGTCCGCGCAGAACACCGCCGCGAGCACGGTCCGCAGATCCCCCGCGACCGGCGCCTGCAGCGCGAGCAGCTTCTGCGCGGTCTCCTCGCATTCGGTCCGGGCCGCGTTCAGCTTCGCCTCGACCGTCGCCAGCTCGACGGCGGCCTCGGCGTCCCTGTCGAGAAAGACCCGGTTGGCCAGGCGCAGCTCCTCACACGCCATGCCGCACATGGTCGACAGAAGCTCGCCGAGGACGCTCAGTTCACCCTGGAATCGTTCCCTCATGTGAGCACCTTCTCGGCTTCGAGCACCACGATCCTGTTGTCGTCGCTGATCATAGCTACGGTTACCCGCCGCCGCTCCGGCTCAATCGGCGTCGCCGTCGGCTTCAAAGCAGGATCGTGCTGGAGGCCCCTTCCCCAAGTACATGAAGGACCCCTTCATTGCGTCTAGCGCAGTGAAGGGGTCCTTCATGTACTTCAAACCCCGGAACCCCGAAACGCCACTCACGAGGCAGGTATCCGCAGGTCAGTGCACCCGCCGGTCCTCGGCCGTCCCCCGGTACCGGATCGTCCACAGGCTGCGCCGGATGTAGGTGCGCTGCAGCCACCGGTCGCGCCCGTTGTGCCGGGCGAAGAACTGCGACCGCGCGTGCAGGCCCTTGCGGTTGTTGATCAGCAGCGCCGTCCCCGGCTCCAGTTTGACCTGGTGCGCGACCTCGCGGCAGACCCGCTGCAGTTCCTCCAGCGCCTGTTCCGCCTCGACGGTCTCCCCCACCACCCCGTTGGCCGAGACAGCAACCTCCGGGGAGTCCGCCGGCCCGGAGATCACCGGTACGAGGTCGGACAGCACGTCGGAGCCCTTGGCCACGTCACGCACGTAGCTGCCGGGCGCGTTGAGGCGGAACAGCGGACGGCGCAGGACGTCGAGCACCTCCGGGTCCAGGGCGGCCGAGATGTCCCTGCCGTCGGCGTAGTAGGTGACGGCCTCCTTGTTCCCGTCCTGGCGGACGCAGTTCAGCACCAGGAAGTCCGGATTGGACACGTCGTACCGGCCCACCTCGTCGTGCACGATGTCGTTGTGGAAGTTCAGGAACACGTGCGAGCTCTGGTTGGTCTGGCTCCGCGCGCCCGCCGAGACCGGGACGACGTCGTGCACGAGCCGCCCGCTCTTCTCGGTGGTGAACCCGACGGGTTCGCCGAGCAGCTGACTCAGTCCCAAAAGGACGGTCTCGGCGACGAACGTCTTCTTGTCCGCGCTGGGTTCCCCGTCGACCGGCGTCTCCGGGAGTTCCGGGTCCACCGGCAGGTTGCGCACGAGCGCGACACCGGGGGTGTCGACGTGCCTGCCGAAGTCCAGGATCGTCTGCAGCTGGTCGATGGGCAGCTTCGCGAAGGCGACCCGGAGCATCGCCAGCGAACGGTCGATGTCGACGACGGGGTCCGGGAAGGACCGCAGATCGCCTCCGATGACGTCCCTGACCTCATCGGTGAGCACGACCTCGGCGAAGGTGCCGACTAGGGTTTCTTCCTTGCTGGTCATGGTGTCCTATCTACTTTCCGCCGCCGCTGGACCGGCGGTCTTGTCCAAGTCCTTCTCGGGTTTCTTCCCGAACCTGGCGATCAGGCTGAGCGCCGGGGCGGTGGCGATCGTCGAGACCAGCGTCATGATCACGAGCATCGCGAACACCGTCGGGCTGATCACCTTCATCTGGAGGCCGACGTTGAGCACCACCAGTTCGGTCAGCCCCCGGCAGTTCATCAGCGCCCCGAGCGACAGCGATTCACGCCAGCCGACCCCGGTCAGCCGGGCCGCCGTGGTGCTGCCGACCCATTTCCCGAACACCGCCACCGCCGTGATCAGCAGGGTCCACAGCCACATCGAGCCGGACCCGAGCAGGCTGAACTCGGTGTGCAGTCCGGTGTAGGCGAAGAAGAGCGGCAGCAGCAGCGTCAAGGTCACGCTGCCGAGCTTCCCGGCGGCGCGGGCGACGACCGGATCCTGCCTCGGCGCGATCACGCCGAAGAGGAAGGCGCCGAACAGCGCGTGGATGCCGATCTCGTTGGTGGCCAGCGCCGACAGCATGATCCCGCCGAGCAGGATCGCGAGAACCGCGGGCTCCGGCGCCCTGGCGAGCAGCTTGCCCAGCAGCGGCCGGACGACGTAGACCATGACCACGACGAAGAGCAGGGTGAGCCCGACGGTCAGGAAGACCTCGGACGGGGAACCGCCCTGGCTGACGGCGACCACGACGGCCAGCAGGCACCACGCGGCGACGTCGTCGACGGCGGCGCAGGTGAGCGCGAGCGCGCCCAGCGGGGTCTTCGAGATGCCGCGGTCGGTCAGGATCCGCGCCAGCACCGGGAAGGCCGTCACGCTCATGGAGACCGCGATGAACAGGCCGAACGCGAGGAAACTGACGTCGCCGCCGAAGAGCGGGTACATGCCAAGCGCGAGCACGATGCCGGAGACCATCGGCAGCGCGATGCTGACCTGGCTGACCGTCACCGCGGTGAACCCTCGTCTCCGCACCGCGTCGACGTCGATCTCGGAACCGACCAGGTACATGAAGAAGATCAGACCCAGCTGCGACAGGATGTTGATCGCCGAGACCACCCCGCCGGGGAACAGCCAGCCGAACGCGCCGGGCCAGACGAGCCCGAACAACGACGGCCCCAGCAGGATGCCCGCGACGATCTCGCCGATGACCGCGGGCTGGCCGAGCCGCCTGGCCAGCACCCCCGCCAGGTAACAGGCGCCCAGGATCACCGGCAGCGCGACCAGCAGGCGCGCGTAGGTGTCGGGTCCGCCGGCCGCCTTGGCCGACGGGCCCGCGACCGGTTCGTAGGCCGAGCCCAGACCGAGCACCACGGCGATGACCACCACCGCTACCGCGATCAGCGCCGTACCGACGAGGATCCGGCGCGGCGTGGTGCGCCGAGTCCGGTCCCCTACCGCTGAATCCATCGAGTTCTCCTTACCCGGCACGCAGTTCCAGCGTGCAGCATTTGACGCTGCCACCCGCCTTGAGCAGTTCCGACAGGTCGGCGCCGATCGGTTCGAAGCCATGCTCACGCAACTGCGCGGTCAGTTCGGTGGCCGCTTGCGGGAGCACGACGTGCTTGCCGTCGGAAACGGCGTTGAGGCCGAAGACGGAAGCGTCGCGTTCGGAAGCCAGGATCGCGTCGGGGTACATCTCCTTCAACGCCAGACGGCTGTCTTCGGAGAACGCCCCCGGGTAGTACATGACCGTCTCGTCGTCGAGGACGGTGAGCGCCGTGTCGAGGTGGTAGTACCGTGGGTCGATCAGCGTCAGCCCGATCACCGGACGGCCGAAGAACTCGCGGGATTCGTTGTGCGCCTCGGGATTCGTGCGGAACCCGGTCCCGGCGAGGATCTTCTTCCCGGCGACGAGGTAGTCGCCCTCCCCCTCGTTGACCCACTGCGCCTGCCGCACGTAGCGATATCCGTTGGCCCGGAACCACTCCAGGTACGCCTCGGACTCGCCCGCGCGCTGCATGTGGTGGAATCGCGCGACCAGGACCTGCCCCTCGACCACGGTGGCGCCGTTGGCCGCGAACACCATGTCGGGCAGGCCGGGCAGCGGGTCGAGCAGTTCGACACGATGCCCCAGGTCGACGTACAGGTCGTGCAGCCACTCCCACTGGGCGATGGCCAGCTCGGTGTACGTGGGTTTCTTCGGGTCCATCCAGGGGTTGATCGAGTACTCGACGTCGAAATACGTCGGTCTGACCATCAGGTAATGCCGTTCGGTGGCTGTCCTTGACACACTTCCTCCACGCGGTTTTGGGCGTCTTCCTCCACCGGACCCTGGGTAAAGGGCCGGCTTCGTCGAACGGAATCCGTTGCTACTTCTGGGTTTCGCTCAGCTTGACCTCGATCTTCCCGGCCAGGTCGTTCGCGTTGCGCATCGCTTCGTCGAAGGACGCGCCGAGCGCGCCGATGCCGCCGAAGATGTTGTTGCCCAGCGGCGGGCGCTTGATCAGGTCACCCGGCTTCGCGAAGATCTTGAGGTAGTACAGGGACTCCGACTCGTTCACCGCCGGCGGGACCTCGATCGAGGCGATCACGCCACCGGGGCAGATCAGGCACATCGCGGCCGTGTGCAGCCCGGTCGGCGTGAAGTGACGGACGTCCGGCCGCACGCCGCGGGAGACGTCCATGAGTCCCCGGATCGGGTCGTATCCGGCCGAAAGCCGCGCCATGTGGTCGAGTCCCCCACCACCGGGGCGGACGGCGATCTCCAGCAGGAACGGTTGGCCCTGGTGGAACCGGACCTCGGCGTGCAGCGCGCCGCGGGTGAGGCCCTGCGCCCGCACCCCGGCGGTCACCACGGCGTGCACCTCGGCCACCTGCTCCGGGGTCAGCGACGTCGGAGCGTGGTGCACGTCGTCGTCGAAGGTCTCACCTTCCGACGTGACCCTGTCCACAATGGACCCCAGGTAGACTTCGTCGTCCCAGGCGAGCGCCTCGATGAGGTGTTCGTGACCATCCAGAAAGGACTCGACGAGCAAGCCGTGCGGGCCGAGGTCGAGCCCTTCGGCCTCCATGTTGTACCAGGTCATCTTGTCGATGCCTTCGCGTGCCTGCGCGTAGCGCTCCCGCATCTTCTCCTCGTCGTCGACGCGGAAGACGAAGTTGCTGGCGGCGCCGAGTGTCGGCTTCAGGATCACCGGGTAGCCGAAATCGTCCGCCGCCCGCAGCGCCGCGTCGAGATCCTCGACGAACCGGAAGTCCGGATGCGCGGCACCGCCCTTTTCGTGAGCCTGCCGCATGATCAGCTTGTTCCGGCTCGTCCGTGCCGCGTCCAACCCGATGCCGGGCAGGCCGAGCGCTTCGGCCACCGCGGCGACCAGGACCACGCCGGACTCGGAGAAGGTGAGCACGCCGTCGAAAGACTCCTCCGCGTGCCAGGCCTTCGCGTGCTCGATCAGGTCGTCGATGTGGTTGCTGCCGGCGATCCGGTAGCGCTCGGACGGCCACAGATCCTCGGTCCCGATCCCGTTGAGCACGTACAGCACCCCGCCGAAATCCTCGATCTGCTGGTACCGGGGCAGGTAGTAGTAGGAGTTCTGGCTGGCTTCCAGCGCGAGCAGTTTCACGACACACCTCGCAGGGCAAGACGGGTTGGGTGGACGCCGGCCGCGCGCACGAGCGGCCGGTCGAGCGGTTCGAGTCCGGTCGGGGCCGGGTTCGCGCCGGTCAGGCGTGCGGCCAGGGACCGGGCGATCAGCGGGGCGAACTTGAAGGACGAGCCGCCGCACGCCGCGTAGGACAGGACCCGGTCGCCGAGGACGGCGAGCATCGGGCCGAGGGTGGAGCGCCGGGCCAGGTAGTGGCAGTCCCGGGTGTCGATCAGCCAGTCCCGGCGGAAGCCCGGGATCAGCGCGGTGAACGTGTCGATCAGGTGCTCACGCCACCACGAGGGCGCGGTGGCGCCGCCGATCTCGTCCACGACCCGGCAGGCGCTCGCGGCGCTGAGCTTCAACGGCGTCCCGGCGACCGGCGGGACCAGCCACGCTCCGCCGGTGGAGCCGAGCGAGGTGATCGCCGGTGTCGCCACCCACGCGGCGGCGTCGGCGGGCGGGACGTCGCAGTAGAGCATCGTCTGCCGGTGCAGCACGAGTTCCCTGGCCAGTTCGGGGGCCAGCAGATCCCGGGACCACGGCCCCGCCGCCAGCAGGACCGCGTCGCCCCCCAGGAGCCCGCCGTCGGCCAGCCGGACCTCTGCCCGGTCCGCGTCGACCCCGACCACCTTGCGGTGCGGGTGGAGTTCCGCGTTCGCGTTCCAGCGAAGCCAGCCCGCGCACGCCGCCAGTACCCGATCGGCGAGCAGGACACCGGCGTGCGACTCGAAGACCGCGCCCGTCCCGGGCGTGAACCCGGCGTGCGGGAACTCGGCGGCCAGCTCGTCCGCTCCGAACACTTCGGCCTTGGACCCGGCCGCGATCAACAGGTCCCGTGCGGCCGCCGCCTCGTCCGCCGCGATCGCGGTGAGCGCGCCGACCTGCTCGTAGAACGTCGTGCGCAAAAGGTGCTCGAGTTCGGTCCACGCGTGATGCGCGCCGACCGCGGCCGCCGTGGTGACGAGGTCACCGGGATGCAACGCACGCAGCACGCGATGACGATCGAACGACGTGGCACCGGGAAACGGGATGTCCGCCTGATCGGCGATCACCACTTCGTGCCCGGCCGACACGCACTCCACCGCGGTCAGCAGCGCGATGACACCGCCGCCCGCGAGCACGATTCGCATGATCTTCCCCCTCCGGGCGAAATTGCGCTTGGGCACCACGGGGTCCCCGGATGCCACGACTGGGAGCGTGGCATCCGGGTCTTGCCCCCGTCGGGCAAGGAATCAGGAGACGCGCGGGGTCACGAACGTGTCGTTGATGACGTAGCCGTCGAGGCCGTACGTCTCCCCGTACTCGATGAGATCGCTGGTGCGGTTGAGGAAACCGCGCCCGTTGTTGTTCAGCGAGGTGTTGCACAGCACGCTGAACCCGGTCTGCTCGCGGAACGCTTCGAGCAGGTCGGTGATGCCGGCGTTGCGTTCCCTCGTCACCGTCTGGGTGCGCGCCGTCCCGTCGACGTGCGTGATGGCCTTCAGCTCGTCGGAAGTGACGTGGTTGAAGTACAGCATGTACGGGTCGTGCACCGAGCCGACGAACCACTTGGGCGCGTCGGATTCCAGCGCGATCGGGGCGATCGGGCGGTATTCCTCGCGACGCTTGATCTTGTTGAGCCGCACGGTGGTGTCCACCGTGAACGGCGCGGCGAGGATGGACCGGTTGCCCAGCGCCCGCGGGCCCATCTCGTACCGGCCTCGTGCCCAGCCGATGATGTTGCCGTCCTTGATGTACTTCGCGACCTCGCTCGCCACGAGCGGCCGCGTCTCGTACTTGGCCGGGTCCGGGATCACGTCCTCGACGAAGTTCTCCCCCGCGTAGACGTCCCAATCAATGGACGCCTGTCCGGTGTAGAACCACTGCGCGTCGATGGCCGTGCCCAGCGCGGAACCGCTGTCGTTGGGGCACGGCGGCACGAACACCGAAGAGAACAGGCCGCTCTCACGCCACAACCGGTTCCAGTCGCAGTTCAGGCCGCAGCCGCCGGAGATCAGCAGCGGCAGGCCCTCGGTCATGTTCTTCTCGGCGTAGTCGTGGAACCGGTTGAAGATCGCCTGCGAGTGCTTCGCCGCGGCGTTGCGGTATTCCTGCGACCACACGCCCGCGTTGTACAGATGGGACCAGGACATCTCCTCTTTGCCCAGACCGAGGATGATGCCGTCGCGGTCGAGGATGAAGTCGATGGTCTTCTGCTCGTCCGGCGTGAGCGGGCCCGGCTCGGCGAACCCGGTCAGCGCCATCTGCTTGCCGGCGTCGTTGAACCGGAACTTTCCCTTGCCGAGCGGGAAACCCGGGTCCGCCAGCGCGAAAAGATAAGCGTACTTCGCGCCGGGGTCGGCCAGCACGTGCTTCAGGTGGGTGGCCTCGCCGCGCTCGTCGATCCGGTAGAAGTCCCCGATGTTCCCCTCCCACACCAGGGAGTAGTACGCCTGGCCGGGGGCCGCGGGGGCCATCCCGAGTGAGGTGTAGATGTGCGAGCGCTCGTGGGTGGAGGAGAAGTAGCGCACGTCCTTGCCGAAGAACCTGCCCGCCTCGTCGGAGATCGCGCCCTCGCCGACACCGAAGTATCCGGTGCGGGAAGGGGGTTCCACCGAGAACTCGCCCTTGACCCAGCCACCGAGCGCGACCACGTCGGGCTGCTTGTCGAGCATGCCCGCCGCACGCGCCATCAGCTCGCCGGTGATCCGGTCGTAGCGCGGGTAGTTGTCCTTTTCCGACTCCAGCGCGAACAGCAGCTTGCCGTCCTCGATCGCCACGATCCCGCCATCGTGGCCCTCCTTCATCGACAGAATCAGCATTGTGTCACCGAATTTCGCTCGCCTGCATTCGTCGATTCATTCAAGCCGCGCGGCCCGTTGACCGGAAGCGCCGCGCGGCTCGAACAATCAACCTTCGGACGAGCCGCCCGGCAGAGTGCGCACGGCCTCGTGCCGCAGCGATTCGAACGCGTTCTTCCGTGCCCTGCGGCCGACCATCGGGACGGCGGCGGCGAACGGATTCGGTTCCCGTTGCCGCTCGGCGGCGAACGCGCTGACCAACCGGGAGACCGCGTAGCGGCCGGCGACGTTGGCGCGCTGGAGAAGCCCGGCGTCCACGACGGACTCGAGGAGCTCGTCGGCGGTCTCGATCATGATGCCCATCGCCGCGGCGACGCCGATCGACGTCGTCCAGCCCGCCCCGCTCTGACCGAAGTGGTGGATGGCCTCGCGTTCGGCGGGCGACAGATGTTCGTACGCCGCGGTGAACCGGTCCCGGACGTTGACGTCACCCACACTGAGGCTGTCCATGAGCCGTTCGCGGTCGGCGAGCTGTCCCGCCGTGTACGCGATCGCCCATTCCGGGCGCGCGGCGATCTTGCGGCCGACGATGTTGACCGCCAGCGGCAGATCCCCGCACAGTTCGGCGATCGAATCGGTCGCGTCGTGCTCCGCCCGCACCCGGCCCGGCCCGGCGATCCGCCCGATCAATGCCAGTGATTCTTTGCGGGAGAACGTATCCAGCTCGATACGGTTCGTGTCCTCCAGCCCGAGCAGCCGCGCGCGGCTGGTCACCACGACCTGGCTGTGCGGAGCCTGACCCAGCAGCGGCCGCACCTGCCCCTCGTCGCTGACACCCGCCAGGAGCACGAACAACCTGCGTTCCGCCAGCAGGGATCGGTACAGCCCGATCCGCTGCATCGGGTCGTCGGGCACGAGATGCGCCGGCACGCCGAGCGCGCGCAGGAAGCCGCGCACGATCCCGTTGGCCGAGCGGCCACCGGTCCCGCTGTTGCTCAAGTCGGCGTAGAGCTGCCCGTCCGGGAAGTCCGCCGCCACCTCTTCGGCCAGCCGCAGGGCGAAGGCGGTCTTACCTACACCGATCGGACCACTGACGAGCAGCGGCACTTTGACCGGACCGGTCGCCCCGATCATCTCGGCGGCGTCGGCCAGATCCCCTTCCCTGCCGACGAAAGTCCTCGACCCCATGGGCAACTGGGCCGGACGGGCGAGATGGATGACGCCGGATGCCAGCGCGTGCGCGCCATCCGCCGGGATCTCGGCCGGTGCCGGCGCGGGCGCACGCTCCTCCCGCGCCTCGACGCCCGCCCCGGTCTGCCCCGCGATACTCCGCCAACGCCGTTCCCACGCCGCCCGGTCTCCCCCGCACGCGGAGACGAACGCCAAGGTCACGGCGAGAGTGGGCAGCCGGTGTCCGCTGGCCGCGCTGGACAATACGGAAGGTGCGAACAGTGCCGTCCTGGCGAGTTCCCGGTAGCTCGGGTTTCCCGCCCGGTTCCTCAAAACGCGCAGATCATGAGCGAATGCGGCGATCGGACCAGTGGAGCCGTCCAACGGTCGCTCGGGTCTGCCCATGCCTTCTCCTCCCCTGGATGGGGTAACACGATCGCACTGCGTGACCGCCATCCTTGTGGCCTTCCTGGCCACAACCCTAAAGGACCAATGAACCCTGCAGCAGATACAAATAGGTGACTCAATGTACAAAGTCCAATAGTTGGACGCGGAAATTCACCCCCTTGGTGGCACCGGATAGGGTTCGCCCATGTCTGGCCCCCTGCCCCCACTCTCGGAACTCCGGCGCACCGCCGAAGTGTTCAACGGCTTCGCGAATGCCGACACCTCATGGCTTCGACTCCTCCGAGAAACGCAGTCCGCGATCGACCTGTCACAGCCCGCACACCGCACAATTCTTCTGCGCTGGCTGAACTCGTGGGGATGCCGCATCCGGTATCCCCGCGACGGCGAGCCCGCCCCGTTCGACGACGGGGTCCGGGCCTGGTGGGAGACCTGGGGTGCCGCACTGCCCACAGTCGACCTCGTCCACCTAACGGATGCGGGTATCGACTCGGCCGCGAAGGCGTACGCGGACCTCTCGGGTGTCGTCGTCTCAGCGGGACGGACGAGGCGTACGCTGGGCCCGACCGCCGCGGCGAAAGCCCTGTATGCGTTGCGTCCCAACGCGATCATGCCGTGGGACGCGGCCATCGCGGCCACCCTCCACGGCGCCAGGGACGGTGCCGCGTTCGGCAGGCATCTACGGCTCGGCCGCGAGTGGGCCGCCGCGGTGATCGCGGAGGCGGGAGACGGCGGGGAGGAGATCCCCGCCCTTGTGGGCAGACCCGTGTCACTGGCGAAGGTCCTCGACGAATACCTTTACGTCGCCTTCACCATGGGCGCCAAGGGTGACTGGGGAACAGAAAGCGGAGAATGGTGGAAAAATGGTAACCGGTGATGACGTCAGACGGATCGCGTCGGAGCTGCCTCGCGCCTATGAGGCCCTGGTCCGCGACCGGGCGAAGTTCCGCGTGGGGCGAATCGTGTTCCTTTCGCTCTCGCCTGACGAAACCGTGCTGGGATTCGGCTATCCCAAAGAAGAGCGCGAAGCACTGGTGGCCGGCGAGCCGGACAAGTTCATGATGCCGATTCCGTCCGATATGCGCTATCAGTGGGTTCGCGTCCGGCTGTCCGCGATCGATTACGAGGAGTTACGAGAGCTGATCGTCGACTCGTGGCGAATGTGCGTGCCGAAGAAGGTCTGGACGGAATACCTCGAAAAGAACCCGCACTGAGTTACTCCTTTCGGCGTGCTCCGTTCAGCCCCTTCGGCTGCCCTTTTCGGTCCCGTGAATTACCTTTCGGGCGATAGAAAAGGCCCGTTCACGACAACCCGCGCCCGCCGCCGCAGGTCCGCAGCCGGAACTCGCGTGATCAGAGACGTGACTCGCGTGTCTGGAGACGGAACTCGCGAGTGCGGCGCCGAAGCCCAGGTACGTGAAGGCCCCCTTCACTGCGCCTAGCGCAATGAAGGGGGCCTTCACGTACTTCGGGCGGTCCTACTCCGCGACCTCCTCGATCGCCGAGGTGCCGCGCGAGCCGGGGGTCCCGTACCGCTCCCACACCTCGTTCAGCCGGATCCGCCCGTCCGGCAGGTACTCCGGCGTGTTCGTGCTGTGCCCCGAGATCACCTGACCACTGGCCAGGACCATCGTGTAGGCCATGTCGATCGTGCCGTCTTCGCCGCACTTCCCGGTCAGCGAGCCGAGCCGCACCCCTCCACCGGTCAGTTCGGCCCACACCAGGTCGTCCCGCTGCCGGTACAGGGTGACCGGCGCGTTCGGGTCGGTGCTGACCTTGCGGAAGCGTTTCCCGTCGTAGTTGATCATCCGTGCTGCTCCGTCCGTGCCGAAGAACCTGGGAACCAGAGGTCGTCCGAGGTGAGATCCGCGAGGTCGTACTTCCCGAGCGCGCTGGTGAGCAGCCGCAGTTCGAGTTCGAGGCACCGCACCAGCCGCACGAGGCCCTCGGTCGCGTCCTCGTCGACGGCCAGCAGCGCCGCCCGGCCGAGGCCGACCGCGGAAGCGCCCATGGCCAGGCACTTCAGCGCGCGGGCCCCTTCCCAGATCCGCCCCGAAACCAGCAGCGACGCGTCGTGTTTGCCGACCCGGCGCAGGCATTCCACCAGCGGCAGCCCCACCTGGTCGAGGAACACCGACGGCGCCCAGCCGGTGCCGCCCTCGGCGCCGTCCACGGTGACGGCGTCCGCTCCCGCCGCCCAGGCGACCTGCGCCGCCTCGCCGACGTCACGGCCCGGGTGCAGTTTTACCCAGGCCCTGGCGCGGGGGTAGTTGTTGCGCATCAGGTGGATCTGCTGGCGCAGGATCTCCCCGGTGAACGTGCCGGGGCTGCTGGAGCGCAGCACCATGGCCGTGTCCGTACCGAAGGTTTCGTCCACTGTGTACTGTTCGGCGATCTCGCCGGCGGCCGTGCGCGAGAGCACGGTCATCCCGCCGAGACCCGGTTTGGCACCCTGCCCGACCTTGAGCTCGAAGGCCAGCCGCCCGGTTTCCAGCAGTTTTGTCGCGGACGGGTCGCTGTAGACGAGGTTCCACACCTCCGCGTCGGCGTCTTCGGTGCTCTGCTGCACCACGACGCCGCCCAGCCCGTCCGGCACCGCGCCGGCGTACGCGCGGATCCGGCCGAGCAGGCCGTCTTCGGCGTTTTCGCCCATCCGGCCGTAGCCGTGCATGGGCACGACGTTCTCGCCGATCACCATCGGCATCCCGAGCCTGCCCGCCTGCTCGCTCGCGGCGATCCCGAGACCGCTGCCCGCCACCTGCGTGGATCCGAACGCGCACAGGAACACCGGCGACGGCGCAGTGAAGCCGCCTAGGACCGTCGAGAGCCCGACATCGCCGTAGACCGGTTCGCGCGCGAGGTCGAACATCTTCTCAAGGCGCCGTGGGACGAACACCGGCGGGACGATCCGCGCGCGGTCGAGTTCATCGCCACCCGAGCCGACGTCCGCGCCGACGTCCGCACCGAACAGTGACCGGCCGTATCCCCCGACGTCGGGGAAGATCGCCGCGCTGCCTTCCCGCGCCCTGGCCCGGATCGCGTCTTCGGGGAGCTGCCGTGCGGTGATCACGGCGTCGCGATCCCGGGCAGCTTCGGGTACGCGTTGGCCTGCCAGACCGCGTCGAGCCCGGCGATGTAGCGCGTCACCCGCTCCAGCCCCATCCCGAAGCCCGCGCTCGGCGGCAGTCCTTCGCGCGCGAGGTCGAGGTACCAGGCGTACTTCGCCGGGTTCTCCCCCGTCTCCCGCATCCGTTCGATCAGCCGCCGGTACTCGTGCGTGCGCTCGCCACCGCTGCAGAGCTCGCCGAACCCCTCCGCGGCGACGAGATCGAAGTTCCGCAGCACCCCAGGCTCGGTGCTCGACTCGCCATCGGTGAACCCGCGCGAGCCCTTGGGATAGTCGACGATGAAGAACGGCCGGTTCGTCTGCTCGGAGATGATCCGCTCGCCCTGCCAGTCGATCTCCGCGTCGGCGCTCTGCCCGTGCAGCAGTCCCTGCAGCCGCGACACCGCCTCGCGGTGCGTCATCCGCTCGAAGTCCTCGTCCAGCAACGCCGTGAACGCGGCCTGGTCCCGGCCGAGCGTGGCAAGGTCCACTTTGGACTCTCGCAGCGTGTACGTCACCACGTGCCGGAGCAGGCCCTGCGCCAGGTCGAGGACGTCCTCGCGGCTCGCCCGCGCGACCTCGACGTCGATCTGGGTGAACTCGACCAGGTGCCGCCCGGTGGTCGAGGTCTCCAGCGGCTCCAGCCGCACGTTCGGGGCGACGTAGAAGATCTTGTCGAACGCGAGCAACGACGCCTGCTTGTACAGGATGACGCTGGTCATCATCTTGTACTTGTGCCCGTAGTAGTCGACGTCGACCTGTTTGGCGCCACGGCATCCCGGGTCGGTGACCGGCCCGATCAGCGGCGGCTGCAGTTCCACGAACCCGTTTATTCCGAGGTATTCGCGGGTACCGGCGGTGATGCTGTTCTGGATGCGCAACGCCGCCTGCGTCACCGGCGACGTCAGGTGCTCGCGGGTGCCCGGCGGCAGTGCCACCTCGGGTGTACCAGTCATGTCCTACTCCCCTGTACTAGTTGCGTGGTCTCGATTCCGGGCATCCCGTACCGCTCGTCGAACGTCCGCTCGACGTACCGGAGCGCGTCCAGCAGATCGCCCGACGTCATCCGCCGGTCCGCGGGCGGGTCGACGAGATCGCCCAGTGGCATCCCGCCGATCCGCTGCCATTCCAGGCGCCCGCTGGGGTCCAGCCGTCCCCGCGCGCGGCCGGCGTTGTCCGGATGCAAGCAGAACGGGACGTCCAGCTGGCCCCGGGCGAACGCGGTGACCAGCGCCCGCCCGAGATCGCTGTCGAGCGAAAGGACGTTGTCCACCAACGCCTTCGCCTGCGCGTGGATCCCGGTGTCGCCGAGCCTGCCGATACGGGTGACACCGTCGGCGGCCGCGGCGGCGTGTTCGAGCGCGGTCACGTTCTCCGCCACGGTCGGCACCCGGTGCGCTTCGGCGGTGGTCTTGACGATCAACCTGCTCGCACCGGTGCGGGCGGCCAGCCTCGCGGACTCCGCGATCAGCGCCAGCGCGCCGCCGGGAGTCCTCGGGTAGACGCCCATGTAGCCGTAGATCACCACATGCGTCCGCGCGTGCGGCACGTATTCCCTGATCAGGGCGTGCAGCGCGGCGATCGCCTCCTCGTCCTGCCCGGCGTGGGTCTGCTGCGCGTAGCTGAAGGACAGGCACCGGACGCCGTGCCGCCAGAAGAACATCCCCTCCAGCACGCTCAACGCGACCAAGAGCGCCGGCGGGCACAGCTGGCCCATCATGCAGCCGCCGAAGGTCTCCAGATGCGGTTCCAGCTCCGGTCCCCTGGCCATCGCCAGGGTCTCGCAGCATCGCCGCCAGTTGTCGACGGCGGCCGAGAGCGGCATCCGGCTGTAGGGCAGGCAGTAGGAGACCGGCCCGCCCTCGGTCGCGTGGAGCCCGTGGTCCAGCAAAGTCCGCACGATCCGGCGGGGATCCGGCGAGCCGTGCCGGATCTGCACCGGGAAGTCCCCGTCCAGCACCGCGCCGAGCAAGGCAGCCGTCGTCGCAGGATCGTGGTCGACGAGCGGGTAGCCGTTGAGATCCGCGCCCGCGGCCAGCGCCTCGCGCGCGGCTTCGTGGTCGCCGACCCGGGTGTAGCTGTCGATCGTGATCGTGCCGACGGTCGCGGCGCGGGCCGCGCGGGTCGCCAGCAGCCCCCGGCCCATCCGCTCCGGATCCGCGAAACCCATCCGAGGCTGGACGACCAGCTCTCCCCGAGCATGGTGGCGCGCGACCACCTCGCCGAACGAAAGCCCCCGTCGCGGGGCGAGCACCTTCATCCGGCACCCAGCGGCACACCGGTGCGGACCGACAAGGTGTGGATGAACGTCCGGAACTGGCTGAGCCCGCCGGAGTCTTCGAACACCGCGTCGAACCCCGCCGCCATCAGCCGTGCGGCGTTGCTGCCGCCCACGACGTCGAGCTTCCCGCCGATGACGACCGGCGTCGCGACCAGCGCCTGATGGGCGCGGAAGGCACCCATCAGGCGGACCCCGTCCCGGCAGCCGTGCCCGTTGACGCTGCTGATCACCACCAGATCCGGTCGCTGGAGCGCGCATTCGCGCACGATCGTCGCGTCCGGGACGCAGGCGCCGAGGTTGGTCACCCGGCAGCCCAGTTCCTCCAGCAACAGCTCCAGGTACACCAGGTTCCAGGTGTGCGCGTCGGACGAGAGCCCGGTGACGATCACGTCGAGACCGGCGTCCGGGAGTGCGGGCTGGACGGCTTCGATGCTCATGGTGCGGCTTTCTCCCTCTCTTCGCCGTCCGGCCGCACGTCGATCTCGATCAGCGCGACCGCCTCTTCGGCCAGGCGCAACGCCTTCGCCGGGCTGTCCGCGGTCACCATCAGATCGCCGACGCGGTCCCACGAACTGCGCAGCCCGTCGAACCGGTCGCCTGCCGAAACACCGACGTCGCACATGAACACGCCTTCGGCCTGCGACGCCTTCTCCACCCCGCGCACGTCCTCGATGAGACCCGGCTCGATGGAGAGGAACCGGACAGCGGCACCGCGTTCGGCCTGGCGCGGCAGCACGTCCACGACCGGCTCGTCCTTCATCACCGAGAAGTAGGCGCGATTCAGCTCCACCGGATAGGCGCGCTGGATCAGCTCGATGATGCCGTCGCCGGCGAACCGGCCGGCGCATTCGACCAGATACGGGACACCGTCCGAGACGATCCATTCACAGTGGACGATCCCGGTGCGGAACCCGGCGGCGGCGATGAGCCGCCGGGTCTCCTCGTTCAGCGACGCCGTCAGGTCGTCCGGGATGTCGGCGGGGACGATGTGCGCGAGTTCCACGGGCCGAGGGCCGGGGAACAGCTCCTTGCCGGTGACGTTGGCGAACAGCGGTTCGCCGTCTCGCAGCAGCATTTCGACGCTGTACTCGTCACCCTCGACGAAGCTCTCGGCCAGCATCTTCAGTTCCATCGCGCGATCCGGGACGAAGATGCCCTCGTCCTGCACCACGCAGTTCGCCCACGCCTGCTCGGCCTCGGCCGCGTCGGTGAGCACCTGGGTCCCCACCGACGCCTGCCGGTTCGCGGGCTTCAGCACGGTCTTCCCCGGATGCCGCGCCATGAACTCGCGGACCTGCTCCGGGCTTTCGACCCGCGCCGACGCCGGGTTCGCGATCCCCGCCGCCCGGCTGACCAGGCGCAGCACCGCCTTGTCCCGCAGGATCTGCGCGGCCCCGAACCCCGCGCCCGGCAGGCCGTAGCGCTCCGCGAGCCGGGCCGCGAACGGGGTCGCGTACTCGGTCAACGGCACCACCGCGGCCGGGTCGAGGTCACGGTGGACGTGGTAGAACTCGTCCGCCTTGCCGGGGAGGTGGAACTCCCACTCGATCAGTTCGCGCACCAGCGCCGAACCGGCCACCGTTTCCCGCGCGTTCCGCTTGCGGATGACGTCGGGCTCCTCGACGAAGATGACCGAGCCGTCCGGCTGGAAGTCCTTGATGGACGACCCCAGCGCGGCGGCCACGAACCCGACCAGCACCACCGGCCGCGTCATGACTCGTCCTGGACGTAGTACCAGTTCTCGGGGTTGATCAGGCCGTACGGGTTGATCGGCGAGAATCCACGCAGGTTGCCCGCGACCTCGAACAGCCGTCGCGGGAACGTCGGCATGAAGATCACCGGGGCCTGCTCGGCGATGTACTCCTGGTACTCGTACAGCGTTTCGAGGGAGTCGGAGGTGACCGTCTTCGCGATCAGCTCGTCCGCCTTGGCGTCGCGGTAGTTGCTGAAGTTGCAGGCGGCCCCGCTCTGGAAGAGGTTCTCGCCGGTCGGGTAGTTGTAGACCCAGCCGCCGCCCCAGCAGGACAGCTCCCACATCCGCTTCTCACCCGGACCGTCCTCCGCCACCAGGACCGACCCCATCACCTCTTCCAGGCGGATCTCGATCCCGGCCTTCGCCGCGTCGTCCCGGAACTGCGCCATGAGCCGCGCCAGCGAAGGCCGCCCTTCCCAGTAGCGCAGGGAGAAACTCAACTCGGTGCCGGCCGGGATGCCTTCGCCTGCTTCCTCGGGCCGCACGCACACCGCGGGGGAAGCGCTGACGTCCCAGCCGTTGTCGGCGAGCAACTGCCGCGCCTTCTCCAGGTCGAACGGCCAGAACCCGCCGCGCTCGGTGATCTTCGGCGACACCAGGTCACTCTTGGGCAGCACCGGGATCGACCCGGTCTGGCTCCAGCCGTAGCCCTGGTAGACCTCGCGCGCGCCGTACTCCTGGTCGAAGCAGCTCTGGAGGGCCTGCCGGACATACGTCTGCCTGATCAGGTTCCCGGCGACGGTCGGGTTGCTGAAGTTGACCGCCATGAAGTTGATGTTGAACAGGATCTGCGGTTCCAGCTGGAACCCGTCGCCGAGCGGGTTCGGCCCGCCCTTGGTCGGGTCACCGTCCGGCTGGACGCCCATCCCCGGCGGCAGGAACCCGACCTGGACGTCACCGGACTGCAGCAGTTCGTACTGCTGCTCGTCCGACGTCGTCGAGACCTGGCGCAACTCGTCGAGATGCGGCGGGTTCGGCCCGCTGTAGTGCTCGTTCGGGACGAAGGTGACGACACCTTCCTCGGTGTAGCTCTTGAGCCGCCACGGTCCGTTGACGACACTCCACACAGGACTGTCGGCCCAGCGGGTCCGGTGCGAGTTGTCCTCCTCGACGACGTCGCCGTTCTCCGCCATCAGGAACTCGTAGACCGCTTCGGCCTGGTCGATGTCGTGTGTCGCGTCGGCCGGGCCGTCCGCGGTGCGGTCCCAGGCCTTCGGCATCGGCGTGATCATGGTGAGCTGGTTCAGCAGCACCCAGTTCGTCGAGTACGCCTTGTCGAAGGTGAAGCTCACCTTGTCGTCGGCGACCTTCCCGAACGACACCAGGTTGTCCGGGAAGTAGCCCTCGGAGTAGGCGCCGAACCTCGGCCCCTTCACCTTCAGCATGTTCATCCAGAAGATGACGTTGTCCGCGCAGACCGTCTCGCCGTTGGACCACTTCCACGGCTTGATCCGAACGGTGCAGGTGCGGCCGGTCTCGTCCCACACCGGCTCTTCGCCGACGCTGAGGTCCCAGTCGATCTCCGGCGCGCCGTCACGGCCCAGCCAGTACAGCGGCCGGTACATGAGCATCTGGAACTCGTAGAGGCTCCGTACGCCGAAGCGCTCACCCGGGGTGAAGGGGAAGATCACCGCGGGCGGGAACCCGGGCAGGCAGGCCCAGGTCGCGACGCCACCCTTGATCCGCTTGTCCGTCATGATGTTCGCTTCCTCCAGAATTCGGCCGCGCTCAGGCGGCGGTCGCCTCGAGAACCTCGGCCGGCTGCTTCTTCTCCTGCGCCGACAGCGGTTTCGCCAGACTGAAGTAGGTGCCGATCACGATCACGCCCTGCAGGATCGCCAGGCCCCAGAACGCGTAGGGGACGGTGGTCGCGTCCGCCAGCGCGGACAGCCCGACGGTCGCCCCGACACCGAGGCCGAGACCGACCGCCTGCGTGCCACCGAAGATCCGGCCGACCCGGTCCTCCGGGCTCGCCCGCATCAGCAGGGTCCGGGCCGCGATCCGGCCCTGGGCGAAGCAGAACCCGGCGAACGGGATCGCCGCCATCAGCGCGATGTAGTGCAGTGGCTGGATCGCGAGGCAGATCAGGTTCCCGAGCGTGCCGAGCACGGCCAGATGGATGCCCTTGAACCGCTTGCTGACCTTGCCGTACGCGGCGGCGCCGACGATGAAGCCGACCCCGGCCAGCGCGTCGACCACGCCGATCATCCACGCGCCCTGGTCGAAGGTCTGCAGGATCAGCGTCGTGAGGATGACGTTGGCGACCATCAGGCCGATGTTCCCGTTGGCGTACAACAGCGCGAGCCGCTTGATCGGCTGGTGCACGGGAGCCTCGACCGACGCCGACGGGTCCGCTTCCGCTTCGGCGACCACCGGCGCCTTGGCGGGTTTGCGGCCGATCGCGTAGACCAGGACGGCCGAGAGGATGAAGGTCAGCGAGTTGAAGATGAACAGCGGCGTGGCACCGAACCAGATCACCAGGAACCCGGCGAGCGACGACGCCAGCAGCATGCCGGAGTTGCTCGCCATCTCGAAGTGCGAGTTGAACTTCCCGAGGCGATCGTCGGCGATCCGTTCCTTGATCAGGCCGTTGCTCGCGGGCATGAACAGCGCCGCGGTGCAGGCGAGCATGAAGTTCGCTATGTAGGAACCCAGGTTCGCCGGACCCCCGATCCACAGCCAGACCGGCAGGGCGAACGCGGTCATCGCGCTGACCAGGTCCGCGGCGACGCACAGCATCCGCCGGTCGACCCGGTCGACCAGCTTGCCGAACAGCAGCGCGAGCGCGACCTGCGGGATCGACACCGCGATGAACAGCCAGCCGACGGCGAGGGTGGTCTGCTCGGCGTGGAAGACCAGGATCGCGGCGGCGGTGATCTGGAACGCGTTGCCCGCCGTGGTGACGAAGCCCGCCGGGACCAGCAGGCGTTCGGCGAGCCGGGAACTCCGGACCGCGTCGGGGGTGAGGGTGCTGTCGAGTGACATGGGGTTCTCAGACCTCGCTCGTCGGGGGGAATTCCAGTGGTGGCACGGCGAAGGCCGTGGTGTGCGTGACGTCGAAGGCGTCCGCGGTGATCCGGAGGTCGAATCCGCCCGCTTCGGCGGCACGTTCGGCGAGATCGATCAGGATCGGCGAGGCGCAGCCGATCAGGGCACGCAGTTCGAGGAAGAGGTCGCCCAGCGCGCCGCGGAGCACCTCCTGGTCGAGGTTGCTCTCCAGCGTGCGTTCCGTCGCCGTGCGCAGGCGCCCGACGTGCTGCACGATCAGATCGGCGGCCCGGCTGAGGCTGAAGTCCTCGAGTTCGTAGTTCAGGGCGAACCGGGAGACCATCGCCGCCGCGCGATCCGTGGCCTCGGCGGAGACCGGGAGCGAGCCGCTCTCGCCGCCGACCTCGGCGGTGAGCTTGGCCAGCGTCTCGGCGAGTTCGTTCCAGGGTGCGACGAGCCGCTCCCCCGCGACCTTCTCCAGCGCGGCGCGGGAGAAGTTGGTCCGGGCGAACTCGGGAGCGGTGAGGTTGAGGTGGAACCGCGCGATGTCACGCGGCACCTCGGCCGCCAGCTCGCGGGCCCAGACCACGTGTCCCTTGCTGGTGGAGAACTTCTCGTTCTCCAGCTCGTAGAACTCGTTGACGAGCAGGGTGTCCGGGAGGACGTAGCGGCCCTCGAGGGCGATCAGCTCGGCGACGTGGACGACGCCCCAGGTGAACAGCGGGTCGAAACCCATGAACACCACGACCCGCGCGTCGTTCTCCGCGAGCCACGCGTCGTCGTCGGCGGTCTTCGGCTTTCCGTTGCGCCGCAACGCGTACTCGGTGCAGTACATCGAGGCGGGCATTCCCTCGACCCACGCGTTGAGCCGCTGTCCCGGGGTCTGGAGGAACGGTGCCGGCAGTCCCCATTTCACCGGATACGTGATCGCGAAGTCCGGTAACGGGCCGGCCAGCAGTTCCCGCATCAGGCCGAGCACGTGCGGCCGCCACGAGGGACCGCGTTCCTCGTAGTAGGCGAGGAGCTGTTCACGGTACTCCGAGACGGGGAAGACCATGATCTCCGTCTCGCGGTAGGTCACCTCGTCGGCCGGGTCGAGCACCGAGTACGGCTCGATGAGCGCGTCGAAGTCGATCGGATGCCCGCAGCCCTCACAGAACCCGCCGCGGCTGTCCGCGAGACAGGTCGGGCAGCCGCCACCGACGAAACCCTCGACCAGGAACTCGCCTTTGCTCTCGCTGTAGGGCAGCCGCACCTTGCGGAGGCGAAGCTTTCCCTTGTCGTACAAGCGTTTGACGTAGTCGTAGACGAGTGCCTTGTAACCTTCGTCGGTCGGCGAGAAGCCGTCGACCTCGACGCCCATCGCCTTGAACGTGCTCTGGATATCCTCGGTCGACCGCTTCACCAGCTCGGGCGGTGTCGAACCGACCCGGGCCGCGCTGGTGACGAGGTAGGTCTGGCTGTCGTCGGTGCAGGAAGCGAAGACACCTTCGCGGCCTGCCGCCCGCAGGTAGCGCCGGTGCACGTCGGCGCCGAGGTACGGGCCGGCGATATGCCCGATGTGCAGGTCGCCGTTGGACGTCGGAGGGCCGCCGATGATCACCACCGGCCGCGTGTCGGCCGTGGTCACGCCAGCTCCTCGTGCCGGGCGGCGAACTTCACCGTCATGTCGGAGTCCCACCAGATCGCGTACATCTCGAAGTCCTCCGCGCCGTCGTTGAGGATGCGGTGCTCGGTGCCGGGCTTGTGGAACTCGACGTCGCCCGGCCGGAACGCCCGGCGCTCTCCCCCGGACTCGACGACCGCTTCGCCCTTGACCGCGATGAAGATCTCGTACTCGTGGTGGGCATGCGCACCCGTCGCGCCGCGTGCCGGCACCGTGACCCAGGCGCCTTCGAACGGCGCGTTCAGCGCCGCCCACGGCAGGAGCCGCTGGCCGTAGGCACCGTTCTCGAAGACCATCTTTTCCCGCTCAAGCGGACGCAGCTCCATGACTTTCTCTTCCTTCTCCGTGATCAGCGGGTGGCGACGATGGGTGCGGCGTCCGATGTCGGCTGCGGTGGCACCGAAGGGGTCTCGCCGCGATGGGCGAGGATGTCCTGCAGGATGTCGTTGGCGCGCGGGGCGAGGACGCTCAGCAGCGAGTCCGCGATCCCGTGCGTCGCTTCGTTGACGCCCTGGAGGTAGACGGCCGCGGTCGCGGGCTGGTCGATCTCCAGCCGGTAGTCGCGGGTCACCTTGATCTCCGAGAGACCGATCGACTTCGCGATCTCCTGGACCATCCTCGGCATCTCCGGGGAGAACCCGGTGCCGAGCAGCACGAGGTCGGTGCGCAGTTCCTGCGTCTCGCCGGTGCGCCGATCGGTCAGTTCCAGCACGATCTCGTCGCCCTCGTCACGGGCGTCGGTGATGTCGCTCATCGTGACCATCTGCAGGCGGGAACGGCCGGAGAGGCGGTCCAGGTAGATGGACCGGTAGAGCGCGTCCATCGTGCCCGGCGCCAGCCCGGAGTAGTTCGTGTGGTGCATCTCCTTGAGCATCTGCTCGCGTGCTTCCGGCCGCGCGTCGAAGAACTTGTCCACATGCGACGGGAAGAACAGCTCGTTGTTGAACTTGCTGCTCTCGTAGTAGTTCAGGCCGATCGAACGCATCACCATGGTCGGCTTGCATTCGGGCAGATCGTTCTGCACCGCGCCGAACAGTTCCGCCGCGCTCTGCCCGGCGCCGATCACCGCGACCCGGTACGGGAGATCCTTGCGGAGCTTGGCGATCCTCGGCAGGTACTGCGTGCTGTGGATGACGCGGTCCTGGTTCACCGTCCTGAGCTCGTCGGGGATCCGCGCGTCCCGACCCGCGCCGACCACCAGGTACCGGCTTCGGATGGTCTCGCCGTCGGCGACCCTGGTGTCCCAGCCGGTCAGCGTGCCGTCCGTCCACACGGGAGTGATGTCGAGGCATTCCCGGCCACGCTGCAGGTCCACCAGCGCCAGCGAGTCAGCCGTCCACTTGAGATAGTCGGCCAGCTCGGCCCGGTACGGGACGAAGCTGCCCATGTTCACGAACTCGTTGAGCCGGTCGGTGGCGTGCAGGTAGCTGAGGAACGAGAAGCGGCTGCACGGGTTGCGCAGGGTCACCAGGTCCTTGAGGAACGAGACCTGCGACAGCGCCTCCGGCAGGAGCATGCCCCGCTGCCAGGAGACCTCCTCGTCGCGTTCGAGCAGGACCGAATCGCGGGCCAGGCCGGGCGCGAGCTCCTCGAGCGCCACGGCGAGTGCCAGGTTGGACGGTCCTGCTCCGACTGCGAGAAGCTCGACATCACGGTTCGCCATTGTTTGCTCCGCCATCGTTGTGAGTGCTTGGAAGGTGTTCTGCGGTGCCCGTGCGCGGTCAGCCACCGACGGCCACCGAAGGCAGCAGAGGATGCGCTGTCAGCCGGACCTGGGCCATGGCCTTGTCCAGCACCACTTCGCAGTCGTCGGGATCGCTGCCCGCGCAGATCACGTACGCGTGCCGCGAGATGAACTCCGCCGGCGGCAGCCGCATCCGCGCCCCCGGCTCGACGAGCGCGTCGGCGGCGAGGATCCCGTTGTCCCGCCCGGAACCCGGCACGGAGACGGACTCGACGACGCAGTCCTGTTTCGGGTAGCCGAACCGCACGCCGACCCACCGGGGCTCGGCCTCGTGCGGGAGGTGGGGGCGCATGCCGAGCGCGACGTCGACCGCGGCCGCGCCGGGATCGATCCCGGTCGCGAACCGCGCGAGCAACGGGATCAGGTCGCCGCCGAGCCTGCCGTTGATCTCCACGATCACCGGCCCGCGTTCGGTGAGCTTGAGTTCGGTGTGGGTGATGCCGTACCGGAAGTCGATCGCGCTGTGCGCGCGGGCCAGTGTCGAGCGGAGCACCGGGTCGGCGAGCAGTTCGTCCGCGGAGCTGACCAGATGGCCGAGTTCCTCGAAGTACGGATGCATGCCGACCGTCTTGTGCGCCACGAACATCGGCGTGTACTCACCGTCCACGACGGCACCGTCCACACTGATTTCGGGGCCGGACAGGTACTCCTCGACCAGCGCCCCGCCCTGGTACGCGGGAGAGCCGCCAAAGCTGGCGTCCTCCGCCGTCCGGAACGCCTTCCGCACCGCCTCGCCGTCTTCCGCGAAACTGACGCCGATACTGGCCCCGCCTCCGCGCGGCTTGACCACGACCGGGTACCCGATCCGGTCGGCCACGCGGACCGCCTGCTCTTCGTCGTGCACGAACCCGAAGTCCGGCTGCGCCACTCCGGCCGCGGTGAGCGTCCGGCGGTTGAGCCACTTGTCGCGGCAGCCCTCGATCGCGGAGATCCCCGCGCCCGGCAGGCCGAGTTCGTCCGCGACGTGCGCCGCCGTGACGATCAGCGCCTCGTCCCACGACACCACACCGAGCACCGGCGTCTTCGCGTTCACCGCGCGGGCCGCGGCCAGTACGGCGTCGCGATCCTGCAGGTCCAGCACCGTGGCGCCGGTGATGTAGCGCTCCTGCCAGGTCGGCTCGGTCCCGTTGAACAGCCACAAGGGATGCCGGTGCCCGGCCGACGCCAACAGGTACTCCCGGTACGGCCGCATCCCGCAGCCGATCACCAGGACAACACCCTCCGCTGAGCTCATTCGCTCTCCCCACCAGCCCGTCGCTTCGTCGCGGGCTACTACATCCCGGGGATTGGTTGACCGGAACCCTTGATTCGGGCAGAACAATCAACGAGATGCGTGGCGAGGCCGGGGATGCTATGGGGATTGTTCAGGCGTCGCGGTCAGCGGGAGCCCTTGCGGGACAAGGCGGCGGCGACCGTCAGAGAGCGGCGGCGAGGCGCGCCAGCACGCCGGGTCCGCTCTGTTCCGGGGCGGGCTCACCGAGATGGACGACCCGCAGTTCGGCCATGAACTCGGCCCACAGTTCCGGCCCGCCCGCCGCGAGCAGTTCCGCCCGCACCCGCAGCCGCTTCGTGGTCGGGCGATGGCGCAGACCCCAGGAACCGAGCTGGGCGAACACGGGCACCAGCTGGATCGACTCCTCGGTCAGGCTGTACGCGGCCCGTTTGCCGGGGCCGACGTCCTCCCGGGTCAGCAGACCGGCCTTGACCAGCCGTTTCAGCCTGTCGGCCAGGATGTTGGAAGCGATCCCCTCTTCGGACCCGGCGAGCAGCTCCCGGAAGTAGCGCCGCGTGCCGAACATGATGTCCCGCAGCACGAGCAGGCTCCAGCTGTCACCGAACGCCTCGACCGCGGCGTTGATCGGACAGCCCGAACGAGTAGGAGGCGAGATGTTCGAACCTCAGACAGCGAGCGGGAAAGTGCTCTGGCACTTCACAATGTCGCTCGACGGCTTCGTCGCGGGCCCGGCTCACACCATGGACTGGATGGCGGGCCTCACGTCCCGGCCGGGCGAGATCGAGGAGTACGCCGCGACCACCGGTGCCGTCCTCGGCGGGCGCGACGGCTGGGACACCCACCCCGATCCCAGTGGGATCTATGGCGGCGCCTGGAAAGGGCCGCTCTTCATCCTCACCCATCACCCCGAGGACGCGACCCCCACGGACGGTGTCACGTTCCTGGACCGCGGGCCGGCCGAAGCGGTCCGGATCGGACTGGAGGCGGCGGACGGGAAGAACCTCGAAGTGTTCTCGCCGAACATCGGCCGACAGCTGCTCGAGCTCAGGTTGATCGACGAGATCGACCTGCACATCGCGCCGGTCCTCCTCGGCGACGGCATCCGGTTGTACGACAACCCCGGCGGGACGCCGATCCGCCTGCGCGGTGTCGGCGAAGGGGACCCGTTCGGGTCGGTTGACGTTCGGTTTCGGCCGGTTCGGTGACGCAGCGGCTTTGGCGGAGCAGGGCGTCCAGCCTGTTCAACACAGTCAGACAGGTGGCTGCGGCGGTGCAGGGGGCGCAACCCTGGCCGAACTCGCCTCCAGGCCCGTCTTGACCTTCGGTGTCGTGTTCGGATTCATCCTTCTTGTCGCTGCCGGTGGTGTCGTCGCCGCTTTTCGGCTTCCTGAGAAAGTGCGGGCGGTCAATCCGGCGTGAATGCCTTTCACTTTTGGCATGTTTACTTGGCGTGATTTTCCGGATCACCCTTTGGATGTCGGCGGCCCGTTCTATTGTCACTTAAAATTACGAACACATGTTCGACTGGAGCGGCGTATTATGGAGGGATGTCCGAGACCTTCGTTCCCGAACTGCCGCAGGAGTTGTGGCGCGCTGGCAAGCTGGAGCTTGCGCATGGCGTGCAACAGTTCCTGCAGGTGATGCGGGTCGCCTCCGCCGGTCTGGGGCAGTACTTGGCGGAGGTCGAGTCCCGGGGCGTCAAAGACTTGTTCGGATACGGCTCGACTGTGTCCTGGTTTGCTGATGTGGCGGGGTTGTCGTGGAGTGAGGCTCGACCAGTGGTGAATCAGGCGATCGCGATGAACCCGACCCGGGCTTTGGACGGCACGGAGATCCCGGCATTGGCGCCCGCCACTGGCGCTCTCGCCGCGGAGGGGATGATCGGGGCTGAGCGCATCGCCCAGATCTTGGAGATCCTGGGACGGATCCCGCCCGACACCTCCGTGGAGGATCGGGTGAGTGCGGAGAAGATCCTGGCCGATCTGGCTCGTGGTGCGGGGCCGCGGCAGGTGGCGGATGCCGAGCAGCAGATCATGGGCTGGCTCGACCCGGACGGGAACGAGCCGAAGGAGCCTGAGCCGAAGCAGCCGCGCCGCGAAGTCACCCTGGAACGCCGCAAAGACGGCTTCTGGAAGCTGAACGGTCTCCTCGATGATGAGACGGGTGCCCGGACGGCCGCTGCGCTGGAGGCGTATGCGAAGCCTCGTCCGGTGGACGAGTTCGGGCAGGTAGATCCGCGGTCCAAAGACGAACGCCAAGGCGATGCGTGGGCCGAGCTCCTCGATTTGGCGATCGCCTGCCCCGACCAACCTGGCACCAACGGCTACCGAACCCTGGTGCACGTGACGATCGGCCTGGAAGAACTCAAGACCGGGATCGGGAAAGCCTGTCTCGACTTCGTCGGGACCATGACCGCTCGCGAAGCCCGCATGGCCGCCTGCGACTGCCTCATGCTCCCCGTCGTGCTCAATGCCGCCGGAGAGCCGCTGGACGTGGGACGACTACGACGATTCGTCACCCCAGGACAGCGCCGAGCGTTGAACATCCGGGACCGGGGTTGCGCGTTCCCCGGGTGTCATCGAAGACCCAGGAATTGTCACGCTCATCATATTGAGCACTGGGCAGACGGTGGACCCACCGACCTCCGCAACCTCGTGTTGCTCTGCGGTTTTCACCACCGCCTGATCCACCACGGCGACTGGCAAGTCCGGATGGCAGCCGATGGGTTACCGGAGTTCATTCCGCCCCAGTATCTGGATCCGTTACGAAGATCCCGGCGCAACATCCGCGTCTGAGCCCCCGCATGACCCGAGGAGCCCGCCAGCCAACACGGCGACGGGCCCCTCGCCATGCCCACAGCCACCACGCCACCGAAACCGGCGGACAGCACCAGGTCTAGGGTGTCTGACAGTGTTTTGGTCCAGGTGATCGCGACGTGGAGGACTACCGCGGATCGGTAGATGATGGCTAGTTTGTCGTAGCATGTGGCCCAGTCGGCCAGGTCCGCGCTATTGCTTGAGCAGGTTGAACCGGCGCTCGACAACGTTGCGTCCGCGGGAGCCCCGTCGTTTGCGATGTCCGGCCTGATCGTCGGGTTCGGGGATCACCGCAGTGATCTCCCGGTTGCGCAGATGCCGACAGATCACCCGGGACGAATACGCTTTGTCGCCGCGAAGCGGATCCGGCCGGGTTCTGGCCCCGGCCACGCCCGGCTCGACGGATCCGCAGGTGTCGCATCAGGTGCGGGAACACCGGTGCGTCACAGGCCTGGCCGGGACTGCCCAGAGCGACCAGCGGCCAGCCATTTCCGTCGACGAGATGGTGCACTTTGGCGCTCCAGCCGCCACGGGGGCGGCCGATCGCGTGATCAGGCGGCTCGGCGAGCAGATCCGTGTAATTCGACCCACCCCCTGTGAGACGGGCGATGTTGGTGGCGTGCTGATGCGCCCGCACGATCGTCGACGAAGTCCCAGGTCCCGTCTCCAGCCATGCGGCGGCGCCAGGTCCAAATCGTCTGCCACGGACCGAACACGTCCGGCACATCCCCGCCAGGCGATCCCGCACCGATAGCGGTAAATGATTCCTTCGACCATCGCCCAGGCATCGGAGAACGGCCTGCCCTGCTTGCCGGTCCGGACAGGAAGCAGATCCTCGATCAACGCCTACTGCACATCCGAGAGCAACTGAAACCGCGAAACGACCGGAAGCATCCCAGCCACCAACCGAAACCTTTGACAGACACGCCCTAGTGGACTTCGAGTGGCGACCGGTCTTTGCCTACCTACCGCCGACCTACACGAGAGTGACGATCCCACCGGACGCCCGGATCGACGGTGAAGGAATCAGGACACCCAACGTCCCATATCCTTCACCGTCGCGAAGTCGCCGCGGCTCGAGTTCATCCCACCGCACTACCTGGACCCGCTACAACACCTGCGCCGCTAGTTCCGATTCCCGTACGACTGCTCGCAAGGGAACCCATCGCGATCGGCGTCCCAACTCAACGGACGTCCCGCGTTCACCCAGGCGTTGAACGCGTACGTATAAGAGAACCCGTCGCCGGCAAGGCGCTGACACGACGTCAGCGAAGGCGCCCGAGTGACCGTTACCGGCGGCTCCACCACGACCACCGAAGTAGCGGGTGGCGCGACAACCGCAGTGGTCGTCGACGGCGGCACGATCTCCCTCACCACCGTGACCGGTGTCCCGGTGGTCGTCGTCCCGCAACCACTCAGTCCCGCGACGGAAACGGCGGCGCCCGCCGATGCCAGCAGTATCGCGACCCTCTTGTTCATACCCTGCCTCCCGGTGGAACCGCCGAATCCTGACGAAGGAAGAACGGCGGTTCCACCGGCGGCATCACAGGTTTCGCGCGATCGGAGCCGCAAGTCCCCGGAAGTGGGGAGCTTCGGCACGGATCGGACAGGGCCGGAAGCCCCTAGCCTTGAGTGACGTTCACCATCCACGAGATACCGAACTTGTCGGTGCAGGCACCGAATTCGTCGCCCCACATCTGCTTTTCGAACGGGACCGAAACAGTGCCGTCCGCGGAGAGTTTCTCCCAGTATCCGCGCAATTCCTCGCCGTCATCGCCACTGAGGCTGACCGACAGGTTGGTGCCCGGCTTGTGCTCCATTCCCGGCGGCGTGTCCGACGCCATGATCGTGTAGCCGCCCGGCGAATCGAGCTGGCTGTGCATGATCTGGTCCTCCACCGGCGAACCCGCCATACCGGACTCGCCGAACGTATTCAGCGTCAGTTCTCCGCCGAACACCGACTTGTAGAACTCCATGGCCTGCCGGGCGTCGCCGGCGAAGCTGATGTAAGGGTTGAGACGGGAAGCCACTGGAACGCTCCTTCTGGTCGGGTCCCGAGCATCCTGGCAGACCTCACCGGGCGCGACAACGGCTTGACTACGGCCGGGTGAATTCCTTCAGGCAACGAAAATTCAACCCCGTTCGCCGAATGCGGTGAGCAATTTCCCCAATGCGCCCCGACGACGAACAGACCCCGTCGCGAATGCCGCTTTTAGTGTCGACGCTTCGGCGACGTCGCGTCGAGCACCCCCACACACCCCCGCATGTCCCCAACGCCACAGCGGGACATCACTCTCCGATAGCTACCGATTGACTTTCGATAGATAACGCGCGAAACTCGATGCATGATCACAGGGCAACGGGCGGTCGCGCCTCTCCGAGTGTTCCTCGTGCTGCTGTTCGGGATCCTGGTCCTCTTCCAGACCATGTCCCTGCCCGGCCAGTTCGTGCATATGACCTACCTACGCTGGCCGGCGACGGTGGTCTCCGTCTTCTGGGTGCTGTGTGTCCAGGTCGTGGTCGTCGCCACCTGGCAGCTGCTCACCCTAGTCAAGAAGGACCGGATCTTCACCGAGGCGTCCCTGAGGTGGGTGGACGTGATCGTGTGGGCGATCCTCGTCGGCTGGGTGGTCCTGGCGGCTGTGTTCCTCTACGTCGGCTTCAACGCCGGAGACCCGGGCCTGCCGCTGCTGTTGTTCTTGGCGTTGATCGGCATCGCCGTACTGTTCCTCCTCATGATCGTGATGCGCACGCTGCTGCGACAGGCCACCACGCTGCGCTCCGACCTGGAACAGGTGATCTGATGCCGATCGTCGTCCGCATCGACGTCGAACTGGCCAAACGCAAGATGAGTGTCGGCGAGTTCGCCGAGCTCGTGGGGCTCACCCCGGCGAACGTGGCGGTGCTGAAGAACGGCCGCGCCAAAGCCGTCCGGTTCAGCACCCTGGAAGCGATGTGCCGGGTCCTCGAATGCCAGCCCGGCGACCTGCTCGAATGGGTCGAGGACAGTGTTTAGCCCACTGACGGTCCTATCCCCAGCGACTGCGGCGTACTGGAATCCGGCGAAGGCTGCCGCAGCCCCTCGTCCAGCGGCCCGAACTCGGTCATCAGCGCCCGGCTCCCGCCCCACGGCGTCTGTTCCTCGGCGATCAGCGAATTCGTAGTCAGCAGCAGCCCCGCCACCGAAGCACCGTTCTGGACCGCGGACCGGCAGACCCGCAACGGATCGACGACGCCCATCTGGATCATGTCGCCATAGCGGTCGTGCAGGGCGTCGAAGCCCTCGTCGTCACCCAGTTCCCTGGTCCTGGCGACGATCTCGTGCGCAGGATGACCGGCGTTGAACGCGATGAGGTACGCCGGTTCGCTCAGCGCCTGCCGCACGATCCCGGCGCCGAGGGCGTGGTCACCGTCCAGCCCGAGGTCCTCCAGCGCCTTCTCCGCGTGCAGCAGCGCCGCACCGCCGCCCGCCACGATGCCCTCGGCCATCGCGGCCCTGGTCGCCGACAGCGCGTCCTCCACCCGGTGCTGGAGTTCCTTGAGTTCGGCCGGGGTGGCCGCGCCGACGCGGACCACGGCGACCTTGCCGGTCAGCGCGCCGATCCGTTCGGTCAGCACCTCCTCGTCGACCCCGAACCGGGCCCGCTCCAGTTCCGACCGCAGCTGCCCGACCCGGAAGTCGACGGCCTCGGCGGAACCGCCGCCGCCCACGATGGTCGTCTGGTTCTCGGTGACCCGGACCTGCTTGGCCCGGCTGAGGTGCTCCAGTGTCATCGTCTCCATCGTGAACCCGGACTGCCGCGAGAGCACCGCGCCGCCGACCACCGCGGCGAGGTCCTCCAGTTTGTGCAGGCGCCGGTCACCGAAGCCGGGAGCCCGGACCGCGACAGACTGGAAGGTGCCGTTGACGTGGTTGTGCACCAGCATCGACAGCGCGGTCCCCTCGACCGTCTCCCCGATCACCACGAGCGGCCTCGGCGCCCGCATCACTTTGTCCAGCAACGGCATCAGCTGCTGCACCAGGGTGATCTTCTCGCTGCACATGAGGAGGTACGGATCCTCCAGCACCGCCTCCAGCCGTCCAGGGTCGGTCACCAGATAGGGCGAGCGGCGCGCGTCCGAGTCCAGGAACTCCTTGGCGCCGGCTTCGGCGTCGGTGAAGACCGGCTTCGGCACGCTGCGTTCTTCGGTGTCTGTCATGGGTTCATTCCTCACCGGTAGTGGTGAACTTGTCGTAGAAGACGCGTTTCTCCGCGACTCCGACGGAAGGCAACAGCTCCAGAGCCGCCTCCACCATCGGCGGTGGCCCGCAGACGTAGGCGTCGGCACCGTCGAGATCGTGTCCGGCCCGCTTGAGGACGTCGGTGACGAACCCGGTCGCGCCGCCGCCGGGCGCCGTAGTAGAAGGTGGCCTCGCGCTCGATGCCGCGTTCGGCCATCGACCGCAGCAACGCCAGGATGGGCGCCATCCCGGCCCCTCCCCCGACGAAGACGACCTCGGCGCCGGGCGCGTCCCGCAGCGTGAACACCCCGAACGGCCCGGTGACCTCCAGCCTGTCCCCCGGGCTGACTCGCGTGTCCAGGAACTCCGAGAACAGGCCGCCGGGATAGACCTTGACGACGAATTCCAGCCTCCCTTCCCGCGCGGAGGTGTTGGCCATCGAGAACGACCGCGTCTCGTCCGTGCCGGGGATCTTGAAGTCCAGGTACTGGCCGGGAAAGAACTTCAGCGTCTCCGGTTCGACGAGCCGGACGAGAAGATGCCGCAGGTCGTGGGTCACGTTCTCGTTCGCGACGACCTCCACGACCGCGTCGGTGATGGGCAGCCCGGCCTGGATCATCTCCTCGTCGAAGGTCGAGTACCGGTCGTGTTCGACGTCGTCGCCGTCGAGGATGAACGACTTGCAGGACGCGCACTGCCCTTCCTTGCAGCCGTGCATGAGCATGACGCCCTGTTCGGCGGCGGCACGCAGGATCGTCTGGTCCTCGCCGACCTCGATCTCGATGCCGACAGGCTCGAACCTCACCCGGTGCTTTCTCATGACTCCTCGTCCCGCGGGAGAAGGTGGGGAGGGCGCTGTTTTCGTTGAGGGGTACGCCCTCCCCACGTGGTCTCAGGAGCGCGGCGCGGGCCTCCCCGCCGGGCCCTGGCGGTTGTAGTCGGCCTGGAAGGCGGCGCGTTCCGCGTCCGTCATCCGGTTCAGCAGCAAGTTCGGCGACCGCACCTCGGGCATCCGGCGAAGGTGGTCGAGGGTCCACATCTCCTTCGGGTCGAGGTCCAGATTCGGAACCTGCGCCCACAGCTGGACTGCCCCGCCGCGGTCCCGAAACCCTCACGGCCCGGCCCCGGCCGACCAGCAGGACAGCCCAACCACCAACCCACACCACGCCACGACGTCCACACCGTGACCAGCCCAAACAGACAGAAACCCAGCCACAGAAAGAAAACCAAATCCAGCAACCCGCGACCCCGCCGAACAGGTTAAAACTCAAGCTAGCGCTGTCGAGCGGTCAGCGGGTGCGTGTGTTCTGCCGCCGCGTCCCCGGACGGCGAGACGGCGACATCGCGGGCGGGGTGCTGTCGGTCAAACTCGTCGAATCCGACCTGCCAGGCTCCGCGAACACGCCGATGCTTGCCGATGTACCTCCCCGGCGTCGTCGGCTCCGCGCCGTTGTGGCTGCGGTGCGGGCACGAACTGGAAAGCGGGTTCAGCCGCAAGGAATGGGTTGTCCTCGAAGGGGGTCCCGGAACGGGGAAGCACGTTCTGGCCAAAGGGATGCACCTGCGGCGCAGCCCGGCGGCGCGACTGTACACAGTGGACGCTTCGGGAGCGGCCGACGCGGCGTGGGCGGCCGGCCTGCGGCGCGAACTCCGCGCCCATCCCCCGGCGACGCTCGTCGCCCGGCACCGAAACCGTGCCCGAGCTGGCGGAACTGCTGAAGTTCTTCCCGCGGACCGTCCGGGTCCCGCCGCTGCGTCACCACGCCGAAGACCTCACCGAGCTCATCCCCTGTTCCTGAGCAAACTCGGCTACGGCGGGCGCCTCACCTGCTCGGCCGCCGCGTTGCACCTGCTCATGCGGGCCGAATGGCCGGGCAACGCGGGCCAGCTCTACCAGGTGCTGAGAAAGGTCGCGCAACGCCGCCGCGCGGGGAGCATCGTCCCCGGCGACCTTCCCGCCGAGTTCCACGCCGTGGCGCGACGCCCGCTCAACCGGTTCGAGGTGATCGAGCGCGACGCGATCGTGCGGAGCCTCGAAGACGCCGACGGCAACAAGGTGCGCGCGGCCCAGCTGCTCGGGATCTCCCGGGCGACGATCTACCGGAAGATCCACGAGTACGGCATAGTCGCGCCGACCCGGACCTAGTGACCCGGCGGCCGGGTCAGGCCACCTCGGAGCTGCGGCCGCCGTCGTGCAGGCCGAGCATGTCCAGCAGCGTCGCGCAGTCTTCGGCGCTCGTCGCGTGTGAAGCCACGGCGAGGGCCGCCTTGCGGCGGACGGCCTCCTGCTCCGGCGTGTCCCGGCCTTCGAGCAGCAGGTCGGGCAGCGGGTGAAGGCCGAGTTCGTTTCTCATCAGTTCCCCCTTGTCAAGGACGCCGTGCCGCTCTGGTACCCGCGATCGCGGCTTTGCACACAGGTGTCCCCGACCGGGTGCGCAGAGACACGGCCGCCTTACTCCGTCCGTGTGAATCGGCCCCCCGCAACGCCGGGATCAACCGGACGTTTATCCGGTGAATCGAACGGGGTACTTGATCCAGGGAAGAGAGGAGTCGCGATGCCTCAGCAGGCGTGGAGCGAAAAACGAGAACGTCAGTACGAGAAAATCAAGGATTCGGCGAAGGACCGGGGCGCGAGCACCGGCCGGGCCGAGGAGATCGCCGCGCGCACGGTCAACAAGAACCGCGCGCAGGCGGGCGAGTCCCGCGAAGCGAGCCGGACCTCCCTCCAGGACATGTCGCCGCAGCGGCGGGGCGGCAAGCGCTCGGGGAACCGCCAGGGCCCGAACGGCCCGACCAAGGACCAGCTCTACAACGAAGCGAAGAAACGCGACGTCAAGGGCAGGTCGAAGATGTCCAAAAAGGAGCTTCAGCGCGCCCTCGGCCGTTGATCACGCGTCCCGCGGCGGGTCCCCGCCGCGGATACCTCACGGCCACGGACGGATGGGTTTCGTAATGGATGCACATGGACGGGGTGGCCTGACCCCCCAGACCCGCCCTCAGTCGGACGCACTGTTCGACCGGGTCGAGCTTTGCCTTCCCGCCGAGGCGGAACAGATCCCTCTCGTCCGCACGCTCACCCACGGTGTGGTGGCGCGCGCGGATTTCGGCTTGGACGCCATTTCAGACGCGAAGATGGCCGTCGACGAAGCCTGCTCCCAGCTTGTCCAGCCCGCTGAACCGGGAGCTGTTCTTTGCTGTGTCTACCACGAAGTACCGGCGGGAATCGCCGTCTCGATCTCGACGCGGACGGCGACGCCCTTCCTGCCGAGCGAGACGACCTTCGGCTGGCACGTCCTGACGACCTTGACCGGCTCGGTGACCGCGCGGTGCGAACCGATTCCCGGAGACCTGGGGAGCACGACGACGATCGACCTCGTCCTGGCCCCGGGAACGAGCGACGGGTGAGCGGCGAGCGCAAGACACTCACCCGGCAGGCGGACGATTACGCGCATTGCGAACCCCTGTTCGAGGAGATGGCCACCCACCCGGAGGGCTCCGAGCGCCGCCAGGATCTGCGGGCCCGCCTGGTCACCGAACTGCTCCCGCTCGCCGAACACATCGCCACCAGGTTCTCCGGCCGGGGCGAGCCCCGCGAAGACCTGGTGCAGGTGGCGCGGATCGGCCTGATCAACGCGGTCGACCGCTTCGACCCCGACCGCGGGCACGACTTCCTCTCCTTCGCCGTACCCACGATCATGGGTGAGGTCCGGCGGCACTTCCGGGACACCGGCTGGTCGGTCCGGGTACCGAGGCGGCTCAAGGAACTCCACGTCTCGCTCAGCCAGGGCACGGCAGCGCTGGCCCAGCGGCTCGGCCGCGCGCCGACTCCGACCGAACTCGCCGAATACCTCGGGCTCGAAGTGAACGAAGTACGCGAAGGCCTGCTCGCCGGCCAGGCGTACCAGACGTTGTCAGTCGACAAGCCGGTCCACGACGACCCCGCCGAGTCACTCTCCCTCGCAGACACGATCGGCGAAGAGGACCACGAGATGGCCCTGGTGGAGAACCACGAAGCACTGCAACCGCTGCTGCGCGAACTCCCGAAGCGGGAGCGCGCGATCCTCGTGATGCGGTTCTTCGGCGGCTACACCCAGACGCAGATCGCGGAACGCGTCGGCATCTCGCAGATGCATGTTTCGCGGCTTCTCTCGCAGACCTTGGACCAGCTGCGAGGAAAGCTCTCGGACTAGCGTGAAGGTCCCCTTCCCTCGGCTCAGTCGAGGGAAGGGGACCTTCACGTACTTCGGGAAGCTACCTCTTACGGCGTCGTGTACGGCGCCTGATGTTCGATCGACGGGCTGGCGGTCGGGAAACGACCTTCCTGCCCGGGCACCGGCGTCACCGTCGTGCCCTGCTGTTCGGGCTCGACACGCTGCCTGGGGCGGTTGATGACCGCTTCGGCCTCCTGCTCGCCGCGGATCCGCGAAAGCACGCTCAGCGTGATCGCGTGGGCGATGGCCAGGACCAGCAGCAGCACACCCAGCCTGCCCACCACACCCGGAAGATCGCTGCCGCCGATGTCGATGGTCGACAGCAGCGCCAAGACGCCCAACGTGGCGAGGTGGAACAGCACCGTGACGAGCCAGGTCATGGACGCGCCGGCGGCGGGGTCGCCGTAGGAACCTCGCAGGTAACGCTTACCGCTCTGGTAGATGATCAGACCGTCGAGCATGACCAGCGCCACCCCGATGACGAGGAAGGCCACGTATGCGTTGGCAGTCATGCCGGAACGCTCCTTTCGTTGTGAACCTCACCCAAGAGATACCCGGGACCTTCCCCTGGAAAACTCGGTCTTCCAGGGGAAGGTCCCGGGCGAGAGTCAGTTGCCGGGGCGGTCCACGTCACCGCGCCACGCGCCGGACTCGCGGCCGCGGCTCTCGATGAACTCCTTGAACCGCTTCATGTCGCCCTTGACCCGGCGGTCGAGCACACCGAGTTTGTCGGCGACGTTCTCGGCGAGGCCCTCCGGATCGATCTCCATCTGCGCCGTGACACGGGTCTTGTTGTCGTCCAGGCGATGGAAGGTGATGACGCCCGCGTGGTCGGGACCGGAGTCCGACGTCCACGCGACACGCTCGTCGGGATGCTGTTCGGTGATGGTCGCGTCGAATTCCCGGCTCACACCACCGAACTTGGTCACCCAGTGGGTGTGGGTCGCGTCGATTTGGCGGATCTCCTCGACGCCTTCCATGAAGTTCGGGAAGGTCTCGAACTGAGTCCACTGGTTGTACGCGGTCTTCACCGGGACTTCGACGTCCACCATTTCGGTGATCGTGCTCATGCATCCTCCTCATCGGTTGGGTGCTTTTCGAGCCGGCACCCCCCGGCTACCCGACCCTCCGAGGGGCGAAACACACCGTGATTGATCGCGCGCACAGCCGGGTACACGGCGGGCAGAAGGCTCCAAGGAGGTGCTCCATGATCGAAGAAACCCACCGGAAGCCGTCCGCGGAAAGGTCGGTCGGTGAACTGGTCTCAGACCTGAGTGACGAGGTCAAACGCCTGGTACGGGACGAGATGCGGCTGGCCGTGTTCGAACTGCAGGGCAAAGGGAAGCGGATGGGACTCGGCGCCGGGCTGTTCGGCGCGGCCGGGATCTTCGCGCTCTTCGGCCTGGCGACCTTGATCGCCGCGGTGGTGCTGGCACTCGCCCTGGTCATGCCCGCGTGGCTGGCGGCAGTGGTGACCGGCGCGGCGCTGTTGCTGATCGGTGGCCTTTCGGCCGTCGTCGGCAAGAAGGAGGTCGCGAGCGCGACACCGCCGCTGCCGGAAGAGGCCATCGAGGGCGTCCGCGAGGATGTCGACACCGTCAAACAAGGAGTGCGCTCATGACCGATTTCCCCAAGAACGCCGAAGAAGCCCGTACCGATCGTGACGTGACCCGCGAGGAGCTCACCGAGACCCTCGACGCGCTGGGCAAGAAGATGGACGTCAAGACAAGGGTCAACGACAACCTCGACGCCAAGGTGGACGAGGCCAGCGCCAAGATCTCCGACAAGGTCTCCGAACCCGCCGCGGAGAAGTTCCGTCAGGGCACCGAAGTCGTCCGTGCGAATCCCCTTCCGATCTTCGCCGGTGTTCTCGCGCTGCTGGTGACGATCCGGCTGATCATGCGAAAGAGGTCTTCGTCGTGAACAAAGTGCTCTACAAACCGCTGAACATGGTCGTGAGCGCCGCGGGCGGCGTGCTCGCCGGGATCGCGTTCAAGCAGATCTGGAAACGCGTGAGCGGCGAAGAAGACGCACCGAACGCCACCGACCGGGACTTCACCTGGACTCAGGTGATCGTCGCGGCGGCCGCACAGGGAGCGATCTTCGGTGCGGTGAAGGCGGCCACCGAACGGGCGGGCGCGGTCGGCTACCGCAAGGCGACCGGCGACTGGCCCACGAAGGACTGACTATGCGCGTAGTGATCATCGGAGGTGGGTTCGCGGGCTACAACGCCGCCAAGACCCTCCTCAAGTCGGTCGGCGAAGACACCGAGATCGTCGTGCTGAATCCGACCGACTACTTTCTCTACCTCCCCTTGCTGCCCGAGGTCGCCGCCGGGATCCTCGAACCGCGGCGGATCTCGGTGTCCATCCCCGGCACCCTGCGCGGGGTGCGCCTCGTGCTCGGCACCGCGACGTCGGTCGACTTCGACGGCCGTGCCGTGAGCTACACCGACCCCGAGGACCGCGAGCACTCGATCGGCTACGACCGTCTGGTGCTCGCCGCCGGCAGTGTCAACAAGCTGCTGCCGATCCCCGGCGTACCCGAGTACGCCCACGGCTTCCGAGGACTACCCGAGGCGCTCTACCTGCGGGATCACGTCACCCGGCAGATAGAACTCGCCGCCTCGGCGAAGGATCAGGCCGAACGCGACGCGCGCTGCACGTTCGTCGTGGTCGGCGCCGGGTACACCGGCACCGAGGTCGCGGCGCAGGGGCCGGCGTTCACCGCCGCCCTCGCCGCCCGGCATCCCGAGCTCAAGGACCAGAAGATCCGGTGGCTTTTGCTGGACGTCGCCGACCGTGTCCTGCCGGAGCTCGACAAGCGGCTCGGCACCACCGCGGACGAGGTGCTGCGGGCACGCGGGGTCGAGGTGCTGATGAAGACGTCGATCGACAACGCCGGCGAAAAGGGGGTCACGCTGACCTCCGGCGAATCCGTGCCGACGCACACGCTGGTGTGGTGCGTCGGGGTCCGGCCGGACCCGCTGGTCGAGGACCTGGGGTTGAAGACGGCCAAGGGCAGGCTCGTCGTGACGGCACAACTGAACGTCCCGGGACGGCGTGACGTCTACGCCTGCGGGGACGCGGCCGCCGTCCCGGACCTGACCAGGCCCGGCGAATACACGGCGATGACCGCCCAGCACGCCGAACGGCAGGGCAAGCTCGCCGGTCGGAACGTGGCCGCGTCCCTCGGGCACGGTTCGCACGGCACCTACCTGCACCACGACCTCGGCTTCGTCGTCGATCTCGGCGCCCATCAGGCGGCGGCGAATCCCTTGCACATCCCCCTTTCCGGGCTGGCCGCCAAGGCTGTCACGCGCGGCTACCATTTGCTGGCCATGCCGGGCAACCGGCTGCGAACCGCCACCGATTGGGCGCTGGAAGCGGTGACGAAACGCCAGACAGTTCAATTAGGACTAGTCCGGTCGGCGGCGGTCCCGCTGGACACCGATTCCCCGGAACTGCCCCGCACGTACCGCTGAGGAAGGACGACCATGCCCGCCGAACCCGACCCTGTCCGTGCCGAGGGCCCCTCGGTCGTCATCGACGGCGGAGACGAAGGGGCGAAGCTCCTGGTCCTCGATCCCGCGGGCGAGGGCAAGCACGGCGAACTCCCGGCGACGTGGCGGCCGCTCGCGGCGCGGCGTCAGGTCATCTGGTGCAGGCTGCCGGTGGACGGTGCCCTCAGCCAGGCCGAGGAGGTACTCGGCGGCGCGGAGCCCGGCGGCCCGCCGATCGACGTCGTGGCCGCCGGGGAGTCGGCGGGGGACGCCCTGCGGATGGCCGAACGTCATCCCGGCATCGCGTCACACGTCCTGCTGATCGACCCGGTGCCGGACGAGTCCTCCGAACTGGCCGAACGGGTGCGCTCCGCCGGGACCGCGGTGGACGTCCTCCCCCACAGCATCGGCGAACCGTACAACCGGATCCCGCCGCCGCTGCCGCTCGGTCATCCGGACGTCGTCGCCGGGATCACCAAGATCCTCGGGGACGGATAGCCGTCAGGCCGGTGAGGCTCAGGCGCTCGCACCGCCGTCCAGGACGATGTCGTGCCCCACGACGTACGCGGACTCGTCGGACGCCAGCCACAGAACCGCGGCGGCGATTTCCTCGACCGCGCCGATCCGGCCGAGCGGGATGACCGCACCGAGCCGTTCGGCTCGGTCGGCCTCGGTCTCGCCGGGCCGGAACGACATGCCGGTGTCGGTGGCGCCAGGGCTGACCGCGTTGATCCGGATCCCCTCGGCGATGTGGTCGCGCGCGGCTGTCCGGGTCAGCACGTCCACGGCGGCCTTCGATGCGGCGTAGGCGGCCATCCCCGGGAGGCGGGTGTGCGAGCCGATGTTGGACGACATGTTGACGATGACGCCCCCGCCGCCTGCCCGCATCTGCGCGATCTCGTGCTTCATGGACAGCCAGGTGCCCGTGAGGTTCGTCTGCATGACGGCGTTGAAGCCGTCTTCGTCGAGATCCGCCGTCGGCGCGGGGCGGCCGAGGACACCGGCGTTGTTGAACGCGATGTCGAGTTTTCCGTGCCGCCGCACGGTTTCGGTGACGAGACGCTCCACTTCGGCGCCGACACTCACGTCCGCGGTCACCGCGTCGGCCACGCCTCCGTCGGTCTCGATCTCCTTCACCGTCTGACGCAGTTTCTCGCCGTCCCTGCCCGAGACGACGACCTGAGCGCCTTCGCGCGCGAAAGCCGCCGCCGTGGCCCGGCCGATCCCGGATCCTCCCCCGGTGACCAGGACGACCTTGCCGCTGAACCGCTTTCCCGTAATCCCCGTAATCCCCGTAATCCCCACAGTAGCCATCTTTCTGGTCCGATCGTTCTATTATCAGTGTTTGCGAGCGGCTTCGACAACGGCGATGGCCTGCTTCGCCGTCGCTTTGGCCCGTGCCGCGGGATCGGGCCCCTTGCTCAGCACCCGCATCCCCTGCAGGACGGTGAGCAGGAAGCCGGCCAGCTCTTCCGGGTCGGCGGCGTCGTCGAGTTCGCCTTGCGCCCTCGCCCGGCTCAGTGCCATCCGCAGAGCCAGCTCGATCGCGTCCCAGCTGCGCTCGACCACCCGCGCGACCTCGGGATCCCCCGGCATCAGCTCCATGGCCGCGTTGACCACGAAACAGCCCTTGCGCCCGGATTCGTCGAGTATTTCGGCGAGATAGCGGTCGATGAGCCGCCGCACCCCCGCGAGCGCGGGCCCCGGTCCGGCGAAGTCCTCGACGAACCTCTCGTTGCCCCTGGCGATATAGCGGTTCAAGACCGTCAGGTACAGCTGATGCTTGGTACCGAACGTCGCGTAGAGACTCGCCTTGCCGATGCCGAGCCCGGCGACGAGATCGCTGACCGAAGTGGCCTCGTACCCCTGCCGCCAGAACAGTTCCAGCGCGGCATCGCAGGCCGCGTCGACGTCGAATTCCTTCACCCTGGACACGAGAACAGCTTAACCACATCTAGAACGATCGGTCAAATATGCGGACTCAGGTACCGGAGTCGTACGCCGACCGGGCCTCGTCGACCTTCGGCAGGTTCTCCGCCGACCAGTCCGCGAGGGTCGCGAACAGCGGCGCCAGACTCCGGCCCAGATCGCTGATCTCGTACTCGACCCGGGGCGGCACCTCGGCGTGATAGGTCCGCGTGAGCAGACCGTCGCGTTCCAGTTGCCGCAGCCGCTGGGTCAGCACCTTCGGCGTGATCGAGCCGATGCGCCGCTCGAGTTCGACGAACCGCTGCTTGCCGAACTCGTTGAGAGTCCACAGGATCGGCGTCGTCCAACGGCTGAAGACGAGGTCGACCACCGGGGCGATCGGACAGGCTTGAGCAGGGGTCGTCGAGGCGTCGGCGCGCATGAAAGCCAAGGTACGCGGGTTGCCGAGTTGTCATGATCCGGACACCCCACCAGCCCACCTGTGCGCGTAACGTTTTGTCATGGACTTGACCACCGAAAGGCTCGTCGTCCGTGACTGGTCCGAGGACGACGCCGAAGCCGCGCTGGCGATCTACGGCACCACCGACGTGACCCGGTGGCTCACCCCGGCGATGGACCGGGTGACCGACGCCGCGGCCATGCGTTCGGTTCTGCAGGCCTGGCAGCAGGCGCAGCCCAATCTCGTGCCACCACGCGGAAGATGGGCGATCCAGCGTAAGGAGGACGGCGCGGTCGTCGGCGGGCTGGGCATTCACCTGTTGCCACCGTACGAAGAGGACCTGGAGATCAGCTGGCAGCTGCATCCGGACGCCTGGGGCGAGGGATACGCCTCCGAGGCCGCCCGCGCCCTGCTCGGCTGGGCGTTCACCCAGGACACGGACGAACTCTTCGCCGTCGCGCGGCCCGCCAACCAACGCGCCATCGCCACCGCGAAACGGCTCGGGATGAACTGGGTCGGGGAAACCGAGAAGTACTACGGGCTTCGGCTGCAGGTGTACCGGATCCGTCCCACGGACATCGTCTAGGCGCTGTCCACTCGGGACACTTCGCCCGTCGTCGAGACGGCGTGTCCCGCGCCGCGCCCGTCCGCGGTGGCGACGATCCGGCCTCGCTCGATCCGCACCGCGGCCTCGGTCTCGTCGCTGACCGCGAGCACCCCCGCGGCCGCGGCCAGCGTCCCGGTCACGTCGCACACCACGCGCACACCGGGCCAGGACGACTCCGGGAAAGCCTGCCGCAGACCCCCGCACACCTCCGCGACGATCAGCCGGGTCAGCGGGACCAGTTCGTCGGGCTCACTGGTCACCACGACGACGGTGACGTCACCTCCGGACGCCCGGACGGCCTCCTCCGCGGCGGCCAGCCGATGGGTGCCCAGTACGACGACCACACCGTCGGCGGGTACGAACGGTCCGGCGCGCACCAGATCCACGACCTCGGGCGGTGACCACGGCCGGTCGGCGGCCTGCGCGGCGGGCACGATCACCGGCGGCGCCCACCAGTCGTTGAGGGGCAGCCCCGCCAGCCGTTCGCAGGCACTCACGACGTCGAAGGGTTCGACGAGTCCCGGCGCGGCGGCCGCCAGCTGGCCGGCGCCGTGCAGCGTGGTCAGCACGGTCTCGGCGAGCCGGACACGGCGCGGGATCGGCGCTCCCGCCGGGCGTTCCGGCGGGTCGAGCCGCTCCAGCGCGAGCCCGAGCAGCAGCCCGTTGAGCTTCATCAGCTGAGCGAACGGGCGCCGGATCCGCTCGTCCGCGAGCACCTCCGGCATCAGGTCGCGGGTGAGACCCGCCTGCTCCTCGTCCAGGGGAAGTGCCGCCACTCTCGCCCTGGCCAGGGCGCCCAACGCGTCCGAGAGCGTCTTGCCCGGCGTGGCGTGCGGCGCTTCGGCGGACCGTTCCGCCAGCTCGGCCAGGACGGCGAGGTACAGGGCGCGCTTCCCGGGGAAGTTCGAGTAGACCGCGCCGCGCGTGAGTTCCGCCCGCTCGGCGATGACGTCGATCTTGGCCTCCCGGAAACCCTGCCCCGCGAACTCGTCACGCGCGGCGGCCAGCACCTTCGCGCGATTGCGCTCCTGCGTCTCCGCCCTGCTCAGCCGGACCATCGGCCTCCCGTCACCCCGCGCGATTGCCCTCGGACCCGGATCAAGATACCTTGGGCATTCAGATGATGAGAACATCTGATTTGAACATCCGAACTGGGAGACCCGCCTTGTCCGAAGTTCCCGAAATCCTCCTGACCGACCCCGAGGTCCTGCGCGATCCGTTCACCGCGTACAGCCCGGCCCGCGAGCTCTCCCCGATCGCCAAGCTCGTCGCGCCGGGGTTCTCGATGTGGGCGGTCCTGCGCCACGAAGAGGCGCGGAAGATGCTGAGCGACCCGCGCTTCGCTCTGAGCCCGGACAGCTACCCGCCGATGGACATCCCCGACCACTGCCGCCCGTACATGCGGTCCATGCAGGTGGTCGAAGGCCCGGAGCACCTCCGGCTCCGGCGCCTCGTGTCCCCCGCGTTCACCCCACGCAAGGCCGCCGCGTTCCGCCCGGGGATCGAGCGGCTCGTGGAAGACCTCCTCGACGGCCTCGCCGGACAGGACGAGATCGACCTGGTCACCGCCTTCGCGCGGCCGCTGCCGATCGACGTGATCTGCGCGCTGGTCGGCATCCCCGAAGCCGACCGCCCGCGCTGGCGCGAGTACGGCACCATGGTCGCGGCCGGCGACGGCCCAGGGCTCATGAAGGCGGTCCCGGGGATCGTCGAAGACTCGCTCGCCGCCATCGCGAACCGGAAACTCGAGGCGGGCGAAGACGTCGTCTCACAACTGCTCCTGATCCACGCCGAAGACGGCGACAGGCTCAGTGAAACCGAACTGGTCTCCCTGGTCTGGCAGCTCGTCCTCGGTGGCCAGGTGCCCGGCAACCTCATCGCCAACGCCGTCGAGATCCTGCTCGCCCACCCCGCACAGCTGGCCGAACTCCGCGAAGACCCGGCGCTCATGCCCGGCGCGGTCGAGGAACTGATGCGCTGGTGCGGCCCGCAGCTCCTGACGGTCCCCCGGCTCACCACGACCGACGTCCGGATCGGCGACGTCCTGATCCCTGAAGGAGAACCCGTTACCGTCGCGATCGCCGCGGCGAACCGGGATCCGAGGGCGTTCACCGAGCCGGACGTCTTCGACATCCGGCGCGCGGCCGGACCGTCCTGGCACCTGGCGTTCGCCCACGGGCCGCATTTCTGCCTCGGCGCCTCGCTGGCCAGGGTGCAGACCGAGGTCGCGCTCACCGCCCTGCTGCGCCGATTCCCCGATCTGGCGCTCGCCGACGGCGTGCTGCGGATCCCGGACCCGGGCACCTGGCGACTGAACGCCCTGCCGGCCAAGCTGCACGCGACGGTTGCTAACTGAAACACGTTCTAATAATGTGACCGCCTGTGAGACACGGGATCGTACTGTTCACCAGTGACCGGGGCATCACCCCGGCGGCCGCCGCCAAAGCGGCGGAAGCCGCGGGCTTCGACGCCTTCCACGTGCCCGAACACACGCATATCCCCGTCAAACGGGAAGCTCCACATCCGCGCACCGGCGACTCGTCGCTGCCCGACGATCGCTACCTGCGCACGCTGGACCCGTGGGTCGCGCTGGCCACCGCGGCCTCGGTGACCACGCGGATCCGGCTCGCGACGGCGGTGGCCCTCCCGGTCGAGAGTGACCCGATCACGCTGGCGAAGACGATCGCCAGCCTCGATCACCTTTCGGCCGGGCGGGTCACCCTCGGCGTCGGCTTCGGCTGGAACGTCGACGAACTGGCCGATCACGGCGTCCCCGGCGGCAAACGGCGGACGGTCCTGCGCGAGTACCTGGAAGCGATGCGCGCGCTCTGGACGGACGACGAAGCCTCGTACGCGGGCGAGTTCGTCTCGTTCGGCGCGAGCTGGGCATGGCCGAAACCGGCCCAGGCCCACATCCCGGTGATCGTCGGCGCGGGCGGGACGGAGAAGACCTTCCGCTGGATCGCGAAGTCGGCCGACGGCTGGCTCACCACCCCTGGCGACACCGACATCGAGGCCAAGGCCCGGCGGCTACGCGAGATCTGGCACGAAGAAGGCCGCGCGGGCGAGCCGGAGATCTCGGCGCTCGGCGTCCGCCCGGATCCGGAGAACCTGGCCAAGCTGGAAGCCGCCGGGGTCACCGAAACGATCTTCGGCCTCCCGGACCGCTCACCCGACGAGGTCGAGGCCTGGCTTCAGCGCCTCGCCGGGAAGCTCGACCTCACCGCTGGGAGTCGATGAGGTAGCGGCCGTCCTGCTGCACCAGATTGAAGGTCTCCCTTCCCGACCTGATCTCACCGGACGTCAGCACGTAGGTGAGCTTCGCCGACACCGTGTTCCCCGATTCGGACACGTCCGACACGGTCACCGAGCGGTACGACTTCCAGTAGCTCGAATACCGCTCGAAGCTCTGGTTCCTGGTGCGCTTGAAGTTGTCGGTCAGCGTCGCGAACCCGGCCTGGAGATTGCTCGGGATCAGCGTGTAGTAGGCCGCGAGAGCCTGCCCGGGTGTCTGCGCCGGAGGCGGCGCCGCCGAGGACGGCGGAGTCGAAGGCGGCGGTGACGACGGGGGCGCCGAAGAGGGCGTAGGCGGCGGAGCGACGGGCTCCGATGACGGCGGGGCAACGCTCTGCGACTGCGACACCGGAGGCGCCGTACCGGTCGGGGCGTCGTCACCGCGGTTGAGCACCACGACCACGGCCGCGGCGGCCGCCGCCGCGAGCACGAGGAACACGGCGATCACCCCGATCAGCATCCCCTTGCGCGCCTTGGGCGGCGGTTCCTCGGCGACGAGCGTCGTCGGCTCCCCCGCCGCCAGCGCCCGCAGCTCACGCTCGGTCTCGGTCATCGTCGGCCTGCTGTCCGGCCGGACGTCGAGGAGGCGGTTCATCAGCGGCGTCAGGATCCCCGACTTGACCGGCGGGGTGATCTCCCCGCTCGACGCGCGGTACAGCAGCGCGATCGGGTTTTCCGCTGTGCCATACGGCGTGCCGCCTTCGAGCGCGGTGTACAGCGTCGCACCGAGCGAAAACACGTCGGAAGCGGACGTGGCGTCCTCTCCGCGGGCCACCTCGGGCGCCAGGAAGGCAGGCGTCCCGGAGATCTCACCGGTCGCGGTGAGCTGGACGTCGCCCATCGCCCGCGAGATCCCGAAGTCGGTGATCTTGACCGTGTCGTCGTCGCCGAGCAGGACGTTGCCGGGCTTGATGTCACGATGGACGATGCCGGCCCGGTGCGCGGCGGCCAGCGCCGAGCACAGCTGGATGGCGAGACGGATGACGTCGTCGACCTCCATCGGCCCTTCGCGGAGCTTGTCCGCGAGGCTGGTCGACGGCAGGTACTCCATGATGATCCACGGGCGGTCCTGCTCGTCGATCACGCCGAAGACGGTGATGGCGTGCGGATGCACCAGCCGCGCGGCGATCCTGGCCTCGCGCAGCGCGCGGTTCTTGGCCTCGTCGGCCTTCTGCTCCCCTTGCCCGTGCGGCAGAAGGAGTTCCTTGACCGCGACGATGCGCTCCAGGTTGTCGTCGCGCGCCCGCCACACGGTGCCCATCGAGCCGCCGCCGACGGGCTCGATGAGATCGAACCTGTCGGCGAGGCGGCGGATCTCCTCCATTATCGACGTCCCCCTGGAGCTGTGGTGTTCGCGCGAACCTTGCCAGCATGCCAGGAACACGCCGGGGCACAGGACCCGGCACGGTGGTTTCCGGCGCGGTGTCGGTCACGTCGGCGTCTGGGCCGTTCAGCGGAACCCTGCCCCATCGGCTGCCCGAAAGTTCGTATCCCGGGCGGCCGGAAGCGCACTTTACTTCTCCGGTGTGGCCTGATTCCGGGAAAGGGCGGCGATGCGGGAAACTGTCCTGTCCGGCGCGACGCTTCGGGTTCCGGAGCAAGTCTTCGGGTGGTCTTCGGGTGTTCGGGGCTACCGTTCGGGTCGGTGAGGGCCTGCTG
>NZ_JBVJLY010000028.1:0-119504 GCF_055584485.1 Amycolatopsis sp. NPDC102522 | reverse complement strand
CTCACCGTGGTGGGGGGTTGGCCATAGCGGTCGAAAAACAAAATCCACAAACGACCACACACACCCACAACCCCCCCCCCCCCCCCCCCCCCCCCCCCCGGGGGGGGGGGGGGGCCCCCCCCCCCCCCCCCCCCCCCCCCCCCCCCCCCACCACTCCGACCCACGACCACCCCGACCCGCCTCGAGCCCAGCCGCTGGGAAAACGGGTCGCCCCGCCCCCACCCGACCTCTACCCTCCGGCCGTGACCGCCGAACTCGCCGCCGCCCCCACTCCGCACGTCGCGCATCGCGGCCGGGGCATCACGCTCATCCTGCTCGCCGCGCTCTTCTTCGGGACCTCCGGCGTGCTGGGCAAACCGGCGATGCAAGCGGGCCTGTCACCCGAGCAGGTCGCGGCGATCCGCATCGGACTGTCGGCGATCGTGCTGCTCGCGCTGGTCGCGGTCTTCCGCCCGAAGCTCCTGAGGGTGACGAAGCGCGAGTGGCCGCTACTGCTGTCGTACGGATCGCTCGGTGTGGCCGGCGTCCAGCTCATGTACTTCCTCGCGGCGGGCCGGATCCCGGTCGGGATCGCGATCCTGCTCGAGTTCACCTCGCCGGTGCTGATCGCGCTGTGGGTGCGGTTCGTGCGGCGGGTGCACCTGCCGCGGGCGATGTGGGCGGGGATCGCGCTGGCGATGGCGGGACTCATGTTGGTCGCGCAGGTCTGGGAGGGCCTCAGCCTGGACGTCGTCGGGTTGCTCGCCGGGCTGGGCGCTGCGGTCTGTTCGGCGGGGTACTTCCTGCTCGGGGAGCGCGGCGTCGCGGACCGGGATCCGCTCGGCATGGTCACCTGGGGGATGGCGATCGGCGCGGTCCTGGTCTGCGCGGTCGCCCCGCCGTGGACGATTCCGTGGGGTGTCCTCGGCAAGGCGACGACGTTCGGGCCGTGGCAGCCGCCGGTGTGGTCGCTGCTGGTCGCGCTGGTGCTGATCGCGACAGTCATCGCCTACGCGACGGGCATGGCGGCGTTGCGTCATCTCCCGGCGTCGGTGGCGAGCGTCGTGGGGCTGGTGGAGCCGTTGATCGCGGCGGCCGCGGCCTGGCTGCTTCTCGGCGAGGCGCTCAGCTGGATTCAAGCCGCGGGCGCGGTGGTGCTGCTGACCGGCGCGTACATCGTCCAGTTGACCACGAACGTGGTCCAGACGGACTCAACTGTTCTGGAAGCCCCGTAGGTCGCTGATCTCCTGCTGCTGCGAACGCGACGTCGTCGCGGCGAGGTCGCGGGCGTCGGGGTTGCGGCCGTGCTGCGTTTCGGCGTCGGCGATGCGGACGCCCGCCTCGCGCTGGCGAAGCAGCCGCGTGACGAACTGGCGGTCGAAGTCCTTTCCGGACAGTCCCGCCAGTCCAGCCATGTCGTCCGGGCCGATGTACCCGTCGTGCTGGACGTGTTCGATGTTCGGGTCGTCCGGCGCGGGCTGGCCCCAGGACTCGATGAGCCCGGAAAGCCGCGCGATCTCCGGCTCGTGAGTGTCGATGACCCGCTTCGCGAGCGCCTTCAGTTGCTCGTTCGCCGCCCGGGTTTCCGCCAGGGAAGCCAGATCCACGCCCTGCTGGTGATGCGCGAGGGCCTGCCGCGCGAACGTGAGATCGGCGTCGTTGAACGGAACGGCCGCCTGCTGCGCCACGGGTGACGACCCGGGAGGCGCCGTCTGCGACTGGGGTGCCTCGTCCGAACAGCCCGCGAGCACGACGGCGGCCAGGGCGGTTGCCAGGACGGCGGGCAGGGATCGGAGGACGGCGTGCGGCATCGAAGAGCTCCTCGGAACGCGCGGTGGAGGGACCTAGGTTGGCAGAGTCCACTTCGGCCTGTTCACCGGGGGTTGCGCAAACACTTTTCCTCTCGCGCTTGCGGTGGGACAATCCCGCGATTCACCGCCACCGGCGACAGGAGGTAACCGCGAATGAGCGCAGAAACCACTCCCGACCGGACCACCGAGCGGGCGGGCCTTCGCCCGGACCTGCGACAACGCCACGTCCGGATGATCGCGCTCGGCGGGATCATCGGGGCGAGCCTGTTCATCGGCAGTGGCGCGGTCATCCACACCGTCGGCCCGGCGGCCGTGCTCTCCTACGCCATCGGCGGCCTGATCGTCGTGCTGGTGATGCGGATGCTGGGCGAGATGGCGACGGCCGCGCCGTCACAGGGCTCTTTCATGGAATACGCGCGGACTTCGCTCGGCGGCTGGGCGGGCTTCACCGTCGGCTGGTTGTACTGGTACTTCTGGGTCGGCGTGGTCGCGTTCGAGGCCGTCGCCGGGGCGAAGATCCTCCAGACCTGGATTCCCGTTGTGCCGCAATGGATCTTCTCACTGATCTTGATGCTGTTACTGACCGCGACCAACCTCGCCTCGGCCCGTTCGTTCGGGGAGACGGAGTTCTGGCTCGCCTCGGTCAAGATCGCCACGATCGTGGTGTTCCTCGTGGTGGGTGTCCTGTTCGTACTCGGGGCCTGGCCGGGAGGATCGTTCTCGGTCGGCAACATCGCGCAGGACGGCTTCCTGGTCAACGGCCCGTTCTCGGTGGTGCACGGCGTGGTGATCGTGATCTTCTCCTACTTCGGCGCGGAGATCGTCACCATCGCCGCCGCCGAATCGCGGGAGCCCGAAACGGCCGTGCGCAAGGCGACCTCGTCGATCGTCTGGCGGGTCATCGTGTTCTACGTCGGGTCCGTGACGCTGCTGGTGATGATCACGAGCTGGCGTGACATCCCGACGACGACGAGCCCGTACGCCGCCGCGTTCGGCCGGTTCGGCATCCCCGCCGCCGAGACGATCGTCAGCGCGGTGGTGCTGACGGCCGTGCTTTCGGTGCTGAATTCGGGGCTGTACACCGCTTCCCGCATGCTGTTCGCGTTGCACGGCAACGGCTGGGCACCGAAGTGGATCGCGGACACGAACCGGCGCGGCGTGCCGTGGAAGGCGATCCTGGTGTCCACTTCGGTCGGTTACGTCGCCGTGGTGATGAACTTCGTGTCACCGGACAAGATCTTCTACTTCATCATCAACTCCGCCGGCGCGGTCGCGTTGTTCGTCTACGCGATCATCGCCGGCTCGCAGCTGCGGATGCGGCGCCGTCTGGAGGCAGAAGCACCGGAGCGGCTGAAGCTGCGCATGTGGGGTTACCCCTGGCTGAGCTGGCTGACCCTCGCCGGGACGCTGGCCGTCGTCGCGTCGATGCTGTTCGTGGACGCGGACACGCGGGCCCAGCTGTACCTGAGCCTGATCAGCCTGGCGGTGATCCTCGGCGTCTACTTCATCCAGCGCCGGCGATCCGGCCGAGAGCACCGTAAAACACCTCTCCGATCTTCGCGGGATCGCGGCTGAGGAAGGCCTGACCGCCGACGGGCGCGACGAGCTGCGCGAGCTCGGTCTCGTCGGCGTCCGGGCCGATCCCGATGGCGATCAACGGCACCGGACGGTCCGGGTCGCGCAGCTTTCCCAGTTCCGCCACCAGGTTTTCGCGGCTGATGCCGCCGGGGTCGGTGTTGCGGCCGTCGGTCATCACGACGACCAGGTTCAGCTTCCCCGGCTCCCATTCCTTGCGCGCCAGCCGATAGATGTCGAGGACACTGTCGTAGAGCCCGGTCTGCCCGTCCGGGACGGCCCGCACCGCGCGCAACCGGTCCACCGCGGCCAGCTGCCGCCCGACCGGCGCCATCGGCAAGATCTCCCGGTAGTCGCGCTCACCGTCCATCTTGGTCGCGAAGGCCAGGAAACGGATCTGTGACGTGGATTTGAACAAGTGCAGCGCGTTCTCCGCCGCCTCCAGCGTGATCCGCAGACGGGACTTGCCGGTTCCCGGGACGGGCGCGCTCATCGAACCGGAAACGTCGATGAGCACCTGGACCCGGGCGCTCACGTTCACCCCGGCCCACTGGCTGAGCACTTTGTCGACTTCGGCGGCGGCCGGGATCTCGGCGCTGCGCTGCCCTTCCGCCGCGACGCGTTGATCGGTGTCGGTCAGCCGCAACGCCTGCCCGCCCGAGGCGCGGAGGCCGGTCTGCGGGCCGGTCGCGGAACCGTAGAGCAGGGCACGCTTCAGTTCCGCGACAGCCCTTCCCTGCCGCTCGTTCGCGCCCGCGATCTCGACGAACGGGTAGTCGAGCGACAGGGACGCGGGTGAGTACGCGGCCACCAGCGCCGCCTCCCCCTCGGCAAGACCGGAATTGTGCCGCAGCACGGCGTTCTCCGACGCCGGGAACACCGTCGGCGAACCCGCCGTCGTGTCGGACGTGGTGGTGGAGAACTTCCGGAGCAAGGCCATGTACGCGGCGGCGGGATCCGGGGCGTCCTTCGCGACATCGCGGAGCGCCAGCAGCGCGGAAACACCGACGGGGTCGCGCACGGGATCCGGCATTCCGGCCACGATTCCCGGGCTGCCGAGCACATCCGGCCAGGTCAGCGGCTTGCGGGGCCAGCCGAGCTCTTTCGCGACCGGTTCCGCGACAGCGAGCACCACCGGCGAACTGGCCACCGACGGCCCGGAGGCCGGAACTCCGTCGGCACGCCGCAGGAACAGCGTCGAGGACGGGATCCAGGCCTGAGGCCGGGGCGCCGTTCCGGACAGCTCTTCCGCCATCTGGAGGGATTCCCTGGGCTGGACGTCGAAAGCGACACAGGCGAGTGCGAGGTCGCGAGCGGTCTGGGTGACGGCGGGGGCGATGTCGGGCGACGCGGCGACGACCACTCGCGCGGGCTCGCATCCGGGGTCGGACCGCGCCAGGGCCACGGCCGCCCACGTGGCCGCGCCGAGCACGGCCGCCAGCGCGAGCGCGAGCAGGGGGAACAGCATCCGTCTTCGGGTCCGGGCGGTGGTGTGGCGTCCCATCGACTCTCCCGGCCTGGGGTTCGAGGAGCGTCCGAGGGTACGCCGCCCGCACCCCTAGGGGAAGGCTGCGACTTTCGTCGTAGGCGAACCCCACCGAGGCGGGAGGTGCCCGAGAGCGCGTCACGGAACACTTGTCCCGTAAGGAAAACACTCGAAACCGGGGGAATCCGTGATGAACCGGCCCACTCGTGCGGAACAGCGCAAAGCCCGCAACGCCCTCTTCGGTCAGGCGCTCACGATCGCCTTCGCCCTGCTGATAGCGGCCGCCACCCGCTAGTCCTTGCGCGGCACGAGCCGCCCCTGCGCGACCGGCGAAGCCACCCAAACACGCCAGGGATACGGCCACGAGTGCTCCTCTTCCGGCCGGTCCACCCGCGCGTCGGCGAAGTCCACGCGGTCCTCGAACTCGGCCCCGGCGAAGGTGGTCGTCCCGGCGAACATCGCGCCGCTGAAACTGGCGAACCTGGGGAAGACCGCCTCGCGGAAGTCGGTGGCGCCGGTGAAATACGCCCTGTCGAAGTTCGCGAAGCGCGAAAACCGGGCACCCCGGAAGTTCCCGTCGGCGATCACGCCGTCTCGGAAGTCGGCGCCGCTGAGGTCACAGTCCGCGAAATCCGGCTCGACGAGCACCGCGTCTTGAAGGTCGAGGTCCTCGGCTTCCCGGAGTTCGACGCCTCCGGATCGCTGGAGATACCGGGTGAGCAGGCCCTGTGCGGCGAGCCTGATCGTGAACTCTTCCTCGTCCTCGACGGGGAAATGAAAGGGCTTGCGCAAGTATGCGCACGTCAACTCGATGACGTCTTCGCACGCGTCGGGGTCTTCCCGGCCGTAGCGCTCCAGGTCCGCGAAGCTAGCGAGGCGCTCCGCGGCGTCCTCGCTGTCCATCTTCTCGACGACGCGTTCCCAGCGATCCCGCCGCAGCCCGACGGCGAGCTGCTCGGGCCTCAGCTTTCGGTCGCGGCGAGCACCCTCGAGGAACACCCGTCCCAGGTAGACCGCGCCCACCCCGAGCGCGACGCCCGCCAGCGCCGCCAGTACGTGCAACCCCACCATCATGCGGCGATTATCTCGCGCTCTGGTCGCCTGAAGTACGTGAAGGCCCCCTTCATTGCGCCTAGCGCAATGAAGGGGGCCTTCACGTACTTGGGGAAGGTGTGATGGCCCGCGATCTAGACGGGGATGACCGTCGGCACGATCATCGGGCGGCGCCGGTAGGTGTCGGCGACCCAGCGGCCGACGACACGGCGGACGGCTTGGGCGATGCGGTGCGTGTCGGTGATGCCCTCGGCCTCGGTCCTGGCCAGTTCCATCTCCACCATCGGGAGCACGGCGTCGAGCGCCTTCGGGTCGTCGGAGAACCCTCGCCCGGAGACCGTCGGACGCGTCACCGCGCGGCCGGTGCTGGTGTCGACGGCGACCGTGATGGCGATGAACCCGCCCTCGCCGAGCACGAGCCTGTCGGACAGGGTCGACTCGCCGACGTCGCCGACCGAGAGGCCGTCGACGTACACGTGCCCGACCTCGACCCGGCCGGTCCGCGAAGCCTTGCCATCGACGAGGTCGACCACGACACCGTCTTCGGCGATGACCACGTTCTCCGGCGCGACACCGGTGCGCACGGCCAGTTCGCCGTTGGCGCGCAGGTGCTTCCACTCGCCGTGCACCGGCATGACGTTGCTGGGACGCACCGCGTTGTACAGGTACAACAGCTCGCCCGCCGACGCGTGCCCGGACACGTGCACCTTGGCGTTGCCCTGGTGCACGACGTTCGCGCCGAGCCGGGTGAGGCCGTTGACGACGCCGAAGACCGCGGTCTCGTTGCCCGGGATCATCGAGCTGGCCAGCACGACGGTGTCGCCCGCGCGGATCGAGATCTGCCGGTGCTCGCCGCGCGCCATCCGCGACAGCGCCGACAGCGGCTCGCCCTGCGAACCGGTCGACACGAACAGCACCTTGCTCTCGGGCAGGTCGCTGGCCTGGTCGAGGTTGACCAGCAGGCCGTCGGGCACGTTCAGCAGGCCGAGGTCTGCGGCGATGCCCATGTTCCGGACCATCGAGCGGCCGACGAACGCGACCCGGCGCCCGTGCCGCACGGCGGCGTCGAGCACCTGCTGCACGCGGTGCACGTGGCTCGCGAAACAGGCCACGATGACCCGCTGGCCGACCTTGCGGACGACGTCGTCGAGCACCGGGCCGATGTCGCGCTCCGGCATGACGAACCCGGGCACTTCGGCGTTGGTCGAGTCGACGCAGAACAGGTCCACGCCCTCGTCGCCGAGCCGGGAGAACCCGGCGAGGTCGGTCAGCCTGCCGTCGAGCGGGAGCTGGTCGAGCTTGATGTCACCGGTGTGCAGCACGACACCCGCGGGCGTGCGGATGGCCACCGCGAGCGCGTCCGGGATCGAGTGGTTGACCGCGAAGAACTCGAGGTCGAACGCGCCGACCTTGCGGCGCTCGCCCTCGCGGACCTCGATCAGGTTCGGCCGCTGGCGGTGCTCCTTGGCCTTGGCCGCGAGCAGCGCGTTCGTGAACCGGGATCCGTAGATCTTCAGGTCCGGGACGAGCCGCAGCAGGAACGGGACGGCACCGATGTGGTCCTCGTGCCCGTGGGTGAGGACGAGCCCGTCGATGTCCTCGATGCGGTCTTCGATCGCGCGGAAGTCGGGCAGGATCAGGTCGACGCCGGGCTGGTCGTCTTCGGGGAAGAGGACCCCGCAGTCGACGATCAGCAGACGGCCGCCGAACTCGAAGACGGTCATGTTGCGGCCGACTTCGCCGATCCCGCCGAGCGCGACCACGCGCAAAGCGCCTTCGGGCAGCGCCGGCGGCGGGGTGGTCGGTCCGGGTCCGGTTGACAATGAACTCACCGAGGCATGGTCCCTACGCTGGTATGTGAGGTCGGCGCCGTATAGGCCGCCGCTGAATCTGCTTGTGCCACTCGTGCACCATGCCAGTCACTGGCGGCGCTTTCACCGAGCGGCACACCCCCCTGGGCGAGATCGGCGGAAATCGCCTGGAGCTGCTCGTCACTCGCGGCCACGATGGGCAGCCGCGGGTCACCGATGTCGAAGCCGCGCAGCCGCAGGGCCGCCTTCGAGAAGGCGACACCGCCGACGCGGGACATCGCCCGCAGGACGGGCAGCATGCCGCGGTGGTTGGTGCGCGCGGTGGAGGTGTCGCCGGACTCGTAGGCGTCCATCATGCCGCGGATACGGCCCGCCACGACGTGCCCGATCACGCTGACCACGCCCGCGCCGCCGACGGCGACCCACGGCAGGTTGAGACCGTCGTCACCGGAGTAGTAGGCGAGCTGCGAGTTGGCGATGACCTCGGAGCCGGCGATCAGATCGCCCTTGGCGTCCTTGACCGCGAGGATGCGCGGGTGCTCGGCGAGCCGCAGCAGCGTGTCGACCTCGATGGGCACGATCGAGCGCGGCGGGATGTCGTAGAGCATGACCGGCAGGCCGGTGGCGTCGGCGACGGTGGTGAAGTGCGCGTAGAGCCCGGCCTGACTGGGCCGCGAGTAGTAGGGCGTGACGACGAGGACACCGTGGGCACCCGCCGCTTCGGCCTGCTTCGCCTGCTCGATGCTGTGCGCGGTGTTGTTCGTGCCCGCCCCGGCGACGATCGTCGCACGATCACCGACGGCTTCGACGACGGCGCGAACCAGCTCGGCCTTCTCGGCGTCGGTCGTGGTGGGGCTCTCCCCGGTCGTACCGTTCACGACGAGACCGTCGTTGCCCAGTTCCACGAGGTGTTCGGCCAGCTCCTGCGCCCGCTTCAGGTCCAGCGCGCCGTCGGCGTCGAAGGGGGTGGCCATCGCGGTGAGCACGCGCCCGAACGGTCTTCCCGGCGCTGCGGTGGGTGGAGTGGACATGGTGTGAAGGTACCTCCTGCGACGCCGAACCCCTCGCCGACGTGGTCGTTCCCTACGAATGCGGGAGATTTTCCGCGATCAAGGCGAACTCGGCGCAAACTCTCTGTGAGCTATTTGACCTTGGTGGTGATCTGGGAGGTGAGCTGCCCGCCGTCGGTCTTGGCCAGCAGGCACAGATACTCGCGCGAGTAGTCGTGGTCTTCCTCGCCCAGCGGCCGGTTCCACTCGGCCTCGGTCGGGACGACGGCCCGCCAGTAGAGCCCGCTCCGCTGCTGCGCGGGCACCGCGTCCGAGTTGAAGGTCGCCGAACAGACCGCTTCGGCGATCCGGTTCACGACTTCCGCGCCGGGGTACGCGACGACCGTGGCCTCCTTGTCGCTCGCCGATTCGACGCCGAGCAGTTCACCCTTCGCGTAGACCTCGACCAGGTGGTTCTTGGCACAGTTGCCGCTGGTCTCGCTGTTCATCGTGGTGTTGTCCGCGAGAGGGACGTTGTAGCAGTCCCCGGACAGGTCGATCTTGAGCTGGCCGTTGATGCCGTAGGTCAGCGTGGGCTGTGCCTGCTTGTTCCCCGCGGGCGCGGCCATCCAGCGGCCCAGGAAGATCCCGCCGACCAGGGCGCCGATCACGGCGACCGCGGCCAAGCTCAGCCACAGTGGACGGAGGTTGCGTTTGGCGGGGGCGGGCGCGAGCCGGGTCATCGGCTGACCGGGCTGCATCATCGCCGTACCGCCCGAGGGCGGGGTGGGCTGAGCCTGCACACCCTGTGCCGCCGAGAGCAGGCTGCGCACCTGGTCGTACGACATGCGCGCTTCGGGTTTGGCGACCAGGAGACCGAGGATCGCGGCGGCCAGCGGGCCCTGGATCCGGGTCAGGTACGGCGCCTCGGTCATGATCGCGTGCAGTGTCGCCGCGGTGGTCGAACGTTCGAACGCGACGATGCCTTCGGCGGCGAAGAACAGCGTCGTGCCCAGCGACCAGAGGTCGGATTCGGGCATCGCGTCGCGGCCTTCGACCCGCTCCGGCGCCATGAACGCGGGCGAGCCGACGATCATGCCGCTGGTGGTGAGACGCGGGTCGTCGGCGGCGTGCGCGATGCCGAAGTCGGTGAGCTTCACGCGGCCGTCCGGCGCGACCATGATGTTCGCCGGTTTGACGTCGCGGTGGACGATCCCGGCGGCGTGCGCGGCCCGCAGCGCGGACAGCACCCGCTCCCCCACCACCGCGATCTGCTGAGCGGGCAGGGGGCCGCGCTCGCGCACGAGATCGGCCAGCGTCGGCGCCTCGACCAGCTCCATCACGATGTACGTCGCGCCGTTTTCGGTGACGACGTCGTACACGGTGACCACGGCCGGGTCGTTGAGCCGCCCGGCGGAGCGGACCTCACGCAGCATCCGCTCCGTCAGCACCGAAGCGTCCTCAGGAGCGTTCGGGAACTTCAGTTCCTTGATCGCCACCTGACGGCCGATCACCTGGTCCTGCGCGCGCCAGACGATGCCCATCCCGCCGCGGCCGAGCTCGCCCAGCAGGGCGTATCGGCCGGCGACGATCCGCGCGCCGGCGGCCTGATACGTCTGCTGGGGCGGCCCGTACGGACGGGTCTGTTCGTCGGTCAAGGTTCGGTGCTCCTTCGGTTCGCACAGGATGCCAACTCGGACCCGTTCGCGCCCCGAAAGGTTCCTTCTCCGAGCTGGTGGATCAGACCGTGACCTCGTGCCCGGATTCCCGGAGCGCCTTCACCGCGCGCTCCAGCTCGGAACCCCGGACCAGCACGTGGTCGGTGTCGAAAGTGGACATCGAGAACAGCGCCACCCCGGCGGCGGCCAGCTCGCTCGACAGCGCCGCGATGACGCCGGTCAGCGTGAAGGCCAGCGGCCCGCGGACCGACAGCAGCCGCCAGCCGTCCTCGACCGTGGCCTCGGCAGGCGCGAGGCCCGCCGGGCAGATCACCGACAGCTCCTCGGGCGTCCGCGTGATGGAGATCAGCACGGGCTCACCGGGGTCGAGCAGGTTCGCCGGAACCGGCGCGTCCGGGGCCAGGCGGGCGACCGCGTACTCGCCTGGCCGGACGTCGATCGCGAGACGCCGCATCAGCCCTCGAGAACCTTCGGGCTGGACGCGACCTCGGTGCCGTCGGGCAGCGCGGAGATGGTGAAGTCCGCGAACACGTTGCCCGAGGCCTTCTGCAGCTCGCGCAGGCAGTCGATGGCCAGGGCGCGGATCTCGACGTCGGCGTGCTCGGTGGCGCGCATCGCGATGAAGTGCCGCCAGGCGCGGTAGTTGCCGGTGACCACGATGCGGGTCTCGGTCGCGTTCGGCAGCACGGCGCGGGCGGCCTGGCGGGCCTGCTTGCGGCGCAGGGTCGCGCTCGGCACGTCGGCGAACTTCTCCTCCAGCCCGGCGAGCAGCTCGGTGTAGGCGTCGACGGCGGCCTGGGAGGCGGCGAGGAACTTCGCGTGCAGCTCCGGGTCCTGCGCGATGACTTCGGGCTCGACGAACGCGGCGTCGCGCTCCGGGACGTAGCGCTGCGAGAGCTGCGAGTAGGAGAAGTGACGGTGACGGATCAGCTCGTGCGTCAGCGACCGGGAGATCCCGGTGATGTAGAAGCTGACGGAGCCGTGCTCCAGCACCGACAGGTGGCCGACGTCGATGATGTGCTCGAGGTAGCCGGCGTTGGTGGCCGTCTTCGGGTTCGGCTTCTTCCAGGACTGGTAGCAGGCCCGGCCCGCGAATTCGGCCAGCGCCTCACCACCGTCGGCATCGGTCGACCACGGTACGTCCGACGGCGGGAAGAACTCCGTCTTCGCGATCAGTTGAACCTTGGGTGACACGGTCTCGGCCACGTTCGCACTCCCTTTCGACCCCTGCTCCACGACTCCAAGCAGCGTAACCGCAGCGGTCTCTGACACCGCGCCGACATCACGGTGACGTCATGAGCTCCTTGACCGACGTCAGGAATGACGTCATAGTGGTGTCATGGATCTGACGCCGTACATCACAAGCCTTCGCGAGGACCTCGCGAACACGGCTTCGGCCGGCGACGAGCAGACGCGGCGCGCTGCCGCGCTGCTGTCGTCGGCGCTGGAGCCGGCCGCCCGACTGACCATCATGAACGCCCTCGCCGACCTGGCCGCCGAAGTGACTTCGGCGCTGCCCGGACATGTCGTCGACGTCCGTCTCGATGGCCGCGACGTGCGCGTCGTCGTCACCGGCTCCGCCGAGAGCACCGAGCAGTCCGCGTCCCGCCACGAGCCGCCGAGGGAAGCCCCGCGCGCCCCCAAGGTGGACACGGGCGACATCACGCGGATCACGCTGCGCCTGTTCGAGCAGGTCAAGGGCCAGGCCGAAGCCGCGGCCGCCTCTCAGGGCGTTTCGCTGAACACGTTCGTCTCGCAGGCCGTCCAGGGGGCGCTGGGCAAGAGCGGGAGCGAGCACTGGCAGTACAAGCAGAAGCCGGGCGGCGGTGCCGGTTCGCACCTGCACGGCTGGGTCCAGGGCTGAGGGGACGAAGATGACCGAGGAAAGCATTCCCGCCGGTGAAGAGACCGTGCGCGTCGAAGACTTCGAGGCCGAGGGCCCGATCGAGATCGACGTGAGCGTGGCCATCGGCCGGGTGACCATCGAACTGACCGGCGAGAGCGGCGTCCACGCCGAGGTCCGCCGGGACGGCGGCGAGCAGCAGCCGTGGGTCGACGGGATGACGAGCCTGCTGAGCTGGGTCGGGGAACGCTTCGGCGACCAGCTGGGCGGGTCGCCGGGGAACCCGGTGAGCGACGCCGTGGCGCAGACGCGGATCGAGAAGGTCGGCAACCGGCTGGTCGTCCAGGCGCCCAAGGCCTGGCAACTGAAGAACGTCCCGCTCGCCGTGACCGTGCGGGCACCCGCCGGTTCGCATCTGGAGGTGCGGGCCGGGGCGGCCGACGTCACGGTGACCGGATCCGCCGGACGGGCCGACCTCCTCACCGGCTCCGGCAAGATCGGCCTGGAGCGGGCCGACGGTTCGGCGATCGTCCGCACCGGCACCGGCGACATCAAACTCGGGCCGACACTGTCCGGTCTGCAGCTGCGCACCGGCAGCGGTTCCGTCGAAGCGGCCTCGGTGAGCGGTTCGGCCACGGTCGCGACCGGCACGGGCGACGTCTGGCTCGGCGAGATCGCGGGCGAGGTCCTGGCGCGCACCGGCTCAGGCGACCTCTCGGTGGCCGACGCCGCCTCCGGGTCGCTGGAGCTGACCACCGGATCGGGCGAGGTCCGGGTCGGGATCCGCGGCGGCGTTCAGGCGGAGATCGACCTGTCGTCGACGACCGGGGCCGTGTCCAGCGAGCTGGAAGTCGCGGAGACCGCTCCTTCCGAGGTCTCGCTGAAGGTGCGGGCGCGCACCGGTACCGGCGACGCGAAGGTGACCAGCGCGGCCCGGTGAGCCGCGGACTGCAGGGGGATCGAGGGACCTTTGCTCTCACTTTTCCACGGGGGTGGGAGCAAAGGTCCCTTGCTCATTTCTCGAGGTGCTCGCGGACGGCCGCCAGATGGGCGCCGGTGATCCCGGTGCGCGGATCGACCCGCACCAGGCCGGTGACCAGCCCCGCCATGATGCCCCGGCGAGCGGCTTGACCTCGTGCGTGGTGAGGACGGTTCTAACCCGAATCGCCACTCACGACCACCTCGGTTCCGGGCCCTTGCCCCGCTTGAAGTACGTGAAGGCCCCCTTCATTGCGCTAGGCGCAATGAAGGGGGCCTTCACGTACTTGAGGACCCCTTCCCTCGGCTCAGCCGAGGGAAGGGGTCCTTCACGCGCGCCCGCTGTGGCTGCTGGTGCGCGTGGGGCGCGAACGTGGCGATCGGCAAGTCCGTGGCCAGAAATCCAGTAGGTACCTAAGACACTGTTGGCTCTAACCGTCCTCACCACTCACGAGGCACGAGGGGGTGTCGATCCCAGTGGGCGCCCGGGTCGACGGTGAAGGAATCGGGACACTCAACGTCCCAATTCCTTCACCGTGGCGAGGCCACCCACATCGAGTGCCGTAGGTACGTGTGCGAGCGGTTTGTCGCCAAACCGAGGGCCTGCGGTCCCAGCTCTGCTGAGGTCCTAGCCACTCACGAGGCTCGCCTAGCGCACGAGGCGCGAAAGCACGGGAGCGAGATCGCCCCGCTCCCCCACCGCGACCCCGTCCAGCCCCTGCCACTCCGCCATCAGCCGCAGCTCACCCGCCAGCTCACTCGCGACCCGCGCGACGTTCACCCCAGGCTCGGCGAAGGCGCCCTGAACGCGAAGCACGCCTGCCGCACGATCGCATTTGAGGTCGACCCGGCCGACGAGTTCGCCGTCGAGCAGGAACGGGAACACGTAGTACCCGTAGATCCGCTTCGGCTCGGGGACGTAGATCTCGATGCGGTAGAAGAAGTCGAAGATGCGCTCGGTCCGGGCGCGTTCCCAGATCAGCGGGTCGAACGGCGACAGCAGCGCGCGGCCGGTGACCGACCTCGGCGCCTTCGCCGCGACATGCCGGTACGCCGGGGCGGGCCAGCCGTCCACGGTCACCGCTTCCAGCACGCCCGCGTCGACCAGTTCGGCCACGGCCCGTTTGCTGACGTCGGGGCCGAGCCGGTAGTAGTCCCGCAGGTCCGGTTCGGTGCCGATGCCCAGCGCGACGGCCGCGCGGGTGATCAGCTCGCGAGCGCCTTCCTCCGGGCTCACCCGCCGCGACAGGATCTCCGGCGGCACGACGCGTTCGGTCAGGTCGTACAGCCGCTCGAACGACCGGCGCGTGCCGGTGGTCAGCTGCCCCATGCCGAAGAGCCACTCACAAGCCTTCTTGACCTCCGAGCGCTCCCACCACGAGCCCGGCTTGTACCCACCCGAATCGCTCTCCAGCGCGCGCTCGATGCCGCCCGCGCCGATCGGTCCCTGTTCCTTGACCACGGCGAGGATGTCGTCCACCAGCTGGGGCGTCTGCTCCAGCACCCGCGCGTAGTTCGTCCACCAGCCCATGCGTTTCGCCCCGGACCGCAGCAGCGGCCAGTCCGCCACCGGCAGCAGACTCGCCTCGTGCGCCCAGGACTCGACCAGCATCCGGGGCTTGCGCGCGGAATGGGACCAGGCCGCGTCGTCCACCAGCGTGGGCTCGTACGCGCCGAGCCGGGCGAAGATCGGCATGTAGTGCGCGCGGACCGCGACGTTCACCGAATCCAGTTGCAGCAACTGGGTTCGCGACAGCACGCGCTGCAGATGCCGTCTCGTCACCGCCCCGCTCGGACGCGATTCGGCGAATCCCTGCGCGGCCAGGGCGATCCGGCGCGCGACCGGTCCGCTGATGGTCGAAGTGCTCATCATCCGCATGGTGCCATCCACCACCGACAGTTTCTGACGGCAGCAGTAGATTGCCTGCCATGGCCGCCGCCGAAGTCCGCCCAGCAGTCGTGTCCGACGCTCCCGAGATCGCCCGCATCCAGCGCGACACCTGGCAAACCGCGTACACGGAACTGCTCGGCGAAGCGGCCGTCGCCGAGCTCGACGTCGTGGAGCTCGAAAAGACCTGGGCCGAGACGGTCGAGTACCCGGGCACGCGGGTCTTCCTCGCCACCGAAGGCGAGTTCACCGTCGGTTTCTGTGTCGTCGGCCGGGCCCCGGAGAGCGAGGTCGCCACCGCCGACGGATCGCTGCCCGACGACGCTTCGACGACGGCGCTCATCGCCTCACTGCTGGTCGAGCCGCGCTGGGGGCGGCGCGGACACGCGGGACGGCTGCTGGCGAACGCGTCGGCCTGGCTGCGCGAGGACGGCGCCACCCGCGGGATCAGCTGGGTCGCGCAGACCGACCACGCGTCACTGGGGTTCTTCCGCCGCGCGGGCTGGTCCCCCGACGGAACCGTCCGCATCCTCGACACCGGAAGCACGAACGTGCGCGAAGTCCGGCTCACCGGCGGTCTCGACCTCGAGCTCACTCCCTGACTTCGCGAACACGACCCAGCGCATCACCGAGTACATGAAGACGCCTTCGCACGCCCCGGCGATGAGCCGGGAAAGGCGATAGTCGATGCCCAGCTCGGCCAGTCCCGCACCGACGCCGAGCAGGAACGCCACGTAGTTGACGACGATCGCGACGGCGTACAGCACAGCCTGCCTGCCGACGGGCGCGTGCGAGCGGAAGTTCATGCTGCGGTTCAGCACGAAGCTCAGCCCGAACGCCGTCGCGTACGCGAGTGTGATCGCCAGCCACACCGGCAGGCCGAGCCAGCCGCGAAGCAGCATCAGCAGGATCAGGTCGACCCCGAAGGTGAACCCGTTGATGAGCGCGAAACCGAGGAAACTCGGCGCCACCAGCCGGGAAAGCCCGAAGGGGAGGCGCCGGACCACGGCCGCGCAGAAGTCGGCGAAGCGATCCGCGAAACTCTTGCCGCGAACCGCGTCGTGCACGTCGGCCACCCGTTCAGCATGGCAGTGGCAAGTGGCCGTGAGCCGACGAGCGGGTGATCTTCTGGTGCCCGCCCGAAGCCGGTAACGGGGGCTGGCCCCAGTGCGACCCGCATTTCAGCTGATAACTTGGAGAAGACGAAGATAACGGGGAGGCAACGATGGTGGGCTGGTTGCTCCTGTCGTTCGGCATCGCCTTCGGCTCGGCGATCCTGCCCGTGGTCAGCATCGAAATGTTCCTCATCGGCCTGTGCGCGAGCCAGCCGACTTTGCCGTGGCTGCTGCTCGGTGCCATCGTCGCGGCCGGTCAGGTCGGCGGGAAGACGCTGTACTACCTCGCCGCGAAGGGCACGATCAAGCTGCCGAAACCCCTGCACGACCGCCTGCACCGGGAGCGGCCGCCCACCCCGCGCCGGGAACGGTGGCGGGTTCGTACCAAGAAGCTGCGCGCTCGGCTCGACGCCCTTCGCGAACGCTGCCATCGGCATCCGCACTGGATGGCCGGCACTTATGGAGTCAGCTCGGTCATCGGGCTGCCGCCGTACATGGCCACGAGTGTGCTCGCGGGACTGGTGAAGATGCCGCTGGCGAGCTTCCTGGCCACCGGTTTCCTCGGCCGCTGGCTGCGGTTCAGCCTGCTGGCCGCCTCGCCTGCCCTGTTCGCCGGCTGGTTCCACTACTGAGCTGGAAGGGGGCTTTCCCCGCGTCTCATGCGGTGAAGGACGCTTTCGCCCCATGTCATGCGGGGAAGCGTCCTTCAGCTCAGCGGGAAGCGGCCTCGAGTTCGACAGCCCGCCGCATCGTGGAGCGGGCCCGCTTCCGGTCCCCCGCGATCTCGTACGCGTAGGCCAGCCGGTACCAGACGCGCCAGTTCTCCTGATCCGCCTCGACCTCGGCCCGGCGCTCGTCGAACCAGGCGTCCGCGGCGTCGCGATCCACCCGGCCCGAAGGCCGCCGGGGCAGATCGGACACGTCGGGCAGGCCGCCCTCTTCGTCCAGCCGTCGCGACAGCCGCTGGATCTGGACGCCGGAGCGCCAGGTGGTCACGATGATCCAGATCCCGAGCAGCGGCAGCAGCAGGACACCGACACCGAAGAGCACCGGCACCGTCTCACCGGTACCCAGCAGCGCGATCCCCCTGCCGGCCAGCAGCACGACGTAGATCGCGAGCGCCGCCGTCATCACCAGCGCGAAATTGCGGGCCCTCACAGGTCGAGGATGTTCTCGAGACCGACCGTCAGACCGGGCCGCGTGAGCACCGAGCGCACGCCGAGCAGTACCCCCGGCATGAACGACGTGCGGTGCAGCGAGTCGTGCCGGATGGTCAGGGTCTCCCCCTCGCCGCCGAACAGGATCTCCTCGTGCGCCACCAGTCCGGGCAGCCGGACCGAATGCACGCGGACGCCGTCGACGAGCGCGCCGCGAGCACCGTCCACTTCGGACGTCGTCGCGTCTTCGCCGGGCAAGAGACCGGCTTCCGCGCGGGCCTCGCCGATCAGCCGCGCGGTGTGCGCGGCGGTACCGGAGGGCGCGTCGGCCTTGCGGTTGTGGTGCAGTTCGATGACCTCGGCCGAGTTGTAGAACCGGGCCGCCTGCTGGGCGAAACGCATCGCCAGCACCGCGCCAAGAGCGAAGTTCGGCGCGATGAGCACGCCGAGCGACACGTCTGCGGCGAGCCACGAACGCAGCTTCTCCAGCCGCTCCCCGCTGAACCCGGTGGTGCCGACGACGGCGTGGATCCCGTTGGCGGTCAGGAACTCCAGGTTGTCCATCACCGCGTCGGGATGGGTGAAGTCGACGACGACCTGCGCCTGCTTGAGCGCCGAGAGGTCGTCCCCGGCGTCGAGTTCGGCGACGAGGTCCATGTCGTCGGCGCCGTTGACGGCGTTGACCACTTCCTGGCCCATCCGGCCGCGTGCGCCCAGCACACCGACGCGAATTCCAGCGGTCATGATGCGATCACCTCGTGCAGATCGTCCGGCAGGTCGTCGGCGTGAGCGTACGGCCCGACGACCGCCGCCGCCGTCACGCCACCAGGGCGACGCAGCAGAGTGCGAGCGAGCGCACAGACCTCTTCGGTGGTGACGGCGTCGATCCGCGCCACCGTGTCGTCGACGCCGAGATAGCGGCCGTAGTTCAGTTCGTTCTTGCCGATCCGCGACATCCGCGAAGACGTGTCCTCGAGGCCGAGCACGAGCCCGCCCCGCAACTGCCCCTTCGCCCGCATGACCTCGGCTTCGCTCAGCCCGTCCTTGCCGACGAGTTCGAGCACCTCGCGGATCACCCCGGCGACCTCGCCGAGCTTCTCCGGCTGGCAGCCCGCGTACACCGCCATGTGCCCGGTATCGGCGTAGCTCGCGGCGGACGAGTACACCTGGTACGCCAGCCCGCGCTTCTCGCGGACCTCCTGGAACAGGCGTGAGCTCATCCCACCACCGAGCGCGGCGTTGAGCACCGACTGCGCGAACCGCCGGTCGTCGTGCCGTGACAGCGAACGCAGGCCGAGCATCACGTGCGCCTGCTCGGTGTCGTCGGTGTGCAGGGCGAGTTTCGGCGCCATCGCGATCCGCGCGCGCCCGCCACGCGGCGGTACCGGCGTGGCCGTCCCGGTCAGCCGGTCCCGCAAAGCCTTGCGCACCAAGCGAAGCACCTGGCCGTGCTCGATGTTCCCGGCGACGGCGAGCACCATCCGGGGCAGCGTGTAGCGGCGCCGGTAGAACCCGCGCAGCGCCGACGCCGACATCTCGATGATGGACTTCTCACTGCCGAGCACCGGACGGCCCAGCGCGTGATCGCCCAGGATCGCGCCGACGAACGTCTCGTGCAGCAGGTCTTCGGGGTCGTCGTCGCGCATCGAGATCTCTTCGAGCACGACACTGCGCTCGGTCTCGACGTCCTTGTCCGTGCACAGCGCCTCGAACACGACGTCGGTGACGAGGTCCATCGCGAGCGGCAGGTCCTCGTCGAGCACCTGCGCGTAGTAGCAGGTGTGCTCCTTCGCGGTGAACGCGTTGAACTCCCCGCCGACCGCGTCGATCTCCTCGGCGATCTGGGTGGCGTCACGGTTCGTGGTGCCCTTGAACAGCAGATGTTCGAGGTAGTGCGCCGCGCCTTCGACCGCCGACGGTTCGTCCCGCGACCCGACGCCGACCCACAGCCCGACCGTCACCGACCGGGACGCGGGCACGTGCTCGGTGATGACCCGGAGGCCACCGGCGAGGACACTGCGCTTGACCACCGCACCGTCCGAAGTGGACTCCAAAGTGCGGGTGCTGCCGATGGGCTGTTCGTGCCCGGAGATCTGACGAGCCAACGGATCCCTTACTCACATGTCATGAAAGGGTCGTTCAGGACGAAAACTGTCCTGAACGACCCTTTCATGACGTTTCACATCGGTTAAGCAGGACTGCCTAAGCGTCGGCCTTCGGGGCCTCGGCGGCGTCCTCGGCCGGCTTGGCCTCGGCGGCGTCCTCTTCCTGGACCACGATCAGGCTGATCTTGCCGCGGTTGTCGATGTCGGCGATCTCGACGCGGAGCTTGTCGCCCACGTTGACCACGTCCTCGACCTTGGCGATCCGCTTGCCGTTGCCCAGCTTCGAGATGTGCACCAGGCCGTCCTTGCCCGGCAGCAGCGAGACGAACGCGCCGAACGCGGCCGTCTTCACCACGGTGCCGAGGAAACGCTCGCCGACCTTGGGCAGCTGCGGGTTGGCGATGGCGTTGATCAGGTCGATCGCCGCCTCCGCCGACGGACCGTCGGCCGCGCCCACGTAGATCGTGCCGTCGTCCTCGATGGAGATGTCGGCACCGGTCTGCTCGGTGATCGAGTTGATCATCTTGCCCTTCGGGCCGATGACCTCGCCGATCTTGTCCACCGGGATCTTCACGCTGGTGACGCGCGGCGAGTACGGGCTCATCTCGTCCGGGCTGTCGATCGCCTCGGCGATGACCTCCAGGATGGTGAGGCGAGCGTCCTTCGCCTGCTTCAGCGCGGCGGCGAGCACCTCGGAGGGGATGCCGTCGAGCTTCGTGTCCAGCTGCAGCGCGGTGATGATGTCCTTGGTGCCCGCGACCTTGAAGTCCATGTCGCCCATGGCGTCTTCGGCACCGAGGATGTCGGTCAGCGCGACGTAGCGGGTCTCACCGTCGACCTCGTCGGAGATGAGGCCCATGGCGATGCCGGCGACCGGCGCCTTCAGCGGGACACCCGCGTTCAGCAGACCCATGGTCGAGGCACAGACCGAGCCCATCGAGGTGGAGCCGTTGGAGCCCAGCGCCTCGGAGACCTGGCGGATCGCGTACGGGAACTCGTCCCGCTTCGGCAGGACCGGGACCAGGGCGCGCTCGGCGAGCATGCCGTGGCCGATCTCGCGCCGCTTCGGCGAACCGACGCGGCCGGTCTCGCCGGTGGAGAACGGCGGGAAGTTGTAGTGGTGCAGGTAGCGCTTGTGCGTCTCCGGGGAGAGCGAGTCGATCTGCTGCTCCATGCGGAGCATGTTCAGCGTGGTGACGCCCAGGATCTGCGTCTCACCGCGCTCGAACAGCGCCGAACCGTGCGCCCGCGGGATCACGGCGACCTCGGCGGCGAGCGACCGGATGTCGGTCAGACCGCGGCCGTCCATGCGGATCTTGTCCGTGAGGACGCGCTTGCGCATGATCTTCTTCGACAGCGACTTGAACGCCGCGCCGATCTCCTTCTCACGGCCCTGGAAGGCTTCGCCCTCGCCCAGGCCGATCTTCTCCAGCACCGCGGCCTTGACCTGGTCGGTCGCGTTGTCGCGATCCTGCTTGCCCGCGATGGTCAGGGCGTTCGCGAGGTCGTCGGTCGCGATGGCGGCGACGGCGTCGAAGGCGTCCTGCTCGAAGGCCAGGAAGACCGGGAACTCACCGGTCGGCTTGGCGGCCACCTCGGCCAGCTGCTGCTGGGCCTCACACAGCACCTTGATGAACGGCTTCGAGGCCTCGAGGCCCTCGGCGACGGCGATCTCGTCCGGCGCCTTGCCGCCTTCGGCGATCAGGTCGAGCGTCTTGTCGGTGGCCTCGGCCTCGACCATCATGATCGCGACGTCATCGGCGCTGTCACCGACGATGCGGCCGGCGACCACCATGTTGAAGGTGGCGTCTTCCAGCTGCTTCCAGGTCGGGAACGCGACCCACTGGCCCTCGATCAGCGCGACGCGGACGCCGCCGACCGGGCCCGAGAACGGCAGGCCGGCGATCTGGGTCGAGGCCGAAGCCGCGTTGATCGCGAGCACGTCGTACGGGTCGTCCGGGTTGAGGCTCTGGACGGTGATGACGACCTGGATCTCGTTGCGGAGACCGTCGGTGAACGACGGGCGCAGCGGCCGGTCGATCAGGCGGCAGGTCAGGATCGCGTCGGTCGACGGGCGACCCTCGCGACGGAAGAACGCGCCGGGGATGCGTCCGGCGGCGTACATCCGCTCCTCGACGTCCACGGTCAGCGGGAAGAAGTCGAAGTGGTCCTTCGGGTGCTTCGACGCGGTGGTCGCCGAAAGCAGCATGGTCTCTTCGTCGAGGTACGCGACGACGGCGCCGGCGGCCTGACGGGCCAGGCGGCCGGTCTCGAAGCGGACGGTGCGGGTGCCGAAACGGCCGTTGTCGATCACGGCTTCGGTTTCGTGCACGGTGACTCCGGTGGAGTCGGTCATAGGGTGTATCTCCTCTTTTGATCCTCTGTAACGGCGCGAGTCTCCCACCCTGGGACCTGTTTCGCCTGCGGACGCTCGAGGAGTGAGGCCGGTCTTCGATCGAAGCCCCCGGGCCGTTGCCCGGGAACCACTACCGAGGACCGGCGGACGGTTCCTCGGGCGCGCTCGCGCCACGCTCTTCGCAAAGACAGAGCTTTCTTGGACCGAGGGGGAGCGACCGACGTGGTCACTCCCCCTCGGGTTCAAGCTATCGGCGAAGGCCGAGACGCTGGATCAGCGCACGGTAACGCTCGATGTCCACCTTCATCACGTAGTTCAGCAGCCGGCGGCGACGGCCGACCAGCAGCAGGAGCCCGCGACGGGAGTGGTGGTCGTGCTTGTGAGCCTTGAGGTGCTCGGTGAGGCCGACGATGCGCTTGGTCAGCAGCGCGACCTGGGCCTCGGGGGATCCGGTGTCCGAGTCGTGCACGCCGTACTCGGCAAGGATCGACTTCTTCTCTTCGGTGGACAAAGCCACAGTGGTGCTCCTAGATATTCTGTGCCGTGCGGCCCGGACGATGCTTCACGCCGGGTGAGACGGTCACGGCCGCCACGGACTGCAGCCGGACCCGATCATCGAGGTTACCAGCCTCGTGATCAGCGGCTTCAGTCGCGGGCGTGCTGCAACTCGTACGACCGGATCACCCGGTAGCGCGACACGCCTCGTTCACGTTCACTGCTCATCAGAACGGCCTTTGCCGCCGTCCAAGTCTCACTGGTGAACCCGGCCAGCCGCTCCTCCCACGCGCTCGCGGCTTCCGGCCGGTCGCGGGGGAAGCGGGCCAGGGTCAGGTGGGCCACATATGGCCCGCCTTCGCTCTCCGCGCCGGCCTTCAAGGCCAGCTCGTGGAGCCCGGTTCCGACCACACTCAACCACAGGACCCCGGGGAATGTCGCGGCCTTTTCCAGCCGGAGGTCGATCGCCCCCGCGCCGGCCAGCCGTCCGGCCAGCCAATCGCCCCGCTCACCCGCGTCGTCCTCGCCGTAGAAACCGAGGGTGACGTGCCAGTTGTCCCGCGCTGACCAGCGGAAATCGCCGTCTTCGGGCGTACCCAGCGCCGCGGCGACCTCGTCCAGGACACCAGGCGGCGGGATCAGTGCGCTGAAGAGCAGCATCGTCAGGAGTTCTTGGCCGCCCGGCGCAGCAGGTCCGCCAGGGCCGGGAAATCCTCGTCGAGCAGCTTCGCGGCTTCGGTGAGGTCTTCGTCCTCGCCGATGTCCCGCAGCGCCACGAGCACACCCTGGTCGTCGGCGACGGCGCCGACCGGGATGCTGTCGCGGCCCACCGTCGGCCGCGAGTCGCGGACGTCTTCGAGGGCCTCCTGCATGGCCTTGCGGTCCCCCGCGGCGACCGACGGGACCAGCACCTTGCGTTCCAGCATGATCATCTTGGCGAGGACGACCGGGTTGCCGATCTTCGCCCGGCGTCCGCTCATCACCTGGCTGAGCATGGGCGCGCTGATGCCGAGGACCTCGGCGAGGAAGGCCTGGGAGATGTCGAAGGCGACGACCAGTCTCCGCACGCGATCGCCGAGCGGCTCCCCGTACCACTCCTTCTGCAGCGCGATGTTCCGCTGGACGATCTTGTGGTCCTCCACCTGGTCCGCTCCCCTAACCCCGTCGAACGCCCTGCGCGGTCCGTGACATCTTGCCACCGGAACGCACCGTGACGGGTGTGTTTGTAGATTCTCGTCCGGCTCCGTCCGGGGCCGGTCAGTCCTGTTCGCCCAGCAGGTCCCTGGTCCGCGCGACGTCCTCGTCGATCTGCTTCACCAGACCTTCCGACGTCGGGAAGCGGACCTGATCCCGCAGCTTGGCGGCGAAATCGAGCGAAACGTGCTGCCCGTAGAAATCCTCGTCGATGTCGAGGACGAAAGCCTCGACCGTGCGTTCCCGCCCGGAGAACGTCGGGTTCGTCCCGACCGAGACTGCGGCGCGAAGCCGCCGGCCAGGATCCGACGAACGGGTGAACCAAGCGCTGTAGACACCGTCGGCGGGCACGGCGGCGAACCGCGGCGTCGACAGGTTCGCCGTCGGGTAGCCGAGGTCGTGACCCCGGCGGTCGCCCCGGACGACGATGCCCTCCAGCCGGTGCGGCCTGCCGAGCGCCTCGGACGCCGCGACGACGTCGCCCGCGTCGATGCACGAGCGGACGTAGGTCGAGGAGAACGTGATCTCGTTGTCCGCCTGCTCCTGTGCGAGCAGCCCCTGCAGTTCCGCCCCTTGCGCCACGAAACCGAACCGCTTCCCCAGCGTGCGCAGAAGTTCGACGTCACCGGCGGCCTTGGCGCCGAAGGTGAAGTTCTCCCCCACGATCACCGCGGCCGCGTGCAGTTTGTCCACCAGGACCTCGTGCACGAACTCGTGCGCCGTCAGCCGCGAGAGTTCCAGCGTGAACGGCAGCACGCAGAAGACGTCCACGCCCAGGCCCTCGACCAGTTCCGCCTTGCGGCGCAACGTGGTCAGCTGCGCGGGATGGCTGCCCGGCCGGATCACCTCCGACGGATGCGGGTCGAACGTCAGCACCACACTCGGCATACCGCGTTCGGCGGCGGCGCGGACCGTCCTCGAGATCAGCTCCTGATGTCCGCGGTGCACGCCGTCGAAGACGCCGATCGTCACCACGCACCGTCCCCAGCTCCCGGGGAGGTCACCCAAACCACGCCAACGCTGCACTTGTGCCCCGTCTCCTCCAGCCCTGCTTGTGCACCACCCTAGGCGGGCAGCAACACGACCACCGACCGGGCCAGTTCGCCCTCGTCCGCGGCGAGTGCGAGCACCCGGCCGTCCGGTCCGAACATCCCGTACGTGCCCTCGATCCCGGCCGCGGGCACCCTCTGTCCATATCGGACCGCCTGTGCCGCGCGCGCGTCCAGATCGTGGCGCGGGAACGCCGCGGCGACGGCGGCGTCGAGGTCCAGTGACAGCTGAGGCGCTTCTTCGAGCTGATCGAGCGTGCGCGCCTTGGCGAGCGTGAACGGCCCGACCGTGGTGCGCCGCAACGCGAGCAGGTGGCCGCCGACACCGAGTCCGGCGCCGAGGTCGCGGGCCAGCGCCCGGACGTAGGTCCCCGACGAACATTCGACGACGGCGTCGAGTTCGATCCGGCCCGCCTCGCGGCGGGTGGCGAGCAGGTCGAAGCGGTGAACGGTGACCGGACGCGGCGGGATCACGACCTCTTCGCCTGCCCGGACGCGGGCGTACGCGCGTTTGCCGTCGATCTTGACCGCGCTGACCGCGCTCGGCACCTGCTGGATGTCACCGGTCAGTACGGCGATCCCGGCGGCGATCTCGTCGTCGGTGATCTTCTCGACGGCGTCCGGGGCGGCCTCGGCGATCGGCTCGCCCTCGGCGTCGTCGGTCGTGGTCGACAGTCCCAAGGAGAGGGTCGCGAGGTAGGTCTTGCGGTCCAGGGCCAGATGGCCGAGGAGTTTCGTCGCGCGTTCGATGCCGAGCACCAGGACACCGGTGGCCATCGGGTCGAGGGTGCCGGCATGCCCGACCTTGCGGGTGCCCATGAAGCGCCGCGCCTTCGCGACGACGTCGTGGGAGGTCATCCCGGACGGCTTGTCGACGATGACGAGACCGGGCGGCGGGGCGGGACGTTTGTTGGCAGGAGCCTGATTGGGGCGCGACACGGGCCGAACCCTATCTTTCGGGCTTTCGCCTAGGACGAGACGGGCAGCGGCGCTTCGGCGTCCCAGCGGCGGCGCCGGATCTGCACCGGGATCTCCTCGCCGCGGGCCTCGGCCTCGAACAGCGCGGCGCGGGTGCGCCGCCACCACACGAGCATCCGGAAGGTGCCGAACGAGAGCACCACGACGACGGACAGCAGTGCCAGGCGGAACGCGCCGCCCGTCCACTCCAGCAGCACACCGACCGCGAGCGCCGAGATCGTCGTGGCCACGAACCCGCCGACGTTCACGACACCGGTCGCGGTGCCGACGCGCGAGAGCGGGTTGTAGTCCCTCGCCAGCGCGAAGCCGATCATCGACGCGGGGCCGCCGAGGGAGAGGAACGCGAACGCGGGGACCAGGACCGCGACCGGGGTCGTCCCGCTCCAGCCGAGCAGGACCGCCCACACCACCGCGGCGCCGCCGATGTACCAGCCGACGAGCGGCATTCGCAGCGACGGACGGCGGCCGATCAGGCCGCCGATCACCGGACCGCCGATCATCGAGCCGAACACGAAGACGATCAGCAGCGAACTCGCGGTGGCCTTCGGGATTCCCTGTCCCTGCACCAGGAACGGGACACCCCACAGCATGGTCAGCACGTTGGGCGCGAACATCGTGCTGAAGTGGACCCAGAATCCCAGCCGCGTCCCCGGCGTGCGCCACGCCTCGGAGACCTGGCGGCCGAGCACCTTCGGATGCACCTTTTCGCGCACCGGCTCCGGGAAGCCGGGTGGAGTGTCCTCGACGCGGAAGGCGACGACGGCGGTGTACAGCGCTGTCACCAGGCCGACGGCGAGGAACGTCGGGGTCCAGCCGGGACCGTCGAGCAGCAGGCCGAGCGGGAGGGTCGCGGCGAGGTTGCCGACGTACCCGATGGCCCCGGTCAGCGCGGCGAGCAGGGCGTACTGGCGGCCGGGGAAGTGCGCGGCGATCAGCCGCAGGATGCTGACGAAGGTCAGCGCGTCGCCGAAGCCGACGACGGCGCGGGCGAGCAGGCCGAGCGGGTAGGAATCGGCGATCGCGAGCAGGATCTGGCCGAGCCCGAGGAAGAACACGGCGGCGGTGAGCACGCGGCGCGGGCCGTAGCGGTCGACGAGGACGCCCGTGGGGATCTGCATCGCGGCGTACACGCCGACCTGCAGGACGGTGAACGTGCCGAGCGCGGCCGCGCCGACGCCGAAGCGCTCGGCGGCCTGAAGCCCGGCGACGCCGAACGACGTGCGGTGGAAGACGCCGAAGAGGTAGACGGTGACGGCGGCGAGCCAGATGAACCAGGACCGGCGGGTGGCTCGGCCTGTCACAGTGATTCCTCCTCGAGCACGGTTTTCGGGCAAAGAGAGACGCCCGCACTGCCGCCTCATATAGTTGTAGCCCCTAAGCAACGGCGAAACATACCCGTTACCCGGGTGCTTTTCGCCACAGCGCGTACCTCCTATCGGCGCGGGTCAGGCCGCGCGGACGGCACCTTCCACGGCCCAGCGCCCCGAGCGCCACCGCACCAGCAGGGTCGCCAGCCGCAGCAGCATGAACAACGAGAGCCCGGTCCAGATCCCGGCCAGCCCCCACCCGAACGCGAGCGACAGCCAGATCAGCGGCAGGAACCCCGCCGCCGCGCTCAGCAGCGTCGCGTTGCGCAGGAAGGCGGCGTCGCCCGCGCCGAGCAGGACACCGTCCAGCGCGAACACCACCCCCGCGATCGGTTGCAACGCGACGAAGAACCACCACGCGTGCGGGATCTCGCCGAGTACGGCCGCGTCCGAGGTGAACACCTGCGGCAGCACCCCGGCCAGCGACGCGAACACGACACCGAGGAAACAGCCGAACACGAGGCCGTAGACGGTGATCTGGCTCGACAGGCCCCGCGCCCGTTTGCTCGCGCCGGCGCCGAGGGCGGCCCCCACGAGCGACTGCGCGGCGATCGCGAGCGAGTCCAGCACGAGCGCGAGGAACGTCCACAGCTGCAGCACGACCTGGTGCGCGCCGACCGCCTCGGTGGACGTCCGCGCGGCGACAGCGGCGGCCGAGACGAAGCACGCCTGGAAGGCGAGACTGCGCAGTACCAAGTCCCGTCCGAGGCCGAGCTGGGCGCGCATCACCGGCGGCTCCGGGCGCAGCGGGACCCGCTCCCGCACCAGGGCCACGATGAACAGCGACGCCGAGATCACCTGCGCGACGACGTTCGCGATCGCCGAACCTTCCAGCCCCCAGTCCGCGCCGTACACCAGCACCGGGCACAGCACGGCTGAGATCCCGTTGCCCGCCAAGACATAGCGCAACGGTTTCGCGGAATCCTGCACACCGCGCATCCAGCCGTTGCCCGCCATCGTGATCAGGATGAACGGCGTCCCGAACAGCGCGATCCGCAGCCAGGAGACGGCGGCGTCGGTGATCGCGGCGTCCCCGGAGAGGACCCGCGCGATGGGCGCGGCCAGCAGCTGCCCGGCGACGATCACGAACAGCCCGACGATCACCGCCAGCCAGGTCGCCTGGACACCTTCGCGGACCGCCTCGCCACGGCGTCCGGCGCCGTGCAGCCGCGCCGTCCGCGAGGTGGTGCCGTAGGAGAGGAACGTCAGCTGGCTCGAAACCTGCGAGAGCACGACACCGCCGACGGCCAGCCCGGCCAGCGGCAACGCGCCGAGGTGCCCGACGACGGCCGTGTCCACCAGGACGTACAGCGGTTCGGCGGCGAGCACGCCGAGTGCGGGCACAGCGAGACCGAGCACGCGTTTCGGCGGGACGCGCTCGTCGGGTTCGGAAGCTTCAGGCACCACCGCAGACTAAACGTCTGGTACGACAGTCCCAGTCGCCGGGAAGATCAGCGCAGGAACGGCTCATACCGTTCCTGCTGGCGGAGTGCCTCGATCTGCCGCGTGGTGTCGAGCGAGACACTGACGACGAAGACGAGGACCACCAGCAGGGCCACCCCGGCGACGGGCACCCTCGGGCTCACGTCCAGCAAGGCCAGGCCGACGGCCGGGATCAGCGCGACCAGCCCCGAGCAAAGCGCTCCGAAGCCGATGATCCGGCGGTTCACGTAGTCGAGGTATTCGGCGGTCGGGTTTCCCGGCCGGATCCCGGGGACGAAACCACCCACCCGCACCAGCTCGACGGCCACCTTGTCCATGTCCTGCGTCACAGCGGCCCTGGCGAAAGCGAAGAGACAGACGAGCACGAAGTAGAGCGCGATCCGTCCGGGGTTTCCCTCGTCGCGCAGCCAGTCCACACCGGGCCAGAGCGCCGGCAAGGACAGCAGCACCGCGGCCAGGACGGCCGGGCTGTTCGCTTGGGGGAACCGAAATGGGATGTAGGTCGGGCTCCCGCCGTAGGCACGGACGCCGATCATCCGCTTGGCGTACTGCACCGGCACGCGGCGCTGTCCCTGCGCGACGACGATCGTGATCACCGAAATCGACAGCGCCACCACGGCCATGACCACGACGGCGGCCCAGCCCTTCGTTTCGTACAGGCGCGGGAACTCCCGTGACAGCACCGCCAGGACCTGCGCGAGCAGCAGGATCCGGACGCCGTCGCCGAATCCGCGATCGGTGATCACCTCGGTCAGCCGCAGGACCAGCGCGGCGCCCGCCGTCAGGCACGCCACCGCGACGGCTCCGTCGAAGACGTCCGGACCGCGGAACGCGACCACGGCGACGGCGCCCAGCAGGCCGAGCACGACGGTGAGCCTTCGCTGATACCGCGTCAGCACAAGGGCGCCGGCTTCACCTTCGGCACGGAGCGCGGCCAGCCGCGGGATCAGGACGATCAGCGCCCGCAGGACCGGCGGGGCGGCCAGGCAGGGAAGGACGCCGAACGCGAACACCGGCAGGGTGGACAGGCCGCCGCCGGTGAGCAGGTCGAGGATCCAGCGCAACGGATGATCGTTCTCCGGCACGCGGACGGTCACGTGGGGTGTGGGCAGGCTCTGGCCCAGCCGGAACAGCACGATCACGCCCAGCGTGACCAGGATCCGGCGGCGGAGGGAAGCGTGAGCGTTCATCGGGGATCACGTTAGGAACCGCCGATGAAATTACGATGACATCGATCGTCACCGGGTCACAGCAGCGGCGCCCTCGACAGTGCCACCCTCAGCTTGCCGAGCACCTCGTCCGCGGTGCCTTCCGCGGTGCACCCGGCCGCCTGGCGATGTCCGCCGCCGCCCAGCTCCCCTGCCGCTGCCGAGACGTCGACACCGCCCGCAGAGCGAAGTGAGACCGTCCACCGCCGCTGCGGCCCGGTCGGTTCGGCTTCCTTGAGCACCACGGCGACCCCGGCCTCACGAGTGGACCGGATGACGTCGATGACCGCTTCGACCTCCTCCGCGCGCACGCTCCGCGCGGCGTCGAGCGTCACGACAGCGTGCGCCAGCCCGAAGCCTCGCGCCTCGTCCGGTTCGAGCCGGGCTCCCGCGAGGACGTCCGAAAGCATCGGCAACCACGCGAACGGGTGATCTTCGACGATCTCACGGACCACCTTGTCCGGGTCGACACCGGCTTCGAGCAGCTTCGCGGCCATCAGGTGCGTGGACGGCCTGGCCCGGCGGAACCCGCTCGTGTCGGTGACGAGCCCCGCGTAAAGGCAGCGCGCGATCGGCTCGTCGATCTCGGCGCCGAGCTCCTGCAGCAAGTCGAACACGAGGACGGCGGTGGCTTCGGCGGTGTCGTCGACGACATGCGTCGTGCCGAAGAAGACGTTGGACGCGTGGTGGTCGATCACCAGGACCTCGCCCCCCGCGGCTCGGACGGCGTCGACGCGCGGCGCGAGTTTCCCGAGCCTGCCCGGGGTCGGCGTATCGAGCGCGACCAGTAGTTGTTCGCTCTCCGGCAGCTCGCTCGCGGGGACGTAGAGCCCGCCGACGTCGAGGCTCCGCAGGGTCTCGGGCATCTCCTCGGGCTCGCCGACGGAGACACGGACCGTGACACCACGCAGCTGCAGGGCCCGGCCCAGTGCCAGCGCGCTGCCCAGCGCGTCGGCGTCCGGCCGGACGTGGCCGAGCAGGGTCACGTCGTTCGCCCGCGCCAGGATGGCGGCGGCTTCCTTCAGGTTCGGCACTGGAGTCGCTGTCACAATCAGTCAAGCTACGCTCTACCGGATGTCCGAGTACGCGATCCTGGTCTACCCGTCCGCCAACCGGGTCTACGCCGATTCCACCCCCGCCCTGCTGAGCGCGGAGCTGGCGGTGTTCGGTCTGTCCGCTTTGGAGAGCGAGATCGCGGAGATCGGCGAGACGCGGCTCGGCGGCGTCGGCTACATCACCTTCACCACGCCCGCCCCGTTGAGCGAACGCGATCTCGCGCTCCTTTCGAACCTTTCCGCGCTGTACGCGCTTTTCGAACTCGGCGACGGTGTCCTCAAGCCGGTCACGATCAGCCCGCTCGCGAACTTCGACTCGGATCTGCTGACCATCCAGAAGTACCCGGGCAAGACGAACGAACTGTTCACCAAACTCCTCGTCAACGTCACCCTGCTGGCGACGGCGGACCCGGCCGCGATGCTGGACAAGCCGCTGCACCTGCTGGATCCGCTGTGCGGCCGCGGCACCACGCTGAACCAGGCGATGATGTACGGCTTCGACGCGACAGGGCTCGACGTCGACGGCAAGGATTTCGACTCCTACGAACTGTTCGTCAAGACCTGGCTGAAGCAGAAGCGCGTCAAGCACAGCGCCGAATCCGGCCAGGTGCGCCGCAACAAGGTCCGGCTCGGCAGGCGGCTCGACATCGGCTTCGGGATCACCAAGGAGCAGTACAAGGCGGGCGAGGTCCGCAAGCTGAGCTACCTCAACTGCGACACCCTCACCACGGACGAACTGCTGCGGCCGAACTCGGTGGACCTCATCGTCACCGACGCCCCGTACGGCGTGCAGCACGGCAGCCACCGCACCCAGGACGCGTCGCTCGCGCGCAGCCCGCGAGACCTGCTCGCGGCCGCGGTCCCGGTGTGGACGCGGGTGCTGAAGCCCGGCGGCGCGCTCGGGATCTCCTGGAACACCAACGTCGCGCCGCGCGAGGAACTCGCCGCGATCCTGGACAAGGCGGGGCTGGACGTCCGCGAGGACGGCCCGTACGCCGGCTTCTCCCACCGGGTGGACCAGGCGATCGTGCGGGACCTGATCGTCGCGGCCAAACCGGTCTGAGCCGCGCATATGCCTCGTGAGTGGTAAGTGTCGTTAGGGCGGACCGGTATTTGCCTACCTGCCGCCGACCTGCGCGAAGGTGACGATCCCGGCGGACGCCCAGATCGACGGTGAAGGATTTGGGACGTTCAACGTCCCAAATCCTTCACCGTCGCGAAGTCACCCGGCCATGGACCTTGATCAACGGAAGATCAGAGACGTTGAACGTCCCGAATCCTCCGTTGATCAAGACCGTGCCCCTCAACCCCTGCGGCCGACAACCGAGCAGGGAAGATTCCGGCCATTCAACGTCCGGAACCTTCCCCCGTCGCCCACACCGACATCCAGCACGAGCCCCACCAAGGACACCGAGACGCGATCCGGGCCCAGCGGGCAGGCAAATACGGGTCCGCCAGAACGCGACTTGCCACTCACGAGACCCGACCGGCTCGGCACCGGCGTTTTCGTGGGACAGGTCAGTGGCTCTGCGCGCCGCAAGGCCTTGGGCGCCGACACAAGTCCCGCGTGACCGGTCCGGTAGCGACAGCCGGGTAGCCCGAGAGGCTTGCGCTCTCGCTCGCCTGTCCCGCGGCTTCCAACATCTGGAACCGGCACCGGCTTCATTGACCGGAACGGGCACGTCTTCCTAAAGTCGGCTCGACGAGAAGGAAAGCGGCGATCAATGCCGCGCCGAGGGGTATCTCCTTTTCGATCATTCCCGCTTTCGGCGATTCATGCTGCCCATTTCCCGCGAGACAGGTGTCTTATGACGAGTGATCTGGACGCGCCTCCGGCGCCACCACCGGCACCTGCCCGGCCGGAGGAGGAATTGAAGATCGTGCCCGCCCGGCGGCCGCTGACCTGGCTGGCCGCCGCGGTGGTCGCGGTTCTGGTGGCCATGGCCGGGCACGCCCTGGTGACCAACCAGGCCTGGGAGTGGTCGGTCGTCGCCGACTACGTGTTCGCCGACGCCGTCCTCTCCTCGGTCGTCCTGACGGTGGAATTGACGGTGTTCGGCGTGGTCTCGGGATTCGTGCTGGGCACGGTTCTCGCGCTCATGCGCATTTCCCGGAATCCGCTCCTGCGTTCGGTCAGCTGGACCTACACGTGGATCTTCCGGTCGGTGCCGCTCATTCTCCAGCTGCTTTTCTGGTACAACCTCGCCATTCTCTACAACCAGCTTTCCTTCGGCATTCCGTTCGGCCCGTCGTTCGTCTCGTTCGACACGATGAGCCTGATCCCGCCGTTCCTCGCGGCCGGGCTCGGGCTCGGCCTGCACCAGGCCGCCTATTCCGGGGAGATCGTGCGTGCCGGGTTCCTCGCGGTCGATCAGGGGCAGCGGGAGGCGGCCGCGGCGCTGGGCATCCCGGCGGGCAGGCAGTTCCGCAGGATCGTGCTGCCGCAGGCGATGCGCTCGATCGTGCCGAACGCGGCCAACGAGATCATCGGCATGGTCAAGAACACCTCGCAGGTGTACGTGATGGCGCTGCCGGAACTCTTCTACCAGGTCCAGGTGATCTACAGCCGGAGCGGCCGGGTGATCCCGCTGCTGCTGGTGGCCACCGCCTGGTACCTGTTGCTCACCACGCTCCTTTCGGTGGCGCAGTTCTACGTCGAACGCCACTACGCCAAGGGCGCGCTGCGCACAGTCCCGCCCACTCCCCTGCAGAAGGCCCGCGCCGGCCTCGCCAAACTGAAGGCGGCGACCCGATGAGCGACGACTTCAAGGTGGACGTCCGCGGCGTGCACAAGGCCTTCGGCACGCTGACCGTGCTCGACGGGGTCGACCTCCAGGTCCGCCCAGGCGAGGTCACCGTGGTGCTGGGCCCGTCCGGTTCCGGCAAGTCCACCCTGCTCCGGCTGATCAGCCACCTCGACCGCGCCGACCGCGGGTTCATCAGCGTCGGCGGCGAACTGATGGGTTACCGGCGTTCGGGCGACAGGCTGCACGAACTGCGCGAGCGCGAGATCCTCAAGCAGCGCACACGGATCGGGTTCGTGTTCCAGAACTTCAACCTGTTCGGGCATCTCACGACGCTGGAAAACGTCGTCGAGGCACCGATTTCCGCGCAGCGCCGATCTCGCGCGGAGGCGACGGACCACGCGCGGCGGCTGCTCGCGCTGGTCGGGCTCGAAGACAAGGCGGACAGCTATCCCCGGCGGCTCTCGGGCGGGCAGCAGCAACGGGTCGCGATCGCCCGCGCGCTCGCCGTGCGCCCCGAAGTCCTCCTGTTCGACGAGCCGACGTCCGCGCTCGACCCGGAACTGGTCGGCGAGGTGCTCGACGTGATCAAGAAACTCGCCCGCGACGGCACCACCATGATCGTCGTCACCCACGAGATCGGCTTCGCCAGGGAAGTGGCCGACACCGTGGTGTTCATGGACGCCGGCCGCGTCGTCGAACAGGGCCCGCCCGCACAGATCCTCGACGCGCCTGAGCATCCCCGCACCCAGGCGTTCCTCGAAAAGGTTCTTTAGAAGGAGTACCACCGTGAGAAAGCTCTTGTACCCGATCCTGCTCCTGTCCACGGTCGCGCTGGCCGCGTGCGGGACGACCGAGGCTGCGGCCCCCGCCGCACCCCAGCCCGGGGCCTCGGGGATCAACATCACCGCGCAGCAGAACCGGATCCGCGCGCAGAAGGTCGACGCCGTCGCGAATCTCGTGCCGAAAGCGGTGCGCGACACCGGGAAACTGACCGTCGGCACCACCGGCAACGGCACTCCCCCGCTGTCGTTCCACGCCGACGACGACAAGACCGTGATCGGCGTCGAGACCGACATCGCGCAGCTGGTCGCGGACGTGCTGGGGCTGGAACTCGACCTCCAAGCGACGTCCTGGGAGAACCTCTTCCTTTCGGTGGAGACCGGCCAGTACGCGGCCGGGTTCTCCAACATCACGGTGACCGAGGAACGCAAGGACAAGTACGACTTCGCCACCTACCGCAAGGACACCATCGCCTTCGAGGTCAAGAAGAACCGCGATGTCACCGTGAAGGAACCCAAGGACATCGCCGGGCTCAAGGTGGGCGTGGGCTCCGGGACGAACCAGGAACAGATCCTGGTGCGCTGGGACGAGCAGAACAAGGCGGCGGGCCTGAAACCGGTGGAGTTCCAGTACTTCCAGAACACCACCGACTACTACCTGGCGCTGCAGTCCGGCCGGATCGACGCCTACGCGGGCCCCAACCCGACGGCCGCCTACCACGTCGCCGTGGACGGGCAGACGAAGATCGTCGGGACGGTGTCCGGCGGCGGGCAGATCCCGGCCGACATCGCGGCGATGACCAAGAAGGGCAACGGGCTCGCCGAGCCGCTGCGTCAGGCCATCCAGAGCGTGCTCACGAACGGCCAGTACGCCGAGGTGCTCAAACGCTGGAACCTGGGGAGCGAGGCCGTGGAGGCGCCACTGGTCAACCCGCCGGGCCTCCCGCGCAAGTAGTCCTCTGAATGCGGGCCGGTCGGGGGCGGAGGAGGGCCTGGTCAGGCCATGCGTTCCCCGACGAACTTCATCATCTCGGGCATGATGCCCCGCCAGTAGTCTTCGTTGTGCTCCCCAGGAGTCATCTTCGCAACGGCGGGGTCGAGTGCCTTGATGAGTTTGCGGTCGGCGCGGGCGAAGGGATCCGAACTCCCGCACCACACCCCTGTCGACGCCGCGGAGAGATCGCCGGTGTGCAGCAGCGGCTCATGCGATTCCCATTGCTCGCGGTCCGCGAAAACCTTGCGGGACTTGGCATCGGGCCAGCTCACGAAGAGCGCGGCGCTCGCCACGGCGACGGCTTTGAGGTTCTTGTGCTCGCGGGCGTAGCGCAGTGCGCCGAAGCCGCCCATCGAGATCCCGAACATCGCCGACAGCGGCCGCAGCTGGCGCTGGGAGAGCCAGCCGGGCAGTTCGTCGGACAGCATCCGCTGGGGGTCGTCGGCCTTGCCGACGTCCACCCAGTAGTTGTCTCCGTCGACGGCGGCGACCGCGAAGCCGGGCAGCCCGGCCGCGACGACTTGGTTCAGCGCGTTCTGCACGCCGAGGTCCAGGAATGTCCGGGCGTCCGCGCCGCGCCCGTGCAGGGCGACGCAGACCGGCAACCCGACCCGGGACACGCGGTCGGGGGCGATGATGACGAGGTTGACATCGCGGTTCCGGGCCGCGGACCGCATCTTCTGCACCGTGACCGCTTCGGTGAGCGGGGTCGGGGCGGTCGGTGGGGCCACCGGAGGCGGCCCCACCAAGGGTGCTTTCTCAGCGCCACAGGCGGAGATCAGCGCCGAGCCGCCGAGAGCCGCGGCTCCCAGCAGCAGGCCACGCCTGTTCACGGCGTGGCTCACCTGCTCAGCCCCGGGTCTCCTCATCGGCGAACTCATCGTTTTCGGCCTCTTCCCGTGGCGGCTTGTACGGGTCGGCTTCACCGGCGTGCTGTGCTCCGGTCGCCCGCCGGGCGACCTCCGCATCCGCTTCCCTGGCCTTCGCGAGGAGGTCCTCGATGCGCTTGGCGTCCTCAGGGATGCTGTCGGCCACGAAGGCCAGCGTCGGAGTGTAGCGGACTCCGGTGCCCTGTCCGACCTTCGTGCGCAGGACACCACGGGCGGATTCGAGCGCGGCCGCGGCACCGGTGTGGTCGGGCGTGGACTCCAGGTTTTCGCCGAGCACCGTGTAGTAGACCGTGGCGTCGTGCAGGTCGGCCGTGATCTTCGTGTCGGTGATCGTCACGTGGTTGAGCCGCGGATCCTTGATGTCGTGCTCGATCGCGTGCGCGACGATCTGTGAGATCCGCTTGGCGAGCTTGCGAGCCCGAGCGGGGTCGGCCATGGGATTCTTCTCCTCGAAAGATCTTCCGTCAGTCATCCGGGCCGAGCAGCCGGCGGTGGGCGGAGAGCAGTTCGAACTCCGGCCTTCCGGCCACGAAGCGCTCACACGAGTCGAGCACGTCACGGACGTGCTCGCCACTCGCCGCGACCACGGCCACGCCGATCAGCGCGCGCCGGTGCAGGTCCTGCTGACCGGCTTCGGCGACGGAGACGTCGAAACGCCTGCGTACCTCGGCCAGCACCGGCTTGATCACGGATCGCTTCTGCTTGAGCGAATGAACATCGCCCAGCAGGATGTCGAGCTCAAGAGCTCCTACGAACATGGGGGTTTCTGGGTTGTTTCGAAGGTGAAGCGGCGCTCCCCCGCCCAGATGCGGAGGAGCGCCGCCGTGTCACTTACGCACGCGGCTTTTCGCGCTGCTCGTACGTCTCGATGACGTCGCCGAGCTTCAAATCACTGTAGTTACCCAAGGTGAGACCACACTCGAAGCCCTCGCGGACCTCGGTGACGTCGTCCTTTTCGCGCTTCAGCGAGTTGATCGGCAGGTTCTCGACGATGACGTTGCCGTCACGGAGGAGACGACCCTTGGCGTTACGCCGGATCTCGCCCGAGATGACCATGCAACCGGCGATCGTACCGACCTTCGACGACTTGAAGATCCCGCGGATCTCGGCCTTGCCCAGCTCGACCTCTTCGAAGATCGGCTTGAGCATGCCCTTGAGCGCGGCTTCGATCTCGTCGATCGCCTGGTAGATGACCGTGTAGTACCGGACGTCGACGCCCTCGCGGGTGGCCCGCTCGGTCGCCTTGCCCTGTGCCCGCACGTTGAAGCCCAGGACGATCGCGTTGGACGCGGTCGCCAGGTCGATGTCGGACTCCGTGACGCCACCGACACCGCGGTGGACCACGTTGAGCTCGACCTCTTCTTCGCCGACATCCAGCTGCATCAGCGAGGCTTCGAGGGCCTCGACCGTACCGGAGTTGTCACCCTTGATGATCAGGTTAAGGGTGCTCGTCTCCTTCAAGGCCTCGTCGAGGTCTTCGAGGCTGACCCGCTTACGACGCGACGCGTTGAGCGCGTTGCGAGTACGGGCCGAACGCCGCTCGGCGATCTGCCGGGCGACCCTGTCCTCGTCGACGACGAGGAACGTGTCACCGGCGCCGGGCACCGAGGTGAACCCGATGACCTGGACCGGACGCGACGGGGTCGCTTCGGTGACGTTGACGTTGTGCTCGTCGACCATCTTCCGCACGCGGCCGTACGCGTCACCGGCGACGACGGAGTCACCGACGCGCAGCGTTCCGCGCTGGACCAGCACCGTGGCGACCGGACCGCGACCGCGGTCCAGGTGCGCCTCGATCGCGACACCCTGGGCCTCCATGTCCGGGTTGGCCCGGAGGTCCAGTGCGGCATCCGCGGTCAGCAGGATCGCCTCGAGGAGACCATCGATGTTGATGTTCTCCCGCGCCGAGATCTCGACGAACATCGTGTCGCCGCCGTACTCCTCGGCCACGAGGTTGTACTCGGTGAGCTGCTGCCGGATCTTGTCCGGGTTCGCGCCCTCCTTGTCGATCTTGTTGATCGCGACCACGATCGGGGCCTTGGCGGCCTGCGCGTGGTTGATCGCCTCGACCGTCTGCGGCATGACGCCGTCGTCGGCCGCGACCACGATGACCGCGATGTCCGTGGCGTTCGCACCACGGGCACGCATGGCGGTGAACGCCTCGTGACCCGGGGTGTCGATGAACGTCACGAGACGCGGGTTGCCCTCGAGCTCGGTCTCGATCTGGTAGGCGCCGATGTGCTGGGTGATGCCACCGGCTTCGCCCTCGCGCACCTTCGTCTTGCGGATCGTGTCGAGCAGGCGGGTCTTACCGTGGTCGACGTGACCCATGATCGTCACGACCGGCGGCCGGACCTGCAGGTCTTCTTCGCCACCGGCGTCGTCGCCATAGGTGATGTCGAAGGTGCCGAGCAGCTCGCGGTCTTCTTCCTCGGGGCTGACGACCTGGACGACGTAGTTCATCTCGCCGCCGAGCAGCTCGAGGATGTCGTCCGACACGGACTGCGTCGCCGTGACCATCTCACCGAGGTGGAAGAGCACCTGCACCAGCGAAGCCGGGTTGGCGTCGATCTTCTCGGCGAAGTCGGTCAGCGAAGCGCCACGCGGCAGGCGGATCGTTTCGCCGCTGCCCTTGGGCAGGCGAACGCCACCGACGCTGGGCGCCTGCATGTTGTCCATGTACTCCATGCGCTTCTGGCGCTTGGACTTCCGGCCCTTGCGAGCGGGACCACCGGGACGCCCGAAGGCACCCGCGGTACCGCCACGGCCACCGGGGCCACCACGGCCGCCGCCGCCACGGAAACCGCCGCCACCGGCCGGGGCACCGCCGCCGCCACCGGGGCCACCGCCACCGGGACGGAAACCGCCGCCACCGCCGCCACCGGGACGGAAACCGCCACCGCCGCCACCGCCACCGGGACCGCCGCGGAAACCGCCGCCGCCACCGCCGCCACCGGGACCGCCACGAGCGCCGCCGCCGGGGCCACCACGGGCTCCGCCACCGGGGCCACCACGGCCGCCACCGGGACCGCCGGCCGGACGGGCCGGACGGCCGGGCATCATGCCGGGGTTCGGCCGCGGGGGCATGTTGCCCGGGTTCGGCCGGTTACCGCCGGGAGCGCCGCCACCGGGACGCGGGGCCGGACGGTCGCCGCCCTGCCCGCCACCGGGACGCGGCGGACGGTTGTCGCCGCCCTGCTGGTTCCCGCCACCGGGACGCTGTCCCGACGGGCGCGGGGCCGGGGAACCGGAACCCACACCGAACGGGTTGTTGCCGACACGCGGGGTACGCGGGCCGGGCTTCGGGCCGACGGGCTTGGGGCCCTGCGGCTTCGGCGGCACGACCGAGCCCTGCGACGGCGTCTGGGACGCCGGCGGGGTGGCCGGTGCTGCCGGGGCTTCGTTGACGGGCTCGGCCTGCTTGGGCTCGGCCGGAGCGGCCTTCGCCGCCGGAGCCACCTCTTCCTTGGGCGCCGGCGGCCGGGGGCCGGGGCGCGGACCCGGGCGGACACCCGGGGTGGAGGGGCGGGACGGCTGCTGGGCCGGAGCCGACGTCGCGGGCGCCGCCGGGGCGGACGCCGCGGGGGCCTCGGTCTTCGCCGCGGGCGCCGACTGAGCGGGCTTCGCGGCCGGAGCCGGGGCAGCGGGCTTCGCGGGCGGACGCGGGCCGGGGGTCGGAACCGGCTTCTTGCTCTGGCCGTCCTTGGACGGGTACGCGTCACGAAGACGTCGGGCCACCGGGGCTTCGACGGTCGACGACGCGGACTTCACGAACTCGCCCTGGTCCTTCAACTTGGCGAGAACTTCCTTGCTGGTGATGCCGAGCTCTTTCGCGAGCTCATGTACTCGGGCCTTGCCTGGCACAGCTCTCCTCATCTGGGGAGGCCGGCGGCAGACCCGCAGACCTCGTCCTATTGTCGCGCGTTCATTGATTCAGCTTCACGGCTGACTCATGACGGGTCGACCTGCTTCCTGATTCCAACTGGCACCGGGGATGTCCCGGCGCCTTCAGCTTTCGGCGAGCCGCTCCAGGCGTTCGTGGACACCTTGGGCGTCGAGCGAACCCGGAACACGAAGTGCCCGTGGAAACGCCCTGCGCCGCTCGGCCTTGGCAAGACAGTCCGGCACGGGGTGCAACCAAGCACCCCGGCCCGGCAACCGCCGACGTTCGTCGACGATCAGCCGCCCGTCCGCCGCGACCACTCGCAGCAACTCGCCGATCAAGGCCCGCCGACGGCAACCCACACAGGTGCGAACCGGAGATTCCCGGTCGTGCTGGAGGTCGGTTCCCGGCCGCGGGCTCTGAACCACTCGTAAGTCTAGCGCTTCGACCTTCACTCAGCCGAACCGGTTGCCGCGGCGGGCCGCGGCTGCCCGGCGTGTGCTTCGTCACCCTGCTCAGGAGCGGCGTCGCTGCGGATGTCGATCCGCCATCCGGTGAGGCGTGCGGCGAGGCGGGCGTTCTGCCCTTCCTTGCCGATCGCGAGCGAAAGCTGGAAGTCCGGGACGACGACGCGAGCGGTCTTGGCCCGCTCGTCGACGACCCGTACGGAGATAACCTTCGCGGGCGACAGCGCATTCCCGACGAACCTCGCCGGGTCTTCCGAGAAGTCGATGATGTCGATCTTCTCGCCCGCGAGTTCGCTCATCACGTTGCGCACGCGCGCGCCGACCGGGCCGATGCACGCGCCCTTGGCGTTGACGCCGGGCACCGTCGAGCGGACCGCGATCTTGGTCCGGTGTCCCGGCTCACGCGCGATGGCGGAGATCTCCACCGTGCCGTCGGCGATTTCGGGGACCTCGAGGGCGAACAGCTTGCGCACCAGGTTCGGGTGCGAGCGCGACAGCGTGATCTGCGGGCCGCGGTTGCCGCGCGCGACGGTCACGACGAACGCCTTGATCCGGTTGCCGTGCTCGTAGGACTCCCCGGGCACCTGCTCGACCGAGGGCAGTACGCCTTCGATGTCGCCGACCTGGATGACGACCATGCCGCGGGCGTTGGCGCGGGCGTCGCGCTGCACCACGCCGGCGACGATCTCGCCCTCCTTGGCGGAGAACTCGCCGAAGGTCTTCTCGTGCTCGGCGTCGCGCAGGCGCTGCAGGATGACCTGCCGCGCGGTGGTCGCGGCGATCCGCCCGAAGCCCTCCGGGGTGTCGTCCCACTCCTCGTCGGTCTGGCCGTCCGGGGTGAGGGTGTGCGCGAGGACGCGCACCAGGCCGCTCTTGTGATCGATGTCGATCCGGGCGTGCGCCTGGTGGCCCTCGGTGTGCTTGTACGCGGTGAGCAAGGCGGTTTCGATCGCTTCGATCACCGTCTCGAAGGGGATGTCCTTGTCCCGTTCGATCGCGCGCAGCGCTGCGATGTCGACGTTCACTTCGGCTCCTCCTTCGGCTCCGTGGTGGCGGCGTTCAGGGCCGACGCATCGGTTTCCAACAGTTTCAGGTCCTCGGCAGGTGGTTGCTTGAACTCGATCTCGATGACCGCTTTGGCCACCGAGGCATAACCGACGTCCCGGATCTCGCCGTCGACGAGCACGCGCGCGGACTTCTCCCCCGCGTGCCCGACACGGCCGATGAAGGCGGTGCCCTCGGCCGGGGTGACCTTGACGAGGCGGAACTTCGCGCGGCGCCAGTGCCTTTGCTGGGTCAACGGCCGGTCGAGACCCGGCGAGGTGACTTCCAGCGTGTACGCGCTGGCGATCACGTGCTCGTTCTCGTCGAGCGTGGCGGAGACGGCCCGGCTGACGCTCGCCACCTCGTCCAGCCCGACGCCGTCGTCCCCGTCGACGACGACCTTGACCAGCTGACGGCGGCCTGCCTGCTGGACCTCGAAGGAATCGAGGTCGAAACCCGCGGCCTTGACGGCTTCGGCCACGATGGGCTCCAGCCTGCTGGCGAGGTCGTTGGGCACGGTGAAGCGCTCCTGTTCGGCTGGGGGCGACCCGGCGGTGTGGATCCGGGTTCGGTAGTGGACCAGCTTATCTGGTGACCCTCGCGTGACGCGCGAGCGGCGGCCCCGCACGGGGTACTGGCAGGATGGGGCGGCGTGACCGGAAGATCGACAGAGCCCACCTTGCCGAGCCGCCGCGCTTTCCTGCGGGCGGCGGCGCTGGCCGCGGTGGCCGTGCCGCTGGCGGCCGCCTGCTCCCCCGGGTTCGACGAAACCCCCGATCCGCTGGGCCCGCTGCTGCGCGCGGCGGAGACCGACGCGACGGGCGCGAAGGCGGTGACAGGCGCCGAGGGCGAAGCCGTCGCGACGGCGCGGGCGGCGCACGCGACAGCGCTCAAAGCCGAGGTGGACAGGCTCAACCGGCCCAAGCCGGAGCAGTCCGGCCCGGCGGAAACCCCGCCGTCGTCGGTGGACGGGCTCAAGGAACGGCTCGCCCAGGCCCGCAAACAGGCCGAGGGCCTCGTGCCTTCGCTGCCCCGTTACCGCGCCGGGATGGTCGCCTCCGTCGCGGCGGGCTGTGCGGCGTTGCAGCAGAGTTCGGACAAGCTCGGCCGCGGCGACGACGCCGGAGCGGTCGACGTGCCCGCCGGTGTCACGCTGAACCAGGAAGGGGCGGAGGCCGTCCAGCAGGCGCTGAGCGCCGAACACGCGGCGATCTGGGTGTACGGACTGGTCAGCGCCTACCTGCCGGCCGCTTTCACCGGCGCGGTGTCGCGAGGCACGGCCGAGCACGTCAAGCGGAGGAACGTCTGCGAGCGGATGCTTTCCGCGGCGGGACAGACGCCCACGGGACCGGAGGCCGCGTACGTGCCGCCGAAGCCGGTGACGGAGGCGAAGTCGGCGATGGAGCTGGTGGCGACGGCCGAGTCGGACGTCGCGGCGGCTTGGCTCGGCGTGATCGACCGGACCGACGACGCGGCTTTGCGGACGACGGCGCTGAACGCGCTCATCGGGTCGGCGCGGCGGGGGACGGCCTGGCGGGCGGAGTTCGGCGCGAAGCCGGTGGCGATCGCGATGCCGGGCCAGTCGGTCTGAGACTCTCCACGAGCGCTATGAAAGGTCCTTTCCTCGCAAAATTTTGCGAGGAAAGGACCTTTCATTTCATTGCGTCCGGAGGGTGAAAAACTCAGCGGCGCAGGTCACCCGAAAGCCGCAACGCGTCGGTCGCGATCCGCTCCAGCAGCGGCTTGTCCTTCTGCTTGTCGTAGAAACCGGCCAGCACGATGGCCACCTCGGGTCCGGTGACGTGGGAGTCGTAGGCCGCGTCCTGTCCGGAGATCTTCGGGGCGCCCTGTGCCTTGAAGGTGCCGTCGCGCACCAGGTCGGACACGTTGCCCGTGCCGTCCTTGTCGGTGAGCGCCTTGAGCTGGGTCGCGGTGACCTCGCCCGGCATGGTGACCAGGACGACCGACACCAGCGCCTTCTTCCCGCCGCTCTCGGTCGTGTACAGCGCCCGCGACAGCCGCGTGCAGGGCGTCTCGGTGAAGAACCCCTTGGTGTCGCCGTAGGCCTTGCTCGCGCAGTCGGTGGTGACCTGCGGTCCTTCGGCCAACGTGTACTGGAACTGGCCGGTCTTCGACGGCGTGTCCGCGACAGGGGCCGCTTCCGGCTCGTGCCGGATCAGCCACCAGAGCAGCGACGAAACGACCGCGATGGCGACCAGACCAGCGCCTTTCAGCGCCAGGGCCTTCGTGTCCCTCGACGGCTTCGGCGCGGGCGGCGGCCCGCCCGGCCCTGCCGGTCGCACCGGCTGAAGCCGGGCCGTTTCCGTCGGTCCCGGGGAATATTGCGCACCAACCACGGGAACATACGGTAGTTCACGCCGGTCCGGCGGTTCACCTGAACGTGCTTATCACCCGTTCGACGTCGTCAGCGGTGTTGTGGAGATGGAACCCGAAGCGCTGCCTTCCGGCCCGCGTACCGGCCACGATGCCCGCTTCCCGCACCTTCTCGGCGTCAGCGGCGAGCGAGACGATCGCACTCCCCTGGACGGGTGACCCGAGCGCTTCGAGGAGTGAGTCGGCGAGACCCACGCAGTGCGCGCGGACGGCGTCGAGGTCCAGGGAACCGAGATAGTCGAGCGAGGCGGCGGCGCCGACGTAGGCGAGCCAGGCCGGGGACAGGTCGAGCGACCGGGCGCCGCCCGCGAGCCGCAGCGGGAGGCCGTAGACGGTCTGCCAGCGGTCCTCCCCGGCGTACCAGTTCGCGGCGACCGGCACCGCCCGCTCCAGCACCCGCGGATGCGCGGCCAGCCACGCCGCCCCGCGCGGCGCGAGCAGCCATTTGTAGCCGGCGGCGACCACCCAGTCGGCCCAGCCGAGGTCGAGCGGCTGCCACCCGGCGGCCTGGGTGGCGTCGAGCAGGACGGCCGCGTCCGCCGCTTCGGCCGCCGCGCGGAGCCTGCCGAGGTCGACCTGGGCGCCGTCGGCCGACTGGACGACGCTGACCGCGACCAGGTCATGTCCCTCGACGCGTTCGGACAGCTCGGCCAGCGGGACTTCGGTGACCTTCACCCCGCGGTGCGCTTGAGCCGCGAACGGGAAGGTGACGCTGGTGAAGTCGTTGCCGGCGACCAGCACGCTGGCACCGTCGGGCAGCCCTGCCGCCACGTTCGCGATCAACTGCGAGACGGACGCCCCGATCGCGACCCGCTCCGCCGGGACCCCGATCAGCGCGCCGAACCCGGCCCGGGTCCGCGCGACGGGCTCGTCGAAGTCCGCCGGGCGGGCCTCGCCTCGCCGCCACCGCTCGACAGCCTCCGCCACCGCGTCGGCCACGTGCGACGGCGGGATGCCGATGCTGGGGGTGTTGAGATAGCCGGGCGGGGCGGCGAATTCGGCTCCGAAGGTCTGCATGCTCCCGAGGCTAATGAGATTCCGGGAGCAGGGCCGCGACGTCGGTGTAGGACGGCGGGGTCAGCGGGAGTTCGCCGCCGTCGCGGATGGCCGTCACCGTGCGCAGCGTGGCGGCCAGCGCCATCCGGTACGGCAGCGAACCGAGGCTGATCCGCGCGACGCCGAGCCCGGCCAGACCGGCGACGGTGACCTTGCCGGGGAGGAACAGCAGGTTCACCGGCACCCCGACGGCCTTCACCAGCCGCTCGACGTCCGCGGGCTCGGCGAGCCCCGGCACGAACACCCCGTCGGCACCGGCGTCCACATAGGACAGCGAGCGCTCGATCGCGGCCCCGAGGTCGGGCTCCCCCAGCCAATGCGTGTCCGTGCGCGCGTTGACGAAGAGACCGGGAGCATGTTCCTTCGCCGCCGCGATCTTGGCCGCGTGCCGCACAGGATCGCCGAGGGCGTCTTCGAGGTTGATGCCCGCGACACCGGCTTCGGCGAGTTCCGCCGCCAGCGCGCCGACCTCGCCCGGGTCATCGCTGAACCCGTCGGCGAGGTCGACGCTGATCAGCGCGTCCAGCCCGGTGAGCCGCCCGGCCAGCCGGACGGTGGCGCCCTTCGAGGACGGGGCGCCGTCCGGCTCGCCCTCGGCGGCCGAGACCCCGAGGCTGGTCGTGCCGAGCGCCGGGAAGCCTTGCGCGGCGAGGAAGGCGGCCGTGCCGAACTCCCAGACGTTCGGCAGGAGCAGCGGGGACCCGGGGACGTGCAGTGCGGCGAATGCGGTCATGGCACGACGGTAGCCAGCGGACGCTTCGGCGGCGGCCGACGTGTCGGCGGCGGGTCGGTCCGGTGGGCGGCTCAGGCGAGGAAACTCTTCAGTACGTGAAGGACCCCTTCATTGCGCCTAGCGCAGTGAAGGGGTCCTTCACGTACTTCCGGCAGGCATATTGCGCGCTAGGACCGCCTGGGGCGCCCTCGTGAGTGAGGGGCGCCATCAGGAGGCAGCACGTCCGTGAAGGCCTCCTTTCCTACCCTGACGGTAGGCAAGGAGGCCTTCACGGCATCCGGTATCGCCACTTCCGGCACTGGTCACGGCGGAGGTGCGCGAAGGTCCCCTTCCCCCGGCTCAGCGGCGAAACTGGCGCGGCCAAGTACGTGAAGGGCCCTTCCTCGCACCAGACGCAAAGAGAGGGACCTTCATGCACGGCGAGCAGGCCCTGGGGCACTTTGGTCGTGAGTGGTAGGTGCCGTTAGAACCCGAATCGCCACTCACGACCCAAGAACGTCAGGCTCGCTCAAGAAAAGGCGTCAGCAGGTCCGGCACAGAAGCCTCCGCGAACAGCAGGCCCTGCTCCTCCCCCGCGTCGTACACCGAGTACGCCCCGGCCCCGGCCGCCGTGGTCGCCACGACGGTCAGCAATCCCTTGCGCCGCTGGAAGATCGACTGCTTGACCGTCCAGCCGATCACACCGTCCCGCTCCAGCGCGAACGTGCTCCGCCGCACGGACCCGTGCCGCCCGACGAGGTACCGCCCGGTGATCCCGTGCCCAAGGTTGCGGTAGGCGTCCAGCGCCAGCAGCACCGACACCGGCAGCAGCACGACACCGAGCGCGGCGCCGATCACCAGCAGGACGTCGGTCAGCAGGAGACCGAGGATCGCGAAGATCGCCAGCAGCACCACCACCGAACCGACCCACCAGCGCAGCAGCCGTCCCCGCGCGGCGCGCGGATGCCCGGCGAGCCGGACGGCTTCGGTCGGCGAAACCGGTTCACGCAGGACCTCCGCGGCGATCCGGGTGGCCGTCGCGACCGGCGCGGCGGGCAGGAGGGTGTGGTAGTCGGTCTTGTCCTGGTCGTCGCTCTGCCGCATGCCGGTGGCGATCGCGTCGACGCGGGCCGCGCCGGAGATCCGGTTCCCGAGCGGCTCGACGAGCTCGATGCCGCGCATCCGGCGTTCCTCGATCGAGATCGAGCGTGTGGTGAACAGCCCTCGGCGCACTCGCAGCGTGCCGCCGGCTTCGCGGTCGAGCCGGTAGTTCCACCACATCTCGACCCACAGGCCCAGCGCGCCGACCACGCCGACGAGCATCGCGGCCGCCAGCAGGATCAGGATCGCCACCACCAGCGGGATGCCGAGGAACAGGTCCATCACCCAGTCGATCAGGCCCTTCTGCAGCCCTGTCCAATCGGCGAGCTGCATGAGCCCGCCGCCCGCCGCGAGGCCGAGTGTCGGGGAGACGAACGACACCGGCGCGTAGCGGATCCAGCTCCGGTCCAGCTCGGCGAGCGGTGCGTCCTCGTCGGTTTCCGCGATTTCCGCGCGGCGCAACAGATCCGCGCGGAGCCGCTCGGCCTCGGCGCGCGAGACGGGGTTGAGCTTGATCCTGCCCTGCCCGCCCGACTCGTGTGAGCCGGTGCCGATGGTCACCACGGCGACGCCAAACAGCCGGTGCAGCGGGTTCGCGGTCAGGTCGACGTTGCGGATCCGTTCGCGCTGCAGGGATTTCCGCGAGCGGAAGACCAGGGTGAACGCCGTCTCCAGCCGGTCCGGCGTGACCCGGTACCGCACGCCCTTCCAGTAGAACAGTTCCGCCAGCACGCCGCCGCCGACGAGCACCAGCCCACCGCCCACGACCCACGCGAGAGCGACCCAGAACCGTCCTCCGGCGCCCACGATCGCGGCCGTGGTCGGGATCGCGGCACCGACGGCCACCCCCGCCATCGTCAGCGCGGTGACGGGGAGGGTCCGCTTGTCGAGTGTGCTCCAGCCTTCGAACTCGCCCGAGGTCATGTCGCGTCCCCCGGCGTCGCCTGCGTCGTCTCCGTGAGCTGCTCCGCCAGGCTCGCGGCCAGTTCGTGGTCGAGCCCGCGGATCTTGACCGCGCCCCGGGCCGACGCCGTGGTGACCGTGACGGTCGCGAGCTTGAACACCTGCTGCAGCGGTCCGCGCAGGGTGTCCACGGTCTGGATCCGCGACATCGGCGCGACCCGCCACTCCTGCCAGAAGAACCCTGAGCGCGCGTACACCGCTGTCTCCGTGACCTCCCAGCGGTGCACCTTGAACCACCACACCGGCATCGCGAGCACCCAGACCAGGCCGAGCACCGCGATCACCGCCGCCGGCGTCAGCAGCCAGGTCCGCGCGGGCGCGATGAGCAACCCGAGCAGCACCAACACCAGCACCGGCGACACCCAGAAGAGCGTTCCCTGCAGCCGCCACCAGCCCACGACCCGCTGATCCAGCGCGTTCCGCGGCGGCCTCAGCCGCACCTTCCCCCGATCGGCTTCCACCGAATTCACCCCCGACGATCGTTTACAATGCGGTCGCATCGCAATAACCTGGGACCGTAGTGGCAATGCGATCGCATTGCAAACTCCCGGAACGGATGGTGAAGGTGCCGAAGCAGGTGGATCACGCCGCGCGGCGTGGGGAGATCGCCGAGGCACTGACGCGGCTGACGGCCAGGCGCGGCCTCGAGGGCGTCAGCCTGCGGCACGTCGCCGCCGAGGCGGGCATGTCGATGGGTTTGGTGCAGCACTACTTCAAGACCAAGGACGAAATGCTGCTGTTCGCCGTCGAACGCCGCTCCGAGGTGTACGAAGCACGCATCAAGGCTCAGCTCGAGGCCGGCGAACTGCCGTCGACACCCAAGGCGATCCTCCGCGCGATCATGATCGAGATCCTGCCGCTCGACGAACACAGCCGCGGCAACTGGCTGATGGGCGTCGCGTTCTTCATCCGCGCGGTCTCCGACCCGTCTTTCGCGGCCGTGTACGCCGAAGGCGTTCCCGAGCTGTTCGAACTCTTCGCCATGCTCATCCGTCAGGGCCAGGAGGCGGGCGATGTCGACAAGTCGGCCGATCCGGCGCACGAGTCCGCGATGCTCTGGGCGCTCGCCGATTCACAGGGCACGAACGTCGTGCTGAAGCACCGGACACCGGACGAGGTGGTGTCCACTGTGGACTACTACCTCGACCGGCTGTTCGGCTCAGCTCCCACCGGATGAAGCCGCAGCCGACGCCCGCACCGCGCGCAGCTCCCGGAACAGCTTCCGCAGTGCGGGAACCGCGTCGCCGCCCCGCTCGGTCAGCTCCTCGATCCGGTCCTTGTACTGCCGCCTGTCCTTGCCGGAAACGACGTCCTTGAGCTCGACGGCGGCCGCGAGCGCGGTGAGGGCGGCGTCGCTCGCGTCCACATCGGACGCCGGCGAAGGCCCGCGCAACGTCCGGTCGACCGTTGCCCGCAGCCTGTCGACGGTGGCGGTGTCCCGCACATTCGGCCGCCGCGACGGGAACAGCCCGAGCGTCCGGCCGGTCTTCAGCTCGATCACGCCCGCGGTGTCCAGCTGGGACTCCAGTGCCTCCAAGGTGCCGCGCGCGTCCTTGCGCACCCACCATTTCCACTTGCCGGGACTCTCGGCCGCGATCTCGGCGAGCATCTCGTCCAGGACGAGGTCCCCGGTCTGCCCGGCGCCCGACACCGCGACCCGGCCGTCCGCGTCGGCGACGCGGCCGCGCAGCACGAGATCGGTCAGCGCGGCGCCGCGGATCAGCAGGCCCGCCCGCCGCCGGTCGCGCAGCTTGTTCTTCCCGACGTCGCAGGCGAGCAGATACGCCTTGGCGGGCAACGAAAGTTCGGTCATCGTCAGTGCCTTTCCAGCTTGGGCCAGATTTCGTCCCAGGAACCCTGTCTGCCGTCATACCGCCACAGCAGTCCTTCCACCACCGGGGTCACCGAGGTGAAGTACGGCTTGAGCAGTTCCGGATCGAAGCCGAGGAACAGCACGCTGCTCGCGGACTCCGGTGGCCGGTCGAAGTAGAAGTAGCCGCGGTGGCCACTGTAAACGTGGTCGATGCCGTACCGCTGACCGTAGAACTCGGTCGCGGCGGCGAACGGGTAGATCTCGGCGTAGACGGCGATGTGCGCCCGCTGCTCCGGCGGAAGGGCCGCGTAGGTCTCGCCGATCGCCTTGACCAGCTCCTGCTGCGGCAGTTCACCACCGGCGAAGGAACTGCCGAGTGTGATCGGGCCGAAGTTCGTCCGGGTCATGCTCGCCGGATAGATCGGCAGGCCGGCGAGGGTGATCACGGCCGAAAGCACCATCGCCGGCCAGGCCACGAGCCGCCACTTGGGAACGTGCCGCGCGAAGCCCGTCGCCGCGGCGGCGAACGGCAGCGCGAAGACGCTCATCAGATAGTAGGAACGGCCGTGCAGCAGCAGGAACGCCAAGACGAGCGCGGCTATCGCTACCCCCAGGAAGCGATAGCCGCGAAGTTCACGGGAAAAGATCAGCCGGACGAGACCGTAGACGAACGCGAGCACGCCCGCCCCGACTCCGGCCGTCAGGAAGCCGTCGCGAAGAAAAGGCCAGGTGCCGGGGAATTCCGCCGAGACGACGTCGTTCATGATCAGGTACGGCCAGCCGTTCGAGGCCTGCCAGAGCAGCGTGGGGATCGTCGCGACGACGGCGATTCCCGCGCCCAGCCACAGTTTCGGCCGCCGCACGAGCTCCCTCGGGCCGAGTACGAGCGCGGAGAGCAAGCCCAACGCCCAGAACGCGGGGATGAGGAACTTCGTCTCGAGGGAGATCGCGGTGACCACGCCCGCCCAGACCAGCAGGCCGTCACGGCGGACACGCACCCAGCGGACGACCAGCCAGACGATCACCGTCCAGAGGAACGGATCGAAGACGTACGTGCCGATCCAGTGGCTGACGATGATCACCCCGGACGTCGCGTAGAGCCCGGCCGCGAGCACCTGCGCGCCGCGTCCGCCGCCCAGTTCCCTGGCGATCAGCGCGGTGACGACCACCCCGGCGGCCGCGGCCACCGTCATCGGCAGGCGCAGCATCACCAGTGAGCCGGGGAACAGCGAGTCCATCGCCCCGGCCAGCGCCGGGATCAGCGGCGGCTGGTCGAAGTACCCCCACGCCAGGTGTTCCCGGCCCGCCATCAGGAAGTACAGCTCGTCGAAACCGTGCGCGTAGCGGCCGCTCGTGGCCAGAAGCGCGGCGGCGGCCACCGCGGCGACGACGAACACCGGGAGCCGGGCGAACGCCTGCTCCTGTCCTGTTCGGACTGTTGGGGTCGCGATGTCCATGTGCTCCAGTCCACCGGAGACGGCGGCTGCGGGAAACCGGGTAAGGAGGGTCACCGGATAGACGAAAGTTGCGGATCTCCCCGCCTTCGGTCGACGGCTGGTTACCGTGACCGGGTGGAGAAAAGCAGGCCGTTCCGGCCGGGTCCGGCCGACACCGTGTGGCTCACGCTGGCGGCGCTCGCGTTCGTGGGCCTGGACATCACGCTGTACGTGTTCGGCGAACCGACGACAGGCTGGGCGGGCCCTGCCGCGGGCGTCACCCTGCAGGTGCTGCTCGATCTCTCGCTGATCCTGCTGTTCCGGTATCCGAAACTGGTCGCGGGCCTGGTCACGGCGGGCGGGCTGCTGATGCTCGCCTCCGACCTGTTCTCCCCCGGGCTGCTGGTGCCGGAGCGCCAGCTGACGCTGATGACCGTCCCGACGATCACCCCGGTGGTGCTGAGCCAGCTCGCCCGCCTGATGGACCGGCGGACCCTGCTCTGGCTGACCGGGATCCTGGTGCTCTGCGCGTCACGGCCCTGGGACGCGCAGTGGAATACCACCCCGTTCGGCCTGCTGGGCACGGCGTTGCCCACCACGCTTTCGCTGTACTTCGAGGCCCGGCGCCAGTTGCTGCGCTCGCTGCGGGACCGTGCCGAACGTGCCGAGCGCGAGCAACACCTGCTCGCCGAACGCGCCCGCGCCGAAGAGCGGCGGAAGCTGGCCGAGGAGATGCACGACGTCGTCACCCATCGGCTGAGCCTGATGGTGCTGCACGCGGGCGCGCTCGGCGTCGTCTCGGCGGATGAGGCCGTGCGGACCTCGGCCGAGGACATCCGGCGCGAAGGCGCGCTGGCCCTGGACGAACTGCGTGATCTCGTCGGGGTGCTGCGCAACGGCGCGAACGCCGAACCGCGCACGCTCACCGACGGCGTGGCGGGCGATCCGGCGACGCTGGTCGCGGAATCGGCGTCGGTGGGCATCCCGACCGAACTCGCCGTGCACGGCGACCCAGGGCGCATCTCCCCGACCGTCGCCCGCACCGCGTACCGCGTCGTGCAGGAGGCGCTGACGAACATCCGCAAGCACGCGCCGGGCTCGACCGCGACCGTCGAACTCAGGTATCACGCGGGCGGCTTGGACATCGAGGTGGAGAACACGCGAGCGGGTGCCGCGCCGGATCCAGCGCTGGCGGGCAGCGGTTCCGGCTCGGGCCTGGCCGGACTGCGGCAGCGCGTCGAACTGATCGGCGGCCGGTTCGACGCGGGGCCGCGGGCGGGCGGCGGGTACCGCGTCGGTGCGATACTTCCGGCCTACGTCCCGACGGCGGAAGGAGATCGGTGATCCGGGTGGTCGTCGTCGATGACGAACCGATGGTCTGCGCGCATCTGCGGACGATCCTCGGCTCCGCGGCCGACATCGAGGTCGTGGCGCAGGCGCAGGACGGCGCCGAGGCTGTCGAAGCCGTGATCCGGCATCGGCCGCGCGTGGTGCTGATGGATCTGCGGATGCCGGGCGTCGACGGGCTGACGGCCATCGAGCGGATCGCGAAACTCCCGGAGCCGCCCGCGGTCGTCGCACTGACGACGTTCGACGCGGACACCTACGTCATCCGCGCGCTGCGGGCGGGCGCGGCCGGGTTCCTGGTGAAGTCCACGCCGCCGGAGGACCTGATCGGCCTGGTCCGGGTCGCGGCGGACGGGCACACCGTGCTCTCCCCCGAAGCGGCGCAACGGCTGGTGGCGATGTCGGCCGACGGACGGCGTCGCGGGGACGACGCGCGGCGGAAGACCGACGGGCTGACCGAGCGCGAAACGGATGTCTTGGCCTGTCTCGGCGAAGGACTGTCCAATGCGGACATCGCGGCGCGGCTGCACCTCGCGGAGGCGACGGTGAAGAGCTACGTGTCGCGGATGCTGGTCAAACTGGACTGTGCGAACCGGACCCAGGCGGGGCTGCTGGCGCACGAGGCCGGCTTGGTCAAGCGGTGAGCTGACCGTCGTGGGCACGGCGGGCGTCGAGGACCTCACCCATGTGGACGCGGGCCCATTTGTCGAGCATGTCGAGCGGTTCGGCCAGGTTGCGGCCGAGCTCGGTCAGCTCGTACTCGACGTGCGGCGGGATCTCCGGGTACGCGGTGCGCGTCAGGATGCCGTCGCGGACGAGGCTGCGGAGCGTCTGGGTGAGGACCTTCTGCGAGATACCGCGCACGCGTTTGCCGATCTCGGTGAACCGGAGCGGGCCGTCGCCGAGCACGCCGACGATCAGCACGGTCCACTGGTCGCCGATGCGGTCGAGCAGCGCGCGGGTGGGGCAGTCGGGGTCGTACGGGTTTCCGAGCACGTGACCTCCTCACTCTCTCCAGGAGAGTAACACGCCTAACGAGAGGGAGAGGGCTGCATCAGCGCCTCGAACAGCAGGATCAAGTGACGGCGGCCGCGCTCCCAGCGCGCCTCCAGTTCGGTCTGGTCGCGGGTCGCCCAGCTGGCGATGAGGATGCCACGGACGACGTCCATCGCCGTGTACACCGCGTGCAGGAACTCCGGATGCGCCGAATGGTCCGGGAGCAGCGCCTTGCCGAACTCGACCAGGCTGCTCGTCGCGATCGGCTCGACCACCGCCATCTGGGCGCGCAGTTCCGCGTCGGTCCGCGAGGCCACCCACAGCTCCACGGTCGCCGAGAAGACCGGGCCCTGATGCATCTCCCACAGCAGCTGCAACGCGTCCCTGACCGGGTCGGCCGCCGCCTTCAGCCTGTCGATCTCCGCCATCGCGACCTCGGTGCGCTTGGCCGCGAGATGCCGGATCGCGGAGGTCACGAGGTCGGTCTTGGTGGGGAAATGGTGCACCTGCGCGCCGCGGGTCACCCCGGCGCGATCCGCGACGCGGGTGGTCGTCGTGCCCGCGTAGCCGTACTCGACGAGACAGTCGATCGTGGCGTCGAGCAGCCTGACGCGCATCGCGGCGCTGCGTTCCTCCTGCGTGCGTCGTGGGGCTGCCATGCGCCTACTTTATGGGGCGCCGCGCGAGGCCCGCGCCACGAGGCCGTCGACCATGCGTCCGAAGAAGCCGCCGAGGAACCGGCGGTACAGCCCTCCGGTGCCGGGGATCTTGGCGATGAACGAAGCGTGCCAGTGGATGTCGGTGCCGCCGAGCGCGGGCGTGAGGTCGACGTACGCGCGGTAGTCGCGCAGCGGCATCCCCTTGCGCAGCGTGTAGCCGAAGCGTTTGCCGGGTTCGAGCGCGATGACCTCTTCGCAGGCGTTGACGCCGCTCGTGCTGAAGACGCCGACGGCGCCGAGGCCGTTCTGGTCGCCCTTCTCCAGGAGGCGGAACTTGCCCAGCGGGGACCAGTCGGGCCAGTGCTCGCGGTCTTCGAGGAGGGCGTAGACGGCTTCGGGGCTCGCGCTCGTGTGGCCGTTCGCGGAAATGCGCTGGATCTTCGCCATGCGGACTCCTTCACTCCCGGCTCCAGGCTTACCACTCGCTCAGGGTGTTCCGCCCGCGCATTCAGAGGACTGAACGCGGATGGTGCTGCCGCTGCCCGGGCAGGTGCGCCTCACGAGCCGTCGGCGTGTCGCGAAAGCCACTTTCGGGACATCAGACGTCGCGAAAGTGGCTTTCGCGACGTGGCCGTTGGTGGGCGAGGGAGGGCGGCCGGTCCAGGGGGTCGTGAGTGGCAAGTCGGGTTCTATTGAGGGGTAAGGCGGCCGTGTCGGTCTGGTGAAGGGGACTTTCGCCGCATCGCGCGCGCGGAAGGTTCCCTTCACCTCACCCCGCTGGGTTCCGGTGCCCCCAAGCCCGCGCTACGTCACTGTCCTGAAGGGGGCCTTCACGACACCGACCCTACGCCCCCGGAAAGCCCCCAATGTGGCATTGGGGACACACCTCAACGACATGACACATTCCCCCTACCCGCCACTAGAACGCTCTTTGCCACTCACGACCACCCCGGACCGACGCCCTCCCGAGCCGGTCGCCCCGCGTTTAGTCCTCTGAACGCGGTAGTTGCGCACGCAAGGACCGCATTCAGAGGACTAAACGCGGGTGGTGACCGGCACCGAGAGCGAAGTCCCGCCCAGGTCGAAGGTCACCCGGGCCCCGGGCGCGGGCAGCGTGGGGTCGAACATGTCCGCGTCGGTACCGCCCAGGACCAGCGCCAGCCGGTGTCCGGCAGGGACGACGTGGTCGAGGCTGCTCAGCCGGAACGTCATCGTGTACGCCTTGCCGGGCTCCAGAAGCTCGCCCCGCCACAGCGACCGATGGTGGCCGAGATCCGCCCAGCCGGTCGCCACGATCTGTTTGTCCACGGTGGTCAGATCCGCGACGGTGTCGAGGAAGCAGCCGGTATCCACGGCCGTGCCCGCGCCCCAGCAGGATCGGCTCGTCAGGTTCTTGGTGCCCAGCGCGGGGAACTGCGTGTTCCGCACTGTCGCGGGACCGTAGTCGACCAGCACCGCCCCGAGCCGCGCGCTCGGTTTGTCGGAACGGGCGGTCACCGTCACGGTGGCGGTCCCGGCGATCCGGGTGTCCGCGCGCACCGGTTCACCCGCGAAGACAAGGCGATCCGGACTGGACTGCGACGGGTTCTCCACCCACTGGGACGCGCCGCGCGCCGGGTCTTCGGTCACCGAAGCGACGCCAGCGGCAGGACGGTTCCCCAGCCCGCCATCCGAGGAGGGCCACAGGGTGCGCGAACGACCGGCAGGCGGCCAGCGGCGTTCGTCGGCCCAGCGGTCCGGGGCGTGCTCGATCCGGATCGCGGGTTCGGTCTCGACGCCGTTGCGGACGCCGAGCAGCCACCGGTCGAACCAGCGGTGCAGGGTCTTCACGAACAGCGACCGGTCGAGGTCGAACGGGTCGACGTGCGCCGCCTGGTGCAGCCACGCCTTGCGCGGCACGCCGTACGCGTTCAGCGCCTCCCACCAGGGCCCGAACTGGATCGGGTTCACGTTGAGATCGTGGAAGCCCATCGACGCGAAAACGCTTGCACGCACCTTCCCCGTCTTCGCGACATAGTCGAGCCCGCGCCAGTAGTCGTTGAAGTTCCCGTCCGTGCCCGCGCGCCGCGCGTTGTCGTCCTCGAACGGCTGACACAGCTTCAGCGCCCGCTCGTTGTACAGGCCCGGCCCGCCCGCCCAGCCGAAGTACGCGCCGTCCGCGTTGTGCACCTCGTAGTACGAACTGACCCCGGCGATCGGCACGATGGTCTTCAGACCCTCGATCCCGGACGCCGCCATCCCGATCGCCGTCGCCCCGTCCTGCGACTTCCCGATCGCGCCGACCGACCCGTTCGCCCAGCCCGCCCGGACACGCTCAGGCCCGAACGGCGTCCGGAACGCGTTCGCGCGCCCGTTGAGCCAGTTCACGACCCCGTTGCCGGAGGCGACGTCGTCGAAACACCCGGACGAGCGATTGGTGCCCCCGACGTCGACCAGCACGACGGCGTACCCGCGCGGCACGAAGTAGTTGTCGTAGAAGAGCGGGAACTGCGAAGGCGTGCCGTCGGGCAGGTAGGTCTTCGGCTGGCGCTCGTTGCCACGCCCGATCTTCTCGAAGTACGGGCTGACGTCCATGATCACCGGAACGCGCTGCCCGCGTGCGGCCGGTTCGGCCGGGCGGATGATGTCGGCGGCGACCCGATCGACCTGGCCGTCGCGGTCGAGGTCCTGGCCGGTCTCCACCCAGGCGGTCTCACGGATGGCCTTCTCGTAGGAGAACACCGGCTCGCTGACGCCGTCCCGCAGGACGAACGCGGGTGGTGACGCGATGGCCGGTGCGGCGGTCAGCAACAGCGTCGCCACGACGGTGGCGGTCAGAGTCTTCAGCCCCATCGTCCGAGTATCGCTTACGAAACCCGAACATTTCCCCCACATTCCTCGTATCTGCCCGCGCGACGCTCTTCGCATGCTGAAACACACCATCGCCGCCTGCCTGACCGCGGCCGGCCTCGCTGGTCTCACGGTCCTCGCCCCCGCCGCCTCGGCCCAGACGGCGCCCATCACCCTCAGCCCTGAGGAGTCCCAGCAGCTGTGCACCGAGTGGCTGCCCAAGCTCACCGAGCGCACCACGAAGCTCACCGACCGCATCAACGGCGGCCCCGAGATCCGCGGTTCCGTGGCGAATCTCAAGGCCAGGGCCGAGGACCATCGCAAGAAGAACCACAACGACACCGCCGACAGGCTTCAGAAACGGGCCGACAAGCGCAGCGGACGGCTTCCCGAACTCACCGCGGCGAAGCAGAAGCTCGACGCCTTCGCGGGCGCGCACTGCAGGGCGGGCAAGTGAAACGCCTCCTGATCACGGCCCTGGCCGCGTTCGCACTGTTCGGAGCGGCCGCGTGCACCGACGAGAAGCCGACGTCGAGCCCGGCGCCGGGTGAGCTGAGCGATGTCCAGCGCACCCTCGACTCGATAGAACAGGACATGGCCGGCGACCCGGCCCCGTGACAGGATCTGCCGGTGACGACACAACCGGGACGCGGACTGGTACTGGTCGTCGAGGACGACCCCGCGATCGCCGAACTCGCCTCGCTGTACCTGCGGCGGGACGGGTTCGGCGTGCAGGTGGAGGCGGACGGCGGCGCGGCGCTGGCCACGATCCGGCGGACGCGCCCGGTCGCGATCGTGCTCGACATCGGACTGTCCGGAATGGACGGTATCGAGATCTGCCGGACGCTGCGCGCGGACGGCGACTGGACACCCGTGCTGTTCGTGACCGCCCGCGACGACGAACTGGACCGCTTGCTGGGCCTGGAGATCGGCGCGGACGACTACCTGACGAAACCGTTCAGCCCGCGTGAGCTCTCGGCCAGGGTCCGGACCGTCCTGCGCCGTGCCGCCGGGGCCGCGCCGCCCGCCGAGACCTACACGGCGGGCGGTGTTCGCGTCGACGTCACCCAGCGCCGCGTCTGGGCCGCCGAAACCGAGGTCGCGCTGACCTCGACCGAGTTCGACCTGCTCACTCATCTGGTGAAACGCCCCGGCCAGGTGTTCAGCCGCGAACAGCTGCTCAGTTCCGTCTGGGGTTACGCGGCTTCGGCGGGCACGCGGACCGTGGACGTCCACATCGCCCAGCTGCGCGGGAAACTCGGCGGCCGGAGTCCGATCAGGACGGTCCGCGGGATCGGCTACGCGGCGGACGCCGGATGAAGCGGACGTCGCTCGCGCTGCGGATCACCGTGGTGTGCCTGGCGATCGCCGCGGTCGCGGTGGTGGTCGCCGGGCTGGTCGCGGCCCGGCTGATCCGCACCACCGGGATCGACGTGCTCCGCCAGTCGCTCTCGGCGCAGGCCGACGTGGTCGCGAGCCAGCTCGACGAGACCGGGATCGGCAACCGGCTCGGCATCGGCAAGGCCGCGGAAGTCGTTCGGGGACAGGGGATCGACGTCGTGGCCCGCCGTCCGAACGGGACGCTCGACGGCGCCGGGACCGTCGCGGCGATCGCCGCCACCAAGACGGGGTTCACCCGCTCGGGCACGGTCCTCGTCGAAGGTCAGCAGTACCTCGTCGAAGCCCGCACTGTCGGTGCGAAGGGCGCCGCGTTCGCGCTCGTCCAATCGACCAAGCTCGGTGAGGCGCGCGGACGGATGCTGGTGCGCAACACCGTGCTCGCGCTCGGCGCGGGGCTCGCGGTCGCCGCGATCGCGGGGCTCGTGCTGAGCCGGATGCTGTCCCGGCCGTTGCGCCGGGCCGCGTCGGTGGCGAACGGGATGCGGTCCGGACGCCGTGACCTGCGGGTTCCCGTCGAAGGGCCGTCCGAGGTCGCGGACGTGGCGACGTCGGTCAACGAGCTGGCCGACGCGCTGCAGTGCAGCGAGGCGAGGCAACGCGAGTTTCTGCTTTCGGTGTCGCACGAACTGCGGACGCCGCTGACCGCCGTCACCGGATTCGCCGAGGCGATCGGTGACGGCGTGGCCGAAGGCGAGGACGCGCGCCGCGCCGGGCAGACCATCCACCGTGAGGCCGCCCGACTGGAACGCCTGGTCAGCGACCTGCTGGAACTGGCGAGGCTCGGCGCCGACGAGTTCCGTCTCGACCCGGCACGGCTCGATCTCGCCGCGCTCGTCGACGAATGCGCCGACGTCTGGCGGCTGCGATGCGCTCAGCAGAACGTCACGCTGCTGGTGGAACGGTCCGCCGGAGAGGTCCCGGTCGTCGCCGATCCGCGGCGGCTCCGCCAGGTCGTCGACGGGCTGGCCGAGAACGCGCTGCGCGTGACCCCGGCGGGCGCGCCGATCGTGTTCTCCCTGGTCACGACCCAGGGACAGGCGCAGCTGGCGGTGCGGGACGGCGGCCCGGGCCTGGCGCCGGAGGACTACCCTGTCGCGTTCGACCGCGGCGTGCTGAACAAGCGCTACCGCGACAGCCGCCCGGTCGGGTCGGGCATCGGGCTCGCGCTGGCCCACGGCTTGGTCACCCGGATGGGCGGGACGCTGACCGCGGGTCCGGCGCCGGAAGGCGGAGCGGCGTTCACCGTCGCGTTCCGGTTAGGGTGATCACGTGGAGATGTTGCACCTGCGGTACTTCGTGGCCGTCGCCGAGGAGCTGAATTTCTCCCAGGCGGCCCGGAAGCTGCATATGGCCGCCTCCCCGCTGAGCCAGCGGATCAAGGATCTCGAACACGAGCTCGGTCACAAGCTGTTCGACCGCAGCACCCACCACGTCACGCTGACGGCGGCGGGGGCCGCGCTGCTGCCGATCGCGCGGGACGTCCTCGACCAGGTCAACGCGATTCCGTGGCGGCTGCAGGAAGCGGTGAAACCGAGCCGGAGCACCGTGTTCGTCGGCATGCCCGCCGGCGTGCACCCGGCCCTGCGGGAACGGGTCAAACGGCTCGAAGAACGCTGCCACGACCGGTTCGAACTCAAACGCTGGCCCGGGACGACGCCGGATCTCGTCGCCGCGGTGCACGAGGGCAAACTCGCGTTGTCGCTGGTCCGGATGCCGGTCACCGATCCCGCGCTGGAGATCGTCCCGGTGCAGGTCGAGCGACTCGGCGCCGTCGTCCCGGCCGACCGGTTCACCGGCCGGGAAACGGTGGACATCGCCGAATTGACTGATCTGTCCTATATCGCGTCGGCCTCGGAAAGTATTCCAGCCTATTCGGACGATATGGACCGGAAATTGTCGAACGCGGGCATCAAGAAAAGGCTCAAGGTCTGCGGAACCGAATATTCGGGCATTTCCGAACTGGTGGCGAACGGCTCGTCGTTCTCGATCACCATGCTCGATCCGGCCAGCCCGATGCACCTGTTCCTGGTCGACGGCGCCACCATCCTGCCGTTCGCCGATTTCCGCCCGCAGCTGGAGACCGCCCTGGTCTGGCGGCGCGACCGCGCCGAGGACGGGGACCTCGCCGGACTCGTCGCCGGGGTCCGCGAGATCTTCGCCGAGCCGCTTTCAACGTGAAGGCGGTCGCGCGGCCGGTGCGTCTCACCAGCCGTCTCGGTCCCGTTGGTCGTGAGTGGCAAGTGTCGTTCTAACGCTCATTGCCACTCACGACCCACCGGCCCCAGCCAGTACTTTCGCGCGCCTGGACGGACAACTCGCTCATGACCGGAGCCTCACCGCGAGTCGTCCGCTCAGTCACGTGTGTCGTCCATCCAGTCACGCGAACCTGCCCGGTGCGGGCACCCAGGACACGGTTGGTTCTAGTGGACCGAAAGGCAAAGGTGTCCTGTCGGTCGGGGTGAAAGGGACTTTCGTCGCATCGCATGCGGGGAAGGTTCCCTTCACCGTCACGTCCGCAAAGGTTCGGGTGCCCTGAGCAGCGCCGCGGAATGTCCTGAAGGCTCCAATGTGGCATTGGGGGCACACCTCAACAGCACGCCACGTTCGCCCTACCCCTCACACTCACGACCCCAGTGCGGCCTGACGGAAGACGATGTTGCGAAAGTGGCTTTCGCAACGCTTTCCGGTGCATCTCACCAGCCGCCTCGGTCCGGTTGGTCGTGAGTGGTAAGTGCCGTTCTAACAACACTTACCACTCACGACAACGCGCCCCACCTCCCTCCGGACACCATTTAATGGTATGACCACCGCGGTCATACCATTCTTCTTTCTTTGATCATTCCCTTTATCGCCATTCGCGCCTAACTTCGTAAGTAGAGCGAACAACGGCGAAGGGAAAGCAAATGACTCAGACCGCCACCGGACCGCTGGACGGCGTTCGCGTGATCGACCTCTCGACGGTCGTCATGGGTCCGTACGCCGCGCAGATCCTCGGCGACCTCGGCGCCGACGTGATCAAGATCGAGTCCCCCGCCGACACCGTGCGAGTGGGCAAGTTCCGCACGACGCCGGGGATGACGCCGCTCAACCTGAACGTGAACCGCAACAAGCGCAGCGTCGCCCTCAACCTCAAGGACGAGGAGCAGCGCGAGCAGGCGCTCAAGCTGATCGACACCGCCGACGTGCTGATCACGAACATGCGCCCGGGTGCGCTGAGCAGGCTCGGCATGAACTACGCCGACGTCGCCGCCCGCAACCCCGGCCTGGTCTACGCCCACGCGCAGGGCTTCCGCGGCGACTCCGACCGCGCGGGCCACGCCGCCTACGACGAGACAGTGCAGGCATCCTCCGGCCTGGTCGACGTCGCGAACCGCGCGCTGGGCAAGCCGGTCTACCTGCCGACGATCATCGGCGACAAGGTCTCCTCCCTGACCATCGCCTACACCGTGCTCGCGGCGCTGGTGCACCGCGACAAGACCGGCGAGGGCCAGCGGGTCGAGATCCCGATGACCGACACGCTGATCGCGTTCAACCTGGTCGAGCACCTGGCCGGGCACGTCTTCGAGCCCGCGGAGGGCCCGACCGGCTTCGGCCCGTCGATGAACCCCGGGCACCAGGCCGTGCACACCAAGGACGGCATGGCCTGCGTGATCCCCTACAACCCGCAGAACTTCCGCGACTTCTTCCACGCCGCCGGCCGGCCGGAACTGGCCGACGACCCCCGGGTCAACGGCGACGCGATCGACGGCGCCGACCACGAGGCGCTGGCCGCGATGATCGCCGAATGCGCCCCGGCGCTGACCACCGAGGAGTGGACCGAGGTCTGCGCGAAGCACAGCATCCCGATGGCCCCGGTCCTGGAACTGGACAAGGCGCAGGACGACGAGTACGTCCGCGACGGTCACCTGCTCGACGTCGTCGAGCACCCGAGCGAGGGCTCGATCCGCACCATCGGCATCCCGGTGAAGTTCTCCGCGACCCCCGGTTCCGTCCGGCGCCTGGCTCCCCTGCCGGGTCAGGACACCGAAGACGTCCTGCGCGAACTCGCCACCACGCTTTGAGAACACCCAGTTGAGGAAGAACCCATGAGCACCAACGAAGTAAGGACAGAACGGGTCGGCAGCACGCTGCTGATCACGATCGACCGACCGCAGGCCCGCAACGCGGTCAACGCCGCCGTCGCCGCCGGGCTCGCGGAAGCGCTCGACCTGCTGGAAGCCGATCCCGCGCTGCGGGCCGGGGTCCTGACCGGCGCGGACGGCTCGTTCAGTGCCGGAATGGACCTCAAGGCGGCGCTGAAAGGCGAGTCTCCCGAGCTCCCCGGCCGCGGGTTCGGCGGGCTGACCGAGGCTGAGTTGTCGAAACCCCTCATCGCCGCCGTCGAGGGCTGGGCCATGGGCGGCGGGTTCGAACTGGCGCTGGGCTGCGACCTGATCGTCGCCGCCGAAGACGCGAAGTTCGGCTTGCCCGAGGTCAAGCGCGGGCTGATCGCCGCCGGTGGTGGCGTGATCCGGCTGCCGAAGCGGATCCCGCATCACCTGGCGATGGAGTTCCTGCTCACCGGCGAGCCGATCGGCGCCGGGCGCGCCGGGGAGCTGGGTCTGGTGAACCGGGTCGTCCCGAGCGGCGAGGCCGCCGCCGTCGCCCTGCAGCTGGCCGACCAAATCGCCGCCAACGCTCCGCTGGCGCTGGCCCTGGTCAAGAAGATCGTCCGCGCGGCGGACGGCGTCCCGGACGCGCAAGCGTTTGCCTCCCAGCGTTCGGCGATGCCGGCGCTGATGAAGTCGGCCGACGTCCGCGAGGGCATGCAGGCCTTCGCCGAGCGCCGCGCCCCACTGTGGACTTGTAAGTGAGAGGACCGGTGAGTGAAATGAAGCAGCAAGAAGTCCTCCAGCACGTGACCACCCCGCTCACGAACCCGGCGTACGCGCCGGTGGTGCCCCGGTTCACCGACCGCGAGTACCTGAACATCGTCTACCGCACCGACGCCGACGCCCTGCGCGCTGTCGTCCCGGAGCCCCTGGAGATCGACGAGCCGCTGGTGCGGTTCGAGGTGATGAAGATGGGCGACGTCAGCGGATACGGGCCCTACACGGAGTCCGGCCAGGCGATCCCGGTGAGCTTCGAGGGCGAGCGCGGCGAGTACCTGCACGCGATGTACCTCGACAACTTCCCGGCCACCGCGTCCGGCCGCGAGATCAGCGCGTACCCGAAGACCATCGGCTCGCCGAAGCTGTTCGCCGAGAACGGCGCGCTCGTCGGGACACTCGACTACGGCAGCCAGCGGGTCGCGACAGCGACCATGGGCTACAAGCACAACCGGCTGGAAGTCCGTGAGGCCGAAGCGCAGATCACCGTGCCGACGTTCATGCTCAAGACCATCCCGGACTACGACGGTTCGCCCCGGGTCTTCGAACTGGTCCGCACCGAGATCACCGACGTCGTGGTCAAGGAAGCGTGGACCGGGCCGGCGCGGCTGCAGCTGTTCCAGCACGTCCTGGCCCCGCTCGCCGATCTCCCGGTGCTGGAGGTCGTCTCCGCGAGCCACATCCTCACCGACCTGACGCTCGCCCCGGTCAAGCCGGTCTTCGACTACTTGAAGGGAGCGCAGTCATGACTTTTCGTACCGCCGCGGTGATCGGCGCGGGCACGATCGGCCTTTCGTGGACGGCGTTGTTCGCCGCGCACGAGATGGAGGTCTGGGTCTCGGACCCGCGGCCGGACCTCGCCGACGCCGTCGCCGCCGCACTGGAGGCGTTCGCCCCGCATCTCGGCCGGGACGCCGCGGACCTCGCCCCTCGCGTCCACCTCGCCGCTGACGTCACGGAAGCCGTCCGGCACGCGGATGTCGTGCAGGAGAACGGACCGGAGAGCGTCGAGTTCAAGAAGGACCTGTTCACGACCCTGGTCCGCGAGGCACCGTCGCACGCGCTGCTGCTCAGCTCGTCTTCGGCGATCCCCTCGACGGCGTTCGCGGCGGACCTCGAAGACGCGTCGCGAGTCCTGATCGGACACCCGTTCAACCCGCCGCACCTGATCCCGCTGGTCGAGGTCGTCCCCGGCGAGCGCACCAGCGCCGAGTCGGTGGATCGCGCCGTCGAGTTCTACCGGTTCGCCGGCCGCACCCCGGTGGTGGAGCGCAAGGAGATCCCCGGCTTCGTCGGCAACCGGCTCCAGAACGCGCTGAGCCGCGAGGCGATCTACCTGGTGGAACAAGGTGTCGTGTCACCGTCCGAATTGGACGCGGTGATGACGAACTCGCTCGGCATCCGCTGGTCCACGGTCGGGCCGTTCCTCGGCTCGCATCTGGGCGGCGGCCCCGGCGGCTACCGGCACATGGCCGAGCACATCGGCAAGTCGATGAAGAAGATGTGGGCCGGTCTCGGCCAGCCCTCGCAGTCCCCGGAAGAACAAGAACGGCTCATCGAAGCCGTGGAATCCGCTTACGGCTCCTCCACGTACTCGGAACTCGCCGAGACGCGCGACCGCAAGCAGCTCGCGGTGCTGTCCGCTTTGGACACCACCGCCGCCAAGGAGGAGAACTGACATGGATGACCAGCTGATCGCCGACTTCTACGACTACGAAGCCTTGCTGCCCGACGAGGAGCGCAAGCTGCTGCTCAAGGCGCGCGACTTCATGCGCACCGACGTCAAGCCGCTTGTGAACGAGTACTGGGCCAAGGGCGAGTTCCCGCACGAACTCGTCGGCAAGTTCCGCGAACAGGGCCTCGCCGGACTGCCCTACGAAGGCTACGGGGAGCACCTTCCGGCCACCAGCCACCTGCTCAGCGGCATGATGGCGATGGAGATGACCCGCACGGATCCTTCCGTGGCCACGTTCTTCGGTGTCCACAACGGACTCGCGATGTACAGCATCTACTCGGGCGGCGACCAGGAACAGCGTGACCGCTGGCTCCCGTCGATGGCGGCGATGGACAAGATCGGTGCCTTCGCGATGACCGAGCCGCTCGGCGGTTCCGACGTCGCGGGCGGCATGCGCACCACGGCTCGACGCGAGGGTGACGCCTGGATCCTCAACGGTGCCAAGAAGTGGATCGGTAACGCGACCTTCGCCGACCTCGTCATCGTGTGGGCCCGCGACGAGGACGACAACAACGTCAAGGGTTTCGTGGTCGAGAAGGACTCGCCGGGATTCGTGCCGGTGAAGATCGAGAACAAGTTCGCGTTCCGGATCGTGGAGAACGCCGAGATCACGCTGACCGACGTCCGGGTGCCGGAGGCCAACCGGCTCCAGGGCATCGACTCGTTCCGCGACGTCGCCGAGATCCTGCGCGCGACCCGGGGCGGTGTCGCCTGGCAGGGGCTGGGCGTGATGATCGGCGCCTACGAACTCGCGCTGGACTACGCCAAGGAGCGCAAGCAGTTCGGCCGTCCGATCGCGCGGTTCCAGATGGTGCAGGACATGCTGGTGAAGAGCCTCGGCAACATCACCGCGTCGTGGGGCATGCTGGTGCAACTGGCCCGGTTGCAGGACGCCGGGATCTTCAAGGACGAGCACTCGTCGCTGGCGAAGGCGTTCGTGACCTCGCGGATGCGGGAGGTCGTCGCGTGGGGCCGTGAGATCTTCGGCGGCAACGGGATCGTGCTGGACAACGACATCATGCGGTTCTTCACCGACGCCGAAGCGATCTACTCGTTCGAAGGCACCCGGGAGATGAACACGCTGATCGTCGGGAAGGCCATCACCGGCCAGAGCGCCTTCGTGTAAGCCTCTCTTTGCGCGTGAAGGTCCCCTTCCCTCGGCTGAGCCGAGGGAAGGGGACCTTCACGCGCGTTCAGCGGTACTTCTTGCCGCAGGTGCCCTGGTCGCCGGAGGAGAAGCCGTCGCGGAAGGCGGCGACCCTGGCGAAACCCGCCGGGATCGTCCGGCCCCGGACGTCCGCGGCGATCAGGCTGTTCCGCGTCAGCATCTCGGCGATGGCCTCGTCGAGGTCGCCCGGCGACAAGCTGAGCGACCCGCGTTTGCCGTCCACGATGGTCGAGGCCCAGAAGCCGGTGAGGCACGCGGTGCGCTGCGCGGCCACCGGGCCGTCGAGCCGGAACCCGCCTTCCTGCTGGACGGCGAGGGTGTAGCGCGACGCGACCTCGGCGAACGCGGCGAAGTCACCGATGCCGCCCTGCCGTCCCCTGCGCGGCGGGGTCCCGATGCGGACGAGGCCGTCGAGGTCGAGGTTGATCTGGTTGGACTCCGAGCAGTACGACGCGAGCGCGTCCTCCGTCGTCACGCCGCAGGCCGCGCCGGTGGTGAGTGTCGGCGGGGTGGCCGCGAGCCGGAACGCCTGGCGCAGGCTGGTGGTGAGGTCGGCCAGGGCCTCGCGGTTGTCGAGCCGGATGTTCGCCGCCGCCGCTTGTTCGTTCGCCGCGGCCGAGCCGAAGCCGCCTTGTGTGCTGCGGCCCTCGATCTCCCGCTCGTCGATCATCGCGCAGCGGGCGGGCCCGTCGGTGAAGCCGAACTGGAACGCGGAAACCCGGTCGAACGCGTTGCCGTGCGCGCCGTCGTCGTCGAAGGCGACCCCGGCGGTGTCGCGGATCTGGAACAGCGCGGTGAGCACCTCGTTGAGGCCGCGGCCGGTGGAGACCTGGAACATCGGCGACTTGCCCTCGGCGACCCAGCGGAAGTACGTGCCGGTGTAGCAGTCGGCCTGCTGCTCCTTCACGATCGACGGCGCCGCGGCCGGGAGGCCCAGCCGGAACTGGACGGCGTGGCCGATCTCGTGGGCGAGCACGGCCATGACCGCCGCCGAACCGATGGAGTCGTTGAGCATCGGCAACAGTTCCCCGCGATCCCACGCGACGACGTCTTCTCCCGCGCAGTAGAAGGCGTTCACCAGCCCGGCCGTCGACGCGCCACAGATCTCGCGGCCGCGGCTCGTCGAATCGTACGAAGCGAGGTTGGCCAGCTGCCGGAACTCGCGCTTGAAGACCGCCGGCAGATGCTCCTGCCAATACCGCTGGACGTCGGCGACGGCGTTGGCCGCGAGGTTGTCGACCTCCCCGCCGTCCCCGCCCTCGACCGGGAGCGCGGCGCCGAGCACGCCGGGCTTGAGACCGCTGGGGCCGTCGGTGATCTCGAGCCCGGCGACCCGGGTGGGGTCCACCGGTTGTGCCACTCCCCCTACAGTCGCGGCACAACCGGTGAGGAACAGAGACAGGCTCGCCACGATCACCCAGCCGGACCGACGCTTCATCACACCATTCCCGTCTCTGTTTTGTTTCAGCCGAAGAAGATCGAAGTGACCTTGTTGTCGAAACCGAGCTTGGCGAGGTCCTTGACATCACCGTCGATGACGAGGGACTTGCCCTTGCAGTCCTTTTCGGACCACAGCTTGAGCGAACCGGCGGCGGAGACGGACGACGTCACGCCAGGGCGGGCGACGTTCTGGCAGCCCTGGCCCGCGAGCCCTTGCGACGGCTCGTCGTCACTGAAGTTCTTGCCGTCGAAGAGAACCGCACTGGACGCGGGCTTCTGCGGCGGAGCACTCTCCTCCGGCTGCCCGCTCCGCGCCTTCTGACCGTTCGGCGCGAGCCCGAACCACGTCCCGCCGACGCCCTGGCCGAGCGTGTCACCGGGTTTGGTGTCCTTCGCGAACCGGTAGGCGGGCCAGCCGCCGACGGTCAGCTGAACGGTGCCGTCGTCACGCTTCACCGTGCCGACGGCGGATTTCTTGACCCCTGCCAGGAAAACCTTGCTTCCCGGAGCGACGAGCACCGGCGGCCAGGTCTTGGCGCAGTCGCCGTTGCAAGTCGATTTCGAAGGCTTGGCGGTGTCCTTGTCGAAGCGGTACAACGTCAGCCCCGCGCCGTTGACGACCACCGGGCCGAGATCGCCGGCCTTGGCGGCCTTGAGCTGCACCCATTTGCGGGCGGTGTTCTGGTCCGCGGTGGCGGGCGTCCCGTCGGAACCCGTTGCCCAGTCACCGGTCTTGGGCTGTGCGTTGTTCGCCTTCGCGGTCCCGGCGAGGAAGGACAGCTCGTTGGCGACCTGCTCGACCGGCGCCGTTTCCTGCCGCGGCGCGGCTTCCTGCGTTCCACAGGCCGCGAGCGACAGCGCCCCGGCGGCGGCGAGGACGGCGACCGACACAACTCGTTTACCCAGCACGATTCTTTCTCCCCTGCACCCTGGGTTCCAGGCTCTCTGGAACTCCCCTACGCCATCGACACGGACGGCGTCGCGATGCGGTTCAAAAGAATCTTGGAGAAGTTTTCGGTACGGCCCAAAGCCGCATTCAGAGGACCAAATGCGGCGGGTATGGCTCCCCGTCAGCTGACGCAGCCGGCCATCTCAGGCGGCGCGGAAGACGTGGAAGACGAAGGCGGTGCGGCGACGGAGGACGTGGCCGCCACCGGCTTGATCCCGATCCCGTCGGTCGGCTCCCCCACCGCGGCGACGGTCGTCGAGTTCAGCGCGGACTTCACGAACGCCTTCACCTGGGCCGGGTCCACCTTCACCGCGTCGCCGTCGGACGGCGTCGGGAGGGAAAGGCTCTGGACCGGGATCGTCTGGAACTTGAGCGCTCCCGAACTCATCCCCCGCAGCTGCTGCGCGAAGCTCAGCACGTCCCAGCCGCGGTCGAGCACGACCGAACCCTGGATCGCGTCGATCAGGGCGCTCAGCCTGGTGGGATCGGTGAACGTCCCCGCGTCCAGCACGGTCTTGGCCATGCTCGAAAGGAACGCCTGCTGCCGCGCGATGCGGTCGAGGTCGCTGGGCAGGCCGTGCCGCTGCCGCACGAAGGCGAGCGCCTGCGGGCCCGAAAGCAGCTGCTTGCCCGCCGGGAAGGACGCCCCGGAGAACTTGTCCTGCACCGGTTCCTTGAGGCAGACCTCGACCCCGCCGACGGCCTCGCTCAGCGCGGAGAACCCGGCGAGGTTGACCGCGGCGTAGTGGTTGATGCTGAGCCCGGTGAACTGCTCGATCGTCTGGATCGTGAGTTTGGCGCCCGCCTCGTTGGCCTTGACCTCGAGCTGCGCGCCGGTCAGGCCCTGTGCGCGCAGCGAGGTCATCGCGGCGTTCTTGCCGCGGCTGTACGCCGAGTTGATCTTGTGCTTGCCGAACCCGCCCGCGATGTCCACATAGGAATCACGCGGGATGGAGATGGCCGTCGCCCCGACGCCGCCCGCCGGGATGTGGACCACGATCATGGTGTCGGTGGTGTCACCGCCCGCGTTGCCGTTTCCGGCGTGCAGCGTGTCGAGGACGTTCTGCGGCAACGGGTTCCCGTTGGTGTCGGTCCGCGAGTCGATGCCGACGAGCAGGATGTTCTGCGCCACCCGCAGCGGCTGCCCCGGCGGGCCGTCGGGCACCTGGGCGGACGGCGCGATCACGTCGGCCGTGACGATTCCCGCGTCCAGACGGCTCAACTGCGTCCACGCGAAGCCCGTGACACCCAGTACTGCCGCCGACACCAGGCCCAGTGCGACACGGCCGCCGATCCGTCGTCCTCGCGACGTGAGCAGCACGACCTTCTCCCCGCTTTCGTGAATGATCCCCCCGCGTTCGAGGATCACCGTGTTAGCTGGGAATCAGCTGAGAAAAGTGTCATGAACAGGTCTTAAAGCCCGATCGGCCCAGCCGAAGTGACCAAGAAGACAACCTGTCGCGACACCGTGTGCCGGACCGATCGCGCAGCGCTCCCTAGCGCGGCATCCGGCGCCAGATCGCGCGAGGCACCAAGCGCATCACCGAGAACACCAGCCTCAGCAGTCCCGGCACCCACACCGTATCCCGGCGTTTCCGGAGCGCGGCGACGGTCGCGTCGGCGACCTGATCCGGCGTGCTCGAGAACGGCGCCGGCGACATGCCTTCGGTCATCCGGCCGATCACGAATCCGGGCCGGACGAGCAGGAGGTGCACGCCGGTGCCGTGCAGGGCGTCGGCCAGACCGCTCGCGAAGCCGTCGAGGCCCGCTTTCGCCGATCCGTAGACGTAGTTCGCCCGCCGGACCCGCACCCCGGCGACCGACGAGAACACCACGAGACTTCCGCTTCCTTGCTCACGAAGCACATTGGCCACCTGAGTCAGCACACTCACGTGCGCCACATAGTCGGTGTGCACGATCGCGACGGCGTGCTCGGCGTCCGCTTCGGCCCGCGCCTGGTCGCCGAGGATCCCGAAAGCGGTGACGACGACGTCCAGCGGGCCGTGCTCCGCGACGACCTTCTCCAGGAACGGGCCGTGCCCGGCGAGATCGTCGGCGTCGAACTCGACGACGTCGACCGTCTTCGCTCCCGCGGCCAGCAGCCGTTCGGTCTCCGCGCCGAGGTCCGCGCTCCGCCGTGCGGCCAGCACGATCTCGCGCGCCCCGCCCTTGGCGAGCCGCTCCGCGACCGCGAGACCGATCTCGCTGCGTCCGCCCAGTACCAGCACCGTTCCGCTCACCCGCCGCAGTCTGCCAGGCGGGATCCGGCCTGCCGCGAGTGGCACGGTTCACAAACTGCAATTTTGCAGCATCTGCACCTTTAGGCGTATCGTGGTGCTCATGCCCGAACCCGTCAAAGGTCTCCGCGAGCGCAAACGGCTGGAAACCCACCGCGCGCTGGCGACCACCGCCGTCCGGCTCGTCGCCGAACGCGGTCTGGACCAGGTGACGGTCGAGGACATCAGCGCGGCGGCGGGGGTCTCGTCGCGCACCTTCTTCAACTACTTCGCGTCCAAAGAGGACGCTGTCGTCATCGCGCACGCCGACAACGCCGAACGGTCGCAGCGCACCATCGAGATCTTCCTTGCCACGCCGAAAGATGTCGGCACTCCACGCGCTTTCGTCGATGCGCTGAAGGAAGACATCACCCAGATCGACGAGAACCGCGAAGAGTGGCTCGGCCGGATGAAGGCGATCCAGGAGAACGCCACCCTGCATTCACGCGCGGTGGCGATGAACCACGACACCATCGCGCCGGCGATCGAGGCGATCGCGCGCCGCACCGGCGTGGATCCCAAGGCCGATCTGTATCCGACGTTGCTGCTTTCCGCGCTCGGCGGCGCGGTCAACGCCACGCTCATCCTCTGGTACCAGCAGGACGGCCGCGTGTCCGCGCTCGATCTGCTGGACGAAGCCGTCGAAATGCTTCTCGCCGGGCTCCCCGAGCCCGGCGGCCGCGCGCGCTGACGCGCCCGGCCTCACAAGAACACGAAGGGGGACGACCATGTCCACAGCCATGACCGAACCGCGAGAACCGGAGTCTCCACCGGGCTCGATGGGCCGCAAACAGGTCCTCGAAGCCATGTCGGGGCTGATGATGGGCATGTTCGTCGCCATCCTCGCCTCGACGGTGGTCGCGAACGCGTTGCCGCGCATCGTCTCCGAACTGGGCGGTTCGCAGTCGTCCTACACCTGGGTGGTCACCACCGAACTGCTCGCGATGACCGCGACGGTTCCGCTCTGGGGCAAGCTTTCCGACCTGTACAACAAGAAGCTGCTGATCCAGCTCTCGCTCGGGCTGTTCGTGGTCGGTTCGCTGGTCGCCGGGTTCGCGGGCAACATCGAACTCCTGATCGCCAGCCGGGTCGCGCAGGGCATCGGCGCGGGCGGGCTCACCGCCCTCGCGCAGGTGATCATGGCCGCCATCGTCTCGCCGCGTGAACTCGGGAAGTACTCGGGGATCTTCGGCGCCGTGTTCGCCGTCGGGACCATCGCCGGCCCGCTGATCGGCGGCGTCATGGTGGACACCTCGTGGCTCGGCTGGCGCTGGTGCTTCTTCCTGGGCGTCCCGTTCGCGGTGGCGGCGATCCTGCTGCTGCAGCGCACCCTGAACCTGCCGACGACCCGGCGTGACGTGAAGGTCGACTATCTCGGCGCGTTCCTGATCATGGCCGGCGTCTCGACGCTGCTGGTCTGGTCGTCGCTGGCCGGGCACCAGTTCGCGTGGGGCTCCCTGTGGACGGTCGGCCTGGTGACCGCGGGCGTGGTCATCCTCGCCCTAGCCGTCTACGTCGAGTCGAAGGTGGCCGAGCCGATCCTGCCGCTGGGGATGTTCCGCAACCGCACGATCACCCTGACCACCCTCGCGAGCTTCCTCGTCGGTGTCGCGATGTTCGGCGGGACGGTGTTCCTGTCCCAGTACTTCCAGCTGTCGCTCGGCAAGTCGCCGACCGTGGCCGGGCTGCTGAGCCTGCCGATGATCTTCGGCATCCTCGTGTCGTCCACCGTCTCGGGCCAGCTGATCAGCCGGACCGGGAAGTGGAAGAGCCACCTGCTGCTCGGTTCGACCCTGATGACCGTGGGCCTGGCCCTACTGGGCACGCTCGACGCGAAAACGAACCTCGTCGTCCTCGGCGCGTACATGGTCGTCCTGGGTGTCGGCGTCGGCATGCTGATGCAGAACCTGGTCCTGGTGGCGCAGAACGACGTCGACGCGCACGACCTCGGCACGGCGACCTCCACGCTGTCGTTCTTCCGCAGCCTCGGCGGCTCGATCGGGGTGAGCGCGCTGGGCGCGGTGCTCGCGAACCGGGTCACCGCGCTGATCATCGAGGACCTCGGGCCGCTGCCCGGCGGCGGCGAAGGCGGCGCGGTGCCGAACATCGCCGCGCTGCCCGAGCCTGTCGCGAACGTCGTCCGCGAGGCTTACGGGGAAGCGACCAGCGAGTTGTTCCTGATCAGCGCGCCGATCGCGTTGCTGGTCATCGTCGCCGTCGCCTTCCTCAAGCACAAGCCGCTCAAGACCCAGTCGGGCAACGAACGGCTGGCCGAGGAGACAGTGGCCGACGCCGTCTCCTGACCCACCACGAAAGAGGGGCCCGGTTCACCGAACCGGGCCCCTCTTTTTTCGTGCGCGCTCAAACCCCAGTGGAATTCAGTCACGCAGTCGAGTGGCTTCAGGCGGCGCTGCCGACACGAATCGGGCTGCGTCGCTCACTGCCGGTCAGCCCGCCGAAAACGCCATGGGCGAGTCCGTTGTCCACGGCGTAGGCCAGGCAGGCCGAAATGACCGGGCACCGCGCGCAGACGGCCTTCGCACGGGCCACCTGGCGGGCACCGGGACCGGTTTCGGTGACCGGGAAGAACAGTTCGGGATCCTCACCTCGGCAAGCGGCCTCACCCAGGTCGCCGGCCATCCTCGTTTCCATTTTCCTATCACCTCCTTCCTTCGATTTTCCCTTCCGCGTCAAACGACTTCCGCTCGGAGCCGGGTATCCACCCACGTCCGTGGCGCAAACATCACCTTGACCGAATCGTTACACTCAGCGGCTCGCTCACTGCACCTGTCCTGGAGAGGGCATTCGCGTCAGGCGACGGGGAGCGGTGAGTGCGGGTGATGGGCCACGACGAGTTCGACGAGTTCTTCCACGCCGAATTTCCGCTGCTCACCGGCTTTCTGTGCAAGGCGGGGTTCGCACTCGATCCGGCACGGGACGCGGCGGCGGAGGCGATGCTCAACGCCTACGAGGACTGGAAGACCATCACCCAGCCGAAATCGTGGGTCCGCCGCGTCGGGCATCGGCGGGCGAAGGAGCAGACGGCCGTCCGCGCGGACTGGGCGTTCGCCGACGTGGGCAGGGAAGACAAACTCACCGTCCTCGCCGAGGAGGCGTCGTCCGTCCTGACCATGCTGGGACGGCTGCCGAAACGCCAGCAACTCGGCATGGCCTGGTCACTGGACGGCTACACGTCGAGGGAGATCGCCGGGGTGCTCGGGATCGCGGACGAGGCTGTCAGCGCGACCTTGCGGCACGCGCGGGGCCGCCTGGAGGAGCACGACCCCGAGTCCGTCGATCGCCTGGACAGCGCCAACGGCGCCTTCGTCGACGCGTTGCGGATGGGACTCGACAGCGAGGACACCCTGACCCGGATCAAGAACCGCGCGATGATCCGGGAGCTCGCGCTGGTGGAGCCGGGCGCCCCGGCGGCGGCGGAGCCCGAACAGGCGACGCCGTCGCACTGGTACACCCTCGACGAGCCCGTCGCGGCCGCCGGACGAGGCGACCGGCGGGCGCTGGACCACCTGCTGACCACCATCCGCCCGCTCGTGATCCGGTACTGCCGGGCGCGGGTCGGCAGGCAGGAACGGACGTACGCCTCGGCGGACGACGTCGCGCAGGAGGTCTGCGTGGCGATCCTCCGCGCGCTGCCCACCTACCGCGAACGTGGGCGGCCCTTTCTCGCCTTCGTCTACGGCATCGCCCAGCACAAGGTCGCCGACGCCCGCCGTGCCGCCGCCCGCAACCGCACGGAACCCGTCGCCGAGGTCCCCGACGGGATCTCGGACTCCATCGGCCCGGAACAGCACGCGCTGCACAACGAACTGAGCGACCGGATGGGCGAACTGCTGCGGATCCTGCCGGACAAGCAGCGGGAGATCGTCGTTTTGCGGATCGTCGTCGGCCTGTCCGCGGAAGAGACCGCCGGCGTGGTCGGCTCGACGGCGGGCGCCGTTCGCGTTGCGCAGCACCGGGCTTTGGGAAGGCTTCGCAAAATTCTCACGGAGGAATGAGCTCTTCACGGATACCTGATCGTTAAGCCGTTTTCGTAACGTCCGGGCGCGCGAAATTCGCTCACGATGAGACGTAACACGGGAATACGTCACGCCGATCTCCACGCGAAGACAGGCGAAAGGATCATCGTGACCACTCCCTCCCCGTACCCCTATCAAGCGGCACCCATAGCCGCGCCTCCGCGTAACGGGCTGGGCACCGCCGGGTTCGTTCTCGGCCTCGTCGGACTGCTGTTCTCCCCGATTCCGTTCATCGGCGTCATCGCCTGGCCGCTCGTCATCGTCGGACTCATTCTCGCCGGGGTCGGGTACTCCCGCGCGAAGAGCGGTGTCGCGGACAACAAAGGTCTCGCGCTGACCGGCGTCATCCTGTCCGCGGTCGGCCTCGTCATCTGCGTTCTCTGGACCGTCGTGTTCAGCGCAGCCGTTGTGGACGCGGCGAATTCGCTCCCGACGGCGCCGCCGTCGGCACCCGGCGCACCGCTGGGCAACGACACGGGAGCGCCCGCGCAGGCACCCGTACAGGAACCGGCCAAAGAGCAGGCCGCCGAGCACACCGTGGTCTACCGGGTGACCGGCACCGGTGGCGCGAAGGCGGGCAACATCACCTACACGACCGACGGGATGACCACCAGCAACCAGGAAGCCAACGTCAAGCTCCCGTGGGAGAAGACGATCAAGCTGCCGGGTGGCCAGTCCCTGCAGATGGTGAGCATCCTGGCTCAGGGCAGCGGCAAGGGCGCCATCAAGGTGACCATCGAGGTCGACGGCAAGCTCATCAAGGAAGCGAGCGCCGAGGAGTACGGCATCGCGCACGCGAACGAGAACATCGGCTCCCTGGGCAACTGAGCGGACGGTGCAGGCCCTCGCGAACCGCGAAGGGCCTGCACCACCCGAGTCACGGGCGGCAGCGCTCGGCGGTCGCCGCGGCCTTGGTCAGCTCCGGGGAGTCCAGCACGGCCTTGACCGGGTCCAGCGCGCCGTGCGCGTCCTTCTGAGCGGCCATCAGGCCGTCGACGGCACGGCCCTGCGCGGCCGTGTCGCTCCTCTTCGCCGCGTCCAGATCGGCCTTCGCCTTCGCGACCTTGTCGCGCGCCGCGGTGTACTTCCCGAGGAAGTCCGTCTTGGCCGCGTCCGCGGCGGGAACCGGCGCGGCGGGCAGAGCGTTGAGGCCGTCGACCGTCTTGCCCAGGATGCTCGCGTAGTGCCCGAGCTGGTCACTGGTGCTCTTCGTGATGGCCTCGACGGTCTCGCCGCCGGCCGCGGGCATCTTGTTGTTGCCGTCGATGAAATCCTTGACCGAGCCGCAGAACCCGTTCATCCAGGCCACCGTGGCGGCCGGGTCGGCGGCGGACGACGAGGGCGCCGGGGGCGCCGGCTGCATCGCCTGCGGCGCAGGATCCGGGGCGCAGCCCGTCAAGGCCAGCGCGAATCCGATCGCGGCGACGGCCGATGCCTTCTTGACAGCACACATGTCTGTTCCCCTCTCTTTCCGGCAGGTGTTCCGGCCGGCGCGAGGACTTTGACACGGCGGAACGGGCGCGGTCTGCGTCATCTGACTCAGAACGGACGCCCCACGCTCGAACTCGTAACGTTCGAGGCACGGCGGCCGGACGGCGTAACGAGGTGCGGACAGGTGGCGAGTACAGCATTACCCCTGTTCACTTCGAGGACACCCCAGCCGAAGAGGTAGCCATGGCCATCAAGATCACCGCAGCGCGGCTCGAAGGCGGGAAGTTCCACGAAAGCATCACGAAATTGCGCTGGATCAACCCCGGCAGTGGCGAAACCGGCGAGAGTTTCGTTTCGGCGATCGTGGCGTGGATCGAAGACGACGACGGGAAGGCCTATGTGGACGAGGGTATCCACCGGGTGGCCGTGGAGATCATCAAGCCGACCTTCGGCCCGGAATTCCTCCGCACGCGGGCGGACGGGATCTGGAAGAACAACCTGCTGGAGCTTCCCCGCTTCTGAAGCTGGTGCGTCCACAATGGACAGCGGGAATTGACGTGGTGGGCCGGGTCGGGCTCGAACCGACGGCCAAGGGATTATGAGTCCCCTGCTCTAACCAACTGAGCTACCGGCCCCAACGGTGTCCTGACACCTCCGCGGGAGCCGTCCCAGCCCGAACAGCGGGTTTGCGAACGCACAGAAGTCCCAGTTCGCTCCAAGTTATCACAGCGCTCACCTGCCACGATCGCCTAGGCCAAACAGTTGGTTTCCGGCACGGAACAAAGCACGCTCGTCTAGGTTTCAAGGACCAATGCCGAGCGGATCGCCGCCCGGGACACGCTGACCATCGGGACGGGGCCGGAACGTCACGCCCACCGGGCAGGGAGGCGCTCGTGGCGAGTTCGATCGCCATCGGGCTCGGTCTCGTGGTCGCCGTCGGCACCGCGTTGTCACTGAGGGCGAGCGCCCGGGTACTGCGGCGGGCCGACGCCCGTATCGACGCGATCCTCGCCGAGGAACTGGACGACCGGCCGCCGCCGCAGTAGCCGACTAGTGGTCCTCTTTGGACAGTCAGCTGCCCGAGGTCGAACCTCCGCCCGGAGGGCTACTCGGCGGCTCCGTGGTCGGCGTTGGCTTCGTCGGTGTCGGCGTAGTCGGTGTCGGCGTGGTCGGCGGCAACGTCGTCGGTGTCGGTTTCGGCGTTGTCGGCGGCGAAACCTGCCCGCCATAGGCCGCGTAGCTGAACCAGATCGCCCCGCCCGCCTTCGGCGTGGTCTGGTTGAACATCGCCCGCACCTGGAACGTGGTCGCCGTGTACGAACCCTGCACCGTGTTCAGCATGTACGCGTTGAACTGCCCCGGCGTGTTCGCCGACACGACCACCACCGCCGGGACAGCGCCCAGCGCGTGCGGCACGGTGCACATCCCGGCACCGTCGGTCACGCACGACGTCTCCGCGGCCTGCACGCTCGGCGCGGGCGACGGGCCGACGGCGCCGGACGTCCCGGCGAACACCGTGCCCCCGGCCGCGGCGACGGCCAGCCCCGCCACGGCGAGCGCGGCCTTCTCCCTGGTCCTCATGGCGTCCTCCCTCGTTCGGGCCGGATGGCCCGACAGCAAGGGTCGGCCGCCGCGCCGCGATCGTTACGCCGCCATCGTTACGCCACCCCGAGCCGCCGCAGCGCCGGTCGCCACCGGTTCCCGCCGACCGCCAGCCCCAGCGCCACCAGGCCCGCGCAGTACTTGCTCACCGACTGTTCCCGGATCCGCAGCTTCGCCAGCGCCTCGGTGACGCTGTTGCGCTCGGAAGCCGACTTCACCTCCAGCAGCACCAAGTCACCCCCAGCGGCGAGGCTTCGCGAGCCCGAACGCCAGACCAGCGAGGTGTCGCAGGTGATCCGGGCGTCGGCGGTGACGAGGGTGGTCCGCCGATAGCCCGTGATCAGCGCGGGGGTCAGCGGCCGGGGCGCGGGGCGGCCGTAGGCGGCGGTGAGGGCGTCGTCGAGAAACGTCAACGCGGGCGCAGTCAGGCCGTGCGCCGCCTCGGCCGGATGCGGCCGTCGGACCTTGACCGTCTCGTCGCGCCGTCCGCTGACTTTGAGCTCGCAGTAGGTGTCGGCCGAGTCGGTGTAGGTGCGCGTGCGGATCTTGAACCGGCGCCGTCGGTCCTGCCGGTGCGCCCGGAAGATCGCCAGATCCGGCGTGTCGAAATAGGTCGACGAGTAGCCGAACACCCGCTGCCCATCGATCTCCAGACAGCGCGACGACGCACCGAGTTCCTGCATGACGGCCAGGAAGTCGTTGAGCGGCAGGACGTACTTGCGGTCCGTCCGGCTCATCAGCCCACTCGTGGCGACGACTTCGGCCAGCGAAAGCGAGGGGAGCCCTTTCGCCACCGCCGCGACGGTGGCCGTTCCGCGCCCGCTCACCGGTGCCCCGCCGGAGCGCCGTGGACGACCGGGGCGGTGTCGGGCCGGAACCGGACGTCGACGACGGTGACCTCGCGGACATAGTCCACTTCGGACACACTGTGCCGCACGACCGTTCCACCGAGCCGCGCTCGCAGTTCCATCAGCATCGTCTGCTCGTCGGGGTACACGGTGTCGAGTACGACCGTCCGGCGCTGCGGCCCGCGGGTGCGCGAGGGGTGGTCGGCGATGTACATGACGGCGAGCAGCAGAACGTTGAAGACGGCGACGATCCGCCAGTCCGCGGACGGCAACCCGTTCACCAGCCCCAATACCAGCGCGACGAAGTAGTACGCGACCTCCTGCTGGCTGATCGAATCGGACCGCAGGCGGATGATCGACAGCACGCCGAACAGGCCGAGCCCGAGTGCGCTCGCTGTCGACACGGAAAGCAGCACGGCGACCGAAACGCAGACGCCGACGTTCAGCGCGAGGTAGGCGCAGGCGAGGTCACCACGATGGTGACGGCGGGCGTAGATGCCGTAGGCGAGGATGACGGCCGCGACGAGGTCGACGGCCAGATGAATCAGTGTCGTGGTCATGGAAACCACTGTGCCGCACGGAAAAGAGACCATCGTGAGAGCCCGATGAGAACCGTCTCATCAGGACTCAGCGAGCCGGTAGCCCATCCCTCGCACGGTTTCGATCCGCCCCGCGCCGATCTTCCCGCGCAGGTAACGGATGTAGACGTCCACCACGTTCGAGCCGGGGTCGAAGTCGAAGCCCCAAACCCCGCCGAGCAGCTGCTCACGGGACAGCACCTGGCCGCGGTTGCGCAGCAATGTTTCCAGCAGCGCGAACTCGCGGGCGGTGAGGTCCTTCTCCTCCCCCGCCACCGAAACCTTCCGCGTGCGCAGATCGAGCGAAAGCTCCCCGGCGCGCAGCACCGCCGGTTCGGCGTTGGGATTTCCCCGCAGCCGCAACCGGATCCGCGCCAGCAGCTCCTCGAACGAGAAGGGTTTGGCCAGGTAGTCGTCGGCGCCGCCGGAGAGCCCGGCGACCCTGTCGACGACGCTGTCCCGGGCGGTCAGGATGATCACCGGCACCGTCCGGCCCGCCGCGCGCAGGGCGCGCAACAGATCCGAGCCATCGAGGTCCGGGAGCCCGAGGTCGAGGACGACCAGGTCGTGCGCACCGGTCAACGCCTCGGTCAGCCCCTCGGAGCCGGTCTTGACCCAGCGGGTCGCGAAACCCTGCGCCCGCAGGCCTTTCTCGACGAACGCGCCGATCCGGGCGGAGTCCTCCACCACCAGCACACTGGTCACCGGTCCGCACCTTCCGCGACAGGGATCTCCATGGTGAACCGCGCGCCTTCGCCGGGCACGGTGTCGAGCAGGACGCGGCCGCCGTGCGCCTCGGCGATCGCGGCGACGATCGCCAGGCCGAGTCCGGCGCCGTCGTCGCCGCTCGAGTTGCTTCCGCGTTTGAAGCGTTCGAAGATCCGGCTCCGCGAATCGGGCGGGACACCTTCCCCGGTGTCGCGGACCCAGAGCCGCGCCGTCGTCGCGATGACCTCGGAGCCGAGGGCGATCTCCTGGCCCGGCGAAGTGTGGCGGACGGCGTTGGAGACCAGCTGCAGCAAGGCTTGGGTCAGCCGCTGACCGTCCGCGCGGACGGTCACCTCGGCGACCGCGTCCAGCCGCCAGACACGGTCGGCCAGCGGACGGGACTTGGCGAGGGTCTCGACGGTGAGATCGGCGAGGTCGGCATCGCCGGGCGCCAGGAAGTCGGGGCTGCCGGATTTCGCGAGCACCAGCAGATCGTCCACGATCCGTTGCATCCGCCCGAGTTCGTCGAGGACCAGATGCCGTGTGGCCGCGTTCTCCTCGGGGTCGTCCCCCATCAGCTCGAGATGGCCGCGGACGATCGTGATCGGCGTGCGCAGTTCGTGTCCGGCATCGTCGATGAAGTCGCGCTGACCGGCGAAGGCGCTTTCGAGCCTGTCCAGCATCGTGTTGAAGGTACGCCCGAGCGCGGCGACGTCGTCCGAGCCCCGGACCTCGATCCGGCGCGAAAGATCGGTCTCGCCGATTTGTTCGGCGGCCAGGCGGACTTCGCGCACCGGCGCGAGGATGCGGCCGGCGACCAGCCAGCCGATCAGCCCGGCCAGCACCAGCGCGGCGCCCGACATCGCGGCCATCACGCCGACGACGTCGTTGATCTCGCCCGCGGCGTGGTCGACGAACTCGACGATCACCAGCGCGCCGCGGCCCGGCGAACCCTCGATGGTCACCGGGACGACGCCGTAGCGCGCGGAACCGACCGCGGTGGTGACCGTGCCGTACGCCGGGCTCGTGGCCCGGGACAGCTCGGCGACGAACTTCGGGTCGGTGTCGAGCCGGACCGGCGGCTCGATGGCGCTCCTCCTCGACGCGGCGCCGTCGATGATCGAGAAGAACGTCTCGTACTTCTCGGGCAGGTTCCGTTCCAGGTGACGGCCGAGCACCGCCTCGACGGTGGCGGGCTGCCCCGCCGGACGGGCGTCAGCAGACGCCAGGAAGGCCCGGAGCTTGCCCGTCTCGTGCGCGATCTCGTTGTCGAGCCGCTGGTCCAGCTGGTTGTGCAGGACGGTGCGGGTCGCCAGCAGCGATCCGGCGAGCGCGAGCAGCACGACCAGCAGGACCCACGCGAGGATCCGGGCGCGGGCGCTCATCGGCCCCGCTCAGTCGTCGAGGTCGAAGTCGAAACGATCGTCACCGTCGTCACCATGGTCATCGTCATCATCGGGGTCGTCGTCGTGCCCGGCCAGCCGGGGCGGGACGACGGCGGGCGGGGCGCCCGCCTCCCCCGGTCCGGAGACGGCCTGCCCCGTCGGGGCGACGACCGCCGGGCCGAGGTCGGGCGGTGAGGCCGCGGTGGCCGCGATGACGGCGAACGTGCCGGCGGCCGCCATCACGACGGCGGCGACCCCGGCCAGGACGAAGATTCGGACTCGCATGCCTTCAGGCTGCCGGGCGCGGGTGAGCCGTCGATGAGGGCTCGATGAGAACTTTCTCATCGAGACGGGCTCACCGGTGTGCGTGCGGGTACTCCGGCGAGCGGTGCTGGAACGCCAGGATGTCGGGATTCCGGATCGTTCCCTCGCTGATCTCGACGGCCCGGTGCAGCGTTTCGTCGGCGGCCCAGGCCGCGCGTCCACCGAGCACCTGCTTCAGATGCGGCAGCAGGGCGCCGCTGATCTCCCAGGTCGCCGAGTCCCAGAGGTAGGAGGGACTGTGGTCGACGGCGTAGTAGGTGACGCCGCCGACTTCGAAGGTGGGCTCCGTGAAAGTCGTCGGCCTGGCCCAGCTGAACCCCATGTCCTCGTCGCACGACACGTCGACGATCAAGCTTCCCGGCTGGAACGCGGCGAGGTCTTCGTCGGTGAGGAAGGTCAACGGGGCGTTCGTGTCCTGCAGTACACAGTTGACGACGATGTCGTGCCCCGCGAGGAACTCCGCCAGCGGCACGCGGCCGTTCTCGGTGATCGCGTGACTTCGGCGAAGGTCGCCCGTGGTGTGCGCTTCGTGGTCGAGCCGCACGATGTTCGCGGAGTGGATCGGCGAACCGACCGCGGTCACCCCGCGATGGGTGAGGACGTGCACGTCATGGAATCCATGCGCGTTCAGCGCCGTCACGGACCCACGCGCGGTCGCGCCGAAGCCGATCACGACGGCGCGGAGACGGCGGCCGTAGTCACCGGTCGAGCCGATCAGCTGAAGCGCGTGCAGTACCGAGCAATAGCCCGCCAATTCGTTGTTCTTGTGGAAGACGTGCAGACTGAAAGAACCGTCACGGCGCCAATGGTTCATCGCTTCGAACGCGATGAGCGTCAGCTTCCGGTCGATGGCCAGCTGGGTGACCTTGTCGTCCTGGACGCAATGCGGCCAGCCCCACAGGATCTGCCCCGGCCGCAGCTCGGCCAAGTCCTCCGCGAGCGGTTTGGCCAGCAGGATGACGTCGCAGTCCGCGATGAGGCGCTCACGGGGAAGCAGCCCGGCGACGAGCGGCGCCAGGTCCTCGTCCGGGATGCCGAAGCGTTCCCCGTAGCCGTGTTCGAGGTAGATGCTCCGCCGGAGGGCGGGGTCGATTCGCTCGAGATGGCGGGGATGGATCGGAAGCCGCCGCTCGTTTTCTTTGCGCGAGCGGGAAATGACGCCGAGAGTGAGCTGGTCCACTTGGGCCCCTTAGCTAGACCACAGTCTAAGCACAGGGGCCCTGACCTGCGTGCGGTCAGGGCGTAAAGTCTCCTTGAATCCAAGGGGGAAATCGGTGCGTCTTCGTTCTGTGTTGTGTGCTGCCTTGATCTTGTCCGTCGCCGGCTGCGGGGGTGGGCAAAGAACCGGTCAGGCGACCACGCCGAGTACCGCGGCCTCGAGTCCGGCGGCGGCCCCCACGGGGAACGAGCAGGCCATCCCCCGCACCCGGATCTCCTTGCCGGTTCCGGAGGGTATGCGGGTGGAGCCGAGCCTGCCCGGCCTCGGCCGATCGAATTCCCGCACCTCCATCGTCGTCGTGGAGCAGCCGGTGAACGGCAAGCCCGTCCGCGAGGTGCTGTCCCAAACCGCGGCGGGCCTGACCAGCGAGCAGGCCAGACGGCAGGGGATGGAACTGGAGAAGCCGGTCGAAACCACGATCGCCGGGTTCCCGGCTTTCCTGACGAGCGGCACCCAGAAGGTCCCGATGGGCACCTTCGGCAAGGTCAACGCGATGCTGGCCGCCGAGGACGTGCTGGTGCTCATCACCGGCACCCTCGAACCCGGGGACGCCTTGACCGTCGACGATCTCAAGAAGGTCATCTCCGGCGCCCGCTGGAGCGCCGAGGCCGCACCGGGGAGCATCGGTTTCGACCTGACCGCGGCGGAGGGCTACCAGCGAAAGGAATCCACCGCCGCGATCACCTACAACCGCGGTGTGCAAGGCGGCCCCAAACTCCTCGCTTCGCCGTCGATGGGTCAGGTCCGGCTGCCCGAGGACAAGCGCGCCTACGCGGTCGACAGGTTCGCGAAGACGCCGTCGACACCCTCCGCCGACACCGTGACCGAAGTGACTCTCGCCGGGCTGTCCGGCTTCGAGATGCTCGGCCGTGACAGCAAGGGCAGGACCGCGTACGCCGTCATGGTGTTCACCGAAACCGGCTACATCTTCGTCATGGGCGATTTCGATCCCGCCAAGCACGGCGACCAGCTTCCCGCCTTCAAGGAGATGGCCCACTCCCTGGTGCTCAAGTAGTCACTTGAAAGCGGCCGCGTTCCGGGCCGCCCATTCGGCGAAGGTCCGCCCCTGCCGTCCGAGCAACCGCTCGACGTCGGGGCTGACCTGCTGTTCGTCTTCCGTCGGCGCGCCGAGGATGGCGAGCGTGGCCTCCACGACCACCGGTGGCATGAACGCCGACATCGCCGCCCGCGCCTCGTCTTCGCTCAGGTCGGTGAAGCGCACCGGCTCGCCCAGCGCGTCGCCGAGGTCCGCCGCCTGCCGCCGGGGCGAGATCGGCTCGGGTCCGGTCAGCACGTAGGTCCGGCCGTGGTGGCCGGATTCCCGCAGCACGGTCGCCGCGACGTCGGCGATGTCCGCCGGGTCGATGACGGGCAGTGCGACGTCGCCGAACGGCGCGGCGACAACGCGGTCGGCCTGGATCGCCGGTGCCCACTGGAAGGCGTTCGACGCGAAGCCTCCCGGCCGCAGCACTGTCCACTCCGGACTCGACGCCTTGACGGCCTCCTCGAACGCCGGCGCGTGCCGTCCGCTCCCGACGCCCTGGGAGGACAGCAGCACGATCCTCGCTTCCCCCGCCGCCGCGACGACGTCCACGACGTCGCCGCCCGCCGCCAGGAATTCCCCTGACGTCAAAAGGAAAACCCGGTCCGCACCGTCGAAGACCTGCTTCAGTCCATCGGCCTGGGCGAGGTCGGCCCGCACGGTCCGCACGCCGTCGGGCACGTCCTCCGCCGAGATCCGGCGCGACACCGCCGTCACCTCTTCCCCTGCGGCGGCAAGGGTTTCCACCAGCCGTCGTCCTACGTTCCCGGTCGCTCCGGTCACCACGATCATGGTCGCTCCTCGGTTCGTGTCTCGTTGACGCGACCGAAGCTACCTTCCTGGAGATAGTAGGTACCTAGAGGAAAGTAATGGGAAAACCGGCTTTTCGTGAGCGCGATCACAACTTCGAAGCCGCGAAAAGCCGCCTAGGGTCGGGCCCATGCCCGAAACCGCACTCGGCCCGCTTCGCGTCCTCGACTTCTCGCGGGTGCTCGCCGGCCCGTTCGCCACGATGCTGCTGGCCGACCTCGGCGCGACGGTGGTCAAGGTCGAGCGGCCGGGCACCGGTGACGACACCCGCAGCTGGGGACCGCCCTACGACGCGACCGGCCAGGCGACGTACTTCCAGTCGGTGAACCGGAACAAGACGAGTGTGGCGCTGGACCTCGGCGATCCGGACGACCTCGCCCGGGCCCGCGCGCTCGCGCAGGAGGCCGACGTCGTGGTCGAGAACTTCCGGCCCGGTGTGATGGACCGCCTCGGTCTCGGCCCGGAGGTCCTGCTGGCGGCGAATCCCGGCCTGGTCTATTGCTCGGTCACGGGATTCGGCTCCGGCGGCGGCGCCACGCTGCCCGGCTACGACCTGCTCATCCAGGCCGTCGGCGGGCTGATGAGCATCACCGGCGACCCCGCGGGCGAGCCGCAGAAGGTCGGCGTCGCGCTCGTCGACGTCCTGGCGGGACTGTTCGCGAGCGTCGGCATCCTCGCCGCACTGCGTCACCGCGACCGGACCGGGCAGGGGCAACGTGTCGAGATCGACCTGCTGTCCAGCCTGCTCGCCGCGCTGGTCAACCAGGGCAGCGCGTACACCTCGGGCGGGACGGTCCCGGCGCGGATGGGCAACCGGCACCCCAGCATCGCCCCGTACGAACTCGTCCCCTGCGCCGATCACGAACTCGCGCTCGCCGTCGGCAACGACCGGCAGTTCGCGGCGTTGTGCGCGGTCATCGGCCTGCCGGAGCTCGCGGGCGAACCCCGGTTCGCGACCAACCCGGCGCGGGTCGAGCACCGTGCCGAGCTCCGCGCCCTGCTCGAAGACCACTTCGGCCGTCGTCCGGCCGCCGAGTGGGCGGCGGACCTGAGCGCGGCCGGGGTGCCCGCCGGGGAGGTCAACGACGTCGCGGGCGCGTTCGCCCTGGCGGAGCGGCTCGGCCTGAACCCGACGGTCGAGCTCCCCCGGCCCGACGGCACCTCCGTGCGGCTGACCCGCAACCCGATCGGCCTGTCGGCGACGCCGCCGCGCTACGAGACCGCGCCGCCGGACGACCCCGGGCAGCTCACCCTCCCGTTGCCCGGCTGGAGCTGACGGACGGCCGTCAGCGGACTGTCAGTGCTTCGTCAACGCCGGCCGCGAAGCTTCTGCCATGACGAACAGGACAGTCCTCATCTCCGGCGCCAGCATCGCCGGACCCGCCCTCGCCTTCTGGCTCTCCCGCCAGGGTTACACGGTCACCGTCGTCGAGCGGACGCCGGAGCTGCGCACCGGTGGCCAGGCGGTCGACTTCAAGGGCGCCACCCACCGCGCCGTGCTGGAGCGGATGGGCATCCTCGACGAGGTCTACCGGCACCAGACCGGCGGGACGGACCAGACCTTCATCGACTCCGAAGGGCGGCCGCTGGCCGTCATGCCCGGCGAGTTCACCGGCGGCGACGTCGAGATCCGGCGCGGTGACCTGGCCCGGATCCTGTACGACCGGACAGCTCAAGACTGCGAGTACGTCTTCGGCGATTCCATCGCTTCGCTGACCGAGAGGGCCGACGGCGTCGACGTCACCTTCGAACGCGGCGCCCCGCGGCGGTTCGACCTCGTCTTCGGCGCGGACGGTATCCACTCCACCGTGCGGCGGCTGGCGTTCGGCCCGGAGGGCGACTACGTGAAGCACCTCGGCCACTACTACGCCCTGGTCGAGATCGACGAGAGCAGCGACTTCGGCGACACCGCGGTGCTGTACAACGAGCCCGGCCGCTTGGCCGCCACCGGCGGGCCCAAGGCACCCGCGTTCTTCGTGTTCGCCTCCCCCGAACTCAGCTACGACCGGTACGACACGGAGCAGCAGAAGGAGATCCTGGCCGCCGCGTACGCCGGCGGCGGCTGGCGGGTGCCCGAACTGCTGGAGGCGGTGAAGCGCTCGGACGACGTCTACCTGGACTCGATCAGCCGCGTCGCGATGGACGGTTACTCCACCGGCCGCGTCGCGCTCCTCGGTGACGCGGCGTACGGTAACACCCTGGGCGGCTTCGGCACCGGGCTGGCCGTCGTGGCCGCGTATGTCATCGCGGGCGAACTCGCCGCGGCGAACGGCGACCACGAACTGGCCTTCCGGCGCTACGACGAGAAGTTCCGCGGCTACGCCAAGATCGCCCGCAGCGCCAACGCGGGCCCGTTCCTCGCGCCGCCGACGAAGCTGCGCATCAAGCTGCGCGACCAGATGTTCCGGCGGCCGCTCGTCCTGCGCTGGATGCTGTGGGTGACCGACAAGCTCGCCACCGACATCACCCTGGACGACTACCCCGCGCTCGCCCGTCAGGGCTGAGTCACAGCGGTGGCGCGGCGCCCGATCCGCGCTCGTCTCCGCCGTCGTGCTCGGCGACCTGGAGCAGAAGCCCTGACGCCACCCGCACGATCTCCTGTTCGGCGGGGGTCAGGGCCTCTTCCATGGCCCGCGCCAACCACCGGTTGCCGTCGCGCACATGCCCGCGCAAGGCCGCGTGGCCCGCTTCGGTGATCACGATCCGCTGAGCCCGCCGGTCGTGCTCGTCGGGACGCCGCGCGACGCGGCCTTCGGCTTCGAGTGCGTTCAGCACCCTGGTCAGCGACTGCGGCTGCAGCCCTTCGATCGCGGCGAGCGCGCTGACGGTCAGGGCTCCACTGTGCCGCAGGTTCGCCAGCACTGACGCGGCAAGCCTGCTCAGGCTTCTGTCTTCGCCGGGCTGTTCGGCGCGAAGACGGGACGACAACCGTGAAACGGCCCAGCGCACCGACTCCGCAGTCTGCGTGGCTTCACTCATGATACAACGTTAACACTTGTCAGTTTCATGCTCAGTCCAGGTTATCCACGAACATAAGCAAGCGTAAGCTTCATATATGACTCCAAGCTCGTGGCGAGTGTTCTGGGGCCTGCTGGAACACGACCTGCTCGTCACCAGGAAGCAGCTCGGCGGGGTGCTGGCACAGGTACTCATGCAGCCCTTGCTGATGCTGCTGGTGTTCGGGAAGGTCCTCGGCGCCCTCGGCTACACCCCGCCCGGCTACGCGCGGCTGCTCCTGCCCGGGCTCATCGCGCTGAACGCGTTCTTCGCCGCCGCCCAGAACGCGTCCTTCCCGCTGGCCATGGAGTTCGCCACCCGCACCGTCGAGAACCGGCTGCGGGCACCCGTGCCGCTCGCCTGGATCGTCGTCGAGCGCGTCTTCGCGGCGGCGGCGCGCGGTCTCGTCACCGCCGTCTTCATGGTCCCGGTCGGCGCGCTCGTGCTCGGTGAACTGTCCTGGCGGGCAGCAGGTCTCCCGGCGGCGCTCGGGTTCACCGTGCTCGGCGCGCTGGCGGGCGGCGCGACGGGGACGACGATCGGCTCACTCGTCAACCCCGCCCGGATCGGGATCACCTTCTCACTGGTGATGCCCCCGTTGCTGTTCACCGGTTCCGCCCAATTCCCCTTCCCCGAACTCGGTGCCGTCCCCTGGTTCCGGGCGCTGTGCGCGCTCAATCCGATGACCTACGTCAGCGAAGGCCTGCGCGGGGCACTGATCCCGCAGGTGGCACATCTACCCGCCTGGCTCTGCGTCACCGGGCTGGCTGTCGCGCTGCTCGTTTTCACCCCCGCGAGTCTCTGGGCGTTCCGCCGCCGGGCGATCACCTGACTTCGGGGTGCGCGATCCGCCGCGCCGTGGTCGGCTGGACGAGGTTTCCCGCGTGACGTTTCCGGGGAAGCCGTGTCTTACGGGTATCACCAGGCGTAGGTGGCGAGAGGGAGCTTCGGCATGGCGGCACTGCACAGGTGCGCTCGATGACGACGTCGGCGAGAGAAGACGCACCGGCCGCCGGCGAGACGGTCCTGGACGACGCGACGCTGGTGGCACGGGCCCGCGACGGCGAGATCCGCGCGTACGAGCAGCTCGTCCTGCGGTTCCAGGGTCCGATGTACCGGCTGGCGCTGCGGATGCTGGGGAACAAGGGCGACGCCGAGGACGTCGTCCAGGAGGTGTTCCTCGGTGCTTGGCGGCGGCTCGACCAGTTGCAGGAGGACGCGGCGTTCGTCGGCTGGCTCTACCGGACGACGACCAACCGGTGTCTCAACGTGATCCGCGCCAGGAAACCGGTGGCCGACGTCGAACTCGACCTGCAGGAGTCCGCGGGTTCGGCCGGGCGGCCGGATCGCGCGGCCGAGACGAGCGCGCAGATGACGGCGCTCACCGGGGCGCTGGAGGAGCTGACCGCCGAGCAACGGGCCTGCTGGCTGTTGCGCGAGGTCCACGGCCGCTCCTACGACGAGATCGCGCTGGCGATCGGGGCGACCACCACCGCGGTGCGCGGACGCATCGCGCGAGCACGAGCACAGTTGGCGGAGGTGATGGCGCCATGGCGATGAACCACGCGACTCAGGACTACCTATTGCCGTGCGGCCGTGATGTGGAACAGGTCTGGGAACGGCTCGACGAGGTCGACGCCGGCCGGGCGGACACGCACGAACTCGACTGCCCGCACTGCCGGGCGACCCGCGAGAGCCTCCGGGTGCTGCGCGGACTGACCACGGAACTCACCGATGACGACGCCGAGCCGTCGCCGGATCTCGCGGGCCGGATCATGTCCGCGGTCCGCGCCGAGGTGCGGCGCCGGGACCTGGTGCCGCTGGCGAGCCCGGAGCCGGGTGAAGTGCAGGTGAGCGATCAGGCGGTCGCGGCGGTGCTGAGGTTCGCCGCGGATTCCGTCGACGGCGTCCGCGCGCGGCACTGCCGTGTCCTCCGTTCGCCGGACATCACCGACTCGCTGGGCGTGGACGTGGAACTGAGCATCGCGATCGCCCATGATTTCGACGGTGAGTCGCTGGACGTGGTCCGGGAACGGGTCACGGCGGCGGCGGGTGCGAGGGTCGGCCTCCGCCTGTCCCGGCTCGACCTGACGGTGGAGGACATCTATGACGCGTGAGCAGGCCCCGGCCAGACAGGTGGCCGAAACGGTGATCTCCCCGCCGGTGATCGCGGCGGTCGCCGCGCATGCCGCGGCGAAGGTCCCCGGCGTGGTACGCCTGGAACCCGGGCTGCGCGGGCTGGCGGGCTCACTGACCCGGATCGCGCGGCAGCGGATCAAAGGCCTCGACCCGGCACCGACCGAAGGGGTCCGCGCGTTCGTCGAGCACGATCCGCCGGACGTCCGGGTGGAGATCGACCTGTCGGTCTCCGGGCTGGACCAGGCCGCCGCGACGGCCCAAGCGGTCCAGCGAGCCGTCAGCCGGGCGGTCACCGAGGCGACCGGGCTCACCCCCTCGGCCGTCTCGGTGTCCATTCTGGACATCGAAATCCGTGGAGGACTGTTGTGACCGCACGTTCCGAACTGACCGCGTCACTGTTGAGCACGCTTCGCGACGTGCCGGGGCTGCGCGCGGCGACACCGTCCACCACGGCCGCAGCGTCGGCGGTGCCGTGGGATCTCGACGTGATGGCCGTCGACATCACCGAGCACGTCGTCGAGATCCGCGTCGTCGCGCTGGAGGTGCCGATCCCGCCGCTGACGGAGGTCGCCGGCGCCGCACTGCGCGCCGTCCTGACCGGAACCCCTTGGGAGAACGCGAGTCTGCGGCTCGTGGTGACCGACGTGGACGCCGCCGCGCTCGTTCCCTGATCCACTCGTTCCCTGGAACACGAGTATCGCGGTGGCCACACCCGAGGGCGTGGCCACCGCGATACCGGTGTGGGGACCTAGTTCTTGTTGGTGCCCGGGGTCATCACCTTGTCGATGACGAAGACGGTGGCGTTCTTGGTGGGGATGTTGCCGCACAGGATCTTCGCGCCGTTGACGGTCAGGTTGTCGCCGGAGCCCTCGATCTTGAGCGGGCCGCCCGCGGTGTTCAGGCTCTCCAGCGACTTGGCCGCCTCCAGGCCCTTGGCGTCGTAACGCTTGCCGACGACGTGGTACTGCAGGATCGGGGCCAGCTCGGCCGGCTTGCCCGCCAGCTCGTTGAACTTCGCGTCACCCAGCGCGGCGAAGGCCGGGTCCGCCGGGGCGAACACGGTGATGGCCTGCTGGCTGTTGAGGGTGTCCACCAGGTCGGTGGCCTTCACCGCGGCGACCAGCTTGGTCAGCAGCGGGTTGGTCGAGGCGGCGCTGGCGACCGGCTGCGGGCCCATCGAGTCCAGCGAGCCGGGCGCACTGCCCTGCGGCAGCTGCGAACAGGCCGGGCCGAACACGTCGGCGTTGGTGGTGACACCGTCACCGGAGGCGGCGCTGGACATCGGGGCGGACATCGAGCTCGAAGGCGCCGGCGCGCTGCTGGAGCTGCCCGACGAAGCGGTGTCGTTGCTGCTGCAGGCGGTCAGCGCCAGTGCGGCGACCGCGGTGAAACCGATTCCTGCGACGCGAAGCTTGCTCACGGAAAATCACTCCATTTGTTTTTCGGACTCTTACCGGGTATTCGGAACTACCGCGGAAACGGATTGCCACTCTTTCGGGTGACGCCGATCACCGCGCGGTGAAACTGATGACGTGCCAGCCCGTCGCACCGTCCGGAACGGTTCCGGCGCGCGCGTCGGTCTGGGTGTAGCCGGATTTGTCGACGGCCCGCACGGTGACCTGGTGACTCCCCGCCGGGACGTCGAATTCGGTCCACCACATGCGCCAGGTGTTGAGGCCGACCTCGCGGGAAAGCGTTGCGGGCTGCCAGTTCCCGCCCGCGCCGAGCCGGACTTCGACTCGCTCGACACCGGTGCGCTGCGCCCAGGCGACACCCGAAATCCGGACCTTGCCGGCGGGTACCGTTTCGAATCCTTTCGGACTGTCGATCCTGGACTGCGTTTTGATCGGGGCCTGTTCGCCCCAGCCTCGATCGAGCCAGTACGCGCGGCGCGCTTTCCAGGTGGTGATCTCCAGGTCTTTGACCCATTTCGTCGCCGAAACATAACCGTAGAGACCGGGGATCACCATTCGAGCGGGAAAACCGTGCTCGACCGGCAGGGGCTCCCCGTTCATCCCGATCGCGAGCATCGCACCCCGCTCCGGATCGAGCGCGTCGACGACCGGGCTGCCCGCGGTCCAGCCGTCGACGCTGGTGGAGAAGATCTGCTCGGCACCGGGCAGGATCTCGGCCTCCCGCAGCAGTTCACCGAGGTCGACGCCGATGAAGTTCGCCGTGGACACGTAGGTCCCGCCGACCTCGTTGGACACGCACGTCATGGTGATCGTGCGTTCGATCAGCGGGCGGTTGCGGATGTCGTCGTAGGTGAACCGTTTTTCGTTGCGCACCATGCCGTGCAGCTTGAGACTCCAGTCCTCGGCCCGGACCTGCGGCACCGACAGCGCGGTGTCGACGCGGTAGAAGTCGCGGTTCGAGGTGAGGAACGTCGGCGTGCCCAGCTTGGCGAAATCCGCGTCGGCCGGGATCGGCGGCGCCGGCTCGGCGGGGACGAGCCGCCCGATGGCCGTCCGGGAAGACTCCGCGTCTCGCGTGCCGGAGAGAAGCTGCCCACCGACGCCGGCCGCACCCGCCGCCACGACCGCGCCGGCCCCGGCCAGCAGCACCGACCTTCGCGACGGAGCCGCGTCGGACGTCTCCTCCGTGACGCGCGACCTGGCCGCGGCCAGGCGGTGCAGCCAGAGGAAGACGCCGACCCCGGCGACCAGGCTGGCCAGCGGTGCCAGCAACGCGACCGAAGTGAGGTCGGGACGCTGCGACACGGCGAATCCGCCCAGCAATCCGAAGGCGGCGATCAGCACGATCCCCGGAACGGGTGACCGGCGCGACGCGACCCCCGCCGCCGCGGCGGCGAGCACCATCACCACCGCCATCCCGCCGAGCAGCACGAGCTTGTCGTAGACACCGAACGTCCGGACCGCGAAATCCTTGAGCTCCACCGGGGTCAGGTCGATCGCCCCGTTGCCGACCGCCAGGTACGGCGAGGCGTTGGCGCTGATGAACCCGGCCACCAGATGTCCGGCCGCCAGTGCCGCGGCGAGGGCCACGACACCGATCAGCGCCGCCCCGAGGAAGGGAAGGCGTGGTTCCCGATCGGCCCGCGAAGTCTTCATGCCAGGTATTCGCGGCCACCCCGTCAGCGGACTGGTTTCCTTTTGCCCCAAGGAAAATCGCCGATTCCGACAGAGGCCTTCGCCTGGTATTCGTGACGGAGGGCCTCGCGGACAGGTCACGAAACGGACACGACCCCGACGAGTGACCCGCGTGACCAGAGGCGTGCCTCGCGTGACCAGAGGCGTGACTCGCGTGATCAGGGCCGGAACTCGCGTGACTGGAGGCCGCACACCCGAGTGCGGGCTCCGAACACGCGAGATCCGCCTCTGGACACGCGAGTTCCGGCTCTGGACACGCGAGTTCCGGCTCTGATCACGCGAGTCACGCCTCCTGTGATCGCCCACCCGAGTTGCCCTGCTCACCCCGGCTTGCATGGTCATACACAACTATGCATATACTTCCATCATGTCCAAGGTACTCACCTCTCTGCCTGTCGGCGAACGCGTCGGGATCGCCTTCTCCGGCGGCCTCGACACCTCGGTAGCGGTCGCGTGGATGCGCGAGAAGGGTGCAGTGCCGTGCACCTACACCGCTGACATCGGCCAGTACGACGAACCCGACATCGAGTCGGTCCCGGACCGGGCGAAGGCCTACGGCGCCGAGATCGCGCGGGCCGTCGACTGCAAGGCCGCGCTGGTCGAGGAAGGGCTCGCGGCACTGGCCTGCGGCGCCTTCCACATCCGCAACGGCGGCCGCACCTACTTCAACACGACCCCGCTCGGCCGCGCGGTCACCGGCACGCTGCTGGTGCGCGCGATGCTCGAGGACAACGTCCAGATCTGGGGCGACGGGTCCACCTTCAAGGGCAACGACATCGAGCGGTTCTACCGCTACGGCCTGCTCGCGAACCCGTCCCTGCGGATCTACAAGCCGTGGCTGGACGCCGCGTTCGTCAGCGAGCTCGGCGGCCGCAAGGAGATGTCCGAGTGGCTGCAGGCCCACGGCCTGCCCTACCGCGACAGCACCGAGAAGGCCTACTCCACGGACGCGAACATCTGGGGCGCGACCCACGAGGCCAAGTCGCTCGAACACCTCGACACCGGCATCGAGATCGTCAACCCGATCATGGGCGTCCGGTTCTGGGACCCCGAGGTCGAGATCGCGCCGGAAGACGTCACGATCGGCTTCGAGCAGGGCCGCCCGGTGACGATCAACGGCAAGGAGTTCGCCACCGCGGTCGACCTGGTCCTGGAGGCCAACGCCATCGGCGGGCGGCACGGGCTCGGCATGTCCGACCAGATCGAGAACCGGATCATCGAGGCCAAGAGCCGCGGTATCTACGAGGCGCCGGGCATGGCGCTGCTGCACGCGGCGTACGAGCGGCTCGTCAACGCGATCCACAACGAGGACACCCTCGCCAGCTACCACAACGAGGGCCGCCGCCTCGGCAGGCTGATGTACGAAGGCCGCTGGCTGGACCCGCAAGCGATGATGCTGCGCGAGTCACTGCAGCGGTGGGTCGGCGCGGCCGTCACCGGCGAGGTCACCCTGCGGCTGCGGCGCGGCGAGGACTACTCGATCCTCGACACCACCGGCCCGTTCTTCAGCTACCACCCGGACAAGCTGTCGATGGAGCGCACCGAGGACTCGGCGTTCGGCCCGGTGGACCGGATCGGCCAGCTCACCATGCGGAACCTCGACATCGCCGACTCCCGCGCCAAGCTGGAGCAGTACGCCGGGCTCGGTATGGTCGGCGGCGGGCACCCGACGCTGATCGGCGCCGCGCAGGCCGCGTCGACCGGGCTGATCGGGGCGATGGACGCGGGCGGCGCGCAGGTGATCGCCTCCCGCGGCAAGGCTTCGGGCGACGACGAACTGCTCGACCACGCCGCGATCGAATACGGCACGGACTGACCCGAACCAACGGGACGCGAAAGCGCCGGGCGCGCGGCATCGAAGCCGTTCGCCCGGCGCTGTTTCGTTCAGCCGGTGGCCCAGACGGCCTCGTAGTCCGCGCAGACCACCACGATCGACCCGCCGATCAGCTGGATCTCGTGACGGCAGCCGTGCCTTCGTGCCAGGAGAACCGGGCGGTGACCGCCAGTTCCCGGTTCTCCCGCGCGAAGTCGACCGAGACGAGGTGGAGATCCTTGACGCAGCGATCTCCGAAGAAGCTGTAGTGATCCGGGTCGGTGGCGAACCGGGCCGCACCCGGCGGCGGCTCGGCCGCCAGGTCCGGCAAGCGCTCCAGCTAGGCGGTGGGGTCGAGGAAGAACCCCGTCGGCTCCGGGACGATCCTGACGTACTCCGTCCGGGCAGTTTCCCAGGTCACTTGCCGCCGAGCTTCGACCGCCGCTCCGTCAGCTCGTCGACGAGCCGGGTGATTTCCACCTGACCGATCGCTTCGGCCACGACGGAAACCGACGCGATGCTCTCGATCCGGTACTGGACCGGCACCCCGCCCGCGGCCCGCGACCGCGCTTCCGCGTCCGCCTTCTTCTCCGCTTCGACCGCCGAGAAGACCCCGCCCGCACCGCCGTTGACGCAGCTGATCGAGCCCGCGCTGTTCAGTGACAGGGTCGCCGTGTTCCGGCAACTGCCCGCCGAGCGGCCGCCGATGGTCACGTTCGCGGTCATCGTGGCGTTGACCTGGCCGGTGACCTTCCCGCCGCTGTTCGCCGACGCGGAGTTCGACACGTTCGCCGTCACCGTGCAGCCCGCGGCACTGCACGCGACCGTGGCCGCGCCGTCCATGTCGAACCGCACACCGGTGTCGACGGCGCCGGACAGCTTCTTGGTGTTCGACATCAGATCTTCGTAGACGGTGACGGTCTCTTCCGGCGACAAAGCGTCCACATCAGACTCTCCGAGGCCCATGCCCGGAGGCATCTGCGGCGGTGATCCCGCGTCGGGCATCGTCGGCACCCTCGGGATCGACGGCATGCCGCCGGGCATCTTCACGGAGTAGCGAAGGAGCCTGTGCGGGGCCTCTTTCGAGACGTACAGGTCACCGGCGGGCGTGCTCGCCTTGAGCGCCGGGACGTCCCGGACGGACTCGTTCTGGTCGCCGGGGATCTTCTCCGCTCGCTCCAGCGCCTCGCGCAGGCGGGCGGCCAGCTTCTCCGGGGACTCGAACTGCTGCACGACCGGGCCGAACAGCGCGTCCTCGCCGGTGATCCACCGGTCCTTGAGGTCTTCGCCCGCCGACGAGTCACCCCGTGATCCGGGCAGCAGGCCGTCCGGCGCCTTGAAGTAGACCTTGCCGCCGACGACCAGGATCTCGATCTTCTTGCCCTGGAAGGACATCGTGCCGGACGTCTCGCCGAACGCGGTGGTCTTGACGTCCGTGGTGATCATCCCGCCGATCGCGGAGGTGCTGTTCCGCACCGCGGGCGCCGAGGAAAGCCCGGCCAGCGCCTGCTCGAAGGGTTCGCGGCCCGCTTTCGAGGGCCACAGCAGCCAGGTCGTCAGCCCGGCGAGGAGCACCAGTACGAGTCCGGCGATACCGGCGAACAGCGGCCACCGGGGTTTCCGGGCGGGCGGCGCCGGTACCGGTTGCGGGACCCAGCCCTGCGGCTGCGGCCACTGCGCGCCTCCGGGTGGGATTGTTTGCTCCACGTCGCCCTCCATCACCGAATTCATCAGACGACCTCACGCTAGGGAGGGATGATGAAAACTTGATGAAACGCGATCAGGTGAAACGGTAGGGCGCGGGAGCCGGGGTGCTCAGTGCGTACCGGACGGCCTCGACGCGGGAATGGAAGCCCGCCTTCGCGAACAGGTTGTTGATGTGGGTCTTGACGGTGGCCTCGCTGATCACCAGCCGCGCGGCGATGTCCGGGTTCCGCAGTCCTTCGCCGATCAGCCCGAGGATCTCCTTCTCCCGCGAGGTGAACCCGAACCGGTCTCCCTCTTCCACCGCCCGAGAGCGGCGCGACGCGAGGGTGAGGAGCCGCCGCTGGACCTCCGGGGCGAGGACGACCTGGCCGTCGGCGGCGGTGCGCACGGCCTGCTCGATCTTCGCCCTGTCGGCTTCCTTCGTCAGGTAGCCGCTCGCGCCGGCTTCGAGCGCGGCGAGGATCGACTCGTCGTCGTCGAGGCTGGTCAGCACCACGACCTGGACCTCCGGCGTCGCGGCCTTGATCCGGCCGGTCGCCTCGACGCCGTTCAGCACGGGCATGTGGAGGTCCATCAGCACGACGTCCGGTGTGTGCCGCGAGACCGCGGCGACGGCCTCTTCGCCGTTGGTCGCTGTCGCCACGACGGTGATGCCGTCGGCGATGTCGAGCATCACCGCGAGGGCTTCCCGCACGGACGCCTGATCATCGACGACCACTAGCGAGACGGTCACCTGGTGCCTCCGGTCATCGGCGGGTCATCTTGGCCTGCAGATCGTCGAGGAACGGCGAGGTGGTGTGCGCCTTGCCGTCCTCGCCTTTCTTCCAGACGATACGGCTGTCGGTGCGCACCGCCCTGGCGAGCACCACGACTCCCTCGACGAGCATCCCGACGCCGATGGTCAGCATGACACTGTTCCCGCCGGAGGCGACTCCGGTGAGCAGGCCCAGCAGCAGGTTCGCGCCGACCTTGGCGGCCACGTTCAGGGCCCACAACGCGATCGTGAGCCAGGTGTAGCGCATGTGCGCGACGCCGTCCTGCTGGTAGATCCGGATGCTCGCGCCCCGCAGGACTCCGAACAGGACACTCACCGCGAGGGTGCCCACCAGGAACGCCACCGCGGTCGCGGACTGCACACTCTCGTCCACATTGGACAGCCCGATCACGGACAGGATCGCGGGCAGCAACAGCATCCGCTTGGCCTCGGCCACATCCCCGGCCAGCCGGCGGATGAGGACATAGCCGACCGCGGCGATGATCAGGACGATCTGGACAGGAGTGCTCATCGTTTCCCCCTCGGGCAGGTTTTGAAGACACTCCGACGTTATGGCGGTGGACGCGGGCCGTCGTGCGGCGACGGCCGTATCTTCGGGTGGAGAACCCTCTCCACCCAAGGAGCCCCGATGACCGGAAACGCGACGGTGCTCCGTCTCGAACGGCTCGCCGACCGGCTGTTCCGGCCCGCCCTGATCACGGCGGCGATCGTCGCGACCGGGGTCGGGATCTTCACCCAGGAGGTCCATGCCCGGCCTCTGGCCACGGCACTCTTCGTGCTCGTCGCGCTCCTCGCGGCGGCCTCGTTCTTCCCGTGGGACCGGATCCCGCGGCGGACACAGCTCCTGCTCTCGAGCGGATATGCCGTGTCCGCGGCCGTGCTCCTGCCGCTGGCCCCGAACACCTTCGCACCGATGTTCGCCTATCTCGCCGCCGCGGTCGCCGGGATCAAACTCGCCTCCCGTTCCCTGGCTGTCCGGGTCGCCGTCCTCGACGCCGTCTGCTGTGCGGTGGCGGTCGCGGTGGTCGGCGCGGTGACCCCGGACGCGGACGAGTGGCCGTGGTGGCTCGCGCTTTCGGTGGGCCTGCCGGTCTTGCTCGGCATCGCGCGCCGCGACCGGCGGGACGCGCTCTTCAACGCCGAACGCGCCGCCGTCGAAGCCCGCCGCGCCGCCGCGTCCGAGTCACGGGAGGCCGCGCTGCTGGAGCGGACGCGGATCGCACGGGAACTGCACGACGTCCTCGGTCATTCGCTGACCGGGATCGCCCTGCAGCTCGACATGGCCGACGCGCTCGGCACGAAAGGCAGGGACGCGGAAGCCGGCGACGCCGTGCGCCGTGCCCGGTCGCTGGCGGTGGACGGCATCGGGCGGATGCGGCAGGCAGTGCACGAGCTGCGCGAAGACGCTTTGCCGCTGGAGGAAACCCTGGCCGCGCTGTGCGCGAACGAGGCGGTGGCGTTCGAGGTCGAAGGCGCTGCGGGTCCGCTCGGTGGCAGCGTCGCGCACACCCTCGTCCGCGCGGCGCAGGAAGCGCTGACGAACGCGGCCAAACACGCCCCCGGCACCGGGCGCGCGGTGAAACTCGCGTTCTCCCCGGAAACCGTCGCGCTCGTCGTCACGAACGGACCCGCCGAACAGCGTCCGGCGCCGGACACCGGCGGCGGGATGGGGCTGGTCGGGATGCGGGAACGGGCCGCCGCGCTGGGCGGTTCGGCACAGGCGGGCCCCGCTCCGGGTGGCGGCTGGACGGTCGAAGTCCGGCTGCCGCGCGGGGAGTGAGCCCTCGGCCGCGCCGGGCGGACGCGGCCGAGGAGCTTTGTCAGCCCTTGTGTGCGAACGAGATCCGATGCAGTCCGCCGGGCCGCTCGTCGGCCAGGTACAGCTCGCCGTTCTGGTCGGTGCCGAACGTGGTGGCGTCGAGCGGGAACTCGCCGATCCGGGCGCTTTCGTAGGTGCCGTCGGTCTTCTTGCGGACGGCCCAGGCCGTTCCCTGGCAGAAGTCGGTGGCGAGGTAGGTCCCGCCCATCAGCGACGCGTACTTCTTGCCGCGGTAGACGTTCCCGCCGATCACCGCGCAACCCTCCGCGCCGGAGATGTAGTGGAAGACCGGCTCGGTATAGGTCACGCCGTCCTTGCAACGCGTCTGGTCGAACACGACCGGACCCTCCTTGCAGGACCAGCCGAAGTTCGCGCCGCCCTTGCCCTTGGCGAGATGGTCGACCTCCTCGAACCGGCCCTGGCCGACGTCGCCGATCCACAGCGAACCGTCGACCGGGTCGAAGGAGAACCGCCACGGGTTGCGCAGCCCGTACGACCAGATCTCCGCCCGCGCACCCGCGACGCCCACGAACGGGTTACCCGCCGGGACGCAGTACCGCAGCGGACGGCACGCGCGGTTGACGTCGACGCGCAGGATCTTGCCCAGCAGCGTGTCCAGCCGCTGCCCGCTGGCCAGCGGATCGCCCCCGCCGCCACCGTCGCCGATCCCCCAGTACAGGTACCCGTCCGGGCCGAACGCCAGCTGGCCGCCGTTGTGGTTGGGGAACTCGGAATGCGGCTGGGTGATGAGTTCGGTGAGCTCGCCGGTGTCCAGCCGGACCCGCGAGAGTGTCACCGCGCTGTCGGCCTTGCGGGTGTAGGCGACGTAGACCCGCTTGTCCTTGGCGATCGCCAGCCCGAGCAGCCCGCGTTCGACGTCCGCGCCGTTCACCTTGTCGCTGATGTCCAGCACCGGTTTGGCGGCGAGCCCGGTCTTCGGATGGTAGGCCCGGACGACGCCTCTCTTCTCGACGACGAGGATCCGGCCGCTCCCGTCGTTGAGCGCGGTGATCGCGGTCGGGTTCACCAGCCCGGACGCGACCTGGGTCGCCGTGGCGGTCAGCTCGCCGAGCGGAACGCCCCGCGCCTCCTGGGGTTCCGCGCTGCTCGCGGCCGGGAGCAGCGCGCCAGCCAAGGCGAGCCCGGCCACCAGGGACAACCCCCGGCGGAGGTGCCGTCGCGTCATGTGGACTCCAATCACCGTTGAATGGTCTGGTCCAATTCAACAGCGGGCGGAGCAGCGGCGGTACCTCCATACGCGAGCTTTTTGTCGGTTTCTTTCCGCCGAAAGTCGCCACCTTCGAGCTATCGCGATGCCTCGAAGCAACCACGGAATGGAGACCATGCACACCGCGAGCCGTCGGCCCCACATCGATGAAGGCCACCGCAGTCGGGTGAAGTACTCGGTCGGCGGTTTGAGTCCGAACCTCGATGCCCTTGACTGGAAGATCGGGCTGAAACCCGGCCCAGCAGGGTCCTCATGTCGGAAGACGATCGATCGGCTGTTCGGGGCGGCGATGATCCGATGACCGAAGACGATGGCGGCGCCGGGGAACATACCGACACTGGCGGCGCCAGATCGCCGAGCGGCGAACTCGTTCGCCGCTACAACGGCGGCGAGACGATCGAAAGCCTGGCCGCGCACTTCGGGTTGAGCTACCGGAAGGTGCGGACCACGCTGCTGGACGCCGGCGTCACCCTTCGGCCGCCGAAGATCCAGCTGCCGCCCACCCCGCCGGGACTCGTCAACGCCTACTTCTCGGGCCGGAGCATCCGGCAGCTGGCTGACATCCATGGCATGAGCTACAACCAGACCCGCCGGATCCTGCTCGCCGAAGGCGTCGTCTTTCGCCCGCGAGGGCGGCAGTAGCCACGCCCCGCCCGACTATTCGGGGCCGGTCCCCGAGCGGACATCGTCACGCCCGGGGACCGGGACCTACTCGCGGCCCGCCACGTTCATCGTCGCACCGCGTACACGATCCAAATACATGGACTCACTCCGGCTAGCTCCTTTCTTACGGCTCGATACATGCCGGGCTCAGCCGGACAAGCTAGAATCTTTAAGCTCACGAAGAGTTTCCTCGGAGATTCATCAGGCACTGACTGGGGGTCCCCTTGTGGAGCGACGGAGTCAGATTACTCATACCCCCGGGAGAACGAAAAGCGGCCCCACCACACCACCGTGAATATTGGCCAGCGACACGGTACACGATGGTTTGACGTGCTGCTTCACTCTGCGCGGGCGCAAGTTCTCAATGTCAGATGCCCGCAATCCCGGCCACGAAAGACCGGATCACCAGCGCCGCAAGAGCCACACTTCTTGGCCTACTGACAAGTAGGCCAAGAAGGGCCTTGAGGGCGAGAAATATTCGCCATTAAATCATGTACGCCAGTCCCAAAAACACCTTTGAGTAGAAAACTCAAACGCGAGATCACTCCTTTAGGTGATTACTCGCCGGTACAGCGGCTTCGCTTAGACGCGGCCTTCACGGAGGATCCGAAGATGCGGTGAGGGCATCGCCACGGTGTCCCCCTCACCTTCACGAGCCATCGGGACAAGCGGGCCGTTCGCGTCGAGTTCGGCCAGCAAGGCCTCGATCGCGTCAGCCTTGGCGATTCTCGCCCGCCCGCGATACAACTCCGCGGCGTCCCGCCACAGCTTCCGCGCTTCATCGGGGTTGCCGTGATCGCAGACGACCCTCGCCAGGACGGACAAGGCCCGCGCCTGTCCGGTCGCGTGCCGCGACCGGTTCGCCAACACGACCGCCCGATTCGCGTGCCGCAACGCCGCCCCGTCGTCGCCTTCCGCATGCCGTAGTTGCGCGAGCACCGTATTGAGCTTCATGAACGTCGGGAGATCTTGACTCTCCTCGACCAACGCGGCCCCGGCAGCACATTCCACCGACGCTTCGTCCAACCTGCCGAGCCGGACCAGCAACGCGCCGAGTGTGACGTGTACCCGCCTCAACTCGGTGACATCACCGGCCTCGCGCCAGCGCCGCGAGGCCTCCCGATACAGACCGAGCGCCTCCTCGTCATGGCCGCCCATTTCGACCAGCGCGTCCGCGAACCGGCGTTCCGCGATGGCACACAACATCGAATCACCCAGTTCACGAACGGACGGCAGCACCTTCCGGTACCTCTCGACCGCTTCGGCCGCGCGGCCGGCATGGAGATGCACACGGGCCAGATTCAGCCTGACCGTCGCGCTGCCGACCGCGATCCCGTGGGCGTCGACCAGTTCGAGCGCGCGCAGCAGGCACCGTTCGGCCGCGTCGTCAGCACCGATGAGCATGTGCACGACCGCCAGATCGTTCAGACACGAAGCCAGCGAACCCACGTCACCTTGCGCCGTCGCGACCCGGACGGCGATGGTCAACCCTTCGACCGCGTCGGGAAATCTTCCCTGCAGCATAAAGAATTCCGTTGTCATAGCGGGAAGCACACACGAAATTCCGTTCAGAACCCCCTCCGACGTCGCGATAACCGCCATGATCGTGGTTCTTTCCCGCAGTACCCATTGTCGCGCTTCGGAGACGGAGCCAAACCCGGGCGTCGGCGTCGTCACTACCATTGGGGGCATGTTCAGCAGTTTCTTGTGCGGGACCTGCAACCGGTAGGCGTCGATGACCATACGCAGGTAGAACTCGAACATCCTCCGCCGCGCAAGGTCCACATCGGACAGCTGAGCGGCCAAAGACGCGGCATACAGGTGCAGAAGATCGTGTACGCGATACCTGTCGAGGTCCGCGGGGTGTTCGATCAGATGCGCGGCGACAAGTATGTCGAGTGAGCGTCGCACCTCGGACACCGGACGCCCGTCCGCCGCGGCGATGACCTCACTGGTCATCTCGGTGCTCGGATGCAGGCCGATCAGCGCGAACACGCGCCGCTCGGCGTGCTCAAGGTCCTGATAGGAAAGAGCGAAGGCGGACCTCAGGCTCGTACTCGGCCAGTCTCCTTCTTCGCCGATGCTCAGCAGCAGCTCGGCGTCACGCAATTGGCTCGCCAAGGTCCGCATCCGCGTACCCGCCCGGGAGGCTGCGCGCTCCGCCACCAGGGTCAGCGCCAACGGGTTGCCACGGCACAGCCGTACCAGCTCTTCGACCCCCTCCGCGTCGTCTCGCGCGCGGCGACCGATCCGCCGGGTCAGCAGAGACGCGGAATACCCATCGCCGAGAGGGTCGACTTTGATCACCGGCGGGGTCAGTTTCGCCGACAAGGACTTCAGCCGCCATCGGGAAACGATCACCACCGTGCAAGACGACAGCACACCCAGCAGCGGTGCGACCTGATCGGAACTGCGCACGTTGTCGAGGATCACGAGCATCGAACGCCGGGCGAGCAGCGCGGACAGTTTCGCGGCGCGTGCGATCGGGTTGACCACTTGGTCGACCGGAAAGTCCAGCAACGACAAGAGCGTGTCGACTATCTCGCCCGCGTCCGCCCGCGCGGCCTGACTGTCACCGCGAAGGTCCAGCATGACCGCGCCGTGCCGATAGCGTCGCTCGGCGCGATGGGCCCACTTGGCCGCCAAGGTCGTCTTCCCGACTCCGGGCCCACCGTTCACCACCACCGCGGCACGTCTGGGCGCGCCCGCAGAATCGGTCGTGTAGGCGTCGAGCAGCGCGATCAGGTCGACCCTTCCCTCGACATCGTCGACGTCGGACGGCAAATGCCGTATCACGTGCTCGGTTTGCTCAGCGGAATCGGACTTGACCGGTTTACGCCGCGGAATCACCCGATCCGGCCGGATGAGTACCTCGTTGTTGACAGCCCGCAGTTCTTCCGCCGCTCTTGTCTCTCCCGCCTCACGGTAACGGGCATACGTCGCCCGAAAGAAGTCGGCGGCTTCGGCGGGCTGATCGGCCTCGGCCAGCGCGCGAATTCTCAATTTCGCGAAGCTCAGCTCAATCGGATGAGCCTGTTCGAGTTCCGCCAGTTTCCGCACCGCGACATCGGCTTGACCGGTTGCCAATTGTTCCGCCACAACGAACGCGTTGGCCGGAATCCACTCGCTACGGGCCCATCGGGTGCGCCATCCGTCGGCACGCTCGGTCCGAAGATCGGCCAGGGCGTCGTCCCGGCACAACCGGATGGCCGACAGCGCTTCGATCAGCGCGCGGTCGTGCTGACCGAGTTCACGAAATCGACGAGCCTTGTCCATCATGGCCTGAAAACCGAAGTGATCGATCAGTCCCGGTTCGACTTCCAGAAGGCAGCTGCCTTTGCCCACACTCACGTTTGCGGGCACGGATTTTTCGTGGAACGCCTGGCGCAGCTTGGTCGCGTTCTGGTGAAGCGTGGAGTGGGCGTTCTGTGGTTCCCCCTCGTGCTCCTCCCACACCCAGTCCACTATGACGTCCAGCGGCATCCGGCGGTTCGGCGCGGTCAGCAACGCTGTCAGCACCTGTCTCGGCCGAGGGCCGGCCCAGTTCACATCCACGTTCCCGTGCATTAGCATGGCCGTCTGCCCGAGAATTCCGAAAGCGATTTCCACGAGTGCGCCCCTTCCCCATGGCGAACCCGGGTTCGCCACCCCTGTCCCGCCGGATGATTTTTCCACTTGTCGGCGCGTAAGGCCAGGTCATCGACATAATTGTCAAACTATGGCGATCACCGTTGATCATCTGTCAATGAACTGACCACCGGCCGAAGCCGTTTTCTCCACGCTCACTCCCATGCTGACTGCGGATACCGGAGTTCGAGCGAGGGGAAATGTCATGACCGAGTCATCGTGGGTCCGTAGTCCGGTGGGAAGTCCCGATCAACACTGGGCGACACGCAAGGGCGTCAAATCCGTACTGGTGATGATCCCGCACATCGTCGCGGGAAACCGGCTTCTCGATCTGCTCCCGCTCTTCGAGGCCGATCACCGTGTCCAGCTGATCTTCGCCGTACCGGAGTGGGAGTCCTGGCGTGCCACTCACGACTTCGTGGAGGCCCAAGGCGGGGTCGTCCTGCCCTGGGCACAGGCACGGCGCGGCGAGTACGACCTCATCCTCGCCGCCAGCCAACGTGGCATCGACGAAGTCGCGGGGCCGGTGTTGCTGATCCCGCACGGCGGCGGGTTCGGCCAGTACCGGCCGTGGCGGCCCCCGGGCGCCGGCCGCGACTGGAGACCTCAGATCGGGCTCGAGGCGAGCCAGCTGATGCGCGAAGGACGAGTCCGTGCGGACTCGATCGTGCTCGTCCACGACCGCGAGCTAGACGTCCTCGCCGAGACCTGCCCTCGTGCGGTTCCCGCAGCCATCGTCGCTGGTGACATCGCCCTGGACCGGCTCACCGCCAGCCTTCCCTTTCGCGATCACTACCGGCGAGTCCTCGGTGTCCCCGACGACCGGCGGCTCGTGGTGGTCACCTCGACCTGGTCCGATCGCTCGGCCTTCGGACGTCATCACGACCTGTTCGAACGAGTTCTCCGCGAACTCCCGCCCGAGCACTTCCGGGTGCTCGGGGTGCTGCACCCCCAGATCTGGTCGCACCACAGCCTTTGGCAGGTTCGCACGTGGCTGGCCGACTGTCTGCGATCCGGGCTCACCCTCCTGCGGCCGGAAGGAAGCTGGCGGGCGGCCTTGATCGCCGCCGACCACGTCATCGGCGATTACGGCTCCGTGACCGGCTACGCGGCCGGCATCGGGAAGCCGGTGCTCTTGGCCGTGGACGGCACCGAGCCGTTGCTGCCCGGTACACCCAGCGCGGTCATCGCCGAACACGCGCCGCGGTGGACACCTGACAGTCCTCTTCTCCCCCAGCTGCGCGAGGCGGAGTCCGCCGGCGTGGCCGAGCGGGTCCGTGCGTTGCTTTCGTCCCGGCCGGGTCGCGCCGGAACGATCTTGCGGGCCGAGATGTACCGGCTCCTCGGCTTGAGCGAACCCGCCCGGGCGATCCCGGTGTCCCCGGTGCCGATGGCGGAGGTGCTGCCGTGCTGACCTCGGGAGCGCGACTGCTCGTCACTTGTTCACCTCACACCGGGAGCTACCGCATCAACGCCGGAGGAGGCTCGTTCCTGCTGTCGAGAGCGGATGACGGAACCCGCGCTTCCCTCGCCGACGTGCTCGTCCACTCCGGACCACACCTGATCGCGGCCGCCCGATCCGTGATCGCGAGGGACTTCGACCGGCTACCCGGTCTCACGATCGTCGCCGTCGCGTGTTCCCCCGGGCTCTGCCTTGTCGGCGACCGCGTAGGAGACGTGGCCGTCATCCCGTGCGAGTCCGCGGAGCTGGCAGGTGCGGGTGCCTACTTATGGTTGCTCGCCCGCCGCCGACTCCGGCTGTTGCGGGCGATCACGCCGGGCGTCCAAGGCGGCCAGCCGAGTGCCGGCTTGCTCCACCCGCAGCCCACCGATCGGGCGGCACAGATCCAGTGCCTTGGTCAGATGGCCGCGAGCGGCGGTGAAATCGCCCTCGAGCTCAGCGACCTCGGCGTAGGCCAACAACACATCGGCTTGGTAAACGGCCGAACCTGACTCGTCGAGCACCGCGGCGGCGCGGTCGAGCTCACGTTTCGCCGCGGTGATCTCGCCGGCCCATGCGTCGATCCGCGCCAGCGACAGGGCGACCTTGGCCTCGTCCTTGACATCGCCGACCTCCTTGAACATCTCTTGCGCGAGGCGCAGGTGCCGGGCGGCGTCGGTGGTCCGGCCGGCCTGCAGCAAGGCCTCGCCGATCCGGCGGTGCCGCTGGGCGACGCCGCGGTCGATCCCCAGTTCCCCTTCGATCACGAGGCTTTCGCTGAAGAACTCGACCGCCCGCTTGAAGTCGCCGCGGCCTTGCGCCGCCATTCCCAGCTGGTCCAAAGCCACGGATTCGTTGTGGCGGCTTCCGGCTCCTTTCGCCAGCTCCGCGGCCTTCAAGCATTCGCCTTCGGCGGCTTCGAACCGGCCGAGATCCAGATAGGCGCGGGCCAGCTGGCAGCGTAACCGCGCTTCGGCGATCGCGTCGGCACACCGATGTGCCGCGGCGATGCCGACTTCATGCGTCCGGAGCCAAAGCTGATAGTGCTTGCGATGGAGAAAGAGCTCCCAGAGTGCTTCGCACAGTTGCCAGGCCAGCTCGTCGTGCCGCAGCGCGTACGTCTCGTCGAGCAGCTCGATGATGTCCGGCAACCGTTCGTCCAGCCAGCCAAGGGCTTCGACACCCGTGGCGAACAACGACGGCGAATCCTCGTACCGGGCGCGCACGGTGCTGATCCGCCATCGCATCGGGATCACCACCAGATTCGCCCGCGTCATCCGGTGCAGATACCACTCCGCGATCCGCGGGACGACTTCGAAACGCTCGTCGTCGGGCAACGCCCGCGCGTGTAGCCGCACCAGATCGTGAAAGCGGTAGCCACCCTCGCCGATCTCCTCGAGGAGACTCGCATCCGCCAGCACTTGAAGCCCGTCCGCGGCCTCGTCGTCGGAAACCCGGGCGGCCGCGGCCGCCGCTCCCACCTCGACCGTCAGCCCCGGGTGTTCACTGACCAGCCGGTAAAGCCGGGCCGCGTGCGACGGCAGCGCCGCATACGACGAGTCGAAGGTGGCCGTCAACGACGCCTCCCCCACCGGCGACAACCTCGTCAAACGCAGTCGCTCGTCGCGGAGCTCGGCCACCATCCTGGACACCGGCCACTTCGGCCGGGACGCCAGGCGCGCGCCCGCCACCCGGAGCGCGATCGGCAGCCGGCCGCACAAGAACGCCAGTGTCATGACATCGGACAGTTCGTCGGCCACTCTCGACTTCCCCACCGATCGAGTCAGCAGCTCGACGGCGTGCTCCTGCGGCAGGGGCGCCATGTCGACGAAGCGCGCGCCCTCCGCGTGCAGACCGTCCAGTCTCAACCTGCTGGTGACCACTACGACGCATCCAGCCGAGGCAGGGATCAGCGGCCGGACCTGGGCGGCCGAGATCGCGTTGTCCACCACCAGCAGCAAGCGCATTCCCGCCGTGGTGGTCCGGAACAGGGCCGCCTGCTCGGCCAGCTCGACCGGTACCCGCTCCGGAGGGACGCCGAGCGCGCGCAAGAACGCTCCAAGCGCCTCCTCGGGTGGAACAGCCGTCTCCGGGGAGAACCCGCGCAGATCGGTGTACAGCTGCCCCGACGGGAAACGCCCGGCGTTCCGGACCGACCAAGTGACGGCGAGCGCGGTCTTGCCCACTCCGCCGGGACCGACCACGACGGTCACCGCGGGCAGCTGGTCGACCGAGTCGCCCTCCTGGCCGACGGCGGCCGAGTCGAGCGCTTCGAGCTCAGCGATCCTGCTGGTGAAATGCGCCGGCACCGGAGGCAGCTGCCGGGGAACAGGAGTGCCGGAGGGTGACGTGACGACAGGTGCCGACGACACCGTGCCGATGTCATCTCCCATGACGGCACCCCGACCGGAGACGATCCGGATCCGAATTGCGCCGCCGCGATTTCCCGTCACCGATCACAGAATTCCACGATGAACAGAATCGCAGGTTACGCGCCGAAAAACGCATGCCCGTGCCTCCCCCGCACTGCAATATTCTTTTGTTCGCGCAATACCCGTACACAGATTCGTGTCGCGTCACACTGTCAAGCCTCATCCGAGAACTCCCGACAAATCCTCGAACCTCCCTGTCTACCTCGCCGAGCGGGATCTCCCCCAGCGAGCCGGAAACATCCACCCGAAAGAACCAAGACGCAAGTCTGCGACACCCCTGAAAGCAGGAGGCGCGAACCCCGTCGCCACATACTGTGATCTCCGACACCCGGCGCTATTCGCGCTTCCGCGCACGCAAATAGCCTGAAATCAACAGGCGCGATAATGCGGTGACAAAAACAGCGAATGGAGACACTACCCGAATCGACGGGAAATCCACTCCGGGACATGCCGAAGATTCCCTTTCGAGGATTCTTCCCCCAGAGCACTCGCCTGCCACCCCGGACCGACCCCGCCGCTGCGAGACGAGGATCGCCATCGGACCACGTCACGCAAGGTCATCTACCCGCCCAAGATCATTCTCTTGGCGTTCACTCTTCTTTCGGGGCAATTCGGACATGAGCCATACCCCGGAGTAGCCACATGTCTGACTTCTGTATGCTCCGCTCTCGCTCGATGGGATTAGTTATCCCCCGTCCGGGCGAGCCGTTGCGGTCGGGGCCTGTGGTCGCACGCGGCACTGGGATTCGTGGTCCGTATTCGGATGGGAGACACATGCACGGCAGGTCAGTTCTGGTTCGCGGCGGGATCGCGGTCGCCACCGCGGCCGTCGCACTGACGATGGCCGCTCCGGCCGCACTCGCCGAGGACGGCGCGGCGCGGGGCCGGGTCGTCGACAAGGCCGGCGAGAGGGGCTACAGCGTCAACTTCGGGGACCCCAAGCACTACGTCCCGGAGCTGTTCGAGCTGAAGCTCTCCGACGGCAGCAAACTCAAGATGTACTGCGTCCAGATCGAAGTCAACATGCGCACCGACCAGGACATGATCGAGCGCCCGTGGAACAAGTACCCGGACGCGGACTCGCCGTTCAACAAGAACAACGCGAAGATCAACTGGGTGCTGCACCACGGCTACCCGGCGATCGGCGTGAAGGCCATCGAAGGCACGCTCGGCAAGAGCGGGGTCAAGCTCAACGAGGGCCTGTCCGTCGGTGAGGCCGTCACCGCGACACAGGCGGCCGTCTGGCACTTCAGCGACGGCAAGGACTTCGACCGCGAGAAGCCGCTGATGGACGGGAACGCCGCGGCCTCGGCCGACGTCCTCGCCCTCTACGACTACCTCACCGGCAAAGAGAACGTCGGCATCAGCCAGCAGCCGAAGCCGACCCTCGACATCGGCCCGGCCAAGGCCTCTGGCGCGACCGGCAGCAAGATCGGCCCGTTCAGCGTGGCCACCACCGGTGACATCACCGAGCTGACCAGCAAGCTGCCCGAGGGCGTCAAGGTCGTCGACGCCGACGGCAAGGAGATCAAGGCCTCCGCCATCAAGGACGGCACCAAGGTCTTCGTCGACGTTCCCAAGGACACCAAGGACGGCGAGGGCTCGTTCTCGCTGAAGGTGAGCGGCCACCTCGACACCGGCCGCCTGTTCGTGGGCGAGAACTACGCCAAGGTCCCCGCCCAGTCGCTGATCGTCGCGGACTCCGAGAAGACCTCGGTCGTCGCGAACGCGACCGCGAGCTGGAAGCAGGGCGGCGCGCCCGCCAGCGAGACCCCGGCCCCCACCACGCCCGGTGGCGCCGAGTCGGGTGGCGGCAACGAGCTGGCCAACACCGGTGCGTCCGCGACCATGCCGCTGGTCATCGGCGGCGCGCTCCTCGGCGCGGGTGTGCTGATGGTGCTGCTGGTCCGTCGTCGCCGTAGCGAGGCGTAAGAAAGAATCGAACGCGAAGCGGGGCCGGTCCATTGTGGACCGGCCCCGCTTCGCGTTCACCGGTAGCCGGCGAGGCGGGCCAAAGGCACACGTGACTCTGCGCGACGCCGGTCACGACGGCCGGGTTGGGGGTGTGTGGAAATAGGGACATCGAGCGTCCCTATTTCCACACACCACTCACCCTGAGTGACACCTTTGCCCTACCTCTCAACAACCCCACTTGCCGCTCACGACTACCCCGACCCCCGCCCGGCGAGCAGGTGCTGGGCCTCGTGAGTGGTAACGACGGTTAGAACCGTCCCTGCCACTCACGAGGTCTGGGCGAAGTGCGTGCCCGGGGTGTGCCCGAAAGCGCGGCGGAAGACGTCGATGAACGCGCTGGTGGACGACCAGCCGCAGGCGTGCGCCACCGCGGTCACCGGGGTGTTCTCGGCCAGGAGGGCCAAGGCGCGGTAGAGCCGCAGCTGAGTGCGCCATTGCGGGAACGTCATGCCGAGGTCGGCCTTGAAGAGCCGGGCCAGGGTGCGATCGCTCGCCCCGACCCGTGCGCCGAGTTCAGCCAGTGTCCGGTTGTCGGCCGGGTCGGTGCTCAGGATTTCGCACAGCGCACGAAGCCGGGGATCGTCCGGCGTCGGCAGGTGGAGGGGTTGCTGCGGCGAGGCGCGAAGCTGATCGAGCAGGACAGCGCGCAGTCGCCGGCGTTCCGGGATGTCGTCGTGCGGCGGATCGGTGTAGGCGCGGATCAGCTCACGCAGGAGCGGGCCGACGGCCAGCACGCTCGGTTCGTTCAGCCGCAACGGGTTCACCGTGGCGGGCAGGCCGACCAGGCGCAGTTCGAGGTCGCCGTGCGCCTGATGGGCGTGCACGGTCCCCGCGGGTACCCAGATGGCCCTGGTGGCGGGCGCGACCCAGGAGCCCTTGTCGGTGGTGATGGCCAGGACGCCGCGGGCGGCGTAGACGACCTGGTGGTCGTCGTGGCGGTGCGCGTCGATCATCGTGCCGGAGGTCAGGGAGCGGACCTGTGTCGGCGCTTCGGGCAAGTGGCGGATTTCCGTCATTGTTTGTCATTTTATCGGAAGCGCGACACGGCGGCCCACGACAAGCATGGCGGGGTGTCGAAGAACAAAGCGATCGTCCTACTGTCGGCTGGGCACGCGTGTGTGGATGTGTACCAGGGTTCGGTGGCCGCGCTGGTGCCGTTCTTCGCCGCCGAGCGCGCCTACGGGTACGCGGCGGTGTCGGGCATCGTGCTCGCCGCGTCGCTGCTGTCGTCGGTGGCGCAGCCGTTGTTCGGCGCGCTGACCGACCGATGGGCGATGCCGTGGCTGCTGCCCTCGGCCACGGTCCTCGGCGGACTCGGCATCGGCCTCGGCGGACTCGTCGACTCCTACGCGCTGACGCTCGCTTTCGTCGCCGTGTCGGGAATCGGGGTGGCCGCCTATCACCCCGAGGCCGCCCGGGTCGCGAGAATCGCCGGCGGCGGCAGGCATACGACCATGGGCTGGTTCTCCCTCGGTGGGAACATCGGGTTCGCCGCCGCCCCCGTGCTCGTCGCCGCGGTCATGGCCGTCGGCGGGCTCAGGATGTCGCCACTGCTCGTCGTGCCCGCGCTGGCCGGCTCCGTGCTCTGCTTGCCGGTACTGCGCGCACTCGCCAAGACGGCCCGCACCAGTGACTCCTCCGCGGACGTCGCCGGCGTCGACGACTGGAGGTCGTTCGCGAGGCTGTCGCTGGCCGTCGTCTTCCGCTCGATCGTGTTCGTCGGGCTGAGCACGTTCATCTCGCTCTACGCCCGGCAGCGGGTCGGCGGCGGCACGACGACAGGCACCGCCGCACTGTTCCTGCTCTACCTCGGCGGCGCGGCGGGCACGCTGCTGGGCAGCAGACTGGCCGGGCGCCGGGACCGGGTCACCGTGGTCCGCTGGTCGTATCTAGCCACCATCGGCGCGGTCGCCGGGGTCGTGTTCGTGCCGGGTCCGATGTTCTTCCCGTTCGTCCTGCTGGCCGCGGTGGGCCTGTACATCCCGTTCTCCCTGCAGATCACGCTCTCCCAGGACTACCTGCCCACCCGGGTCGGCACCGCCAGCGGCGTGACTCTCGGCCTGACGGTCAGCATCGGCGGCCTCGCGAGTCCCCTCATCGGCACGGTCGCCGACCACACGTCCTTGCGGACGGCCTTGATCCCGCTGATCGCGCTGCCGTTTTTGTGCTGGATCACAACCCGCACCCTGCCGGAGCCGTGCTCCGTCCAAACCGGAACACCACGGGAGGAAATATTGTCGAATTCGCGACAATAAATGATGTACGACCCTGTACACCATCGGTTACCGGCTGGTAGGTTCCGAACATCCAAACGTGTGATCCACTTCATGATTCAAAGGGGAGTCATGACCCGAAAGCCCGCTCGTCTGCTGGCCGTCGCGATCGCTCTCGTCGTCACTTTCGCCGCCGCGCCCGCCGCCTCCGCCGCTCCTGCGACCGATTCGTTCTACAGCTACAGCGGCAGCGAACCGCTGTCGTCGTACAGCCCCGGAACCGTCTTGAAGACCCGGACGCTGAATTACCACATCATCGGCATTTCCACGCCGCTCAAGGTGACCCAGTTGCTCTACCGGAGCACCGACGCACAAGGGAAGCCGTCCGCCAACGTCACTTCGGTGGTGCGCAGCCTCACCGGCGACAGCACCAAAGCCGTTTCGTACCAATCGTTCTACGACTCGCTCGATCCTGAGCACGGCCCGTCGAGGGCGATCGCCGGCGACCTCTCGCTCGGCGGCCTGATCGCCAACGCGGAGGCGTTGTTCATCGCGCCCGCGCTGTTGCTGGGCTACAACGTCGTCATTCCCGACACCGAGGGCCAGAAGGCGAACTTCGCCGCCGGTCCGGAATACGGGACGAACACCCTGGATTCGATCCGTGCCGCGACACGGTCGCCGGGAACGGGAATGAACGACAAGACCCGGTTCGGTCTCATCGGCTATTCGGGTGGTGCCATCGCGACCGGCTGGGCCGCCGCGCTCGCGCCGGATTACGCCCCCGAAGTCAACAAGAACCTCGTCGGGTTCGCCGAAGGCGGACTGCTCGTCAAGCCGTCGCACAATCTCAAGTATGTCAACGGCAGTGTCGCGTGGACCGGCGTCATTCCGATGGCGCTCATCGGGGTCTCGCGATCCTTCGGCATCGATCTCAAGCCGTACGCGAATTCTTACGGCCTTCAGGTGCTCAAGGACATGGAAAAGGCGTCGATCGTCGACGCGCTCGGCCGCTATCCCGGGCTGACGTGGGAGAAGTTCGTCAAGCCCGAGTACATCAACCCGAACAAGGTGCTGCCGTACGTCGAGGCCGTGAACAAGATCAACCTCGGCTCCGCCGCGACTCCCACCGTGCCCGGATACATCGCACAGGGCAACAACGGTGTCCTGGAAGGTACTTTCGGCAACCCACCGGGGATCGGGACCGGTGACGGCGTGATGGTCGCCGGTGACGTGCGCTCGCTCGCGCGGCAGTACTGCGACACGGGCAACAAGTCGATCAAGTACGACCAGTACAACGCGTTGAGCCACGTCGGGGCGGCTGTCGCCTGGGCGCCGCAGGCCATCGGCTGGCTCAACGACCGGTTCGCGGGCAAGACCGCGCCGTCCACCTGCGGCAAGATCGCGCCCGGCAACTCCCTTGCCCCGGAGGTGCCGGTCAGCTGACCGCGATGGTCCGTGAAGGCCTCCTTCCCTACTTTGAAACCAGGGAAGGGGGCCTTCACGGCGTTCTGGACCGGTACGGTGCCGCACGTGACCGAGCACCGCAGGCTGCCGAAGGGGCCGCACAACCTCAGCCGCGACGAGGTCGCCGAGACCCAGCGGGCCCGGCTGATCGACGCCGTACTGGAGAACGCCGGCAAGCGCGGCTACGTCGCCACCACCGTCGGCCACATCACCGCCACCGCGGGCGTGTCACGGACCTCGTTCTACGAACAGTTCACCGGCAAACAGGACGCGTTCCTCGCCGCCTATCGCGAGGTCACCACCGAGTTCATCACCCACGGCGTCGCCGCGGGCGCCGGGGCCGCGACACCGCTGGACGCCGTCGCCGCCTGCTGCGACTTCCTCGTCGACTACGTGCACCGGCGCCCTGTCGCCGTCCGCGCCGTCCTGCTGGAGATCTACGCGCTCGGCGACGCGGGGCTCGAAGCGCGGGAGAACACCTTGCGCGCAGGGGAAGCCGTCTTCGACCGGACGGCGAAATGGCTGCGTGCCACCGATCCCACATTGCCGCCACCGCCGCCGTTCACCGCGCGGACGGTCGTGGCCGCCACGATCGAACTGATCACGCAGGCCATCTGGATCGGCACCGAGGACGCCTACGGCCAGGCGCGCGAAGCCGTTCGCTACACGTGGCTGCTCGGTTTGTTCGGGCACCGGAGCGTCGACGCCTGATCGCGGCCGCCTTGTCAGGAGCTGCCCGACGAGAGGATCCGTCGTGAACCGCTGCTCCTTCTGCGAGCGTTCGGCCGACAACGTTGAATCCCTGGTCGCGGGCGCTGTCGACGACGACCTGCGTGCTGGGTCAGCGTGGGAACGGTTCGCCTGAGCTAGCGGGCGAGGCGCCGCCGTTCGAAGTCGACGATCAGCTTCGGGTACAGACGCGGGAGCAGCCGGACGAGCCTGTCGACCAGTTTCGCGTCGTTCCCGACGAGCACGCGCGGCTTCCCGGCTTCCACCCCGTCGACGATGATGCGGGCGGCCTGGTCGGCGGGCATCTTCAGCAGCTTTTCGTTGTACACCCGGACACGTTCCCGCTGTTCGGCGGTGGGCTCGATGCCGCGGGCTTCGGCTTCCTTCAATGCCGCCGAGGCGATACCGGTCTTGACCCCGCCCGGATGGACGACCGTCACCCGCACCGGATGCCTGCCCGCGATCATCTCGGTGCGCAGTGCCTCGGTGAACCCGCGGACGCCGAACTTGCTGGCGCAGTAGGCGCTGAGCGTCGGCTGGGCCATGAAACCGTTGAGGCTGGAGACGTTGACGACTTGGCCGTCGCCGGAGTCGATCAGATGCGGCAGGAAAGCCTTGGTGCCGTTGATGACTCCGAAGAGATTGACCGCGAGCGTGCGGTCGTAGAGCTCCCAATCGGCGTCGAGGACGGTCTGCCCGCCGCCGGCGATCCCCGCGTTGTTGTAGATCTGGTGCACCACACCGAATTGCCCGGCGACCGTAGTCGCGTACTCCTGGACGGCCGCCCGGTCGCTGACGTCCAGCGCGGCGCCCTGCACTTCCGCGCCGAGGGCTTTGACCTCGGCGACGGTCTCGGCCAGGCCGGTTTCGTCCACATCGGACACCGCGAGGCGCGCTCCGCGCCGCGCGAGTTCGAGGGCCAGCTGACGGCCGATGCCGGAACCGGCGCCGGTGACGACGGCGACCTTGCCGCGAACGCTGCTCATCGGGATTCTCCTGCCGGGTCGAGGGCCAGTTCGGCGGTGAGCTCGACGAGCCTGCCGACGAGGTCCGGGGCGATGTGGTGGCCCATCTCGGGGATTTCGACGTAGCGGGCGCCCTTGACGGCTTCCGCGGTCGCCCGGCCGCCGCTGTGGTGGACCATGCGGTCGGTGTCGCCGTGGACCACGATCGTCGGGCAGGTGACGCGGCCGAGTTCGGCGGTGCGGTCGCCGCTGGCCTGGATCGCGCCGATCTGGCGGGCGATGCCGCTGCGGGCCCGCCTTCCGCCCGCCCGTTCCCACAGCTCGGTGGCCCAGGCCGTCTCGATGTCCTTGTCCAGCGGGAACTTCGCCGAACCGAGATGACCCATCATCGCCAGATGCCCGACCACCGACTCCTCGGCCGTCCGGGCGGGCCGCCTCGCCATGCGCAGCAACGTAGACCGCGCCGGCTGCCCGACCTTGCGATGCCCGGTGGTGGAGAAGATCGACGTCAGCGACAGGACGCGGCCGGGGTTTCGGGCGGCGACGGTCTGGGCGATCATGCCGCCCATCGACATGCCGACCAGATGCGCCTGCTCGATGCCCAGGTGATCCAGGAGGCCGACGGTGTCCGCCGCCATGTCCCCCAGGTCGTACGCCCCCGGCAGCGGCCGGGCCAGCAGTTGCCGGACCTTGCCGGGATTCGGCGCCTTGATGCGGTCCGAGCGGCCCGCGTCGCGGTTGTCGAAGGTGACGACCCGGAAGCCGCGGCCGGTGAACCCCTCGATCATCGGCCGCGGCCACGACGTGAGATCCAGGCCGAGCCCGGCGATCAGCACGAGCGGCATGCCGTCGGCGGGCCCTTCTTCGCGGTAGCAGATCCGCGGGCCGCCGGGCAGGTCGGCGAAGCTGTCTGTCACGAGCTCACCGCTTCCCGGACCTTCGCGCGGGAGAAGTGCAGTTCGGGATCGGTGATGTCGTCCGCGCGCAGCAGCTTGATGTCCGCGTGGTAGCTCATCGACGTCAGCCACGGCAGCCGGTCACCCTGGCGCGGAAGCTGGTCGAGGGCACGCTGCACGTACCCGGCGGCGAAGTCCAGGAACGGCCGCGTCGGCATGTCCGGGTCGGCGAGGACGGGACGGCAGACGTCGTAGCCGTGTTTGTCCATATGCGCCAGCAGACGGCAGAAGTGCTCGCACAGCAGGCCGATCTTGAGCGTCCACGACGAGTTCGTGTAGCCGATCGCGAACGCGGCGTTCGGCACGTCCGAAAGCATCATTCCCTTGTACGCGACGGTTTCCGGCAGGATCACCGGCTTGCCGTCGACGCTGAGCTTCGCCCCGCCGAACACCTGGAGGTTCAGGCCGGTGGCGGTGATGACGATGTCCGCCTCCAGCTCGCGCCCGGATTCGAGCAGGACACCCTTTTCGGTGAACGTCGCGATCTTGTCGGTGACGACGTCGGCCTGCCCCTTGCGGATGGCGGCGAACAGGTCGCCGCCGGGCACGGCGCACAGCCGCTGGTCCCACGGGTCGTACGGCGGGTTGAAGTGCTCGTCGATCGGATAGTCCTTGGGAAGCTGCTTCTTGTTGACGTAGCGGATGAGCCCGCGGGCGGTCTTCGGGAACTTCTGGCAGAACTGCCAGACCGCGAGCCCCTTGCGGATGTTCTTGCGGCGGGTGAGCGCGTACGCCCGCTCGTCGCCGAGGATCTTGCGCAGGCCGTTGGCGATCTTGTCCTCACGCGGCACCGGCATGACGTAGGTCGGGGTGCGCTGCAGCATCGTCACGTGCGCCGCCTTCCCCGCCATCGCCGGGACCAGGGTGACCGCGGTGGCGCCGCTGCCGATCACGACGACGCGCTTGCCCGCGTAGTCGAGGTCCTCCGGCCAGTGCTGTGGGTGCACGATCGTGCCGGTGAACCGGTCGCGGCCCTCGAAGCGCGGGGTGAAGCCCTCGTCGTAGCGGTAGTAGCCGCCCGCGTTGAACAGCCAGCCCGCGCTCAGCCGGGTGCGCTCGCCGGTGTCGGTGCGCTCGATCTCGAGCAGCCAGCGGGACTCGTCACTCGACCAGGCGGCCGAGAGCAGCTTGCGGTGGTAGCGGATGCTGGACTCGAGGCCGTTCTCGGTGACCGTCTCACGCAGGTACGACAGGATCCGGGGCGCGTCGGCGATGGACTGCTTGTCCCGCCACGGCTTGAACTCGTAGCCGAAGGTGTGGAGATCGGAGTCCGACCGGATGCCGGGGTACCGGAACAGGTCCCAGGTGCCGCCGGACGTGCCGCGGGCCTCCAGGATGGCGAACGTCTTGCCCGGGTTCTCGGTCTTCAGGTAACGCGCGGCCCCGATCCCGGAAATCCCGGCACCGATGATGACCACGTCGAGGTGCTCGACGGGTGTGCTCGTCGTCATGCGGTACTCCAGCCTCGTCTCGGTTCCCCCCACGATGCGGGTCCACCGGGGAATTGCGCTAGCACTATCTGCACCATCATCATGGACCCATGGTGCAAAGTGCCGCATCTCCATGGCCGTCCCTGTCCGCCGAGGCGCGTGATCTGTTCCGGCGAGGCGCGGAGATCGTCCTGCATCCTCGCGCCGAATGGATCGAGGAGCTGCACGAGGCCTCGCTCGGCGGGGACAGCATGCGCGCGGTCGCCGAGGACCCCGTGCTCACCGAGGGGACCAAACGCGCGAATCTGGCGAACCTGCTGCACTGGGCCGCCGCCAACGTGCAGCATCCGGGCAAACGGGTCACCGCGAACCTGAACCAGGAGGTGCTCGAAGGCGCCCGCGACATGGTCCGCCGCGGCTTCGATTCCGGCGGGCTCGACGCCTACCGGCGGGCGCAGGGGGTGGCCTGGCGCCGGTGGATCCAGATCTGCTTCGACCTCACGTCGGATCCGGTCCTGCTCCGCGAACTGCTGGACGTCTCGTCGCTGTCGATCACCACGTTCATCGAGGACACCGTCGCCGCGGTGTCCGAACGGATGGCCGCCGAACGCATCGAACTGACGCGTGGCGCGCACGCCGAACGGCGGGCCACGGTCACGCTGCTGCTGGAGGGCGCGCCCATCAGCCGTTCGCGGGCCGAAGCCCAGCTGGGCTACCCGCTCGCCGGTCCGCATACGGCCGCGATCGTCTGGAGCGGCTCGGCCACGCCGTCGTCCCGGCAGCTCGAAGCCGCCGCGGAGACGCTCATGCGGGCCAGCGACGCCTCGCACCGGCTGACCGTCGTCGCCAGCGCCGCCGCCCTGTGGGTCTGGCTGCCCGGCCGGACCCCGCCCCGGGCGGACCGGCTCGCCGAGGACCTCGCGCCGCACCCCGACGTCCGGGTCGCGCTGGGACGGCCCGGCAGCGGGATCGACGGCTTCCGCAGCAGCCACCTGGACGCCGCCGCCACCCAGCGGATGCTCGCCCGGCTCACGTCACCGCGGCAGATCGCGCGGTACCAGGACATCCAGCTACTCGTCCTGCTCACCGGCGACCCGGCGCAGGCGAGCGAGTTCGTCACCGACACGCTCGGCGAACTCCGGCACGCCGACATCGAAACGCGGGAGACCGTCCGGACCTACGTGCATGAACTGGGCAACACGACGCGGACCGCGGAACGGCTCTACACCCATCGGAACACCGTCGTGCGGCGGCTGGCGCGAGCCGACGAGCTGCTTCCGCGGCCGTTGGAGGAGAACGCGGTGGATGTGGCTGTGGCGCTGGAGACGTTGCGGTGGCTGGGAAGCGGGGCGTGAAGCTGTCGGGGCATCCGGCTGGCGAGGTGGTCGTGAGTGGCAAGTGTCGTTCTAACCCCACTTGCCACTCACGACCACCTGGACCCGAGCCGGTGGTGCCGTATGACCGAGTGGACGACACA